>NZ_JBPJZL010000007.1:0-555951 GCF_051216835.1 Variovorax multivorans
GTTCGGGTTGGTGAAGGAGGGCACCACGCAGTCGGCCAGCAGGTCGGCTCCGCTCTTGCGCATGCGCTCGATGTACGGGGCTACGCCGGCTGCGATGGCGGCATCGAGATACGCAGGTTCGCAGCCGTCGACGCACACCACCACGACGGGGCGGCTCATCCAGCGGTAGCTGCGGGCATTGACTTCCAGCGAGTCGGGTTTCATGAGAGGGGGTTCCTTGGAGGTGAAGAGAAAAGGGCTGTTTCAGCGACGGATGAAGACCGCGATGAAGGCGCTGATGAGGCAGCTGGCGGCCACGATCGGAAAGACCATCGAGGTGTTGCCCGAGTGATCCAGCAGCCGGCCGATCAGCGGTTCGCCGAGGCCCGCCAGCAGGTACGAGAAGAAGTTCATGACGCCGGTGGCGGTGCCCGAGCGCTTGGCGCCCACGAGGTCGGGGCACAGCGCCCAGAACGAAGAGGCGGGGCCGTAGACGAAGAAGCCTGCGAGGAACAGAAGTGCCAGGCCGCCGATGCTCGTGGGCAGCAGGTACATGCCGACCGAGGCTGCCGCGCCCAGCAGCATGTACAGCACGATGGCCTTGTAGCGCTTCGAGCCGAAGACGCGGTCGGAGATCCAGCCGTTGGTGAGTGCGCCGAAGGCCATGCCCACCGGCAGTGCGACCGAGATCCATGCGGGATCGATCATGCCGTCGGCCATCTTGCTCCAGTCCTTGCCGAGAAAGTGCACCGGCACCCAGACGATCAGCCCGTAGCGCGCGGCATTCTGGAAGCCGATGGCGAGTGCCGCGACGAGCAGCTTCGGGTTGCAGAGCACGGCCTTGTAGCGCGTCCACGAGCTTTCTTCGGACGTGTGCTGGGCGGCGGCCTTTGCGTCTTCCTCGTTGGCGATGCCGGTGTCGGGCGACTTGAAGCCGAGGTCTTCGGGGCGCTCCCGGGCGATCAGGTAGAACGCGATGCCGCCCACCAGCATCAGCAGCACGGGCAGCCTGAAGATCCAGCGCCAGTCCAGGTGCAGTACGTTGACCACCACGATGGACGTGACGAACGACAGGACCGACGCGCATCCGGCAGCGAAGGTGTAGAAGCCGAAGACCTTGCCGCGCTCCCCGGTGCCCCACCAGTTCGACAGCAGGCGGCTGCCCGGCGCCCAGCCGAGCGCCTGGAAGTAGCCGTTGACGCCCCATGGAATCGCGAGCGTCTTGAACCCGACGGCGAAGCTCACCACCCAGTTGGCCGCGCAGGACAGGATGGCGCCCGCGGTCATCACGCGCCGGCCGCCGAACTTGTCGGCGAGGTTGCCGTTGATCGCCTGGCCGATGGCGTAGCACCACAGCAGGCTGGCCGAGGCCCAACCCAGGACCTCCTTCGACAATCCGAATTCCTTTTGCAGCCCCGGGATGGCGAAGCCGAAGGTCTGCCGGCCGGTATAGAAGAAGAGGTAGCAGAACATCGCGGCCAGCAGCATTCGCCACTGCGCGCGCCGGAATGAATGTTCGAGAGGCGGCGCGTACGCCCCGGCCTGCAGGCCTTGATTTGCCAATTGCATGTCTTTGTCTCCTGTTCTTGACGGACGTGGGTCCGTGGGACCGGCTCGAATGCCGGCATTTTTTTCGATGCTCTACAGATTCAACCGACTGACCGACTAACTGACTGACCGACTACTGGGCGGACACCGCCCCTATGAAGTTCTTGCCGCGCGCTCCATCCATGGCGCGCGCGATCATGGCCGCGGCTTCGCTGTCCGCCACGCCGTAGTCCCCGAACTCGGTCTTCACGCCGAGTCCCTGGAGAAAGTCGCGCAAGCGCCGGGCGCCAATGGTCAGGTCGGGCCCGAACAGGCGCTGCAGCGTGCGGTCCCGATCGGGAGAGCGGGCCCATGCCTTTTCAAGAACGATCGGCAGGGTGAACGAGCAGGCGATCCCGTGCGCCAGGCCGTAGCGCAGCGTCATCTCGTACGAGATCGAATGGGCCAGGGCCGTCTTCGTGTTGGAGAACGCAAGGCCGGCCTTGAGCGCGGCCAGCGCCATGCGCTCGCGCAGTTCGATGTTGCCGAGATCGGCCCGCAGCGCCGGCAGGCACTCGAAGATGTCCTGCACGGCGGAGATGGCGAAGGTGTCGGAGATGGGGTTTGCGTTCACGTTCCACACCGATTCCAGCGCGTGGGAAAGCGCATCGAGCCCCGTCGACACGGTGGTGCCCGCCGGCACCGAGAGCATCAGCTCGGGATCGACGATGGCGGCTTCAGGCCATGTGGCCTCCAGGTGCAGCGAGTACTTCTTCTGCCGGGCGGCATCCCAGATCGTGGCCCAGGGCGTCACTTCGCTGCCGGTGCCCGCCGTCGTCGGCACCGCGATCAGCGGCTTGACGCTGGTGGGGGCAAAGGGCTTGCCGGTTGCCAACAGGCCGACGAGCTCGTCGAACTGGCCGCTTGCCGTGCCCACCATCAGTGCCTTGGCCGTGTCGATGGCGCTGCCGCCGCCCACGGCGACGATGGCGTCGCATGCTTCGGGCGATTGCCAGAAGCGGTTGTAGAGGGCGCTCAAGTGCGCCACGTCGGGATTGGGGCGCACGTCGTCGATCACGCCGAGCAGCGAGTCTTTCAGAAGCTCGCGGAGGCGGGCGACCAGTCCGAGCTCGCGGGCTTCGGGAAAGGTGACGACGACGACGCGGCGGCCGGCGAGGATCGTGGGCAACCGCTCCAGACTGCCTCGGCCGCAGTGGATGGAAACGGGGTTGTGGTACGCGTGGGGCATCGGGTCTTTCGCTTCGGTTGTCTCGTATGGCGGCCAGTGTCGAAGCGGTCCGCTATCGCGTCCAATCGCATTTCCGGTGTCCGCATGGTCGAAAATCGATGGATCGCCCGTGCGGGCATCGCGACCGGGAAAGCGCTCATTCGCGCCCGGGCGTGCTTGTGAGAGGCTTTCTTCCTGAAGGAGCCGCCGGCTTCACCGGGGCCCGAATGCATGTTCCACCAGTACTACAAATCGATCAGATGCTTCCATGCCGTGGCGAAGACGGGCGGCTTCACCTCGGCGGCGCAATACCTGCACATCGGGCAGCCGACGGTGACCGACCAGGTCAAGGCCCTGGAAGCCCGCTTCAACGTGGAACTGTTCCTGCGCAGCGGGCGCGGCGTGCGGCTCACCGCGGCCGGCGAGCGGCTCTATGCCATCACGCAGGGCCTGTTCGGGCAGGAGGAGGAGGCGATGCTCTTCCTGGAGAGCGCGCGCAAGCTCAAGGTGGGGCTGGTGCGCGTCGGCGCGGTGTCGCCGCCCATTGCGCTGGAGCTGGCGCGCAACTTCAAGGAGGCGCATCCGTCGCTGGACCTGACGGTGTCGATCGGGTCGGAGGAGTCCACCCTCCGGGGGCTGCAGGACTTCTCCATCGACGTGGGCATCGTCGCCGAACCCGCGGCGGCCGAAGGCCTGCACATCGCGCCCTACCGCACGGAGCGCATCGTCGCGGTGGTGCCCGAGGGCCATGCGTGGACGAAGCGCGCATCGATCACCACCCGCGACATCGAACACGAAACGGTCATCCTGCGCGAGCCCGGTTCCAAGACCCGCCATCGCGTCGAGCGCGCCTGCCTGCAGCAGAAAGTCAACCTGAACTGCGCCATGGAAATCAACAGCCGCGAGGCCATCCTGCACGCGGTGGCCAACGGAATGGGCGTCGGCTTCGTCACGCAGGTGGAGTTCATTCCGCTGCCGGGCCTTGCGGCAGTGGCGATCGACGATGAGCAGCTGTCGATCAGCTATTCGCTGTGCTGCCTTTCCATCCGCAGGGAGCGGCCGCTGATCGATGCCCTCTTTGCCGTTGCCCTGGAGGGGTCGGCCGGCTAGCTGCGGGATTTCACCAAGGTTGCGCATTCGCCTGCGCGGCGCATACTGGCGGAAAAGCCACTCGTCGGCCCCTCCGGGGTTCCAGGCGACAGCCAGGAGACACGCGTTGCAGCGAACGAACATTGCCAACCCGGCCTATTTCCACAAGGTCGTCGATTGCCAGTACGCCTGCCCGGCGCACACCCCCGTCCCTGAATACATCCGCATGATCGCGCAGCGCCGCTACAGCGACGCCTACATGATCAACTGGGTGTCCAACGTCTTCCCCGGCATCCTGGGTCGCACCTGCGACCGGCCCTGCGAGCCGGCCTGCAGGCGAGGGCGGGTGGAAGAGGGCAACACAGGGGAGCCCGAACCGGTGGCCATCTGCCGGCTCAAGCGCGTGGCGGCCGACATGAAGGACGACGTGCGCGCGCGCATGCCGAAGCTGGAGCCGAAGAACGGCAAGCGCGTTGCCTGCGTCGGTGCGGGGCCGGCCTCGCTCACCGTCGCACGCGACCTGGCGCCGCTCGGCTACGAAGTGACGGTGTTCGACGGCGAAGCCAAGGCCGGCGGCTTCATCCGCACGCAGATACCGCGCTTTCGCCTGCCGGAGTCGGTCATCGACGAGGAGACGGGCTACATCCTCGACCTGGGCGTCGAGTTCCGCAGCGGCGAGCGCATCGACTCGATGACGGCGCTGATGGCACAGGAGTGGGACGCGATCTTCGTCGGCTGCGGGGCACCACGCGGGCGCGACCTGGACGTGCCTGGCCGGCAGGAAGCGGCGGCCAGCATCCACATCGGCATCGACTGGCTCAACTCAGTTTCTTTCGGCCACGTCAGCAGCATCGGCAAGCGCGTGATCGTGCTGGGCGGTGGCAACACGGCCATGGACTGCTGCCGCTCGGCCCGCCGCCTTGGTGGCACCGACGTGAAAGTCATCGTGCGCAGCGGCTTTGCTGAGATGAAGGCCTCGCCCTGGGAAAAGGAAGACGCCCAGCACGAAGGCATTCCGATCATCGACTTCCACGTGCCCAAGGCCTTCGTTCACGAAGAAGGCAAGCTCTTGGGCATGCGCTTCGAGATCGTCCGTGCCGAGTACGACGACAAGGGCCGCCGCTCGCTGGTGCCTACCGGCGAGCCGGACGCGTATTTCGAATGCGACGAAGTGCTGGTGGCGGTGGGCCAGGAAAACGCATTCCCGTGGATCGAGCGAGACTGCGGCATCGCCTTCGACAAGTCGGGCCTGCCGAAGCTGGACGAGAACACCTTCCAGTCGACGGTGCCCAACGTGTTCTTCGGCGGCGATGCGGCCTTCGGCCCCAAGAACATCATCACGGCCGTGGCCCATGGCCACGAGGCTGCGGTGTCGATCGACAAGCTGCTGCGTGCCGAGCCGGTCTACGTTCGCCCGGCGCCGATGACCAACCTGGTGTCGCAGAAGATGGGCATCCACGAGTGGAGCTACGACAACGACACCTCCAACGACCTGCGCTACAAGGTGCCGTGGGCCAAGGCAGAGACGGCACTGGCCAGCATCCGCGTGGAGGTGGAGCTGGGCTTCGACGCCGCCACCGCCTTCAAGGAGGCCGAGCGCTGCCTGAACTGCGACGTGCAGACCGTGTTCACCGAAGCTGCCTGCATCGAATGCGATGCCTGCGTGGACATCTGCCCGATGGACTGCATCAACTTCATCGACAACGGCGAAGAAGTCGAGTTGCGCTCCCGGCTCAAGGCGCCGGCGCTGAACCTGGCGCAAGACCTGTATGTGTCCGGCGGGCTCAAGACGGGCCGCGTGATGGTCAAGGATGAAGACGTCTGCCTGCACTGCGGCCTTTGCGCCGAGCGTTGCCCCACGGGCGCGTGGGATATGCAGAAGTTCTTGCTGAAGATGACGCCTGCAGGGGCGGAGGCGGGGGTGACGGCATGAAGCAGATAGAGGCAGTCAACGACTTCGTCATCAAGTTCGCCAACGTCAACGGCTCGGGTTCGGCCTCGGCCAACGAGCTGTTCGCCAAGGCGATCCTGCGTATGGGCGTGCCAGTGAGCCCGCGCAACATCTTCCCCAGCAACATCCAGGGCCTGCCCACCTGGTACGAGGTGCGCGTGACGGAGCAGGGCCATCTCGGGCGGCGCGGCGGCACCGACATGATGGTGGCGATGAACCCGCAGACCTGGGACGCTGACCTGGCCGAGCTGGAGCCCGGCGGCTATCTCTTTTACGACAGCACGCGGCCGCTGCCGCCATCGAAGTTCCGCAGCGACGTTCGCGTGATCGGCATGCCGCTCACCGAAATCTGCAACGCCGTTTATCAGGACCCGCGGCAGCGCCAGCTGTTCAAGAACATCGTCTACGTGGGCGCCCTGGCCATCCTGCTCGGCATCGAGCCGGAGGTGGTCGAGAAGCTGTTCGGCGAACAGTACAAGGGCAAGGAAAAGCTGCTCGCCTCCAACGTGCAGGCGCTGCACCTGGGCTGCGACTTCGCGCGGGAGAACCTTCACGAGCCATTGGGGCTGCGGGTGCGGCGCGCCGACGGGGTCGGCAACCGCATCTTCGTGGACGGCAACAGCGCCGCCGCTCTGGGCTGCGTGTATGGCGGTGCCACGGTCGCGGCCTGGTATCCGATTACGCCGTCGTCTTCGGTGGCCGAGGCCTTCCAGAAGTACTGCACCAAATTCCGCGTGGACCCGGCCACCGGCCAGCACCGCTTTGCCATCGTGCAGGCGGAAGACGAGCTTGCATCGATCGGCGTGGTGGTCGGCGCCGGATGGAACGGCGCACGCGCTTTCACCGCGACCTCGGGGCCGGGCATTTCGCTGATGAGCGAGTTCATCGGGCTGGCCTACTTTGCGGAGATTCCTGTCACGCTCATCAACGTGCAGCGCGGCGGCCCTTCCACCGGCATGCCGACGCGCACGCAGCAGGCCGACATCCTCTCCTGCGCGTATGCCTCGCACGGAGACACCAAGCACGTGCTGCTGTTTCCCGAAGATCCGCACGAGTGCTTCGAGCATGCGACCGCGGCGCTGGACCTGGCCGACCGACTGCAGACGCCGGTGTTCCTGATGACCGACCTGGACATCGGCATGAACCAGCGCCTGTGCGAGCCCTTTGCCTGGGACGACAGCAAGGCCTACGACCGCGGAAAGGTCATGAGCGCCGAAGAGCTCGAGGCGGGCCGCGACTTCGGCCGCTACAAGGACGTGGATGGCGACGGCATTCCCTGGCGCACGCTGCCGGGCACGCACCCGACCAAGGGCAGCTACTTCACGCGCGGCACCACGCGCGACGCCTATGCCCGGTACTCGGAGCGTGGGCCGGACTACATCTACAACATGGAACGGTTGCTGAAGAAGTTCGCAACCGCGGCGACCCTGGTGCCGCAGCCGGTGCTGAGGCCGGCCACCGAAAAGACCAAGCTGGGCGTGATCTATTTCGGCTCCACCAGCCCATCGATGCACGAAGCGCTGCAGGCGCTGGAAGAACGCGGCATCCATCTCGATGCACTGCGGCTGCGCGCCTTTCCCTTTGCGGACAGCGTGGTGCAGTTCCTGGCACAGCATGAAAAGGTGTTCGTGGTCGAGCAGAACCGCGACGCGCAGATGCGCAGCCTGCTGGTCAATGAGCTGGACGCCGATCCGGCCCGGTTGATACGGGTGCTGCATTTCGACGGCACGCCCATCACCGCACGCTTCATCGTCCAGTCGATCAGCGCGCACGTGCAACAGCAGACGCAAGCCTCCGGCAGCACCGACACGAAAGAGCCTGCATGACCTACCTTGCCAAGCCCCGGTTGCGGCACCCGACGCTGGCCACCAACAAGGTCGGCTACACGCGACGCGACTACGAGGGCAAGATCTCCACGTTGTGTGCCGGCTGCGGCCACGACTCGATCTCCGCCGCCATCATCGAGGCCTGCTGGGAGCTGGACATCGAGCCGCATCGCGTGGCCAAGCTCTCGGGCATTGGCTGCAGCTCGAAGACGCCGGATTATTTTCTGGGCGCATCGCACGGCTTCAACACCGTGCACGGCCGCATGCCCAGCGTGCTGACCGGCGCCAACCTGGCCAATCGCGACCTTCTGTACCTGGGCGTTTCGGGCGACGGCGATTCGGCTTCCATCGGCCTGGGCCAGTTTGCCCACGCCATGCGGCGCGGCGTGCGCATGGCCTACATCGTGGAGAACAACGGCGTCTACGGCCTCACCAAGGGCCAGTTCTCGGCCACCGCCGACCAGGGCTCGAAAAGCAAGAAGGGCGTCGTCAACACCGACAGCCCGGTGGATCTCGTGGCCATGGCGCTGCAGTTGGGCGCCAGCTACGTGGGACGGGGCTTTTCGGGTAACAAGGCGCAACTTGTGCCACTGATAAAAGGGGCGATCAGCCATGGCGGCTCCGCCTTCATCGACGTCATCAGCCCCTGCGTTGCCTTCAACAACCACCCCGGCAGCACCAAGAGCTACGACTACGTGCGCGAGCACAACGAGGCGGTGAGCCGCATCGACTTCATCAGCGGGCGAGACGAAATTGCCGTCGATATCGAACCGGGCGAAGTGATGGACGTACGCCAGCATGACGGCACGCTGCTGCGCCTGCGCAGCCTGCACCCCGACTACAACCCTGGCGACCGCTACGCCGCCATGGCCTACATGCAGCGGCACCACGAGATGGGGGAGGTGGTGACCGGCCTGCTCTACGTCGACCCGCTGGCCACCGACCTGCACACGGCGCTCAACACCAGCGACCAGCCGCTCAACGCGATGGGGCCTGACCAGCTTTGCCCCGGCGCCACGGCGCTGGAACGGCTCAACGCCTCCTTGCGCTGAGCCGCTGTCGGCGGCACCATCCACGACGCCACTTCCGGAGGGTGCATCATGACCGAGCGCACTGTTTTCCAGTCCATCTCGCGCAAGCATGTGATCAGCCTGGGTCCGCAGGCGAACGTGCGCGACGCCGCTTGCGTGATGACGCGCGCCAACTGCGGCAGCGTGCTCATCATGGACCTGCCCGACACGCTGCTGGGCATCCTGACCGAGCGCGACCTGATGACCCGGGTGCTTGCCAAGGGGCTGGACCCTGATCGCACGGCGGTGCGCGACGTGATGACGCCCAACCCCATCTGCGTGCCGCCCGAAACGCTGGTGTCCGACGCCGTCGTGCTCATGCTCGAACGGGGCTTTCGCCACCTGCCGCTGGCG
The DNA here is from genome assembly GCF_051216835.1 of Variovorax multivorans. Classification (NCBI taxonomy): domain Bacteria; kingdom Pseudomonadati; phylum Pseudomonadota; class Betaproteobacteria; order Burkholderiales; family Comamonadaceae; genus Variovorax; species Variovorax multivorans. The sequence goes on from NZ_JBPJZL010000007.1 coordinate 9,025, forward strand.
GCGGGGGCGAAGATTCTTGGCGTGTTCTCGGTGCGCGATGCGTTGCCGCGGGAGATTGGGGCGGCCGTGAGCCTGAGCGAATTTCGGGAGCAGGTGAACGACGTGCTGGGTTGAAGGGGTGCCGCGCGATTCCGCCAGGTCGTCGCCAGCCGCCAACGCTTTCGGCGCGGCGTCAGAGCTTCACAGTAGCAGAGCCTTGGTGGTGCCGCCTTTTTGCGTGTTCTGGTGGTGTTTCATCAGCTCGTCGTAGACCTTGGGAAGGTCGAGGCACAGAAAGTTCTCGGCATTGATGTTGGCGATCACGCTGACGGTGGCGCCCGCGCTGCCGAGCAGTGTGCGTTTCACGCCGTTGTGGAAGGTGGCAAGGATCAGCTTGTCGTGCTGCAGCCGTTCCTGCCCACCCACCACTGTCACGGGAGTCTGCAGGTAGACCTTGCCGCCGCTTTGCATCAGTCGCAGTGCGGCCTTCTGTACGAATCCATATTTGTCATAGGCGGCCTCGTCGAGGAAGACTTCAATATCGGCCCCTTGCTCCGCCATCCCGCAGAGAACAGGCACGATGCTGGTGTCGTCGTCGATGCCTGCCGTGCTCACGAGAAATTGGCGTACCGTGATCTTCACCGCTCCGTGCAAGTTGTCCACGATGAAGTCGCTGATGTTCACGGTCGGAGCGAAAGCGGCCTTCACGCGGGTGGAGTTGCGGTTGTAGTGAGTGACCTGCTTTTCGAAGGCCTGCCATTCCACGGAATCATCGGAGTAGGGAGTGCTCAGCAACTGGAAGTAGCGCTGGTAGAGCGGAGCCAACTTGGCGCTGCGGATATAGATGCAGCTCTCGAAGTTGCCGCCCTCCATGGCGGAGAAGCTCACGTTGGGCGAGCCGGTGACGATGCCGTTGTTGTCGAGGATCCAGAACTTGTTGTGCATCAGCCCTGTCTGAACGTGCCCGCCGTGCAGTTCATGCTCAAGGTCGCCGAATTGAGTGACGGTCTCGGCCTGGTAGTTGAGAAGGGCGGGCACCTCGCGCTTCTTCCTCAAGGCTTGGATTTCGTGCCGCTTGTATATGAAATTGGGATTCTGCGACGCCTTGTCCAACTGTGTCAGAAGCTTCTGATTCGGCGTACCCAGCTTCAGCGTGAGCTTGATCCTGTGCTTGACGATATACGCCAGGATGCTGTCATCGTCACCGTAGCTGACCGGCATGAACTTGTCCACGGCCAGCGAAAGGTTCCTTGTATTCGCCAGGAGGCCCAGTATCTGGCTCTTCATCGTGAGACCCGATCCCGAGCCGAATCCGCGTGCATCGGCCACGTAGCGACGCAGCACGACGCCGGCCGCCGCATGCCAGTTTCTGCAGACCCGTGCCAGAAATCCGACGGTCCGCTCATCGAACAGATCGAAGACCTGAACCAGCAGGTCGACCGTCTGAATCGGACCTCGCGGGACGAAGGGAGTCACTGCAGTGCCTGACGACGTCGATGCCGTCGCCTTGCCGGCCAGGGGCAGCGCGCGTACGACCGGTTTGCTGGCAGGTAACACCGCCGGCTGGACTTCCTGGCGCATGTCGCCGCCTTTGCAATGCGGGCAGGCAGGAGGTTTCCATGCGCTCTCCACGGTGCGCCGGCAGATGGGGTTGAAGCAAGTAAAGCGGGCCATGATGGTCGGAGCCTGGTGACGACGGCTGCCTAGAGCGCGACCGCCTTGAACAGGGGAGTGGGAGTAGCCATGACTGTGAGGGGACTGAAAAGACGTGTTGAAAGGAATGGATGACGTCTAGGCGTCGGGCCGCACACCAATGATCGAGAAGTACCGATTCAGGTCGCCGTCCTCGCGGAGCACTTCCTGCATCAGTTGCGGCAATGGCATGCGTCCCCACGCCACCGCGCGGTTCACGAGGTAGGGAGTGGGGCTGTGCGGCTCCTCGCGCAGCAGGTAGGCGGCGGCCAGCTCCAGCAGCTGGTAGGCCTCGGCGCGGCTGCCGATGCGCCCGCTCGCCGCGGCCTGCGGAAGCGGCGCGGAAGGAGAAAGAGAAAGAGGAGGAGAAGGGGCTTCGCTCATGTCGTTGTCGTCCATCGAGGTCGCGGAAGGCGTTGATGTGTCCGCCGCCCAACTTGCGGGCGGCTCCATTGGCATGGCCGGTGGTTCTTCATCGCGCGGGTCGCGCTCCTGCAGCAGGCTGCGCAGCGCCTGCCGCGTGCGAAGCAGCATCTCCGTCACCTTCGACAGGCTCGGCGCGTCCGCGCCCAGGCGCTCGTCGAGCAGTGCGCCCAGGTCGCGCCATGCATCGGCGGCCAGCGCCACGCGGTCGTCGAGCGCGGCAAGCGCATGCAGGTCGCGTGCGGCCTGATCGAGGATGTCCTGGCGCGACACCGTCTGCGCGCTCGGCTCTGCCGCCACTTCCTTCGCCTTCGACTTGGTATTGCCCGCACCGGCGCCGAACTCGGTGGTCAGCGCGCGCTGCCAGTCGCCCAGGTTGATGAAGGGCGGGGAGAAATCCGGCCACGCGAGCAGCGGCACGCGCATCAGCAAGGTCTGCGCGAGGGTGTCGTTGAGCCACACGAAGGTGGCCGTTCGCATGTCGGCGTCGCCGTCTTCTCCAATGCATGGATGCACGTCTTGCCAGAAGTCGCGCGCCAGCCCTTCGAGCAGCCGCGTGCCCGCGATCAGCCCGTCGATCGCATGGCGATGCACCCACGCCTCGGTGAGCCACGCGGCCACCTGCAGGTCCTTGCTGCGCCGCTGCAGCACCTCGGCGCAGAGCATCTCGGTGGCGCGCCAGTCGGCCTTCTTGAGCGGGCGCGTCCATTCGCCCATCGGCAGGCTGGCGTCTTCCTCCATGCGCGCATCGCGGATGCGGGAGTACACCGGGTCGTAGCGCAGCGGCGGCCCGGCGGGGCCTTCGCCTTCGATTTGCAGCGGCGCCAGGAAGGCCGCGAGGTCGGGTGCGAAGCCGTTGGCGGCCTCGGTGTTCAGGGGAGCGAGCACGGCGGCCATCAGGGCGTGTTCCATTCAGGGGCGCGCATCGGGAACGCGGCGGGCCAGATCAGGGCGGTCTTCTTGCCGGCGGGGCTTGCGGCAACGCGCAGGAATACGCGCGCGCGTCCTCCCGCAGGCGACTGGGCGGTGTCGCCAGCCGACTGGGCCACCAGCGGAAACTCGAACTTCAGCAGCTGCGAGCGGCCGTCCGGCCGTTGCACCGTGTCGGCTTCACGCTGGCGCTGCGCCAGCGTGAACAGCGCCCACGGGTCCGCGAAGTGGAAGCTCACGGTCTGTCCGTCGGTCAGCAATGCGTGCTGCTGCGGGTCGGCGCGCGCGACCAGCGGCGAGTCTTTCGCGATGCGCAGCACCAGCGCCACCGGCATGCCGTATTCCCAGCGCAGCGTGCGCGGTGGGTCGCGCTGCTTGAGCACTTGGTCGCCGACCTCGAAGGACCAGTCGATGATCTTGTTGCCCTCGATCTCGGCACCGGTGTTCACGCGGAAGTCCACGCTCAGGTCATAGCCCGGCGCGGCGCCTTCTTCGGTCGGGAACAGCGGCAGCATGAAGTCGCGTGCGCGGCCGAACTGCTCGGCGAAGCGGCGCGCGGCCGTCCCCGGCATGGCCGAGGTGCGCACGGTGCCGTCGGTGCGGTTGTCCTTCAACGCGCGCGACAGCGGGTCGAAGGCCCGCGCGAGGTCGTTCACGTCCGCCGGGTCGGCCAGATCGAAGGCGCGGCCCGTCGCCGCGCCGAACGGATGCCGCCCCGCCAGCGAGCGGTTGAAGCGCGTGGAGAACTGCGTCCACAACTCCTGCTGGTCGCCGAACTGCAGCTCGTAGCAGCGCGCGAGCAGGGCGCTGTAGATCTGCTGGTGGCGGTCGGCAAAGTAGTCGCCGATGCGTGCTGCAGGCGCCTTGCCGGCCAGCTTGGCGGCGCAGGTCTCGCGGTCGATCTCGGCGCCGGTCGTGCCGAGGAACTGCTCGAGCAGCAGCAGGCTGCTGTTCGGGTTCTTCAGCCGGTAGCGCTCCAGGTCGCGATTGATCGCCTGCCAGCGCTGCGCGAGCACCGAGCCCGCACCCGCGCCGTCGAGCGCCGCGATGTAGCTGTCGGCCAGCTTGCCCAGCGTTTCGGTGCGATTGAACTGCTGGCCCAGGTAGGCCGCGAGCGAGCCCGTGTCCGGCACGCCGAAGGCGACCAGCATCGGCCCGCGCTCGCCGCGCCAGCCCTGGAAGTCGCGTCCGCGCATGGCGTACAGCTCCGACTGGTTGAAGGCTTCGTCCACGCCTTCCAGGCGTTGCAGCGCGTCGCGCGACATCATCGCGCGCAGGTCTTCGGCGCGCGGACCGGCGCCCATCTCGTACAGCAGCGCCTGTATCTTGGCCAGGCGCTGGCGCGAGGCTTCATAAGCCGCAGCCTGCGTGTCGGTGGCCATCAGCGCGCCCGACGTGGGGCGCATGCCGTCGTTGGCACCGGTCGCGGCCTCGGCCACCTGGTCGACCACCAGTTGCGCGAAGTGCGCGTTCAGCGCGCTCTCGACGCCCGGGCGAACCGTGGCCGGAAAGGCTGTCATGCCGTCGGTCATGTAGCGCTTGCGGATGTCGCCGACGGCCAGCGCTTGGTCGAGCCGCATGAGGTCCCACGTGGTCGTCGAGCGCAGGCCCGCGCCCGGCAGCTCGCGGTCGCGTGCGGCGGCCATGAAGGGCTGCGCCAGCAACGCGGTGAGCGCGTCGCGCAGCGCGATGCGTTCGGGCGCCAGTGCGAAGCGGCCTTCCTTGTCCTGCCACACGAGGCCGGGCTGCGCGCCGCCGAAGCGCAGGTTGAACTCGGCGCGGAATTTCTGGAAGGCATCTTGCGCGCGGCCGCGCACCGCATCGGCCGGCTCCTGCCCCAGCAGGCGGTTCTGCTCGATGCGCGCGATCGTGCGGTCGTATGAAGCGCCCAGCACCAGCACCGGCTGGCGCATCCAGCCGCCCTTGCCCGAGGCGACCAGGTCTTCCTGGTCCTTGATGGCGGCGATCACTTCGCGATAGCTGGCCGTGGTGCGCGCGAAGGTGCCCGCACTGGCAAGCGATGGCAGCAGCCGCCCCAGCGACTGCTCGGACACCAGCAGCTCGTTGTTGACGAACAGTCGCGTGTCGAGCTGCGCCGTGCCCTTGTCGAGCGCGCAGCGCAGCGCCGACTGCACCGGTGTCAGCGGAATCGCCAGCGCCTTGCCCTCTGCCGCCTGGCGGAAGTAGCGCAGGTTGCGGCTCAGGTCGGCGGGCAGTTCGGCGCCCAGCGCGTAGCGCACGGCCACGCGCAGGTCTTCCGCGTTGCCGGTGGAGGGCTGGCGCAGGCGCTCCACCGCCTGCAGTGCGGTGTCGAGCTGTTCGGCCGAACCAAGATAGCGCTGCAGAGCGCCGAACTCGGGCTGGTCTTCCACCAGCAGGCCGTTCTTGCGCGGCGCATCGCCAATGGTCTTGAAGCTCGGCGGCAGGCTGCAGTTGGCGCCGACGATGAATTCGCCGGTGGCCTCGTCCTGCTCCACGCCGCTCAGCTGGCTCACGCGGGCCATCAGCTCGCGGCGCAGCGTGCTCACTGCGATGTCGCCGAACTCGCGCTCGATGCGCTCTATCACGCGTTCGTTCAGGTCGTCGAAGGGCCGCCACGAGCCGGGCATGAAGAAGGAATACGTGCCGTCGGTGCGCAGCCGCTCGTTCATGGCCAGCAGCGACAGCGCCTTGTTGCGGTACCACGCGGTCGGAATAGTCTCGCCGCGCTGCAGTGCACGCATGCGGTACTGCGCGTCGTGCTGCAGCTGCGAGAGCGCCGACACCAGCGTGCTGTTGTGCCGGTGCAGCTGCCATGTGGCCACAACCAGGCCAATGCCCCAGCCGCTGAGGAACAGGATCGCCGTCCAACGCAGCGCGCGGTGCAGCACCGGGCGCGCCAGCGTCTGTGTGCGCGACGGCCGCGTGAGCCCGTATTCGAGAAAGATCTTCTTCTCGAACAGGTCACGTAGGAATGCCGGCTGGCGCATCAGCTGCGCGATCAGGTCGCCGCCGATGGGCTCGAGGTCTTTCTGGCCGTAGCTGTCGTGCTCGGCGTCGATGGCGGCAACGGCCTGCGCCGATTCGCCGCTGTCGCCCGTCAGGTAGATGCCGCGGAAGAAGAAGGGCTCGTGGTACGCGCTCGGGCGCATCAGCTCGTCAACGTACAGCTGCAGCTGGCCCCGCAGTGCCTCGATGCGCGAAGGCAGCAGCAGCTGCGGTCCGGCGCCCTGCGGCGCGGTGTCGGTGGCGAAGAGCTCGGCCGAAACGTCGGACACCGAGCGCACCACGGTGCCTACAGCCTCGTCGACCCAGCCCGGCTGGTAGGTGGTCGACAGGTCGTAGGGAGACGACCAGCCCAGCATGCTCGCGCGCAGCGGCTCGGGCAGGGCGCTCGCAAAGGCGCTGAAGCCTTCGAGATGTTCTGCGCCAGTGACCAGCACGTACACGGCGAAGCGCATCGCGAAGCGGTTCTGCGCGAGCCACAGGCGGCGGTGCGCGAGCTTGGCGCGCTTGGAGAGTTCGAGCCGTCCGTCGGTGCTGTCGTCGAGCAGCAGCGCCGCCGGAATGGTGATGACCACCGAGTCGAACGGACGCTGCGGCCGGTAGGCCCGGCACATGCCCAGGAACTCGTCCCATGGCTTTTCGGAGGCATCGTCGTCATCGGGCGAGCCGAGGTAGGCGCCCTGGATGTCGATGACCACGCCGCGGTCGAAGAAATGCCACGAGATTCCCTGCGTGGTCGCGGCAGAGGCCGACTCGGTGCTCAGTGCACTCGCCACACCCGATTGCTCGATGGGCAGCTGGCGGTGGTCGTCGCCCTCGTTGAGCAGCATGATCCATGGAATGCCGTAGCGGTCGGCGCGCGAGGCGATGTTGCCTTCGATCAGCTCGACGGCCTGGCGGAACGAACTGCGCAGCGAGTCGAAGCGGATGCGCGCGACCTTCGGATCGCTCGACGGCTTGGCGTGCGAGCGGCGCGCCGCAAAGTACAGCACCATGCCGAGCACGAGCAGCACCACCAGCGTGAGCACTGCGATGGAAATGAGGAAGAGCTGGTCTGTCAGCATGGCGACGACCTCCTGGGGCTCTTTGAATGGCGCATGTCGTTCATCGCTGGTAGGCCCCCGATGCATCGACCGCGCCCGGCTGCAGCACCTGCCGCACCGGCCACGACTGCCACAGCCACAACAGCTCCGACACCGCGAGCAGCGAGGCAGTACACAGCAGGAACAGCACCGTCCAGCGGCTCAGCGTGGGCAGCTTGCGCGGCGCGATGTGCGAGAGCGTGCTCGCATAGGCCCGCTCCGACACCACGCGGTCGCGGCCCGAGAAGTCGGCCTGCCGCTGGTAGACGAACTGGAACAGCTCTTCGCGATAGCCCAGCAGGCGTGCTTCTTCGCCGCCGCCGCGGTACTTGCCCTGGAAGCCCAGCGCCAGCGCGAAGAGATACAGCCGCGCGATGTCGCGGCGCGAAGGCTCGCGGCCCGACAGCAGTTCTTCGATGCGGCTGAACACCAGGTCGCCCGCGATGTTGGTGCGGAACAGCGAAGACTCCAGCAGGTGCGCGGTCCAGCGCTCGCGGCCGATCCACGGCGTGTGCAGCAGGATCTCGTCGGCCAGCGCGGCCTTGAGGTAGCGCGCGTCGGCCACGTTCTCCAGCTCGAAGCGCGTGCTCTCGCGGCGCGATTCGAGCGACTGCAGCTCGAGCAGGTTTTCCAGGTGGCGGGCCAGCGCCTGCGCCACCATGTCGATGTCGGTTTCGCGCGATTCGGCGGTGCGGTCGCGCGCTTTCACGATCTCGTCGTAGAACGCGCGGAACTGCTTGGTGATGTGGTCGTCGACCGCAAGGTCGGGAAGGGTGCGTGCCATGGGGGTCGATCAGTCTTTGATGAACAGCACGATTTCCTGCGGAGGCTGCGCGGTGGCGCCTTCGTTCGCGTTGGCGATCACGAGCAGTTCGCCGGCTACTGTCAGTGCGGTGCTGGTCTGGATGGCGTAGAGCAGGTAGCCCGAGCCGGGGCGCAGGCCAAGCTCGTCGGCCGACTCGATGGGCCGGCGAACCGCGCCCAGCACGCGGCGCTCGCGCAGCGAGGGGTAGGCCGACTGCGCGCCGACGATGGCGCTGTCCATCCAGGCCAGCAGGTCCTTGTCGGACTGGCCGCGCAGGCCGACGACGATGCGCGCGCCGGCCAGCCACTGCGGCTGCAGCGTGGTCTCGAACGCGCCCTGGCGAAACTCGAACTTGTGCTCGCGGTACTCCTGGCTCACCTCCGACACCGCGTCGCGCAGCGCCAGCAGCAGAGGCTGGAACACGCGCGAGGGGTTCGCATGGTCGTAGTCCATCGGCACCGGCGGCAGGCCGCCCGGACGCAGCTGGCTCAGCGAAGCCAGCAGCGCGCACAGCGACCAGTACATCGGCAGCGGATGCAGGTGCGGCGTGCGCAGCACGGCCTCGGCGTGCGGCAGGCCCGACAGCAGGCTGCGCAGCCGGTCCTTCAGTTCGAGGTGCGCGAGGCGGTCGTCCACGCGCGAAGAGGGCACAGCCGTCTGTTTCGCGACGAAGGCCGCCTTGCCGCGCAACTGGCCCAACAGGCCTGCGGCCGCAGTCCACAGCGGGTTGTCGCGCGCTACTTCAAGCAGCGGCGGCTGCGCGTCGCCCAGCTTCACAACTTCGTTGTCCTTGAACACCTGGCCCAGGCGCAGATGTACGTGCGTGCCGGGAGGCACCGCGCCCGCGCTGAGCGCCAGGCGCGGCAGCATGCGGGGGATGTTCGCGGGCTCGGCGTCCGACACGGCGTCTTCCACCGGCGCACCGGACACCGAGCGAAAGCGCACGGTCGCACCGCGATGCCGCGCGGGGCCGGCAACCGGCAGCGTGAGGTAGATGTCGAGCGGCTCAACGGCCAGCTGGTCTTTATGCGGTGCGAGCGAGAGTTCGAGCGCGCCGTGCGCGGCCTCGGCGGCCGAGTACTGCACGGCGGTGCCATCTGGCAGGATGGCGTCGAGCGCCAGCACGCGCAGCAGGCCTGCGGGCAGCAGGCCCTGGTCGAACACCAGGCGGCGCACGCCCCAGCTGAAGGGCGCGGCGGCCAGCGTCTGCCAGGCCACGAGGGAATCGGTGCGCGCCGAGAGCTGCTGGAAGTGCTGAGGCGACAGCAGCATGCCTTCATGCCACTCGATGCGATCGGCGATGGGGGCGGCGCTGTGCACGTCAGACATGGCGGGCTCCTGCGCAGGAAGAAGAAAGATGGAATGCGGTGTTCACTGGCGAGGGTCCGGGTTGTTCAGCGTGTGGTCGACACGTCGAAGCTTTGAACGTCGAAGCGGGCGACAACGGCGCCCTTGAGGTCTTCCACCCGCACGCGATTGGCGCCGGGCGTGGTGTAGTTCGCGAAGACGAGCACGGCCGCCACGCGCTGCGAGCCGAAGGCGCTGGAGGGCACGCGAATCGTCTGGCCCGGCACCAGCTCCCACGAGAGGTACGACAGGCTCTGCGGAAAGGTCTTCTGCAGGTCGGCGCGTGCGCCGAACCACTTGGCTGCGGTGAGCTCGGTGATGCGGGCGAGCATGGTGTCGTCGAGCACCATCACCACGTCGACCGCCACCGGGCTGTTCTGGTTGGCATCGGGCGAGGCCGACAGCGTGAGCTCGCTCCAGTTCACGCGCGTGCCCTTGGGAAACAGGCTGCCGCATGCGGCCAGCTGCGAGAGCAGCAGCAGGGCGGCGATCCATCTGAAGAGAGAAGTCTTTGTGCGGTTCATCGCGAGATTCCAGGGTTCGCCGCGGCCGAAGTCGCATACGCGGCGGAGGGCTGCGCCTGCCGCGCTCCCACGGCAATGCCCATCAGCAAAATCAGCAGGGAGGCCAGCACGCTGCAGCCCGCCAGCAGCATGACGTTTCCGCGCGTGAGCACGAAGCGCAGCGGCTTCGCGGGTGCCACGTCTGCGGCAGGCGCCGTGACACGCTCCGACGGCAGGCCCGCCGATACGACGGAAATCAGCACGCAGGTGGCCAGCAGCGTCAGCAGGTTGCGCGGCCCCTCGCAGATCAGGTCGATGGCCAGGAACAGCGCCAGCGCGGCCTCGATGGGCAGCTGCAGCATCGCCAGCACGATGCCCGCGTAGCCCACGTTGGTCAGGCTGTTGTTGCCCGCCGAGGCGAAGGCCGCAACCGTCGCGCCCATGCCGATCATTCCGATGTCGGCCGCGCTGAGCGTGCGGTCGTAGAGGTTGGCCACGAACAGCGCCAGCAGCACGTAGTACAGCGCCGAGCCCGCGCGCAGGAACACCGAGGCGGTGGGCACCACCAGCTCCACGATGCCGCGGCTGAAGCCCAGCCGCGCGCTCATCGCCTCGATGGTGTGCGGAATGCTGGCCGTGGTGCTCGACGACATCAGGCTCACCAGCATCGGCGTCTTCAGGTGCTGCAGCACGTCGGCCAGCGGCTGGTTGCCGCGCCGGTGGATCACCGCGATGGCGCCCACGGCCAGCAGCGCCACCAGCGCCACGAAGTGCAGCAGGAAGCCGCTCATGGCGCGGATCGTCACCGCGTCGGTCTGCGCGAACACGTGCGCCGACATTCCGAAGGCCACCACCGGCAGCAGGATGTTGGCGCGCGCGATGATGAGTTCGAGCGTGCGGTAGATGCCCTCGAACATGTGGTTGAGCGCGGCGTGCTGCGTGCGCGCCAGCGCGGCAAAGGCCAGGCCGAACAGCAGCGCGCACGACAGGATGCCCAGCGAACGCCCCTCCACCAGCACGCGGAAGAAGTTGTCGGGCACCAGCGTGACGCGGGGGCGCTCGATGGCCGTTGCCTGCGTGCTGCTGTCGTGCAGGCGCATTTCGAGGTCGCCGCCGTCGCCGGCCTGCTGCACCAGCTCGCCCAGGTGCTCGCGCGATTCGGCGTCCAGGTGCGCGCCCGGCGCGTTGACCCAGCCCAGCGCCAGCCCGGTGCCCGCGCAGCTCATCACCAGCAGCAATGCAAGGCCCGCGATCATCGCGATGCGCCGCCCCGGAAAGGGCAGCCCCATGGTCTGGCGCAGGCCGAAGAAGGTGGCGACCACCAGCAGCGGAATGGCCGCCATGCTCACGATTGCCAGATAGACCTGCGCCGCCGTGTACCCCACGTCGCCCACCATGGGCGCATAGACGCCCACGACACCGCCTGCCGCCATGCACAGAAGCAGGGCGAGCAGGCTGTGGGACATGCGCGTCAGGAAACCCATGTCGGCTTGTTCCATCCCTTGTCGAGTGCGAAAGCGACCGTGGCGCGGGCCAGCTCCAGCGAGCTGTCGATCAGCGTCAGGGCGCTGTGCCCGGCGGCGCTCGCGGCCTTCGCGGCGATCGGCAATTCGGTGCAGCCCATGATCACCGCGGTGGCGCCGGTGGCGGCCAGTGCTTCCAGCGCAAGCTCGAAGGCTGCCGCGCCGGCCTGCACGTCGCCGCCCTTTACGGCGCGAATGCAGGCGTCCACGTGGTCCTGGCCGGTTGTGGCGTCGGGCACGAGAAAGTCGATGCCGCGTTCGCGCAGCGCCTGCTGGTAAAAGCCCGAGGCCAGCGCGCCGCGCGTGGCGAGCACCGCCACCCGCACCGGCCGTTCGTTCGGTGTCGTGGCAATGGCGGCCACGCACGACTGAGCGATGTGGATCACCGGTGCCCGGCTGTGCTCGACCATCTGCGCATACCAGTGGTGCGACGAGTTGCAGGGAATCGCGATCACGCCCACGCCGATGTCGTTGAGCACGTCGATGCCCGCGAGCAGCGCGCTCAGCGGGTCGGGCCCCGTGCCCAGGATGGCGCTGGAGCGGTCCGGCACGTGCGGCAGGTTCGCCACGATCACCGGCAGGTGCTCCTGGTCGCGCGTGGCGGGCGTGAGCTGGATGATCTTTTCCATGAAGTCCACCGTTGCCGATGGGCCCATGCCGCCGAGGACGCCGATGCGTGACATGAGTGCGTGCCCTCTAGATCTTCAAAGGCCGCGGGCACACCACCGCGACGGCCGCGGTGTTGCCGATGACCAGCACCAGCGTGCGCAGCATGTCGCACACCGGGTCCACCGCCAGGAACAGGATGAACGCCGCCTCGAAGGGCAGGCCCAGGTAGGTGCAGGTCATGCCGATCAGCGACACCGTCACCAGCCCCGTCATGCCCGCCGAGGCAAAGCCCGCGAGCACCGAAGAGGTGAGCACGATGCCGATTTCCACCGGCGACAGCGAGCGGCCGTAGATCTGCGCGATGAAGAGCGTGGCGCACACGTAGTACACGACGGGCCCGATGCGCAGCAGTGACACCGTGAGCGGCACCAGCAGCTCGACCCGCGAGCGCGCGAAGCCCAGCCGCGTGACCAGGCTCTCGATCATGATCGGCATGCAGGTGGCGCTGCTGCGCGTGGCCAGTGCCAGCGCGAAGGGGCCGCGCATGGCGTTGAGCGTTTGCCCCAGCGTGCCGTTGGAGCGCTTCCAGATGATCACGCAGGCCACCGCCAGCAGCACCGTCGACACCACCAGGAAAGCCAGCACGAAGGCACCCATCGCGCGCAGCGGCTCTATGCCCGTCTTGCCCAGCTGCGCCGCGCTCATGCAGAACAGCACCACGGGCAGCGGAAAGCTCAGCCAGCGCATCAGCGTCTGGCAGGCGTGATAGACGGTTTCGAGCGCCTGGGTGAGGCCGTCTGAAATGCGCGTGGGCACGTGCCCCACCGCCAGGCCGAACAGCAGCGCGAACACCAGCGTCTTGAGCGTGTCGCCGTTGGCCAGTGCCGTGAAGATGTTGGCGGGCACTAGGCTCACCAGCATGTCGGCGAAGCTGGCGGTCTTCTTCACTTCGTCGGTGCCGCGCAGGCTCATGGCCGTGTCGCTGGCGCTCAAGTCGCCGCCGACGATCTGGCCGAAGGTCTGCATGGTGCTGGCCGGCAGGTTCTCGCCGGGGCGAAGCAGCAGCAGCGTGGCCGCGCCGGCAATGGCCACGAAGGCCGAGAACGCGAGGAACACCAGCGCCACGCGCCCCAGCAGGCTGGCCGTGCCGCCGTCGCGAAACAGCCGCTGCAGGCTGAAGATCACGGCCGAGACCATGAAGGGCAGCGTGATCATCTTCAGCAGGTCGACGTAGATGTCGCCCACGAAACTCAGGGTGGTCGCGAGCGGGGGCGCGAGCATGCCGAAGGCCACGCCGGCCCCGAGGCTGATGATCACGACCCAGGGGTTGAGGACGAAGGCGTAGAGCTTGGAGGAATTCATGATGGGTGCGTGTTCTTTGCGGCTCAGCGGTCGAGTGCCTGCAGCACCTTCTGGATGTCCAGCTTCTCGGTGCGCTGGGCGAGGAACTGGTTGACGTAGGCCAGCAGCGTGGTGTCGGTCACGGCCACGCCGATGCCCAGCGTGTCTTCAAGATCCTTCAGCGTCACGGTGCGCAGCACGAGCGACACGGTGGGGTCGGCCTTGAGCACGCGCTTGACCTCGAACTCGTCGCGGTAGGCGCTCACGATCTCGCCCTTGTGCAGGGCCACCAGCACCTCGTTCCAGGTCGGGAATTCCTGCACCTTGGCGTGCGGGAAGTTGGTGCGCGCGTAGTCCGCGAAAGACGACTTGGCGATCACGCCGATGCTGCCGTTGAAGTTGCGGATGACCTCCGGCAGCGGGCGCCCGTGCGAGAGCTGCGCGAACTTCACGCGGTTCAAGATCAGCGAGTGGTTCAGCGTGAGGTAGGCGTCGCTGAACGCAATGGTCTGCGTGCGCGCCAGCGTGCGCGACAGCTTGCTGATGGCCAGGTCGGCCTGGCCGTTGGCCAGCAGGTCGACCACCGCGTTGAAGGTGCCGGCCTCGCGGTTGAAGCGCAGCTTCACGCCCAGCTCCTTGGCGAGCGACTGCGCAAGGCCAACCTCGAGTCCGGTCCACTGGCCGGCGTCGTCGAAGAAGAAGAACGGCGGCGTGTCGACCTTGAGCATGGCCACCACGAGCTCGCCGCGCGTCACGATGCGCGCGATGTCGGGCGCGAGCAGGCGGCCGTCGGGCACGCGCACGAGGCCGTTGGTGAGCACGGGAGCCGGTGGTGCGACGGGGGCTGCCGGCTCGACCGGAAACGCGGGCGCTGCGGCGGCAGGCGCAGCGAGTGCGGCTGGCACGGCGATCACGCCCTGCGCCACGGGCCGTTCGCCTGCCGCGCCAGCGGGGCCGCCCGCGCAGAGGCCGGCCAGCGCCAGCAATGTCGGAAGGGCGAGGCGACGCAGCGCGCTGTGCATGCCCGTGAGGTGTCGTGTGTTGTTCGACATGCTTTGATCTACTTTGGTCATTGGGTGGAGGCGGCGGGAGCCGGCGCGGCTGCGGGGGCAGGTGCGGGGGAGGGCGACTGCATTGGCGCGGGCGCCGTGACGGCAGGAGCAGCAGCGATGGGCGCGGGCGCCAGCAGCTTGCCGATCTCCACGCCCATCAGGAACAGTAGGACGCACAGCAGCACCAGGCAGGTCACCGTGATGGCGACCATGCGGGAGCTCATCGTGAAAACGTATTGAGACATGGGGTGGGCAGGAGTAGGTGGTGACCAGGTCAGGGGACCATTGAAGTGAACTGCCCCGGCACGACGACCTGGATCACGCCGCCCCAGTTGCATGCGAGCTTCGAGCTGTCCTGCAGGGCGGGCATGCTGCCGACCAGCACCGTGGGCGAGCCGGGTGCCCAGGGCGCGGCCGTCACCGGAATGCAGGGCATCGGCGTGAAGGCACCGAGCGCGGCGGCGGTGGCTGCGGCCACCATCGGGTTCGACATGCTGTTGCAGGTGCCGAAGGGCAGGATGTTGGCGATCGGCTTGTTGTCCATGATGGTGGCGGCCGGCACGCCGCTGGTGACCACCGCGTTCACCGGCAGCACCACGAGGTTGGAAGGCGCGGCGCCGAAGCTGCACTGCAGCGTGGCCCCCATGCAGACGTGCATGCCCATGGCTCAGCCTCCCCTCACGATTTTTTCCAGGCTCTTCATGAAGCCCGGCGATGCGGCCGTCTCCACGACCTCGCGGCCCGTCTGGTCGAAGCGGCGCGGGTTGCCGTGCGGCTTGCCCTGGCGGTAGGCGATTTCTTCCATCAGCTGCCCGTTGGGCCAGAAGCGCCGCAGCGGGCCGTGCAGCACGCTGGCCACGTAGGTGGACGACTGCGCCACGCCGCCGCTTGCCAGGTAGTCGAGCACTTCACCGTTGAGCAGGCCCGCGCGGTACTGCTCGCGCCGCACCATGCGGCCTTCGTTGTAGTAGGTGGCTTCGCCTTCGAGGCGGCCGGCCACGTAGCGCAGCCGTGCCGTGACGTCGCCTGACTCGGCGTATGCCACGGCATCGCCGTGCAGCGTGCCGCGCACGTGCTGGTGCGTCTGCATGAGCTTGCCGCTGGGGTAGTAGCTGCGCGTGGTGCCTTCGGCCACGCCGCCGAAGCGCTGCGTTTCCTGCAGCAGCTGGCCGCGTTCGTCGAACAGGCGCATGGCGCCGTGCGGCACGCCGGCTTGATAAGAAGCCTCCATCGCGGGCTTGCCTGCGGCCGAGAACACCTGCATCGGCCCGTGCGGCACGTCGCCCAGGAACGACGCGCGCACCACCGTCTGGCCTGCACCGTCGAGGGCTTCGCGCACCACGGCTTCAGGCACCGAGGCCAGGTCTTTTGTTGGGAGAGAAGGAAGTGCCATGGCGTTCAATCGTTCAATTGATCTTCACCAGCCCGCCCTTGAGCGTGACCATGCCGCCGCCTTCGACGGCGTTCATGCCCGAGGCCTTGCTGCTGATCGAAGGCGCCTCGTTCGACAGCGAGGCGCCGCCCTTGGCCGACAGCGCCACGCCGGCCTCGGCCTTGAAGTTGATGCCGGCGTTGGCGCCCAGGTCGGTGCCGGCCTTCAGGTCCAGCGTCTGGGCCGACTTGATGAGCAGGGTGCCTGTCACGTCGATCACCAGGTTGCCCGTGACCTTGAGCTCGTAGTTGCCGGTGACCGTCTGCGTGAAGTTGGCCTTGTTGTCGTGCGTTTCGTTGCCCGTGACGTCCAGCGCGCGTGTGCCCTTCACCGAGTGGATTTCGTTGCCCGTGTCGACCTTGACCGTGCGGTTGCCCTTTGTGACGGTGTGGAGCTCGTTGCCGGCCATCACCGTGGTGGTCAGGTCGTTCTCGATTTCCACGCGCATGTCTTTCTGGGCGTGCAGGTAGAACTCTTCGGAGCCCTTCTTGTCCTCGAAGCGCATTTCGTTGCCCGCGTCGCCGGTCTTGGTCGAGCGCGAGCGGATCGTGCTTTGCGACGACATGCCAGGCAGGGTGACCGGCGTGGGGTTCGTGCCGTTGTAGACGCTGCCCGAGACCAGCGGCCGGTCGGGATCGCCATCGACATAGCTCACGACCACCTCCTGCCCGATGCGCGGCAGGAAGAGGGCGCCCCAGCCCTTGCCGGCCCACATCTGCGAGACGCGGATCCAGCACGAACTCTTGTCGTTCTTCTTGCCCAGCTGGTCCCACGGAAACTGCACCTTGATGCGCCCGTGCTCGTCGGTCCAGATTTCTTCGCCGGCCGGGCCCACCACCTGCGCCGTATGGTTGCCGGCCACCACCGGTCGCGGCGTGAGGCGTTGCGGGCGAAAGGGCAGCTCGGGAGGCAGGGTCTCGAAACTGTTGCTGTAGTGCTCGCGCTCGGCGTGGTGCCGCACGCTGTGCACCACGTGCTTCACGTTGAGATCCTCGCGAGCATGCTCTTCCAGCGTGAAGGTGGTGCCCGGCGTCAGGTAGTGGCAATGGCTGTCGCCGCGGCCCGACTGGCTGCCGGTCTGGTGCATTTCCAGGCGGATGCGCGCGCGCGCCGCGCCGGCCGCCGCAGGCACGCGCGAGGGATATTCGTAGTCGAGGCCGCGCCCGATCTTTCCATCGTGCTGCTGCCGCAGATCGGTGTCGGGCGTGAGGAAGTCGTAGTCGTCCACTGCCTGGTCCTTGGTCACCAGCCGGGCGTCCGACTCGAAGCGGGTAACGGCATGGGTGTGGGCGTAGCCCTCCTCGCTGCTGCGCATGACGAGCTTTTCCGCGTGGGGGCAGGGCATGCACGCCGAGTTGCTGTCGGCCAGCACCAGCGTGTGCGCGCCGTCCGCGAAGGTGAAGAAGTAGAAGATGCCTTCCTCTTCCATCAGGCGCGAGACGAAGTCGAAGGCCGTCTCGTCGTAGCGCACGCAGTATTCGCGAGGTGCGTAGGTGCCCTGCAGCTGCGTGCTGAAGGCCACGCCGAATTCGCCGAGCACCTTCTGCAGGATGTCGGGCGTGCTCATGCTCTGGTAGATGACGCGGTCGCGGCCCAGCGTGAGCAGCCACATGCGCGGCACCAGTTCGAGCGAATACGTCGCGAAGTCCCGGTTGCTGCCCAGGTAGGTGAAGCGAGAGACGATGCCGTTGAAGAAGCGGGTTTCCTTCTCGGGCCGTTGCAGCGCAACCGTGGCGGAGGTGCCGATCAGGTCGGCGGCCTTCAGCTCGCTCGAAGGGGAGCGCATGGTGAGCGAGCACGCGAACAGCTGCGACAACCCCTCGGCGGCCTGGAAGGCGTCGAGCAGCAGTTCGTCCGGCCCGAGCACGGTCTTCACCGTCAGGAAGGCGGCGTGCTGGGTGAAGCCTTCGCGCATGTTCATCTATCAGCTCAGCGTTGCCGGTTCGAAGCTGAAGGCGAACGCGCCGTCGCCGTCCATGCCCATGTGCACCGCGGTGAACGCGGCGGCCATCGAGATGCGCTCCAGCACCTGGCGCGAAAGCTCGGGCAGCACCGCATGGGCCAGGATGTGGTCGATGTTGCGCGCGCCGCTGTCCACCTCGGTGCAGCGCGCGGTAATGGCGTCTTCCACCTGCACGTCCCAGGTGAAGGCGGCGTGGTGGTTCAGCGCGAAGCGCCGCGCCAGCTTGCCTAGCTTGAGGTTCACGATCGAGCGGATCTGCTCATCGCCCAGGTGGTGATAAGGCACCAGTGCCAGCCGGCCCAGGAAGGCGGGGCTGAACTGCTTGAGCAACTCGGGGCGCAGCCGCTCCACAAGCTCTTCGGGGTCGGGCCTGCGGCCGCCTTGCGAGGCCTGCGTGATCACGTCCTGTGCGGCGTTGGAGGTGAGCAGGATCAGCGTGTTCTTGAAGTCGATCTGCGCGCCTTCGCCGTCTTCCATCGTGCCCTTGTCGAACACCTGGAAGAACAGCTCCAGCACGTCGGGGTGGGCCTTCTCCATTTCGTCGAGCAGCACCACGCTGTAGGGGCGGCGGCGCACGGCCTCGGTCAGCACGCCGCCGCGCCCGTAGCCCACGTAGCCGGGCGGCGCGCCCTTGAGGCTGGAGACGGTGTGCGCCTCCTGGAACTCCGACATGTTCACGGTGATGACGTTGCGCTCGCCGCCATACAGCAGGTCGGCCAGCGCGAAGGCCGTCTCGGTCTTGCCCACGCCGCTGGGGCCCACCAGCATGAACACGCCCACGGGCTTGCCGGGGTCGTCGAGGTCGGCGCGGAAAGTGCGCACGCGCCGCGCGATGGCGTCGAGCGCGTCGTCTTGTCCGACCACGCGCTCGGCGAGCTTTTCCTTCAGGTTGAGCACCGTGTGCAGCTCGTCGGTCATCATCTTGCCGACCGGAATGCCGGTCCAGCCGGAGATGACTTCGGCCACCATCACGCCGTCGACGCACACGGGCACCATGGGCTCGTCGCTCTGCAGCGCCTCCAGGCCCTTCTCGAGGCGGCGCAGCGCGGCGGTGAGCAGCGCGGGGTCGTTCTCCTCGTCGGGCGGTGGTGCGTTGTCGCGCAGGCTGTCAGAAATCTTGCGGCGAAGCGCGACGATTTCCATCACCGCGTGCTTCTCTTCGTCGACCTTGTCGGACAGGCGCTTGTGCTTCTGGCGCAGCAGGTCGAGCCGCGCGGTGAGCGCGGCAATGGCGTCCTGGTGGTCGCCGCCGGTGGCGGCCTCGTGGCGCAGCACGCGCAGTTCGCTCTCGCCCGTGGAGATGTCGCGCGCGGCCGATTCGAGCTCGGCCGGCAGCCCGTTCTGCCCGATGGCCACGCGCGCGCAGGCAGTGTCGAGCACGCTGATGGCCTTGTCGGGCAGCTGGCGCCCGGTGATGTAGCGGTGCGAGAGCTTGACGGCCTCGCGCACGGCGTCGTCGACGATCTCCACGCCGTGGTGCTTCTCCAGCGTTTCGACCATGCCGCGCAGCATGTCGATGGCCACTTCTTCGCTCGGCTCCTCGACCTTCACGACCTGGAAGCGCCGTGCCAGAGCCGGGTCGCGCTCCACGTATTTCTTGTACTCGGCCCAGGTGGTGGCGGCGATGGTGCGCAGCTCGCCGCGCGCGAGCGCAGGCTTGAGCAGGTTGGCCGCGTCGCCCTGGCCCTCGGCGCCGCCCGCGCCGATGAGCTGGTGCGCCTCGTCGATGAACAGGATCACCGGCGTGGGCGAGGCCTTGACCTCGGCGATGACCGACTTGAGCCGGTTCTCGAACTCGCCCTTCACACCGGCGCCCGCCTGCAGCAGCGCGAGGTCGAGCGAGCGCACCGACACCTGGCGCAGCGCGGGCGGCACGTCGCCCTGCACCACGCGTTGCGCGAAGCCTTCGACCACCGCCGTCTTGCCGACGCCGGCCTCGCCGGTGAGGATGGGGTTGTTCTGGCGGCGGCGCAGCAGCACGTCGATGATCTGGCGGATCTCGCCGTCGCGGCCACGGATGGGGTCGATCGCGCCGTCGCGCGCGAGCTGCGTCATGTCGACGGTGTACTGGTCGAGCGAGGGCGTGGCCGAGTTGTTGCGGCGCGCGGTGGGCATCTGCAGCGGAGGCGCACCGGCGTCTGGCGCCGATGGCGCAGCCGACTGATTCGCGGCAGGTGCCGAGGCTATCGGCGCGGCGGACAGTGCCGAAGCGGCCGCATCTTCAGGAGACGATTGCAGCAGGCCGGCGAGTTCGTCGCGCAGCGTGCCGCGCGGAATCTGCAGCAGCGCGGGCGCGGCGTCGACCAGGCGGCCGCGCAGGCGGTCTACATCGAGCAGCGCCAGCATCAGCGTGCCCGAGCGGATGTGCTGCTGGCCCAGCAGCATCGAGCTCATGAGCCAGGCCTCCTGGAACAGCGGCGCGAAGTCGGGCGTGAGGCTCGGCGTGCGGCCGTTGCCGCGCTTGAAGGTGTCGAGCGACTTCTGCAGTTGTGCCTGCACGGTGTCGGGGCGCAGGCCGAAGCGGCCGAACACCAGCCGCAGGTCGGGCGCGTCGTTGTCCACCAGCTTCAGCAGCAGGTGTTCGAGGTCGACGTTGTAGTGAGTCTGCTGCACGCACAGCTCGGCGGCCTGTTCCATGGCGCGCTTGCATTCCGGGTTGAGCCGGCCGAGCAGGGTGCGGATGTCGATGTCCATGAGTAGTGTTCGGGTCAGGCGCCGGGCGCGTCGCCGCCGTCGCTGGTCAGGGTGTGATGAACGGGCGGCAGTGCGCCGCGAAAGGTCGGGCCCGCGACCCACGAGGTCCAGCCCAGTCGCATCGGGTTCGCGGCGCCGAGCACGCTGCTGCGCAACTCGGTGGGAGCGAGGCTCAGCTCCATCTCGACCTTCAGGTCTTGCGGGATGAAGCGGCGCACCAGCCATTTGGCGAGCGCATGGTCGGCACCGCGTGGCAGCAGGGCGCGCAGGCGCTGCTGGCTCAGGTTGCTGAAGGTGAGGCGGATGCCGGCGCCCTGGTCCCACACGCGCTTGCCAAGCACGGCGCCGCCGCCCAGCGGCGTGCGCATGTCCAGCCGCGCCGAGGCATCGGGTTCCAGCGCGAGCCAGCGGCCACGGAACTGCGTGCCGTGCACCTGCACGCCGAGTCGGTCACGCAGCAGGGCCAGCAGCGCGGTCATGCCGCGCGGCGCGCCGCCCAGCAGGCCGGCATGGCGCAGCCACAGGGCAGAGCCGTCGGGTGCGCGCACGCCGGCGCGCAGGCCCAGTGCGCTGGCCGCATCGAGCGTGGACGCCAGCGTGGAGCTCGAAGGCGACTGCGGGTTGAGCGCCACGTGGTGCTTGCGGCGGCTGCGGTACAGGAAGGCCAGGAAGCGGTGATTGAAGATGTCGAGGAAGTCCCCCGTTGCGTGGTCGCGCTGCTGCCGGCGCTCCAGCAGCATCTCGGTGAAGGGCATCGGCAGCGGGCCGCCGCTGCCGCCCAGCGAAAGGGCGGGCGTGGTGAGCTCGAAGGGCTCGCCGGTCGATGCATCGGTGCCGACTTCGCGCACGTCGCTGGCTTCGAACGCCAGCGTGACGAAGGCATGCAGCCGCACGGCCTCGCGTTCGCGCGGGCCTTGCGAGCGGCCCACGGGCACCGCCTCGGGCGCGGCGCGCTCGAGCAGGCTGATGGCCTGGAACAGGTTGAAGTCCTGCGGGCGGACGGTGAGTTGTTCGATCACAGAACCACCTGCCGGCCCGTCATCGGAGCCCACTGTTTTCTGACCTCTTCGCCGTTGCGCACCACGAGGCGAACGAAGGAATTCACCGAGGTGTACATCGCGAAGAAGCGCGCGAGCACGGCCGACATCATGAGAGGGGAGCCGCCGACGAAGGCGTCGTCCTCGAATTCGAGCGTGACCTGCGTGCCGCGGCAGTAGCCGCGCCAGGCTTCGGTGCCCACGTGGGCGGTGACGCCGCGCGCAGAGAGCCCGGCAATGCCGCGGATCTGCGCATGGTCGCGCCGGCTGTCGGAGGCGAACAGAAGCAGCATCTCGCGCAACTGCTCGCGGCCGGTGGAGCCGTCAACCAGCGACTGGTGGTTGAGCGTGAGCAGCGACACCAGCCGCCACAGCGTTTCGCTGCCCAGCGGCGGATCGCGCTGCGCGGTGGGTTCGTACAGGCAGCGCACGTGCGTGGGCTGCGACGGGCCTTCGGCCACCAGGCGCGCACCCACGGGCACCTGCTCGGCCAGCCGCCGGTTGGTGCACAGCAGGTGCGCATACACCACCGGTTGCGCGGGCCGGCTGTGCGTCTTGCCCTGGTCGACGAAGGACAGGAAGACGTCGGTGCCGGGAATGTTCTGGCGCAGGCAGGGCTCGCGCCGCGCGGCCCAGAACACCGCGCCGCCTTGCGCGCCCTGTGCACCGTCCACGTGGCCCAGCGCGGCGAAGCCCGGCACGTCGACGGGCTTGTCGGCGTCCGGGTCGGAGGCGATCACCGAGACGATGGAATGCACCTCGGTGGTCGCGTCGCGCTGGCGGTCGGGCACCAGCATGTATTCGTAGTGGCGCTGGTCCATCACCAGCGGCTCGCTCACGCGCGGGAACAGGTTGACGATGGGCGTGCAGCCGAGCTGGAAGTTGTCGGCGTCGATGTGCCGCAGCACCCTGGTGGTGCGGTCGAGCTGGAACACCAGCTCGCAGCTGCGTCCGCGGCCCAGCCGCGAGCGCAGGTGATGCAGGTCGAAGAAATGAAACTTGCGCGGAAACGCGAAGTACTCCTGCAGCAGGCCGTAGGCGGGCTGTGCGTTGGCGGGTTGCGGCAGAACTTCTTCGCCTTCGGCAAAGCCGACTTCGCGCCACGCGTCGGCCGGCAGCATCTGCAGCGCGCCGCCTTCGGGGGTGACGCCTACCGACTTCACGCCCGACACCAGCGCGTCGTACAGCGGCATCGTGGTCATCCAGTCGCCTTGCAGGTGGAGGCGCAGGCTGTCGATCTCCAGCTCGGAGAAGTCGGCCTCGGTATTGCATTCGAGCCTGAGTCGCAGCACGGCGTCGGCGTCGATGGCGGCGTGCGCGATGCGCAGCGGCCACAGCACGGTGTCCCATGCGGTGCGGAAGCGGCATTCCTGCGACTGCGTGGCCTGCGTCCTCGCATGCAGCATGGTGTGCCGTGCCACGCGAAAGCCCGACGTGACCTTGCCCTGCGCCGGATCGAGCCCGAACTGCGCCACCGACATCGAGGGCAGCGGCTGTACCAGCGACGGGCAGAGGTTGTCGAGCAGCGCGTAGGCGACGTCGGGAAATTCCTGGTCGAGGTCGCGATGCACGCGCGCCGACAGGAAGGCCACCGACTCGATCAGCCGTTCGGTGTGCGGGTCCAGCGATTCGCCGCCGTGCAGCGAGAGGCGCGAGGCGACCTTGGGATAGCGCTGGGCGAAGTCCGACCCCTGTCCTCGCAGATAGGACAGTTCGCGCTTGTAGTACTGCAGCAGGTCGCTGTGCTGGATGTCGGACACGTCAGGCGATCTTCATCAGGCTGTCGGGCGTGCCGAGCAGCATTTCGAAATCCACGTGGCGCAGCGCGAGCCCGGCCCGCGCCTGTGCGCCGATGCGCACCAGTGCAACTTCATGCCGGTTGGGCGTGGCGCTCACTTGCACGCTCACGTCCGTCAGGCGCGGCTCGTAGCGCTGCACCGCCTGGCGCAGCGTGGCAGCCAGCTGCTGCAAGTCGGCGGCGTTCTGCGCGCTGAGCGCGGAGAAATCCGGAATGCCGTACTCCAGCACCGTGCCGCTGCCCTGCGCATAGTCGGAGGCCGACAGCGGCGAGCGCGTGTTGAACAGGCGGCGCAGCTCACGACCAATGGAGTCCTGCAAGGACTCCATCGTTTCGAGATGAGCAGCGCCGCGGGCGTGCTCGGACGGCGCCGACGCCAGCCGGTCGAACAGGGGTGCGACGCCCCCTTTGATGAGTTCGGACACGGTAGGCGCCGGGTGTCAGCGTCGAGCCGTCATGCGACCGCGACGTTCTTCGAGAGATCCCAGCCGAACGGTGCGATGCCTTCCTGGCCGCCTTCTTCCTTCTGCTTCGTGTACTCGACCTTGATGGCCGCGTAGTTCAGCGAGACGCTTTCCTGCGGCAGGTCGCCGCCGCTGGACACCGAGAGGCCGCTGAGGATCACGTCGGTCAGGGTCACGACCATCAAGGGCAGCAGGCCGCTCTTGTCTTCGCGCGGAAAGGTGATGATGGTGTCGCCCGCGAACACCTCGCCGCCGGCGAGCTTCTGCAGCAGCTGGGGCGTGGCCGAGTCGCTGGTGCGGGTCACGGTGATTTCGGAGAAGCTGGGCTTGCCCGCGGTGCGTTCCTGGTTGGAGGTGCCCGCCGTCACGGCGAGGCCGGCGCCGAACTGGAAGCTCTGGACTTCCAGTTCGTCCTTGTGACCCTCGATCTGGGTTTGGCCGGTGACACCTGGGATCTTGAGATAGATAGGCATGTGAATGTTCTTTCAGTGAATCTGTTGGTTCGTCTGTCGATGCAGATGAATGAAGGGGCGATCAGGCGGCGGCAGCCGGCAGGTCGGCCACCAGGCGGATCGAGGCCGAGAGTTCCTCGAGCTGGAAGTGCGGCTTCAGGAAGGCGATGGCGCGGTACGAGCCCGGCTTGCCCGGAACTTCGGTCACGTCCACGCGGGCCTGGCTCAGCGGGTACTTGGCCTTCATGGCCTGCGGCGCCGAGGGGCTCACCAGCACGTAGTTGGCAACCCAGTTGTTCAGGTGCTTCTGCATGTCGGCCTGCGTCTGGAAGCTGCCGATCTTGTCGCGCACGATCACCTTCAGGTAATGCGCGAAACGCGAGGCCGCCAGGATGTAGGGCAGGCGAGCCGAGACTGCTGCGTTGGCGTTGGCCGAATCCTTGTCGTACACCTTGGGCTTGTTCACGGTCTGGCCGCCGAAGAAGGCCGCGGTGTTCGAGCCCTTGGAGTTGACGATGGCGATGAAGCCCAGGTCGCTCAGTTCCTTTTCGCGGCGGTCGGTGATGGTCACTTCCGTCGGCGGCTTCAGGGCGATGTCGCCTTCGTCCGTCTTGTAGGCGTGGGCCACCATGCCGTCGACCTTGCCGCCGCCTTCGACGCCGCGGATGGCCGTGGTCCAGCCGTACAGCGAGTGAGCCTGCGTGATGCGAAGGCCCAGTTGGTAGGCCGCGTTGGCCCACAGGTACTTGCCGTGGTCGGTGCCGTCCACGTCTTCTTCGTAGTTGAAGTTCTCGACGGGAATGGTCTTGGCGCCGTAGGGCAGGCGGGCTGCGTAGCTCGGCAGCACCAGCGACACGTAGCGCGAGTCTTCCGATTCGCGGAAGCCGCGCCACGTGGCGAGCTCGGCGCTCTCGAAGGTCTTGGACAGGTCGCGCGGAATGCCGAGTTCGGTGAACGACTTGAAGTCGAACAGGGCGGGCGCGGCGGCTGCAATGAAGGGCGCGTGCGCGGCGGCGGCCACGCGGGAGATGCGCTCCAGCAGGGCGATGTCCTGCGGGTGGCGGCCGAAGTAGTAGTCGCCGATCAGCAGCGAATAGGGGTGGCCGCCGTAGGTGCCGTATTCCTCTTCGTAGATCTTCTTGAAGAGCACGCTGGTGTCGTGGTCGACGGCGGTCTCCAGGTCCTTCAGCAGGTCTTTCTTGCTCACGTTGAGCAGGCGCAGCTTCAGGTTGCTGCCGGTCTCGGTGCCGGTCACCAGGTCGTGCAGGCCGCGCCAGGAGGCTTCGAGGGCCTGGAACTCGGGGGCGTGCAGGATCGCGTTGAGCTGGTCGGTCAGCAGGCGGTCGATTTCGGCGACGCGCTCGTTGATCAGCGTGACCACGCCCTTGTTGGGGCTGGTCTTCATGCCTTCGTCGAGGATCTGCGAAGCCAGCTGACCGATCAGCTTCTTCGCGTAGGCGCCCTGCGAAGGCTCGGTCGTCATGTTGCCTTCGAGGACGATCTTGTCGAGCAGACCGAGGTCACTGGTCGTGACGGTGGTTGCTGCGCTGCCGGCTTCAGCGGCTTTGGATTTGTTGGCCATCTCTATCACCATTCAAAAGTTGCCGGATTGCGCCCGAAGGGCTGCGGCCGGCGTGGTTGATCACGCTGCCGGTGCTTCGGCTTCGGGGGACGATTGGGTTTCCGCAGCCGCTTGCGGTGCTGCGGCTGCTGCCGGTGCGGCTTGCGCGGGTGCGCTGCCGGCTTCGGCCCTGGCCTGGCTCTGGACCGTCTTCAGGTCTTCGGTGTTCAGCAGCACGCGCTCGAGCAGGTCGTCGAGTTCGTCGTTGCCGTCGAGCTTGGCGAGCAGGTCGCGCAGTTGCTGGCGGGCTTCGAGCAGCTTGGCCAGGCGGGGTACCTGGTCAACGATGGCTTCGGGGTGGAAGTCGCTGAATTCCTTGAAGCTCAGTTCGATCTTCAGGTTGCCTTCACCCTTCATGGTGTCGGGCACCGAGAGGTCGAGGCGGGGAGTGATGTTGCCCAGAACTTCATCGAAGTTGTCGCGGTCGATTTCGACGAAGCGGCGCTCCTTGAGCTTCGGCAGCGGCTGTGCGGGCTGGCCCGACAGGTCGGCCAGCAGGCCCACGACCAGCGGCAGCTCCTTCTTTTCGACGGCGTCGCCGATCTCCACGTCATAGGTGATCTGGACGCGCGGCGGACGATTGCGTCCTACCCAGTTTTGCAGGCTATTCGACATTTTTCGCTCTCAGAAAAGGTTGAATTGACAAGAACACACGTTGAAATTTCTCGACGCTCGTCGCCTCGTTGGGGCGGTGCGCGGTCCGTTGCCGTTGCAGTCCCGGCATGCATCAAAGACGGATGGAAGATACAAATCGAGATATTTGCTAACAATCCCCAGAATTGGGGAGGGGTCCCGTTTGCGGTGGACAAAACTCAATGAAAACAAGTACCTGAGCTTTGTAAAGTTACACAAATGAGTGATTTATCACGCAAGTGGGTAGCCGAATGCTAGGCAGACGCGCCGGCTGGCGCATCGGACCAAAGTTCAATGACAGGAAGGCGGGGGCGGTGCTATCGCGCGCGTGCTCCCGCGTGCGCGGGACGGCGCGATGTGTAACTGGAATGGAGAACCCGGGGAACCCGGGTGAGCGCAGCGCGGGGCTGCGTCAATGGCGCGAACGTCGCGGGCTTCGTGCGAAGCCGCGGGGGCGCCTTGCTAGAGCTCGATGAATGCCGAAGTGGCTTTGTTGAGTGCCAGCTTGCCCTTGGCGGTGATCGATTCGACCTGGGCCAACTGGCGGATCGCGCGCGCATCGGGGGCGCGGTCCGAAGGCGGAATGAAGGCGGTCACCAACTCTGCCGCACGCAGCACGCGCAGCCTGTCGATGTCAGCCGGCGTGTGAATAACGTATGGCAATTTCTGCTCGGCGATAACCCGTAGAAATTCCATGGACATGAGCCGTCTCCTTTTGGTTGAGGGCGTTTACGGCATTGTGCGCACAAACAATTAGCGCTGTCTAAACCCTGCGCCGCGCATGCCTTTCCTCGGGTGTACCGAAGTGTTCCTTTCGCGCTGCTGGAGCCACGAAGGCGCCAGTTTGTTTCCGGTAACTCGGCGGCTAGTTGAGCGCTTGCACGGGCCACGCCGTGGTGTCGGGCATCACGATGTGCCATCGCACCGGATCGATGCCCTCGAAGGTCGCGCGATAGCGATCGGAGGTGCGGCCTTCGCCCGTCACGTCGCGGATCACGATGCTGTCGATGCGCTGCGGATGCGAGTGAAACGTTTGCGCGTAGATCTCGGGATCGGCTTCGCCCGAGTCACCCACCAGCACGAAGCGGCGCTGCAGAAATTCGGTGAGCAGCCGGTTGATCACGCCGAGCTTGTGCTCGCGCGAATCCTGCTCGCCGGGAATCAGCGTGCGCCACGTGGTGCTTTCGCGCAGATGCATGCTGCCCGCGGGAAAGTCGGCGTTGCGGATGAAATCCGAGAGCGCCGGGTAGAGCTGGATCGGACTCGCCGAAAGGTAGTGAAAGCGCGTGTCGGGCGTCTTCGCCAGCGCGCGATACCAGGCCGCCATGCGTGGCGCGGCCTCGAAGCGGCGCGCGAAAGTGTTGAGCAGCATCTCGCGCCGGTCGCGCACCTGTGTGCGCTTGATGGTGTCGTCGATGTCCGAGATGACCGACACGCCCTGCGCGGGCACAACCAGCGCATGGCCCCTGAAGCGATGCAGCAGCTCACCCGGGCCGGCCACGCCATGGAACTGCACCCACTCCTGCGGCAATGGCGACGTTGGCAGCAGTGGCGCGCGCGGTGCGTCGATCACGATGCGCAGGTTGCTGCGGCCGTCCTTGCCCGATGGCGGCATCGTCACGCGTGCGGGGCCGCCGTCGAAGTCGACGTCGATCACCTTGTCTTCTTCCGACTCCGCATGGAACAGCGCGGTGCGCTGGTTGAAGCGCAGGCGCGCGGCGGGCGAGAGCTTCTTCAGGCTCAGGCCGAGATAGCGTGCGAGGGCCGTGTTGAGCCCCCAGCGATGCTCGCGCTCGAAGATCCACGCGTGGATATCGACTTCGAGCCGGCCGTCGACGGTGGGGCGCGCTGTGCCGGTCATGAAGAGCGCTTCTTCGTCGGGCTCCAGCGGCTCGGCCGCTTGCACTGCCTGCAGCGGCGCAAGGCCCGCAAGCAGCGCTGCGCCCGCCACCAGCGACCGGCGCCGCAAGTCCGGCACGGGCAGTCGATGGGGAGCGCTGTCGCTCATTTCTTCGTGGGGGCGACGCGCTCGTAGATCACGAAGCTGAAGCCCAGGCCTTCCTTGGCCGAGACATGCGATTCGCGTTGCGTCTCGCGCCACACGGCGGCGTCGAGTTCAGGAGCGTAGGCATCGCCTTCGTAGTCGCGCGCGAGTTCGGTCACTACTGCGCGCTGCGCAAGCGGCTCGGCCTCGGCGTAGATCTGCGCGCCGCCGATGACCCATACGGCGTCGGGCTTCGACGACGACTCGCAAAGCGACAGCGCCTCTTGCAGGCTGCCCGCGCGAAGTGCGCCTTCGGCCCGCCAGTCGGCTTGCCGCGTCACCACGATGTTCTGTCGGCCCGGCAGCGGCCGGAAGCGCGGCGGCAGCGAATCCCAGGTCTTGCGGCCCATGATCACCGGCGCGCCCGCGGTCTGTTGCTTGAAGTGCGCCATGTCCTCCGGGATGTGCCAGGGGATCGTGTTGTTCGCGCCGATCACGCCGTTGGCGGCGCGGGCGAAGATGAGATTGACGTTCATGGCAGGCAAGGTATCGGCTTCAGAGCGAGTCGATTTTTATCATGTTCGCGTTGATGGTACCGGTTGGCTTGTGGAGTTCGCAGCCCGGTACGTCCATGAAGCGCGCCAGCAGGCGCGGGTTGATGGGCTCTGTGTCGAAGTAGACGGAGAGCCGCAGCAGTTCGTTCGGAGGGCAGAGAGCCGCGAGGTACGTCGCATACCGGGCGGAGAGCGCATCCTCGTCGAGGTCGTCCGCTTCCAGCTTCGCATGGTGGACGCGCGCGATCAGCAGGTTGATGTCATAGATTTCGCCGGTCTCGCTGCTCATGCGCGTGCGCGCCACCCAGCAGCCGTCGAGTGCTTTTTCCTCGCGCAGCACCTCGGACAGCAGCTGTGCGGCCCAGGGTTGCAGCGGCGTGAGGGGCACGTCCATCAGGTGGCGCCAGAAGCCCTTGCGCAGCAATCCCTGCTTCTCGGCAGCAAGGTCCCGGCGCTTCGAGAACTCGTGGATCTCGTCTTCGGTGCCGTGCAGATGTACATGCGAAAGGATGGCTTCGTAGCCCGGCACCGCAAGGCGCCTGTCCAGCTTGATGGCAGAACGCACTTGCGCAATGCCTTCGGGCCGCGCGCGATTCAGCAGCGCGAGGCCGAGGCCGTACTGGGCCAGCGCGTCGGCCGCATGCGTCCGGGCGTGGCGTTCGAGTGCCTGCAGCGTGTCGTCGGAGGCCTTGATCTCGTCTTCGGACTGCAGGTGCGCAAGTTCGACGGCATCGTCACCGGCCGCGTCTGCGAGCCGACGTGCCTGCAGCGCACGCAGCCGCAGATGACGCAAGCGCCATGCCGGCGCCTTCTGCTCGCACCATCGCGCATTCGCTGCATTGAGCTGCGTGGGCCAGTCGGCCCCCAGCAGTTGTTGGCCGGCACAGTCTGCGGGTGTCCAGTCGGGCAGATTCAGCGACGCGCCTATGGCTTCGATGCGGGCATCGAGGCTGGGATGAGTGTCGTGCACGCGCCGCGGCAGGCTGCGCGCCTCATCGAGCGCGGCCTGCAGTTTGTCGGGGGCGGTGTCGCGCACGAAGTCCGCAACGAGGTCCCAGAAGGCTGCCGGTGCATGCGGCGATTCGGCCTGCAGCTCGTTGAGTTTCCGGCGCAGGCCGTGGCGCATCAGGCTCCCGGCGATGTCCAGCTTGATGAGAGCCTGCGCGAGGTGGCCGCTACCTGTCGCCCGCACCGCCAATGCATCGGCCTCGAACTCGCAGGCGCGCGAGCGGCTCGCCGACATGCGCATGAAGCGCGGCAGGAAGGCCGAGGCAATCCACCGGCGCAGCCGATCGAGGCCAGAGTCTCGTCTTTCGTCACCGTCAAGGTAGACACGCCACTTGGCGCGGACGTTGTAGACCCAGTGCCCCAGGCGGCCGTGATGGCGTGAGAAATGCCCCAGCTCGTGCGCAATGACCGCAGTCGCCTCGTCTTTCGACAGCAACTTCAGGAGCGGCACGCCGAGCAGGAGTGTGCGCTGGCCACCGACCAACGACAGCAGCCCGCCGGAAAGGTGGGCCGCAGCGTTGAGGTCTTCGCACAGCATGACGCGGTGGATGGGAGGCGCGTCGAGTTTCTGGCGCAGCTCGTCGAGTGCTTCGAACAGCGCGGGTGCTTTCTCGCGCGGCAATTCGATGCCGGAGATGTCGAGGTTCGGCTGGAAGATCCACCAGACCCACACGGTGAGGGCCGAGCCCACTACTGCTGCTGTGGTCGGCCCGAGAAAGACCGCCTGGAGAATGATCATCGGCGCCCATCCCAGCAACGAGGCTGCCAGGAAGGTCAGCTCGGCGGCCACGGTCATTGCGACGAGGCCGGCACGCTCCGCGAATGGACGAGGCGGGACTGTGGCTCCAGCCGCGGTGCTCCCCGGCGTGGCGGGAAGGGCGTCGGGCTTCACACCGCCACGGGTGCCTTGATCGGATCGCCGTGCCGGTAGTCCAGCACTTCGAAGTCTTCGTACTGGTAGTCGAAGATCGACGCTGGCTTGCGCTTGATGTGCAGCGTCGGGTACGGGTACGGTGTGCGGCTCAGCTGCAGCGCGACCTGTTCGGCGTGGTTGCTGTAGATGTGGCAGTCGCCGCCGGTCCAGATGAAGTCGCCCACTTCGAGGTCGCATTGCTGCGCCACCATGTGCGTGAGCAGCGCGTAGCTTGCGATGTTGAAGGGCACGCCCAGGAAGATGTCGGCGCTGCGCTGGTAGAGCTGGCAGCTGAGCTTGCCGCGCTCGCCTTTGGCCTGCGGCGGCGCCACGTAGAACTGGAAGAAGGCGTGGCAAGGCATCAGCGCCATCTTCGACAGTTCGGCCACGTTCCATGCGCTCACGATGATGCGGCGCGAATCGGGGTTGGTCTTGAGGGTCTTGATGACGTCGGAAATCTGGTCGATGTGGCCGCCATCGGGCGTGGGCCAGCTGCGCCATTGCACGCCGTACACGGGGCCCAGGTCGCCGTCTTCGCGCGCCCATTCGTCCCAGATGGTGACGCCGCGCTCCTTGAGCCAGTTGTTGTTGCTCGAGCCGGTCAGGAACCACAGCAGCTCCTGGATGATGGACTTCAGGTGCACCTTCTTCGTGGTGATCAGCGGGAAGCCCTCGTTCAGGTCGAAGCGCATCTGGTGGCCGAACACGCTCTTGGTGCCGGTGCCGGTGCGGTCGCTCTTGAAGACGCCATGAGTGTCGACATGGCGCATGAAATCTTCGTACTGGGAGCGGACGGGGCGGGTGGGCGAGGTCATGTTGGGAATTTTACGGGGCGGCGCTAGCATTGGCCGATGACCGGCCATGACCACTCCCACGGACACAGCGAACTAGGCGAGATGGACCTGCGCGTGCGCGCCCTCGAAAGCGTACTCACCCAGAAGGGCTACATCGACCCCGCCGCGGTCGATGCGCTGATCGACACCTACCAGACCCGCGTCGGCCCGCGCAACGGCGCGCGCGTGGTGGCGCGGGCCTGGGTCGATCCGGCCTTTCGGCAGTGGCTTCTGGCCGATGCCACGGCGGCGATCGCCTCGCTGGGCTACACGGGCCGGCAGGGCGAGCACATGGTGGCGGTCGAGAACACCGACGAGCTGCACCACATGGTGGTCTGCACGCTGTGCAGCTGCTACCCGTGGCCGGTGCTGGGCCTGCCGCCCACCTGGTACAAGAGCGCGCCGTACCGCTCGCGCGTGGTGAAAGACCCGCGCGGCGTGCTCGCCGATTTCGGCGTGACGCTGCCCGAGGCCACGCGCATCCGCGTGTGGGACTCGACCGCCGAGGTGCGCTACCTCGTGATTCCGCAGCGCCCCACCGGCACCGAAGACCTGAGTGAAGATGAACTCGCCGCGTTGGTCTCGCGCGATTCGATGATCGGCACGCGGCTGGTCGAGGTGCCTGCCGAAGAGGGGAGCGCCGCATGAGCTACGTCACGAAGGCCGACCTTGGCGGCCAGCCCGGCTTTGGCAAAGTGGTGCCGGAGCCCGAGGGTGAACTCTTTCATGCGGCCTGGGAGCCGCGCGCCCTGGCGCTCGTGCTGGCCATGGGCGCGACCGGCTCATGGAACATCGATGCGAGCCGCGCCGTGCGCGAGACGCTGCCGGACTATCGCGACCTGAGCTACTACCAGATCTGGCTTAGCGCGCTCGAACAACTGATGCTGCAGCGCGGGCAGCTCTTTCCCGACGAGATCGCGAGCGGAGAGATGCGCCACGCGCCCGCGCCCGTGGCCCGCGTGCTGGAGGTGGGCAATGTGCCTGCCGTTCTTGCCAAGGGCTCGCCGACCGGGCGGCCTGCGTCGGCCCCGGCGCACTTCGCCATGGGCCAGCCGGTGCGCATGCACTTCGGCAAGGTCGACCATCACACGCGGCTGCCGGGCTATGTGCAGGGCAAGCGCGGCACCATCACGCACGTACATGGCGCGCACGTGTTCGCCGACAGTCATGCGCAGGGGCTCGGCGAGCAGCCGCAGTGGCTCTACACGGTGGAGTTCGACGAAGCCGAGCTTTGGGGCGACGAAGCGCCGCGCCAGAACCTGTCGGTGTCGGTCGATGCGTGGGAAAGCTATCTGGAGGCCACGGCGTGAGCGACATGCCCCTGTCGCCCGGCATGCCGCGCGATGCCGATGGGCCCGTGTTCAATGCACCGTGGGAGGCGCAGGCCTTCGCGATGACGCTCGCTCTGCATGAACGCGGCCTCTTCACCTGGCCGGAATGGGCCGAGGTGCTGGCCGGGCAGATTGCCGCTGCACAGGCCGCGGGCGACCCCGACACCGGCGAGACCTACTACCGCCACTGGCTCGCCGCGCTCGAAGGCATCGTGGCCCGCAAGGGCGCCAGCTCCGACGACGAACTGGCCCGCTACCGCCACGCCTGGGACCACGCAGCAGACCGCACGCCGCATGGCCAGCCGATCGAGCTGCGCGGCGAGGACTTCCCCGGCTAGAGGTGCGTGCCGGTGCGGTGTGCCGCGGCCCGCATCCTGCTTGACCCGTTCTCGAAGCGGGTGATAGCCTGCCGCCGCTTCCCCCGTCCCTCCACAGAAAGCACAGAACGCACAACATGACGATTCATTCGCGCCATCTCTTCCAGATTTCTTCGACCCCCACATCCACCCGCCGCTGGGCGCGCACCGCCTGCCACGGCGCCGTACTCGCCTGCGCCATGCTGCTGGCTGGTAACGCCATGGCCCAGAAGCCGCACCAGGGCGTGCTCGACGCGGCCACGCAAAGCAAGGACGAGGCGGTCAAGATGCTGGAGCGCATGGTCAACATCGACTCAGGCTCGGCCGACACCGCTGGCCTGGAAAAGGTCCGCGAGATCGCGGTGGAAGAACTGCGCAAGCTCGGTGCGCGCATCGAGACCTTTCCGGCCGATCCGCACCCCGGCACCAACGTGGTCGCGACGCTGACCGGCCAGGGCAAGAAGAAGATCCTGATCCTCGCGCACATGGACACCGTCTTCAAGGAAGGCACGGCCGCAGCCAAGCCCTTCTACATCAAGGACGGCCGCGCCTACGGCCCCGGCGTGATGGACGACAAGGGCGGCGTGGTGGCCGGCCTGTATGCGTTGAAGATCCTGCAGCAGATCGGCTTCAAGGACTATGGGCAGATCACCTTCCTGCTCGACACCAACGAAGAGGTTGGCTCCGTCGGCACCAGCGCGCTCATCGAGCGCATTGCCAAGCAGCACGACGTGGCGCTGAACCTGGAGCCAGGCCGCCCGGCCGACGGCCTCGTGGTCGAGCGCAAGGGCTCGGCCACCGCGCTCATCGAGGTGAAGGGCGTGGCGGCTCACGCGGGCGTGGCGCCCGAGGCGGGCCGCAACGCGGCGATGGAGGTGGCGCACCAGGTGCTGCAGCTGTCGAAGACGGCGGATGCGGCGAAGAAGACCACGGTCAACTTCACGGTGCTGACGGCCAACGGCCCGACCAACGTGATTCCCGCGACGGCCAGCGCCAAGGGCGATGTGCGCGTGGCCACGCCGGAAGAGTTCGATCGTGTCGAGAAAGACCTGATCCGCATCTCGCAGAACAAGCTCATTCCGGAGACCGAAGTGCGCGTGCGCCTGATCCGCGGCCTGCCGCCGATGCCGCGTTTGCCCGCGTCGGACAAGCTGGTGCGCATGGCCGAAGGCATCTACGGCGAGATCGGCAAGAAGCTCACCATCGAGAGCAGCGGCGGCGCGGCCGACGCGAGCCTGGTGGCGGGCGTCGGCGTGCCGGTGCTCGACGGCTTCGGCATTGTGGGTGGCGGCATCCACACGCCGGAGGAATACGCGGAAGTCGAGAGCGTGGTGCCGCGGCTTTACCTGCTCTCGCGCATGCTGATGGACCTATCCGCGAACTGATCGCGAATTGATCGCGAACTGACCGGATCAGCCGCGCTTCGGAATGCCCAGCCCCGCCACCACGGCGGGGCGCGCCACGAATGCTTCGAGCGCACGCGCCACGTTCTTGAAATCCTTGAAGCCAACGAGGTCCGCTGCCTCGTAGAAGCCGATCAGGTTGCGGATCCACGGGAAGGTGGCGATGTCGGCGATCGTGTAGCTGTCGCCCATGATCCATGCGCGGTCTGCCAGGTGCTTGTCGAGCACGCCTAGCAGGCGCTTCGACTCGCCCACGTAGCGGTCGCGCGGGCGCTTGTCTTCGTAGTCCTTGCCAGCGAACTTGTTGAAGAAGCCGAGCTGGCCGAACATCGGGCCGATGCCGCCCATCTGGAACATCACCCACTGCAGGGTTTCGTAGCGGCCGGCGGCGTCCTGCGGAATGAACTTGCCGGTCTTCTCGGCGAGGTACATGAGGATGGCGCCAGATTCGAACAGCGCCAGCGGTTTGTCGCCCGGGCCGTTGGGGTCGATGATGGCCGGGATCTTGTTGTTCGGGTTGAGCGACAAGAACTCCGGCGACATCTGGTCGCTGGTCTCGAAGCTCACGAGGTGCGGCTCGTAGGGCAGGCCGGTTTCCTCCAGCATGATCGACACCTTCACGCCATTGGGCGTGGGCAGCGAGTACAGCTGCAGCCGGTCAGGGTGCTGCGCGGGCCATTTCTTCGTGATGGGAAAGCTCGAGAGATCGGTCATGGAGGGAGTCCTTGAGAGGGAGGAAACTGCAAGCGCCGGATTCTGCCCGGGTCGGGCAGATGGCGTGCGCGTGCGGCTTTGCCCTCTCTGGCTTGCCCTCAGATCCCCAGCCAGCTCATCAGCGAAGCCTCGACATCGGCCGAAGGCGCAACGAAGCCGACGTAGCTGGATGCCGCGAGCGCGCGCTTGCCCGCATCGGTCTGCGCCAGGCTCAGCAAGGCTTCGCGTGCTGCAGCCACCGTGGCCGCGTCGAGCTTGCGTGACGCGAGCCATTGCTTGATTGGCACCGCGCGCGATTCCGCGCAAACCTTGCCGCCGCCGTCTTTCCAGGTCTTGACCACGCTGGAGGCCGCCGTCGCGCCATAAGCCGCAAAGCCGTTCTGCACGTAGAAAGGCACGGCCTCCTGGAAGCGCGTGTTGGTGACCTTGACCGCCGTCGGACCCTGCAGGCCCTGTTCGCGCAGCATCGCGCGCGTGATCACTGCGGTGATCGAGTCGGCATCGGGCATGACCAGCTGCTTGCCCGCCACGCTTTTCCAGTCGGAAATGGGCTGCTGCTCCTTGCACAGGAACGACACCTTGTAGTCGGTGTAGCCGGTGGTCCAGGCGAAGGCGCTGTACTGCCCGCCCTTGATGGCGGCGAGCGCCACGTGCGACGGGTGCACGAAGGCGAAGTCGACCTGCTGCTGCTTCAGCGCGTCGCGCGCGCCGTTGTACGAGTTGAGCACCTTGACCGTCACCGGCTGCTTGAGCGCCTTGGACAGCACTTCGGCAATGGGCTCGAAGCGGGCGCTGACCTGCGCGTCGGACACGTTGTAACTCACGCCCTCGCTGACACCGATCACAAAGGCGTGCGCCGAGGCGCCGACTGCCAGAAGCAGCCCCGCTGTACCGCGAGCGACGGTGCGAAGCGAAGGACGAAGAGTGCGGTGATTCATGGAGGCCTTCTTCCGGTTGATGGGTAATGTTGTAACTAAATTATTACATTCATTGGGGCGGAGGAACAGAGCCCTGACCGCAGGGTTAGCCCTGATGAAACAACACTTCGGCGAACCGGCGGCATGCACATCTCGTTCGGAGATACGCGGATCTTCAATCCATATGAATCTTGCGTAGAAACCCGCACCGGCGCGGCGGGGTGCGAACGAGACTATTGGCTGCAACCGGGCCAGAACGAACGAAAGCGACGCACCCATGAGCACCAGCACCATCGCAACGCCGCCCTACAGTGGCCGCTTCGACAGCACCTCCGACGCCGTCTACCGCAAGGTCGGATGGCGGCTGATTCCGCTGCTGTTCGTTTGCTACATCGTGGCGTACCTCGACCGCGTGAACGTCGGCTTCGCCAAGCTGCAGATGCAGGGCGACCTGCAGTTCAGCGATGCGGTCTACGGGCTGGGCGCGGGCATCTTCTTCATCGGCTACTTCCTGTTCGAGGTGCCGAGCAACGTGGTGCTGCACCGCGTGGGTGCGCGCCGCTGGATCGCGCGGATCATGATCACCTGGGGTCTGCTCTCGGCGGCCACCATGTTCGTGAGTTCGCCGGTGTCGTTCTACGTGATCCGCTTCCTGCTCGGCGCGGCCGAGGCGGGCTTCTTCCCCGGCATCATCCTGTACCTCACCTACTGGTA
Organism: Variovorax multivorans; assembly: GCF_051216835.1. Taxonomy (NCBI): domain Bacteria; kingdom Pseudomonadati; phylum Pseudomonadota; class Betaproteobacteria; order Burkholderiales; family Comamonadaceae; genus Variovorax; species Variovorax multivorans. The sequence goes on from NZ_JBPJZL010000007.1 coordinate 46,117, forward strand.
TCCGGCCGCGCGGCGCGGAAAGGCCACGTCGCTGTTCCTCGCGGCGATTCCGTTCGCGGGCATCCTCGGCGGGCCGATCTCGGGCTGGATCCTGCAGGGCATGAGCGGTGTCAACGGATGGGCGGGCTGGCAGTGGCTGTTTCTCCTGCAGGGCCTGCCGACCGTGGCGCTGGGCCTGGTCGTGTGGCGCTACCTCGACGACCGCGTGAAGGACGTGCAGTGGCTCACCGTTGCCGAGCGCGAACTCATCGCCCGCGACATTGCCGCCGAAGACGCCGGCAAGGCCGAGCCGCGCATCCTGAGCGTGCTGGGCAACGGCCGCGTGTGGCTGCTGGCGCTGGTGTACTTCGCCTACACCTCGGGGCTTTACGGCATCTCGTTCTGGCTGCCGAGCATCATCAAGGCGATTGGCGTGAAGGGCGCGCTCGACATCGGCCTGCTCAGCGCCATTCCGTGGACCTTTGGCGTGGTCGCGATGTACTTCGTGGCCCGCAGCGCCGACCGCCGGCTGGAGTACCGCTGGCACAGCGCGCTGGCCGCCATCGTCGGCGCGATCGGCCTGGTGCTGAGCGTGGCCTTCCACGGCAACGCGACGCTCGCGATGGCCGGCCTCACGCTGGCCACGATGGGCATCATGTCGACCTTTCCGGTCTTCTGGGGCATGCCGACGGCCTTTCTCGGCGGTGCCGCGGCGGCCGCGGGCATTGCGCTCATCAACTCCTTCGGCAACCTCTCGGGCTTCAGCGCGCCGTTTCTTATCGGCCTCATCAAGGATGCGACGCAGAGCACCGATGCCGGCCTGCACATGCTTGCCGCGCTGCTGGTGACTGGCGCGGTGCTGGTGCTGTTCGTGAAGCCGAAGCGCTGATCTATTTGTCTGCCTCCTTGAAGGAACCCCATGGACACGGTCGTGAGTTCGAGCACGCGGCGTTCCCCGTCGCCTGAGCTGATCGCGCTGCTGCAGCGCAAGTTTGCCGAGCGCTTTTCCACCAGCCCGGCCGTGCTGCTGCAGCACGGCACCGACGAGTCGACCTATCTGCCGCAACCGCCCGATGCGGTGGTGTTCGTGCGCAGCACCGAAGAGACGGCGTTCGTGGTGCGGGCCTGCGCCCGCGAGCGCGTGCCGGTCATCGGCTTCGGCGTGGGCTCGTCGGTGGAAGGGCATCTGCTGGCGGTCGAAGGCGGCGTGTGCATCGACTTCTCGCAGATGAACAGAGTGCTGGCAATTCGCCCCGGTGACCTCACGGCCACGGTCGAGGCCGGCGTGACGCGCGGGCAGCTGAACGCGGAGCTGATGGGCACCGGCTTTTTCTTCTCGGTCGACCCTGGTGCCAATGCGTCCATCGGCGGCATGATCGCCACGGCCGCATCGGGCACCAACACCGTGCGCTACGGCACCATGCGCGACAACCTCGTGAGCCTGACGGTGGTCACGGCCAACGGAGACATCACCCACACCGCCTCGCGGGCACGCAAGAGCTCGGCGGGCTACAACCTCACGCAGCTGTACTGCGGCTCCGAAGGCACGCTGGGGCTGATCACCGAGGCCACCGTGCGGTTGCATCCGCACCCCGAGGCGTATGCGGCAGCGGTGGTGCACTTTCCGTCAGTGCGCGCGGCGGTCGACTGCGTGATCGAGTCGATCCAGATGGGCGTGCCGCTGGCGCGCGCCGAGATGCTGGACGCGCTGACCATCCGCGCCGTGAACGCGTACAGCCACACCAACCTGGGCGAGAACCCGACGCTGTTCCTGGAGTTCGGCGCGAGCCAGGCGCAGATCGACGAGCAGGCCGGCATTGTGCGGGAGATCGCGGGCAACCACGGCGGCGGCGCCTTCCAGTGGGCCAACCGGCCAGAGGAGCGCTCGCGCCTGTGGACGCCGCGCCATCACGCCTACTTCGCCTGCCTGCAGCTGAAAGCGGGCAGCCGCAGCCTGACCACCGACGCGTGCGTGCCGCTGTCCGCGCTCGCGCAGTGCATCGAGGAGACGCAGGCCGACATCGCCGAACACGGCCTGCTGGTGCCGGTGTTCGGCCACGTCGGCGACGGCAACTTCCATTGCCTGGTGCTGGTGGACCCGAACAGCGCGGCAGAGAACGAAGCCGCCGAGGCCTTCAGCCACCGGCTTGTGCAGCGCGCGCTGCGCCACGGCGGCACTTCAACCGGCGAGCATGGCGTGGGGATGCACAAGATGAAGTACCTGGTCGAGGAGCACGGAGAGCACACGGTGGCGCTGATGCGTGCCGTGAAGCAGGCGCTGGACCCGCACAACATCTTCAACCCGGGAAAGGTCGTTGCTCCGGCCGGGGCCTGAGTGCCCGAGTGCCCGAGCGGAGATGTGCGGCCTAGAATCCCCGGCCTCGCCTGCACCCCGCAGTGCGCGGCCGGAGGCCCTTCGATGGAGCTGCGTCAGTTCAAGTACTTCGTTGCCATCGTGGATTGCGGCAGCCTGTCGCGCGCCGCGCAGCAGCTCTTCATTGCACAGTCGGCATTGAGCAAGCAGATGGCCGAGCTCGAAGCCGAGCTAGGCACCCAGCTGCTGCTTCGCAGCCGCAACGGCGTGGCGATGACCGAGGCGGGCAAGGTCTTCTATGAATACGCACAGGGCATCACCAAACAGGTGAGTGACGCCAAGGCCGCGGTGCATGTCGCGGCCGATTCGGTGGCGGGCTCGGTGGTGGCGGCGCTGCCGCAGAGCGTGTCGCCCATGATCGCGCTGCCGCTGATGCGCGCGGCGGCCCGGCGCTATCCCGACGTGGTGCTGCATCTCAACGAGGAACTCACAGGCAACATGGCCGACCAGCTGCTGCGCGGCCGGGTCGACGTGGCGGTGTTCTCGCCCGCCATGCCGGCGGAAGACATCCGGTTCGTCCCGCTGGTGGAGGAAGACTTCGTGTTCCTCGAATCGCCGCAGAGCCCGCATGCGCTGCCGCCCGGCGACGTGAGCATTGCGCAGGCCACCGCGCGACCGCTGGTGTGGCCTGCCAATGCGCACGGCCACTGCACGCGTTGGCTGGTCGATGCGGTGCTGGAGCGTGAGGGGCATTCCACGGCGCAGGTGGCCGCGGAGATCAATTCGGTCTACACGCTGAAGGCGGCGGTGGAGGCGGGGCTCGGGCCGACCATCATGCCGTTCGGACTCGCCCAGCGCGAAGTGCAGGAAGGCCGGCTCGTTGCGCACCGCATCGACTCGCCTTCGATGTTTCGCACGCTCGGGCTGTGCGTGTCGGTGCATCTGCCGACCACGAACGCGAAGCGCGCCGTGTGCACGCTGATCGGCGACGTGGTGCGCGATCTGTGCGAGAGCGGGCAGTGGGCGGGCGCGCGTGCCGTCGCGCCGGCGAAAGGGCCAAGGCCCTGAAGCCCGGCCCTTCGTTTCAGGCGCGGCGCTTGCGGGCCGGCGCTGCGGCCTTGGCAGGGGCAGCGAACAGGCGCGAGATGGCCTGGCGCACATCGACCTGCATGTCGTCGATGGCCTTCGCATCGCCCGACAGGTGCTTCAGCAGTGCCTGCTGGAACAGCCCGTCGAACAGCGCATAGGTGGCCGAGGGCGGCATGCCGGGTGCTTCGCCCGAGAGCTCGGCAAAGCGGCTCATGATGCGCCAGATCATGTCCTCGAGGCTCTTGTCGATCTGCACGACATCGGCGCGGAAGGCTTCCTCGAACAGCGCCTGCGAACGCAGGTCGTACCAGAGGCGGTGCACGTGGCCTTCGTCGCGCAGCGTGTCGCCAAGGCTCTGCAGGAAGCCATCCATCAGCTCGTCGTAGGTGGTGGCGCTTTCCACCGCGTGGTCGTAGCGCGTGACGCAGCGTGCCTTGTACTGCTTGACGCTGCAGATGATCAGGTCGACCTTGTCGCTGAAGTAGTAGTGCAGAACGCCGTGCGAGAACTCTGAGTTCTGGGCGATCTCGCGCAGGCTCGTGCGTGCATAGCCCAGTGCCGCCAGCGTGGTGAGTGCGGCCTCGCCCAGTTCGGCGCGCCGTTCCGAGAATTTGTCGACCCGAGCCTTGGGCACTCGTTCAGCGTGTTTCTTCAGCCGTTGATGTGTCGTCATTGAAAGCCGGACCGCACGCATGCCGGCCCCTGTGTTCTTCGTGATTCCAAACCATAGCACGCAAGCGGGAGAACCCGCATCCGGCGTGCCACGCATGTCATTTTACGAAGTTTTGACAATCGTCAAAGAAAAACTTGACACCCGTAAAGTCGATTTCTACGATGACCGCTCCATCTCACAACACATCTACAGGAGACAAGTGATGGCCAAGTTCGACTTGAAAGGGCGCAAGGCCCTGGTGACGGGCGGTGCGCGCGGCATTGGCGCGGGCATTGCCGAAGCACTGGCGGCGGCCGGCGCCTCCGTGATGATTGGCGACGTGCTTGCCGACCTGGGGCGCGAAACCGCTTCCAGGTTGTCTGCCTCTGGAGCGAAGGTGGGCTTCGTTCCGCTCGACGTCACGAAAGACGGCGACTGGGCCTCTGCCACCGAAACCACCGTCAAGGAGCTCGGCGGCTTCGACATCCTCGTCAACAACGCCGGCATCGAGATCACCTCGCTGGTGATCGACGTCGACGGCAACGACCTGCGCCGCATGCTCGACGTGAACGTGGCCGGCACGCTGCTGGGCATGAAGCACGCGTTCCGTGCGATGCGTCCCGGTGGCGGCGCGGGCGGCGGCGGGGCTGTGGTCAACATCGCATCTGTAGCGGCGACGATCGCTTTCCCGGCCATTGCCGGCTACTCGGCCACCAAGTCCGCGGTCGACCGCGCCACGCGCGTCGCGGCCATGGAGTCCGGCAAGCTGGGCTACGGCGTGCGCGTGAACTGCATCTACCCCGGACTGGTGCCCACCGACATGGGCATGAAGCTCGCCAACGACATCGTCGCCGCGGGGCTCGCACCCAGCGTCGAGGCGGCAGTGGGCGACGTGATCGGCCAGACGCCATTGGGCCGTCTCGGTGAGGTCGGCGACATGGCCGATGTAGTGGTCTTCCTCTGCTCCGATGCGGCCCGGTTCATCACCGGCGCGGGCATTGCGGTGGATGGCGGCATGGGCATGTGAGCAAAAAAACGGAGACACAACATGAGCAGCAGCAAGAAGAAGCCCGTCGTCGTCTACGGCGCCTCCGGCTACACCGGCCGACTGGTGTGCGAATACCTGCGCGAGTACAACATCCCCTTCGTTGCCGCGGGCCGCAGCGCGCAGAAGCTGGAAGCGGCGATGAAGTCGAACGTGCCCGGTATCGAGACCGCTAGCTATGAGGTGGTGGAGGTGAAGCATTCGGTGGCGGCGCTCACGGAGCTCTTCACCGGCGCCTCGGTGGTGCTCAACACGGTAGGGCCTTTCGCCAAGTTCGGCCCCGAGGTGGTCGAGGCCTGCCTGGCCGCGGGATGCCACTACACAGACACCACTGGCGAGCAGGACTGGCTCATCACGCTCGAGCAGAAGTACGGCGCCAGGTTCGCCGCCGCGGGCCTGCTGCTCTCGCCCGGCCTGGCGCAGATGTACACCACCGGCGAGATCGCCGCGCAGCTGTGCCTGGAGACACCCGGGCTCGACACGCTGGACATCGCCGTGTTCTGGGGCGGCAGCCCGACCATCGCATCCACCCAGACCATCCTGGTCAACGCGGCCACGTCCAAGGCCTACTACCTGGAGCAGAACGAATACGTAGAGTGGCAACCCGACGCGGGCCTGTACCACCTGTCGATTCCCGGCCAGCACGAGGCGGCGCTGGCACTTCCATGGGGTGGCACCTCGCATCCGGTATGGTTCAAGCGCGATCCGCGCGTGGCCAATGTGAAGGTGCTCGGCGGGGTCTTCAACAAGGCGCTGATGCAGGGCGTGCCGCACATCGTGGCAGCCGCGCTCAAGGCCACCGAGGGCATGAACGACGACGATCGCTATGCCGCCCTGGCCCAGACGGCGGCAGGCGTGATGAACACCATGCCCCCGCGCGAGAACCCGCGCATCAACAAGTCCGTCGATTCGGTGCATGCCTCGGGTCCGCTGGGCCGCATGCACTGCGTGATTTTCGGGAACTGCAACTACAAGCAGACCGGCTTGTTGCAGGCCTATGCGGCCGCCTCGCTGCTGCAGCAGGCACCGCGCCGCGCCGGCTTCGCCTCGGGTTGCCAGGCCTTCGGGCATCGCGAGCTGCTGGGCGCGCTGCGCAGCTTCGGACTGGTGCAGGAGCCCGTGCTCACCCGGCTGGGCTGACTTCCATGCGCCTGATCGACTACCTGGACAAGGGCGCTTCGCTGGGAGCCGCGGCGCCCTGCCTGCGCATGGGGGCCGTGCTGCTGTCGTACGGCGACGCGCAGCGCTTCAGCTACCGGGTGGCGCGGGCGCTGCAGCGCAGCGGCATCGCCCCGGGCAGCAAGGTGGCGGTGCTGTCGGGCAACGATCCGGTCGCCTTCGCATGCGTCTTCGGGCTGTCGCGCGCAGCGGCCGTGTGGTGTCCGATCAATCCGCGCAACGAGGCAGCCGAGAACCGCTACGTGCTCGACGCCTTCGACTGCAGCTGCCTGATCTTCCACAGCAACTACGCACCGCTTGTCGAGCAGATGCGGTCCGACCTGCCCAAGGTGACGACGCTGGTCTGCCTCGACAAGGCGCAGCCCTTCGCGCCATCGCTCGACCAATGGCTGGGGGATGCAGGCGATGCCCCCATCGATGTGCAGGTGGTCGACGACGTCGCGATGATCGCCGGCACCGGCGGCACCACCGGCCAGCCCAAGGGCGTGATGCTGTCGGGGCGCAACCTCGAGGCGATGTCGGCGCTGACGCTGATGGGCTACCCCTTCGAGGGCCGGCCCGTCTACCTCGCGCTTGCGCCGCTCACGCATGCGGCCGGCGTGCTGTGCCTGCCTGTGATGGCGCTGGGCGGGCAGGTCGTGATCATGCCCAAGCCCGACCTTGGCGAATTCCTCGGCCTCATCGAAGAACACGGCGTCACTCACACCTTCCTGCCGCCCACGCTGATCTACATGCTGCTGCAGCACCCGCAGCTGGCAGATGCGAAGCTCGATTCGCTGCAATGCTTCTGGTACGGCGCGGCGCCCATGTCGGCCGCGCGGCTCGAAGAGGCGCTGCAGAAGATCGGCCCCGTCATGGCCCAACTCTTCGGCCAGACCGAGGCGCCGATGATGATCTCGATGATGTCGCCGCGCGACCACTTCAACAATGACGGCACGGTCGCACGCCAACGTCTGTCATCGGCCGGCCGCCCCGGGCCGCTCGTGCAGGTGGGCGTGATGAACGGCGACGGCGCGCTGCTGCCCACGGGCGAGAGCGGAGAGATCGTGGTGCGCGGCTCGCTCGTGATGCTCGGCTACTACAAGGACGCGCGCGCCACCGAAGAGGCCTCGCGCCACGGCTGGCACCACACCGGCGACATCGGCTACCTCGACGCCGACGGGTTTCTCTACATCGTGGACCGCGCCAAGGACATGATCATCTCGGGCGGCTTCAACGTCTACTCCGCCGAAGTGGAGCAGGTGCTGATGCAACACCCCGACGTGCAGGACAGCGCAGTCGTCGGCCTGCCTGACGAGAAATGGGGCGAGCGCGTGGTGGCCGTGTTGCAGCCGCATGTCGGTCGGCAGGTGAACGTGGAAGAGATCAAGGCTTTCGTCAAGGCGCGCATCGGCAGCGTGAAGGCGCCCAAACAGATCGAGGTGTGGCTCGACCTGCCGCGCTCCAAGGTGGGCAAGGTGCTGAAGAAGGAAGTGCGTGCAGCATTGCTGTCGGACGAAGCAGAGCCGAGGCAGCGCTAGAAGCGAATGTCTCCGGGCATAACTCCCTTGAACGCCGACGACGGGAGACTGTGCGGCGCTACAGTGCCGCCATGCGCAAACACCTTTCCACCACCACCGGTCCCCAACGTCTTCTCTACGGCGCTGTCTCCGGCTGCGCCACCGCCGCGGCGTTGATGCCGGCGCCCATGAGCGGCATGGCGCGCGCGCTGGCCGGGTGGTGCGTGGCCGTGGCGGTCTACCAGGTGCTGTCGTGGTGGCTGGCCGACACCTTCGATGCGAAGCGTACGCGCGAGCGCGCGCAGTCGCTGGACCAGCCCAACGTGGTGATCCTGGTCTCGATGCTGGTGGTGGTCGGCGCCAGCGTGGTGGCCATCGCCATGCTGCTCCAGCAGGTGAAGGCGCTGAGCGGCTGGGAGCGCGCGGCGCACGTGGCGCTCGGGCTGGTGGCGCTGGCGGGCTCGTGGCTGATGATGCACACGATCTACGCCTTTCATTACGCACACCGCTACTACATCGACCAGAAGAGCGGCACGCCCGACGGCGGGCTCGACTTTCCGGGCAAGGACGACGCCCCCGACTACTTCGACTTTCTTTACTACTCGTACGTGATCGGCATGACCTCGCAGGTGTCCGACGTGCAGGCGACGTCGAAGGAGATGCGGCGCATCACTTTGCTGCACAGCGTGCTGGCCTTCGCGTTCAACATGCTGGTGCTCGCACTCTCGGTGAACGTCGTCGCGGGCGCCGTGTAGGCGCCCGGCCTAAGCACTCTCAGGCCGAGGCCTTGCGGGGCCACCCCAGCTTGACGATGCCCGTCGACAGCGCCACGCCGCAGACGATGACGGCCGCGCAGATCAGCATCCACTGCGTGATGTTCTCGCCGAGGAACACCGCGCCGTAGAACAGCGCGAACACCGGCACCAGGAAGGTCACCGTCAGCGCGCGCGCCGGGCCGGCGCGTTCGATCAGCCGGAAGAACAGGATGTAGGCGACGCCCGTGCAGGCGATGCCGAGCGCCAGCAGCGCGAGCCAGGCGCGCAGGCTGGGCATCTGCGCGGGCCAGAGCCAGAAGGCGGGCAGGGCGAGGAACAGCGTGGCGCCGATCTGGCTGCCGGTGGCTGTGGTCAGCGCGGGCACACCGCCCAGATGGGCGCGCGTGGCGCTGGCCGAGATGCCGTAGCAAAGGCATGCGCCCAGGCAGGCCAGCACCGCGAAGAGTGCGGCATTGCCGCTGGCACCCGCATGCAGGCCGGCGCTGCGGCTGGCGAGCATTGCCACGCCGGCAAAGCCGATCACCAGCCCGACGATGCGCGAGCCCGCTGGCCGCTCGCGGAACCAGGCCCAGGCCACAAGTGCGCCGAACATCGGCGTCGTGGCATTGAGCACGGCGGCGAGACCGGTGTTGATGGTCAGCAGCGCGAAGCAGAACAGCGCGAACGGCATGCCCGAGTTGAAGACGCCGACCGCGAAGCTGGCCTTCCAGTGCTTGGCGAGAGACGGCCCATGGCCGCGCAGCAGCGCGATGGGCAGCAGGAACAGTGCGGCAATCGCCACCCGCACCGCAGCCGTCGGCAGCGCGCCGAACTCCGCCGCGCCGATGCGCATGAAGAGGAAAGACGCGCCCCAGAGCGCGCCCAGCAGCACCAGGTCGATGAGCCAGGCGGTGGGTGCGAGGGGCTTGGCAGCTGCGATGTTGTTGTTCGTTGTGGTCATGCGTCTTTCGCTCTTTGTCTCTTCTTTGTTGGAAGTTTTTACAGCGCGCCTTCGAGTTCCAGCAGGGCGGTCTTGCGGTCGAGCCCGCCAGCGTAACCGGTCAACGACCCGTCCGACCCCAGCACGCGGTGGCAAGGCACGATCACGCTGATCGGGTTGCGCCCTACGGCCGCGCCCACTGCGCGCACCGCAGCAGGGTTGCCCACGTTGACGCTGAGCGCGCTATAGCTCGTGGTGGCACCCGCCGGAATGGCCAGCAGTTGCTGCCACACGCTCTGCTGGAACGCGGTGCCGTGCGACAGGTCGAGCTTCATGTCGAAGTTGTCGCGCTTGCCGGCGAAGTAGTCGTGCAGCTGCGCGGCCGCCTCGACCAGCGCGGGGTGGTCGTCCTTCGTGATCCAGCCGCTGGTGTCGGGCCAGTGGCGCTGCTGGTCGAACCAGACGCCGGCCAGGCCCTGGTCGGTGGCCGCCATCGTGATGCCGCCGAGAGGCGTGTCGATGTGCGAGGTGTAGATGACTTTGCTCTTGAACTTCATGACATTTCAGGCGGTGAGGCCTGCCGTAGTGATGAGAGGGAATTCCGCGGCCGCCGTTTCGGTGGCGGTCGCAGGAGTGGAAGAGGGTGCATGCCAGGCCCGCAGCACCGCATAGCTGCGCCATGGCCGCCAGGCTTGCGAGGCCTCGCTGGCAGCGCGCGCTGTGGTTACGCCCAGCGCCTTTTGCAGTGCCACGTCGCCGGCCGGGAAGGCATCGGGCCAACGCAGCGCGCGCATCGCGATGTACTGCGCGGTCCAGGCGCCGATGCCGGGCAGCTCCTGCAGCGCCGCGATGGTCGAAGGCACGTCGGCCCCCGCATGCAGCGCCAGCTTGCCGGACGCGACTTCGCGCGCGATGGCGTGCAGGGCCGTCTGCCGCTGCCGCACGATGCCGAGCTGCCCCAGCGCATCGCCGCTCGCAGCGGCAATGGCCGCGGGCGTGGGGAACAGCCGGTTCAGCCCGTCGATGGGTGTAGCCAGCGGTTCGCCGAAGGCCTCGACAAGCCGCGAGCCCAGCGTGCGCGCCGCGGCCACCGTGATTTGCTGGCCCAGCACCGCGCGCACCGCCAGTTCGAAGCCGTCGACCGTGCCCGGCACGCGCAGCCCGTCGCCATGCGGAAAGGCCGCATGCAGCGCCGCATTGATGGCCATCGGTTCGGCATCGAGGTCGAACAGGGCACGGGCGCGGCTGATGACGATGGGCAGCACCGCGGCAAGCGAATCGCTGACCGACAGCAGCAGTTGCTCGCGTTCGAGGTCGAAGCGCAGTTGCAGCCAGCCTGCATGCGCCTGCCCGCCTTGCTGGACGCGCAGCGTGCGTGTCAGCTTTACATACGTGGGCGTGCTGCCCTTGGCGGGCTCCTTGCCGTCCGTCGTGGATACGACTTCGACGCCGCGCAGTGCACGGCGCGCGAAGAAGCCCAGCATCGCGTTGGCGTCGTAGGGCGGGCGAAAGCCCAGCCGCACCTCGATGGCCTTGCCTTCGCCACCTTCGGCGGTGGCGCCACCGGCGCGCCGCAGGGCGCTGGGGTTCAGGCCATAGTGCTCCAGAAAGGCCGCATTGAACCGCCGCACGCTGGCGAAGCCGCTGGCCAGTGCCACCTGCGTCATCGGCAGGCGGGTGTCGGCGATGAGCTGTTTGGCGGCCAGCAGGCGGCGCGTCTGCAGATATTGAAGGGGCGAGACGCCGAACTGCACCTCGAAGATGCGCCGCAGGTGGCGGTCGCTCACGCCGAGCCGCGCTGCGATCTGTGCCGCGCCCGGGCCGTCTTCCGACCAGGCGTCGGGCTCGTCGATCAGCCTTGCCGCCTGCAGCGCGAGGATGCGCGAGGCGTCTTCGGTCGACCAGCTGGCTGCACGCGGCGCCAGCTCGGGCCGGCAGCGCAGGCAGGGGCGAAAGCCCGCGGCCTCGGCCTGAGCCGCGTGGCGGAAGAACCGGCAGTTCTCGCGCCGCGGCAGCTTGACGCGGCAGACCGGGCGGCAATAGATGCCGGTGGAGGTCACGGCGGTGAAGAACGACCCGTCGAAGCGCGCATCATGCGTCTTCATCGCCAGGTAGCAGGCGTCGCTCTCGAGCGCTTCGGTGGGGGTGTGGCTGGTAGGCATGGGGAAATGATACGGTTTCGACTCGTTTCAACTGGCCGTTTTCGGACATGTGGGCATCTGGAGCCTTGCCTACAATGCCCCGTTTACAAAACCAACAGGGAAACGCCTTTCATGCAGCTCAGCGCGTCGATCTTCAAGGCCTATGACATTCGCGGCGTCGTGCCCGTCACTCTCGATACGGAGGTGGCGGAAGCGCTCGGCAGGGCCTTCGGCAGCGCAGCCCGCGCCGCCGGTGAGAAGTCGGTGGCCGTAGGTCGCGATGGCCGCCTGTCGGGCCCCGCGCTGGCAGACGCGCTGATCAAGGGACTGGTGGCCACCGGCGTCGAGGTGATCGACGTGGGCGCCGTCACCACGCCAATGCTGTACTTCGCGGCCCACACGCTGTGCAAGAGCGGCATCCAGGTCACCGGCAGCCACAACCCCAAGGACTACAACGGCTTCAAGATGGTGCTGGCCGGCCGCGCGATCTACGGCGACGAGATCCAGGGCCTGCGCAAGACCATGGAAGCGGGCACCGCCCAGCTTGCCCCGGGCGGCAGCGTGCGCAAGGTCGACGTGACCGATGCCTACGTCAAGCGCATTGCCGGCGACATCAAGCTGGCACGGCCGATGAAGATCGTGATCGATTCGGGCAACGGCATTGCGGGTGCATCGGCCCCTGCCATCTTCCGCGCCATCGGCTGCGAAGTGACCGAACTGTTCAGCGAAGTCGACGGCGACTTCCCCAACCATCACCCGGACCCCAGCAAGCCCGAAAACCTGAAGGACCTGATGGCCGCGCTGGCCACCGGCGACGCCGAACTGGGCCTGGCCTTCGACGGCGACGGCGACCGCCTGGGCATCGTCACCAAGGACGGCCAGAACATCTTCCCCGACCGCCAGATGCAACTCTTTGCACAGGACGTGCTGTCGCGCGTGCCCGGCGGCACCATCATCTACGACGTGAAATGCTCGCAGCGCCTGGCACCGGCCATCGAGGCAGCGGGCGGCGTGCCGATGATCTTCAAGACCGGCCATTCGCTGATCAAGGCGAAGATGAAGGAAATCGATTCGCCGCTGGGCGGTGAGATGAGCGGCCACATCTTCTTCAAGGAGCGCTGGTTCGGCTTCGACGACGGCACCTATGCGGGCTGCCGGCTGCTCGAAATATTGAGCAAGAGCCCGAACGCGAGCGACGTGCTCAACGCGCTGCCCACCAGCTTCTCGACGCCCGAACTGAACGTGGCCTGCGCCGAAGGCGAGCCGCACGTGGTGGTCGACAAGCTCGTGAAGGGCGCGAGCTTTGCGGCGCCCGCCAAGGTCTCGACCATCGACGGCTTGCGCGTCGACTGGCCCGATGGCTTCGGCCTGATCCGTGCATCGAACACCACCCCCGTGCTGGTGCTGCGCTTCGAAGGCCAGACCGATGCCGCATTGAAGCGCATCGAAGCCGAGATGCTGGCTTTGTTGAGAACCGTCAAGCCCGACGCCAAACTGGCTGAAGCCTCTCATTGAACTGAGCCCGTGCGTTCCCTGCTGCTTCGCCTCTACGGCGTCTTCACCACCGTCGTGCAACCGCTAGTGCGCCGCAAGCTGCGGCGCCGCGCCGAGGCCGAGCCGGGCTATGGCGTGGCCGTGGAAGAGCGCTTCGGCCACTACGACGAAGCGACCACCGGCCAGGCCCAGTGCTGGGTGCATGCGGTTTCGCTCGGCGAGACGCGCGCGGCCGCCATCCTGATTGCCGAGCTGCGGCGGCAGTACCCGGGCATTCCGATCCTGCTCACGCACGGCACAGCCACCGGCCGCGAAGAAGGCGCCAAGCTGCTCGAACCCGGCGACACGCAGGTCTGGCAGCCGTGGGACACGCCGGGTGCGGTGGCGCGTTTTCTTGACAAGTTCCAGCCCCGCATCGGCGTGCTGATGGAAACCGAGGTCTGGCCCGAGATGGCCGCCGCCTGCGCCGAGCGCCACATTCCGCTGGTACTGGCCAATGCGCGGCTCAACGAGAAATCGCTGGCCTCGGCCGAACGGCTTGCATGGCTGGCGCGGCCCGCGTACTCGGCGCTCACCGCCGTGTGGGCGCAGACCGAGGCCGATGCGCACCGCCTGGTGTCGCTGGGCGCCAAGGTGGCCGGCATCTACGGCAACCTCAAGTTCGACGCCACGCCCGATGCGCGCCAGCTGAACGCGGCCGTGTCGCTGCGCGAGCGCCTGCCCAAGCCGATGGTCGTGCTCGCAAGCTCGCGCGACGGCGAAGAGCGACTGCTGCTCGAAGTGCTCAAGCGCTTCGGCGCAACCTCGCCCGTGCCGCCCGAGCAGGGCGCGATCCGCTCGATTGCCAAGCGCGTGCACGACGTGCAATGGATGATCGTGCCGCGTCATCCACAACGCTTCGACGAAGTGGCGGCGCTGATCGAGGCCGAGGGCTTTGCCGTCGCGCGCCGGAGCGCGGCGGGCCAGCCGTCAGATGCAGAGATCTGGCTCGGCGATTCGCTGGGCGAGATGGCGCTGTACTACGGCCTGGCCGACGTGGCGCTGCTCGGCGGCAGCTTCGAGCCGCTGGGCGGGCAGAACCTGATCGAGCCGGCGGCCTGCGGTTGCCCGGTGATCATGGGCCCGTCGACCTTCAACTTCGCCGAGGCGGCGCAGTTGTCGCTGGCAGCCGGTGCGTCGCTGCGGGTCGAGGGCATGGAGCAGGCCGTGACGGCCGCGCTGAAGCTGGTCGAGAACCCCGAGCGCCGCGCCACGATGGCGCAGGCCGCGCTGGCGTTCTCTTCATCGAACCGTGGGGCTGCCGAGCGCACCGCGGCCGCAGTGCTGGCTATTGCGCAGGCGGCAGAGCCAGTGACGGCGGCGGGGGAGCCGCTGGACGAAGAGCCAACGCGGGCTGAACCCACGCTGGATTGACGGCGGCGCGTGCTCAGCGCACCGGCGGGTTCAGGATCACTGGCGGCACGGGTGCTGTCGGCATCGTCGGCGCCGGCGGATTGAACGGCTGCACCGGCACCGGCGGGATCACCGGAATGCTCGGTGGCGTCACCGTTGTCGCAGGTGGCACCGTGGTGCTGCGATCGGGCCCAGTGGCCGAGGGCACGGCCGGCACGCTGCCATTGCTTGCCAGCGTCGCGTTGATCGCATTCATGTCGTCGGTCGTCAGCGTGCCGTTGGCCTGGCGCAGCTTCAGGTTGCCCAGCAGCACGTTGTAGCGCGCCTGCGCCAGGTCGCGCTTGGTCTGGTACAGCTGGCTCTGCGAGTTCAGCACGTCGATGTTGATGCGCACGCCCACCTGGTAGCCGAGCCGGTTGGCGTCGAGCGCGCTCTGGCTCGATGATTCGGCCGCTTCCAGCGCCTTCACCTGTCCAGCGCCGGAGACGAGCCCGAGGTAGGCCGCGCGGGTGGCCTGCGCCACGCTGCGGCGGGTGCCGTCGAGCACGCTGCGCGACTGGTCTTCGAGCGCCAGCGTTTCCTTGATGCGGTTTTCGGTGGCGAAGCCGGCGAACAGCGGCAGGTTGAAGGTCACGCCGACCGTGGTCGCGTTGACGCGCGTGCCCACGGTGCTGGTGCTGGTGCCCGTCGGGTTGCGCGTGACGTTGTAGCCCAGGTTGGCGTCGAGCGTGGGCTTGTGGCCGGCCTTGGCCTTGTCCACTTCGAGCCCGGCAACGTCGAGGCCCAGTCGGGCCTGCTGAATCGAGGGATGCACCTCGTCGGCTTGCGCGACCCAGGCGTTGATGTCCGCGGGCACGGCGGCGGGCAGCACCACCGGCACCCGCAGCGGCACCGGCACGCTGCCGGGGCGGCCGACCAACTGGTCGAGCACGATCTTCTTCACCTGCAGGTCGTTCTCGGCCGCGATCTCCTGCGCGATCACCAGGTCGTAGCGGGCCTGCGCCTCGCGCGAGTCGGTGATGGTGGAAGTGCCGACCTCGAAGTTGCGCTTGGCCGACGCCAACTGCTCGGCCACGGCAACCTTTTGCGCGCGCACCAGCGCCAGGCTGTCCTGGCTTGCGAGCACGTCGAAGTACGCCTGGCTCACGCGCACGATCAGGTCTTGTTCGGCAATGGTGAGCACCGCCTGCGCGATGTCGGCCTGGCGCTTGCCCTGCTCGTACGTGGCCCAGTTGGCGGGCCGGTACAGCGGCTGCGTGGCGTTGATGCCGACGTTCTGCGTGTTGAAGTCGCGCGGCGTGGTGGTGCCGCGGCCGGTGCCCGTGAGGGTGTCGATGTCGAGGTCGCTGCGCGTCACGCCGGCCGTGAGCCCCACGGCGGGCAGGATGCCGGCCTTGGCCTGCGCGGCACGCGCGACGTTGGCCTCGTACTGGGCCCGCGCGCCCTGGTAGGTGGCGTCGTAGCCGCGGGCGGCGTCATAGAGTTCGTTCAGTGTCTGGGCCTGGGTCAGGGCCGGCGATGCGAGCAGGGCTGCGAAGATGCTTGCGAGCGCTGCGGAAAGAGGCGAAAGCCGGGGCCTGGAAGGCATTGAACGTCCTTGAAGAAAGAATCAGTAGCGCGGGACCGAGGGGTCGTGCGAAGACCAGGCGTCGATGCCGCCCGCCACGTTGGCGAGCTGGTCAAGGCCGTTCTGGTTCAAAAAGGCGGCCACGCGCTGGCTGCGCGCGCCGTGATGGCACAGGCATGCGATTCGAAGTTCGGGCTGGCCGTTGTTCAGCTCGGCCAGCCGCCCGGGAATCTCGTTCATCGGAATCGCCACCAGGGTGAAGCCCTGGGGCGCGACGCTCGCCGTCTGCAGTTCCCAGGGTTCGCGCACGTCGAGCAGCACGGGGGTGGCGTCGGCGTTCTGGGCGAACCAGGCGGCAAGGTCGGCGGGGCGGACTTGGTCGATCATTCGGTCAACCGCCGGCTCAGAACGAGAAGCGCGAGGGCTCGGGGAAGTTCAGCAGGCGCGGGGCCACGATGTCCCAGGGCTGGATGGTGTCCCACTTGCTTTCGCTCGAGCGGGTGACGAAGTGGGCGCGCATCATCGGCTCTTCGCCCACGATGGCCGAGAGGCGGCCGCCGACCTTGAGCGAACCCAGCAGGTTCTGCGGAATGCGGGCGACCGAGCCGCTGAGCACGATCACGTCGAAGCTCGGGCCGCTGGCCAGGGGCACGGCGCCGTCGGCATTGCGCACTTCGACGTTGGTCACGCCGTTGCGGCGCAGCGTCTCGGCGGCGCGGGCGGCCAGCACGGGGTTGATTTCAAGCGACAGCACCTGGGCGGCGCGGGCACCCAGCAGGGCGGCCATGAAGCCGGAGCCGGTGCCGATTTCGAGCACCGATTCGTGCTTCTGGATGTGCAGGTCTTGCAGCGTGCGGGCCTCGACCTTGGGCGACAGCATGAATTCGCCGGGCACGGAGCCGTCGAGCAGGGGCAGCTCCATGTCGAAGAAGGACAGCGTGCGGTGTTCTTCCGGCACGTAGTCCTCGCGGTGGATTTCGGCCAGCAGTTCGAGGATGTCCGTTTCCAGCACATCCCAGGGGCGGATCTGCTGTTCGATCATGTTGAAGCGCAAGCGCTCGAGGGTGGGGGTGGGGTTCATGGCGTGGTTTTCCTAGTGGGCTCAGGACAAACCTTCAATTTTAGGTGCCGTCGGTGACACCGGCGGCACGCTCGGCCTTCCGGGGTGCGCGCTGAGCCCGTTGATCACCACGTCGGCCTGCACGGCGACGTACTTTTCGGGGTCGAGCGCCGATGCGCCGTCGACGCAGACCATGGCCGAATGCTTCCAGAGCATGAGGAAGACCATGGGCGCCACCACCGAATAGATCGCGTGGTCGATGTCCATGGGCGCGAACTCGCCGCTGTCGATGCCGCGCTTGAAAATGCGCCGCAGCAGCTCGTGGCCGGGCCGGACCACCTCGCGGCGGTAGAACTCCGCCAGTTCGGGAAAGTTGGCGCCCTCGCTCATCATGAGCTTGGTCAGGCCCGAGGCCTGGGTCTTGCCGACGCGCTCCCACCACACGCTCATGCAGTAGCGCAGCATCTCGGCCGTGGTGCCTTCGAAGGCCTCGAACTCGGCATTCCACTCCGTGAAACGGCCGCCGAGGTTTTCCATGACCACGGCCTTGAACAGCTCTTCCTTGCTCGGAAAGTAAAGAAAGAGGGTGCCCTTGGAGACGCCGGCGCGCGCCGCCACTTCCTCGGAACGGGTGGCGGCAAAGCCCTTTTCGACGAACAGATCGAGCGCGGCGGCCAGCAGTTCGCCCGGGCGCGCCTCTTTCCGGCGTTCGCGCTTGGCGTGCACCGGGCAGATCTTTTCGACGAAGGAGCGGGGCGTGGGCATGATGTTAATGACTCGCGGGTTAGTAATGTAGTGACCGGCATCCGTCACGTCAAGCCGCGACAATATCGGGTTCGTCTTTTTCCAACCTGCCGGAGCAGCACCATGCCTACCTCATCGCCGCCTACCGAAACCATCGTGCTGGGCGGTGGCTGCTTCTGGTGCACCGAGGCGGTGTTCGACCGGGTTCAGGGCGTGCTGGACGTGGAATCGGGCTATTGCAACGGCCAGGCCGTCAATCCGACCTACGAGCAGGTCTGCACCGGCCGAACCGGCCATGCCGAGGTGGTGAAGCTTGAATTCGACCCGGCGCAGATCAGCCTGCGCGAAATCCTCGAAATCTTCTTCGTCGTGCACGACCCGACCACGCTCAACCGCCAAGGCAACGACGCTGGCACCCAATACCGCAGCGGCATCTACTACACCAGCGACGCCCAGAAAGAGGTGGCCGAAGGGGTCATCCGCGAGATCGAGGCCAGCAAGACCTATCACTCGCCCGTCGTCACCGAAGTGGCGAAGCTCGCCAACTACTCGACGGCCGAGGCCTACCACCAGGACTACTTCCTGAACAACCCGAACCAGGGCTACTGCGCATTCGTCGTGGGCCCGAAGGTCGAGAAGTTCCAGAAGACCTTCGCCTCGCGCCTGAAGGCCTGACCGCCTCCCACCCCGTGCGCATCGCCCGCCAGTCTCCCTCCCGTTCGTCGCGCGCGTTCATCGTCGCGCTGGCGTTCGCGTTGTGGATTGCGGGCACGCTGGGGGTCATGCACCGTTCGCTGCACGTGCCGGGCCTCTCGCACGCCGAGGCGGCGGTGCAGGTGCAGCAGGCATCGCGCAGCGGCGCGCACGACCACGCGGCCCACGGGCTGGGCAGCCTGTTCGGCGAGCACACCGACGCCGAATGCCGGCTGTACGACCAGCTGGAGCACGGTTCCGCCGTGCCCAGCGTGCCGCTGGTGGTGCTGCCGATGCTGCTGCCGTCGGCCACCTTCGCCTATCTGCAGGGCGAGGTCGTCGCCCGCTGGATCGCGCTCTTCGACGCGCGCGGTCCGCCTTCCTCTCGCTGAATCTCCCTGTGTTCCGGCTGCCGCCGCCCGCATCGCGCGGGCGGCGGCAGATCGTTCATCGATTCAACGAGTGCCCATTCATGATTCCCAATTTCCGTCGCAGTGCCGTTGGCATTGCCGTTCTTTCACTGCTGTCCTGGTCGGCCTTCGCCCAGGACGCGACCACCACGACCACCACCGTCGCGCCCAGCGCCGAAGGCACGCTGTCTACCGTGGAGATCCAGTCCGAGCGCCTCAAGAAGGCGCGCATGGAACTCTCGCCAGAGGTCGGCGCGACCGTCTACCGCATCGACCGCGCGGCCATCGACGCGCTCGGCAAGGGCGACGCCACGCCGCTGGACGACGTGCTGCTGACACTGCCCGGCGTGGCCAAGGACTCGAAGGCTTCCGGCTCGCTGCATGTGCGCGACGACCACGGCAACGTGCAGTACCGCGTCAACGGCGTGCAGCTGCCCGAAGGTATTTCGGGCTTCGGCCAGTCGCTGGACACGCGCTACATCGACTCGGTCAACTTCCTGACCGGCGCCTTGCCCGCGCAATACGGCCTGCGCACCGCCGGGGTGGTCGACATCCAGACCAAGCAGGGCTTCGGCAAGCCCGGCGGTTCGCTCGGCTTCACCTTCGGCAGCCACAACACGCTGGAAGAAAGCGGCTCGGTCTACGGCACCACCGGCAACCTGAGCTACTACCTGTCGGGCAGCCTGGTGTCCAACACCAACGGCATCGAGAACCCGCAGCCCACGCTCAACGCGCAGAACGACCGCACGCGGCAGGGCAAGACCTTCGGCAACCTCTCGTACTACCTCGACGCCGACACGCGCCTGGGCCTGATGTTCGGCACCTACAACGGCAAGTTCCAGATTCCGACCAACCCGAACCAGACGCCGTCCTTCTCGCTGGCCGGCTACAGCGACCTGGGCACGGGCTACAACGGGCTGCCGTCGTCCGACGTGCGCGAGCGCCAGACCGAGGCCACGCGCTTCGTCGCGCTGTCCTACCAGAAGACCGTGGGTGCGCTGGATTTCCAGGTCTCGGCCTTCCACCAGTACTCGAGCCTGCACTACGTGCCCGACGCCGTGGGCGACCTGATCTACAACGGCGTGGCCTCCGACACCCTGCGCTCCAACTCGTCCAACGGCCTGCAGGCCGATGCGTCGTACAAGCTGAACGATGCTCACACGCTGCGCTTCGGCGGCGCCTACACGCGGCAGACCACGCGCAGCATCAATGCGGTGAACGTGTTCCCGGTCGACGACACCGGCGCGCAGGTAGGCAACACGCCGCTGCTGATCAACGACAACTCCAGCAAGGTCGGCCAGCTCGCCAGCCTCTACCTGCAGGACGAATGGCGCATCGACCCGAAGCTGACCTTCAACTACGGCTTGCGCTACGACAGCGTCGACGCTTTCACCAAAGAGCACCAGTGGAGCCCGCGGCTGAACCTTGCGTACAAGCTGTCGGACGACACGGCGCTGCACGCGGGCTACGCGCGCTACTTCACGCCGCCGCCGCAGGAGCTGGCCTCGCAGCAGAGCATCAATCTGTATGCGGGCACCACCAACCAGCCGGAGGTTGCCAACTCCGATGCAGTGAAGGCGGAGCGCACCCATTACTTCGACCTGGGCGTGGACCACAAGGTGAATGCCAACCTGTCGCTGTCGGCCGACGTGTACTACAAGGACATCACCAACCTGCTCGACGAAGGCCAGTTCGGCCAGGCGCTGATCCTGTCGCCGTTCAACTACGCCAAGGGCTTCGCGCGCGGGCTGGAGCTTTCGGCCCGTTACAACGACGACCACTGGTCGGCCTACGCGAACTTCGCCTACCAGAAGGCGATGGGCAAGGACATCGTGTCGAGCCAGTCGCTGTTCGGCGCCGATGAGCTGAGCTACATCGCCAACCACTACGTGTACCTGGACCACGACCAGACCTACACGCTGTCGGGCGGCGCCAGCTACCGCTTCGGCGACAACCAGGTCAGCGGCGACCTGATCTTCGGCAGCGGCCTGCGCCGCACGCCCGACGGGGGCGCGCCCAACAGCGCGGCGCTGCCGCACTACGCGGTGGTCAATGCCGCGTACTCGCACACCTGGAAGGAGTCGTCGGGCGGTGACATCGTCGGGCGCGTCGCCATCCTGAACCTGTTCGACAAGAGCTACCTGCTGCGCGACGGCACGGGCGTGGGCGTGGGTGCGCCGCAGTACGGCACGCGGCGCAGCCTGTACGTGAGCATGACCACGCACTTCTAATACAGGCCCGAAGCCAGATGACGCACACGAGGCTCTCGCGCACAGTCGCCTTCATGCTGCTCGTCGCAGTGTGGGTGACGTCGACGCTCGGCCTCGTGCATGCCACGCTGCACGTGCCGGGCGATCGCGCCTGGGCCCTGTCCGCCGAGCGCGCGACCGCTGCCACTACCGTGGCTTCGGGCGCGCACGCCCCGGCGCAGCGGCACACCTGGCTGCATGCGCTGTTTGGCGACAAGACCGACGCCGAGTGCCGGCTGTACGACCGGCTGTCGCATGGCTTCAGTGCGCCCGGCGTGCCGCTGCTGGTGCTGCCGATGGTGCTGCCGTCGGCCACCTTCGCGTATCTGCAGGGCGAAGCCGTCGCCCGCTGGATCGTACTGTTCGACGCACGCGGCCCACCTTCCACTCGCTGAATTTCCGATGTGTTCCGACTGCCGCACCCGCTTGGCGTGGGTGGCGGCAGGTCGCCCCTTGATTTCAACGAGTGTCCATTCATGACTCCCAATTTCCCTCGCAACGCCATCGGCGTTGCCGTTCTTTTGCTTGCCTCTTTCGCAAGCCTGGCCCAGGCGCAGGCCCAACCCGCCGACGCCACCAGCCTGCGTGAAGTCACCGTCACCGGCAACCCGCTCGGCGCCAGCGACCTGATCGCGCCGACCACCACGCTGTCGGGCGACAAGCTGCTGCTGCGCTCCGAATCGACCCTTGGCCAAACGCTCGACAACGTGCCCGGCGTGAGCAGCAGCTACTTCGGCCCTAACGCCAGCCGCCCGATCATTCGCGGCCAGGACGGCGATCGCATCCGCATCCTGCAGAACGGCGGCGGCGCGCCCGACGCCTCGGCGCTGAGCTACGACCACGCCGTGCCGGTCGACGCACTGGTCACCGACCGCATCGAGGTGCTGCGCGGCCCGTCGGCGCTGCAATACGGCGGCAGCGCCGTCGGCGGCGTGGTCAACGTGATCGACAACCGCATTCCGACGGAGCCGATCAACGGCTTCGGCGGCCGCGCCGACCTGGGTTACTCCACCGGCAACAAGGAGAAGAACGGCGGCGTGGTGCTCGAAGGCGGCAACGACCGCCTGGCGATCCACGTCGACGCCTTCAGCCGCGACTCGAAAGACGTGTCGGTGCCGATCACGCTCGAGTGCAGCAAGCCCGGCTCGCCGTGGACTGCACGCAAGATCTGCAACTCGGCCAACGAGGCGCACGGCGGCGCCGTCGGCGGCACGATGTTCTTCGACCAGGGCTACATCGGCGCCTCGGTCAGCACCTACCGCAGCAAGTACGGCACCGTGGCCGAGGACGACGTCACCATCGGCATGAAGTCCGACCGCTATGCAATCGAAGGCGAGTGGCGCCCGGGCGGCTTCATCAGCAGCATCCACGCGAAGCTGAGCCACACCGACTACCGCCACACCGAGTTCGAGGGCGGCGAAGCCGGCACCACGTTTTCGAACATGAGCAACGATCTGCGCATCGAGGCGCGCCACCAGAAGATCGGCAACTTCGAGGGCCTGGTCGGCTTCAGCAGCGAAACCAACCGCTTCGCCGCCGACGGCGAGGAAGCCTTTGCGCCGCACAGCCGCACGCGCTCCAACGCGCTGTTCATGTACGAGGAATACGGCACTTCGTGGGGCCGCCTGAGCTTCGGTGCGCGCACCGAGCAGGTCCGCATCCGCTCGCTGGGCTACCCGGACGATCCGACGGTCACGCGCTTTGCGGTCGGCGAGCGCACCTTCAACCCGCACAGCGCGGCCTTCGGCGCTCTGGTGAACCTCGCGCCGCAGTGGCAGCTGACTTCGAACCTCGCCTACACCGAGCGCGCGCCAAAAGATTACGAACTGCTGGCCAATGGCCCCCACGTGGCAACGGCCGCATGGGAGGTGGGCGACCCCAACCTGAAGAAGGAAAAGTCGACCGGACTCGACCTGGGCGCGCAATGGAAGTCGGGCCCCAACACGGCCCGCGTGAACGCGTATGTCACGCGCTTCAGCAACTACATCGGCCTGACGGCATCGGGGCGCAACCTCGATGAAGAGGGCAATGTGGCCGAGCCCGGCGCCACCGACACGCTGGCCGAGTACGTCTACAGCGGCGTGCGCGCGCGCTTCACCGGCATCGAGGCCAACGGCAACCTGCGCCTGCTGGGCACCGACGGCTTCGCGCGCATGGGCGATGCGGGCACGCTCGACCTCGAGTGGCGCGGCGACATCGTGCGCGCGAAGAACCTCGACACCGGCGAGCCGCTTCCGCGCATCGCGCCGCTGCGGCTGGGCGCGACGCTGGCCTATGCCAACGGCCCGTGGGGTGCGCGCCTGGGCTTCGACTACAACGCGGCGCAGCACCGCATTCCGTCGGTGGGCGCGCGTGAGACCGATGCATACACGCTGTGGAACGCGGCCATCACCTACCGCATGAAGGTGCAGCGCGCCAACCTCACCTGGTATGCGCGCATGGACAACATCACGAACAAGCTGGCCTACAGCGCGACTTCGATCCTGACGACGACGGTGTATCCGAACGCGCCGTTGCCGGGGCGGACGCTGAAGGTTGGCCTGCGCGTGACGTTCTAAGGGCGCAAGGGGCGGGCGAAGACGAAGAAGTCCCTCGGCTATCCTAGCCGAGTGAATTCCATCGTCATCTCCTCGCTCCTCCCCGTCGTCCTGCTCATCGCTGTCGGCTATCTGGCAGGCAAGCGCCGCTGGATCGGCGGCAATGCGGTGAAAGACCTGTCGCACCTCATCTTCCTGCTGCTCGCGCCCGCGCTGCTGTTCCGCGCCATGAGCACGGTGCACGTCGAGCAGCTGAGCCTCAAGCCCGTGGCGGCGTACTTCATTGCCTCGGGCCTGCTGTTCGCGGGCACGCTGGCGCTGCGCGGGTTCAACCGCACGGCGGCGGTGCTCGCGCTGGCCAACACCTACAGCAACACCGTGATGATCGGCATCGCGCTGATCGGCCTGGCCTACGGCGAGGAGGGCATGGTGGTGCTGCTCACGCTGATTTCGCTGCATTCGCTGGTGCTGCTGACCAGTGCCACGGTGGTGCTGGAGCTGGCCGTCGCGCGCGAGCAGGCCGGCGCCGCTGGCGCAGACAAGCGGCCGTCGATGGCTCGCACTGTGATGCGCGCGCTGCGCAACGCCATCATTCACCCCGTGCCGATGCCGATCATCGCGGGCCTGCTGTTCGCGCAGACCGGGCTGGTCATGCCCGAGGTCATCGACAAGCCGATTCAGCTGCTGGGCCAGGCCTTCGGGCCGATCGCGCTGGTGATGGTGGGTATTACCCTCGCGCTCACGCCCATCGGCCGGCACTGGCGCGGCGCGCTGGTGCAGGCACTGGTGAAGAACCTGCTGCATCCGCTGCTGGTGGCCCTCATCGGCTGGCTGCTGGGCGTGCGCGGCATTCCGCTCACGGTGATGGTGGTGGCTGCGGCGCTGCCGATCGGTGCCAACGTGTTCCTGTTCTCGCAGCGCTACCGCACGTCCGAAGACCTGGTGACGGCCAGCGTCGCGGTGTCGACGGTACTGGGGCTCGTCACGCTCACGCTCGTGATGATGTGTGTGCAGTGGCTGCCCTGAGTCCTTCGGTCTCTTCTCCTTGGCGTTGAGCGGACTTTCGCCTTAGAACGCTTCGCCGCACGCCTATGCCGTTTGGCAGGGTGGCCGTTTGGCGAGATGGCGCGGGGCCGCTGGCACCCTACATTTGCCGGCTGATGATTCACCCGGCGCGCTCTTCGCCCCTTCTTGCTATGGCGGTGGTCGCGACGGTGATCGCGCTGCACGGCCGTCCCGCGCAGGCCGCGGAGCCCGCTGGCGCGGCCAAGCCGTGCCGCACGCCGTGCCTGTCGGCGAACGCGCCGCGCGAGCCGGCCGAGCCGCCTCCCGCCGAGAAGTCTGAAAAGACGGACGAGACGCCGCTGAAGCCGAAGCCGGTGATCAGGACACGCGCGCAGCCGGCCGCGTCGCCATCACCGCCGCCAGTGCAACGCGAAGCCGCCGCGCCGCGCCCTGCGCCATCGAAGCGCTGCAGCGAAATCAACATGCGCGCCGCCGTCGGCGAGCCGCTGTCGGACCAGGACATGAAGACATTGAGGAGCCAATGCTGATGACGACCACCACCCAACGAGTCCGCACGGCGCTGCGCCTGTTCGCGCTGTGCGCCGCCGCCGTGCTTGCCGCCGCCTGCGCGCACCGCCCCGCGCCCGGCAACGCCATGCCCTTCGATCAGGCCGTGAACCAGGCAGTGGACGACCTGATGGTGCAGACGCAGAAGCTGCCGGCCTTCCTGGCCAAGGTGGAGTCGACGCTCACGCAGCGCCGCATCGTGATCGATCCGCTGCTCGAAGGCGCGAGCGGCCAGCAGACCGAGGTGACGCGCGTGGCCGAGCAGCGCATCGTCCAGCGCATGCAGGCGCAGTTCAAGCAGTTCACCGTCACGCCGTTCAACGCCAGCGAGATCGGCAACGCGCAGTACGTGCTGAACGGCACGCTGGTGCGCGACAAGGACGCCTCTGGCGGGCCGTACCGGTTGAACCTTGCACTGACCGAGATCAAGAGCGGCGTGGTGATCGCGCAGTCGGTCACGCGCATCAGCGATGCCACGCTCGATACGCGGCCCACCGCCTTCTTCCGCGACAGCCCGGTGAACGGCAAGGACCGCGGCGTCGAGGGCTACATCCGCACCGCCGAAACCCAGCCCGGCCAGGCCGCCGACGCGCTGTATCTGGAGCGCCTGCCGACCTCGACCGTGCTGCAGGAAGCCACCGCCGCCTACGAGGCCGGCCGCATGAGCGAGGCGCTGAGCCGCTACGAGGCTGCGGCGAAGCGGCCCGACGGCCAGCAGCTGCGCATCTACAGCGGGCTGTACCTCACGCAATCGCAGCTCGGCCGCACTGCTGATGCCGAGAAAACCTTCGGCACTATCGCGCGCCTTGGACTCGAAACCAACAACCTGAGCGTGAAGTTCCTGTTCAAGCCGGGCTCGACCGACTTCCTGTCCGACCCGAAGATCAGCACCGCCTATCCGATGTGGCTGCGCCAGATCGCGCGGCAGGCGGCGCAGATCGATTCGTGCGTGGTGGTCACGGGCCACACGAGCCGCACGGGTTCTGAGGCGGTGAACGAGCGGCTGTCGCTGCAGCGCGCGGTGAGCGTGAAGGCCCGGCTGGTGGGCGAGGCGCCGCCGCTGTCGAAGAAGCTGCGCGAATCGGGCATGGGCTTTCGCGAGAACATCGTCGGTACGGGGGCCGACGATGCGAGCGACGCGCTGGATAGGCGCGTCGAGTTCAAGGTCGTAGGCTGCGAGGCCTGACGACGACTTGACTCAGGGAGCCAGCCGCTCGCGCACCCAGTCGCCGCCTTCGAGCCGGTAGCGCAGCCGGTCGTGCAGCCGGCTCTTGCGGCCTTGCCAGAATTCCCAGCGGTCGGGCACCAGCCGGTAGCCGCCCCAATGCGGCGGGCGCGGCGGCGAGAGCAGGTGCTTGGCGGCGAACACGGCCGCGTTCTTCACCAGCACGTCGCGTCCGCTGATCACTTCGCTCTGCGGGCTGGCCCAGGCGCCGATGCGCGAGTCGAGCGGTCGGCTTGCGAAGTAGGCGTCGCTCTCTTCAGTGCCCGCCTTCTCGACGCGGCCTTCGATGCGCACCACGCGCTCCAGCTCGACCCAGTGGAACTGCAGCGAAGCGTACGGATTGCCCGACAGTTCGCGGCCCTTGCGGCTCTCGTAGTTGGTGTACCAGACGATGCCGCGCGCGTCGTAGCCCTTGATGAGCACGATGCGGCTCGACGGCCGCAGGTCGCTGCCCACGGTGCACAGCGTCATCGCATTGGGCTCGGGCACCTGTGCGTCGATGGCTTCGGTGAGCCAGCGCTCGAACTGCTTCAGCGGGTCGCCGGCGCTGTGGGCCTCGCCGAGCTCGGCTCGCTCGTAGCTCTTGCGCAGTGCCGCCAGTGCGTCATTGGAGAGAGGAGAAGTCATGCCGGGATTGTTGCGCACATACTCGGCCCATGACGACACAGAAGGCGAATTCCCCGGTAGTGATCGTGCTGGCCTCGGGCCGCGGCGAGCGTTTCATCGCGGCTGGCGGCACGGGCTCGAAGCTGAAGGCGCTGCTCGCCGGCAAGCCGGTGCTGGAGCGCACGCTCGACGCGGTGCGCGCCAGCGGTCTGCCGTGGCATGTGGAAGACGCGGGGCACCCCGGCATGGGCGACTCGATTGCGGCGGCCGTGCGCGCCACGTCCGATGCGGCTGGCTGGCTGATCCTGCCGGGCGATCTGCCGCTGGTGCTGCCCGCGACGCTGCAGGCCGTTGCAGCTGCCCTCGGCGGCCGGGTGAATGCCGTGCAGCCGCAATACCGGGGCGAACGCGGGCATCCGGTAGGCTTTGCCGCCGGATGCGGCGCGCAGCTCGCTACCTTGGAGGGAGGCCTCGGCGCATCGTCCATCCTGCGGTCGATGCGCGCCATCGATTCGGTCGCCGACCTGGCGGTGGACGATGTCGGCGTGGTCACCGACATCGACACGCCCGAGGCGCTGGCGCAGGCCGAGGCACTGTGGCTGGCGCGCGTGGGCGCCTAGCCTTTTCTATTCGATCTCAGGGCTTGGCGATCACGGCGCAGGCGATGCGCGGGCCCGAGTTGCCTGCCGGCTGCGTCGTGAAATCGTCGGGGTCGCGGTGCACCACCAGCGCACGGCCGACCACGCTGTTGGCGGCGCCCGGCGTCAGCGAGATCGCGTGGTCTTCCACGCTGAAGCGCGCCATGCCGCTGGCGTCGGCGCGCAGGCTCGGCAGTTCGCCGGCATGGCTGCCCGGCGCGGCGAACTTGCCGTGCGTGCCGCCGGCCGGGTTGAAGTGGCCGCCCGAGGCATTGCCGTTGTCGCCGCAGTCGCCCTTTTCGTGGATGTGGAAGCCGTGCTCGCTGCCCGGCACCAGGCCGCGCACCTCGCCCGACACGCGCACGCCATGCTCGAGGGCGGTGAAGGTCACCGTGCCGCGCGTCGGGTTGGGCGTGATCGCGGCGGTCGGCACCAGTTCGACGGCCGTGCTCGGCTTGCCGCCCATGCTGCCGCAGGCGGCCAGGAGGGCCGAGGCGAGGAGGGCGGTGCAGGTGGCGATGAGACGACGTTGGTTCATGTGTTTTCCTTGGAGGGTCCGGAAGATTGGGAGGATTCGGATTTGTCTGGAGACCCCGGAACATATACCGGAGCCTGCGGTGCATCGCAATCAGCAGCGTTCCCTGACTGGCGCTGCTCCTGTTCCTTTGCAGCGGCCAGCGCCACCAGCCGCGCCAGCGCCGCGTCGTGGATCGAATGCCGCTGCAGCTCCAGCAGCGTCTGCTGCGCGTAGTCGAGCGAGCTGCCGTAGCGGCCGACGGCGTGGGTAAAGATGTGGCGGTAGTGATCGTCGCTGAGCTCGCCCGTGAAGTTGGGGCTGCGCCGCGACAGCGTGAACGCCAGCGCGCGCACCGAACCTTCAGCCGTGCCGCATTGCAGCCACCTGGGGTCGTACACGCCGGTCGGCATCTCGCGCAGCCAGAGCCGGCCCAGGGTTTCGAGGCCCTCGGCCTTCGGCACGCGGAACACCATGCCGCGGCAGCTGCCGCCCGAGAGCAGCCCGAACACGAGGCCCGGCGTCTGCACGCTGCCGCGGTTCACGCGGCTCCACATCTTCAGCGCCCGGTGCCAGCCGTGCACCCAGGCAGGTCGGCGTTCAGTGAAGCTGAATTCGGGCCGCCAGATCAGCGAGCCGTAGCCGAAGAGCCAGAGATCCTCATGTCCGCCCCAGTCGGCGATGGCGCGCTCGAGCATCGGCTGCGGGTCGCGCAGGGGCTTGGGCATGGGGTCGAGTCCCGGCGGACCGGGGTTCGGCGCAGGGTCCGACACGGGGGTGTCAGGGCCGACGCCTACAATTTCCTGATCATGGTTCACCGCACCATTATTTACCGACCTCTTTCCTACGGAGCAAGACCCGCAATGAGCGACGACGACAGCCAGCAGAATTTCATCATCGGATTCGTCATGGCGCTGATCGCCCTGGTGATCTTCTTCGTGGTGGGCATCGTGCTCTGGCACAAGGGGCACAACCCGGCGGCCGCCAAGCCCGCTGCGGCAGTGACGATCTCGGCGCCGGCCCCCAGTGCGGCACCCAAGGTGGCCGAAGTCACCGAGACGGTGACGGTCACGATCCCCGACGGCGCCAGCGTCCGCGTGGTCGACGGCGTGGTGAGCTTCTACTTCGCGACCGGCAGCGCCGATCTCGCACCGGGCGCCGCCGAAGCACTGGCCGCGGTCATCAAGGGCGTCGAAAGCGGCCGCAAGGCGGTGATCTCGGGCTTCCACGACACCACCGGCGACGCCGCCATCAACGAACAGCTCGCGAAGAAGCGCGCCGAGATGGTGCGCGACGTGCTCGTGGGCCTGGGCGTTCCGGCGGCTAAGGTCGACCTGCAGAAGCCTGCCGTGACGGCCGGCACTGGCAACAACGCCGAGGCGCGCCGCGTCGAGGTGAAGCTGGTCGACTGAGCGCCACGCACCCCGATTGCCAGATCAGAGAAGAAGCCCGGTAACGCCGGGCTTTTTTGCGTACGCCTCCCGGCAGGGCGCGAATGGGTAAATTCGTATTGCCTGGCGCCTGGATTTCATCGGGCTTTGACGCCCGGCTTGTTACCATGGGCCTCCAGGCCCACAGTCGCCCTGGCGACATGCAGCAAGAGCCACGTACCCCCATGAGCAGCAGCACAAACCCCACCGTCCGCGACGTTACCGATCGCATCCGCGAGCGCAGCCAGGGGCTGCGCGGCGCCTACCTTACCCGCCTTGCCGAAATCCGCGCCCGCGACCGCGGCTCCGACCGCATGGGCTGCGCCAACGTGGCGCACGCCGTGGCCGGCATCCCGGCCAACGACAAGTTCCGCGTGGTGACCGAGCGCGCGCCCAACATCGGCATCGTCACCGCCTACAACGACATGCTCTCGGCCCACGCGCCGTACCAGGGCTACCCGGACATCATCAAGCAGGAGGCCCGCCGCCTCGGCGCTACCGCACAGGTGGCCGGCGGCGTGCCTGCCATGTGCGACGGCGTCACGCAGGGCACGCCCGGCATGGAGCTGAGCCTGTTCAGCCGCGACCTGATCGCCATGAGCACCGCGGTTGCGCTCACGCATGACATGTTCGATGCGGCACTGCTGCTCGGCGTGTGCGACAAGATCGTGCCGGGCCTGCTCATCGGCGCGCTGCACTTCGGCCACTTGCCGACCGTGTTCGTGCCAGCCGGCCCGATGCCCTCGGGCCTGTCGAACGGTGCCAAGTCGAAGGTGCGCGAGCAGGCGGCGCAGGGTCTTGTGGGCCGCCAGGGCCTGCTCGACGCCGAGATGGCCGCCTATCACACGGTCGGCACCTGCACCTTCTACGGCACCGCCAACAGCAACCAGATGCTGCTCGAAGCCATGGGTCTGCACGTGCCCGGCACGGCCTTCATCCAGCCGGGCGACGCGATGCGTGAAACGCTCACACGCGAGGCCGTGCGCACAGTGCTCGGCAAGGCGGGCGAGGCAGCATTCAATTGCCCGCCTATCGGCGAGATGGTCGACGAGCGCTGCATCGTCAACGCCATGGTGGCCCTGCTCGCCACGGGCGGCTCCACCAACCACCTGATCCACTGGGTGGCCGTGGCGCGCGCCGCAGGCATCCTGATCGACTGGGATGACTTCTCCAAGCTCTCCGACGTGGTGCCGCTGCTGAGCCGCGTGTATCCCAACGGCAGCGCCGACGTGAACGAGTTCCAGGCCTCGGGCGGCCCCGGTTTCGTGATCGGCGAACTGGTCGATGCCGGCCTCATGCATGCCGACGTGCTGACGGTGCGCTCGGGCGGCATCCGCGAATTCGCGAACATTCCGGCGCTCGCGGGTGATGCGGGCGAGCACCGCCTGCAATGGACCCCCGCCGCGTCCCTGAAGAACGAAGCCGTCACGCGCACCGTCGCGAGCCCGTTCAGCGCCACTGGCGGCCTGAAGCTGCTGAGCGGCAACCTCGGCCGCAGCGTCATCAAGGTGTCTTCGGTGCCCGACGACCGCCACGTCATCGAAGCCCCTGCGCGCGTGTTCGACTCGCAGGCCGCGCTGCAGAAGGCATTCACCGCCGGTGAGCTGGAGTGCGACGTGGTCTGCGTGGTGCGCTGGCAGGGCCCGCAGGCCAACGGCATGCCCGAGCTGCACAAGCTCACGCCGCCGCTGTCGGTGCTGCAGGGCAAGGGATTCCGCGTGGCTCTGGTCACCGACGGCCGCATGAGCGGCGCGTCGGGCAAGATTCCGGCCGCGATCCACGTCTCGCCCGAAGCGGCCGCGGGCGGCCCGCTTGCCAAGGTGCGCGACGGCGACCTGATCCGTCTCGACTCCGTCGCGGGTACGCTCGCCGTGTTGCTGCCCGAAGACGAATGGGCAGCGCGCGAGACCGCAACGCAACCCGAAGCGCAGCGCATCGCCGACGGACACGGCCTCGGCCGCGAACTGTTCGCCGGCATGCGCCGCAATGCATTGACCGCAGAAGAAGGAGCCTGCTCATGGCTATGAACGAAAAACTCACCGCGCTGGACGTGATGCGCGACGCACCGGTCATTCCGGTCATCGTGCTGAACGACGTGAAAGACGCCGTGCCCCTGGCGCGTGCGCTGGTGGCCGGCGGCATCCGCATGCTCGAAGTCACGCTGCGTACGCCGCAGGCGCTGCAATGCATCGAGGCCATCGCCAAGGACGTGCCCGAGGCCGTGGCCGGCGCCGGCACCATCCGCAGCGCTGCCGATGCGCAAGCCTCGGCGCTGGCCGGTGCCAAGTTCGGCGTGAGCCCGGGCTACACGCGCGCGGTCGGCAAGGCCTGCCACGACCTCGGCCTGCCGCTGCTGCCCGGCGTGGCCACTGGTAGCGAAATCATGACGGCGCAGGAAGACGGCTACACGCAGCTGAAATTCTTCCCCGCGCTGCAGGCCGGCGGTCTGCCCATGCTCAAGGCATGGCAGGGGCCGTTCGGCGACGTCACCTTCTGCCCGACGGGCGGCATCCATGCTGGCAACGCGGCCGAGTTTCTTGCGCTGTCGAACGTGGCCTGCGTGGGCGGTTCGTGGATCGTGCCGACCGACGCGATCCGTGATGGCGACTGGGCGCGCATCGAGCAGCTGGCACGCGCCGCGAGCCAGCTGCCGCGCTGAGCATCGCCATGAGCGGCGTTGATTTCGACGCGAGCGACCTCAAGGTCATCGCGTTCGACGTTTTCGGCACGGTGGTCGACTGGCACAGCGGCATTGCCGCCGAGGCCGAGAGCGCACTGCCTGGCGTGGACGGCGCAGCCTTCGCGCTGGCCTGGCGCGCCGGCTACCAGCCTGCGATGAAGGCGGTGATGGAACGCATCGCCGCGGGCGAGGGCGGCTTCACGCTGCTCGACGAACTGCACCTGAGCATGCTCGAACAGGTGCTGCACGACTTCAGCTTGGCCAACCACCTCGACACCGCCGCCAAGCGCGATCTGAGCCGTGCCTGGCATCGCCTGCCCGCCTGGCCCGATTCGGTGGCCGGGCTCACGCGGCTCAAGAAGAAGTTCACCATCTGCACGCTGTCGAACGGCAACATCGGTCTGCTCACCGAAATGGCAAAGCGCGCCGGCCTGCCCTGGGACTGCGTGCTGTCGGCCGAAGTGTTCAAGGCCTACAAACCCGATCCGCGCACCTACCTCGGCGTGGCGGGTGTGTTCGACGCAACGCCCGGGCAGGTGATGCTGGCCGCCGCGCACCACGACGACCTGGCCGCCGCGCGCACCTGCGGCCTGAAGACCGCGTACATCGAGCGCCCGCATGAATTCGGCCGCGCCAGGCCGAAGGATGTTTCGCCGCAGCCAGACAACAACCTGCATGCGCGCGACATCAACGAGTTGGCGGACCTGCTGGGCTGCTGATCAGTCTGTGAGCAGCTTCTCCACCGTGCGCAGGTTGCGCGTGGTGGTGCTCGACTTGTAGCGGGTCTTGCCGAGCAGCTTGGCCACTGGCGTATCGAGGCTCTCGCCGCGCGGGCATTGCCAGTACAGCACGCTCTTGCCGCGCTTCAGCTGTTCGACGTCAGCATCGACGGTGCCGGCCTTCTCCACGATTTCATCGAGCATCGCGGCGTCGGAGCCGAACACGATGTAGGGATGGCGCTCCTCGTCGATGCGCTCGAAGGGGTAGCCCGCCGCCATCTCGGCCACGGTCTTCTGCGTGAGCAGCACGATCCACGCGTCGTAGCCGAAGCGCTTGCGCAGCGCCTGCTCGATGCGCGTGCGCAGCGCGGCGGCATCACTCTCGCCGGTGTCGAACAGCACGTTGCCACTCGCGAGCACGGTGCGCACTGCGCCGAAGCCCAGCTCGACGAAAAGCGCCTTCAGGTCGGCGCTCTTGATGGCGATGCCGTTGACGTTCACGCCGCGCAGCAGCGCGACGTGGCGGGTTGTCGTGGCCTGCTTCTTCGTGCTCGCCATGGCCGCCCCGCCGCGCTTCAGCGCAGGCCGCCGCCAGCGGCGCCTTCGTCACGCTGAATGAGCTCGATCTTGTACCCGTCAGGGTCCGTCACGAACGCGATCACGGTGGTGCCACCCTTGACCGGCCCCGCCTCGCGCGTCACGTTGCCACCCGCGGCCTTGATCTTCTCGCAGGCCGCGTACGCATCGGGCACGCCCAGCGCGATGTGGCCGTAGGCGGTGCCGAGTTCGTAGCTTTCGGTGCCCCAGTTGTAGGTGAGCTCGATCTCGGCCTGGTCGGGGTTGCCCTTGCCGTAGCCGATGAAGGCCAGGCTGTACTTGTACTCGGGGTTTTCGGACGTGCGCAGCAGGTTCATGCCGAGCACCTTGGTGTAGAAGTCGATGGAGCGCTGGAGGTTGCCAACGCGCAGCATGGTGTGGAGGAGTCGCATCTCGTGGTGCCGTGTAGTTATGGGGAAGATCGGAAAGGGAGGCCGCTATTGTCTGCCTCCCGGCGCGGCGATCAAGCCGCCAGTGTCAGCAGGTGGGCCTGGTGGCGCTTCAGGAATTCCATCAGGTGCTGCGGGTACTCGGGCACCACGGCGTTGCGCACGCTGGGGCGGGCGGCCAGCGCCTTGCGCCAGGCGTCGACCTTGGGCAGGGCGTCGAACACGTGCGAATCGCTGATCGCGTCGAACACTTCGAAGTAGCGCAACACCGGTGCGAAGACCGCGTCGACGAGGCTGAAGCTGCGGCCCGCGAAGTAGGGGCCTTCGCCCAGTGCAGCTTCGACGCGCTCGAACTTGGCGATGAGCGCGAGGCGCTTCTGCTCGAACACGGCCGCGTCCTGCGTGGTCTCGTAGCCCCAGAGGTCGGCGAGGATGGCCGAGCCGAATTCCATCCAGGCGCGGTGCTCGGCGCGGGTGAGCGGGTCTTCGGGGTGCAGGCGCGCGCCGGGCTGGGTTTCTTCGAGGTATTCGCAGATCACGTTGCTTTCGAACAGCACGGCCTCGCTGTCATCGGGCCGCTGCACCTTCAGCAGCGGCACCTTGCCAAGCGGCGAGATGTCGAGGAACCACTGGGGCTTGTTGGCGAGGTCGATCACGATGCGCTCGAAGGGCACGTCTTTTTCATTCAGCGCGATCGCGGCGCGCTGCACGTACGGGCACAGCAGGTGGCTGACGAGGGTGAGGGCTTGTCGCGTCATGGGGCTTCCGTTCTTTGGGATGGATGTGTCTGGAACGCCGCGATTCTTGCGATCCCGAACAACCTTTTCCCGATAGGCCCATTCGAGAAACGGCCCCCTTGTGCTAATGCTGCTAGGCCGCCGTGTCGAGCCAGTGCGTGATACGCCCGCCGTGCATCACGCCGATGCGGTCGGCCATGGCGTGCGCTTCAGCCTCGTTGTGCGTGACGAGAATCGCGGTCTGTCCGGCCTGCTTCAGGATGCCGCGCACCTCAGTGGTCAGCCGCTCGCGCGTGCCGCCGTCGAGGTTGGAGAACGGCTCGTCGAGCAGCAGCAGCGCGGGTGAGGGCGCGAGCGCACGGGCCAGCGCAATGCGTTGCTGCTGGCCGCCGGAGAGCTCATGCGGATAGCGTTCGCCCGCGTCGGCCAGCCCGACCAGCGCAAGCATTTCTGCGACGCGCGAT
Organism: Variovorax multivorans; assembly: GCF_051216835.1. NCBI lineage: Bacteria > Pseudomonadati > Pseudomonadota > Betaproteobacteria > Burkholderiales > Comamonadaceae > Variovorax > Variovorax multivorans. Next base: position 81,427 of record NZ_JBPJZL010000007.1, read on the forward strand.
TGCTGCGCCGCACGGTCCATGCGACGCAGCCCGAAGGCCACGTTCTTTGCGGCCGACAGATGCGGAAACAGCGCGTACTCCTGGAACATCATGCCCACGCGCCGTTGCTCGGGCGGCAGGTGCTTCTGCGCGGACGACAGCAGCACGTCGCCGAGCCGGACAGTGCCGACGCGCACCGGCTCGAAGCCGGCGATGGCGCGCAACACCGTCGTCTTGCCGCAGCCCGATGGGCCGAACAGGCAGCCGATGTCGCCCGCGTTCAAGGTCAGCGAGAAGCCATCGACGACCGTGTGCAGGCCGCGCGGTGTGTCGTAGGCGAGCGTGATCGCATCGATGTGCAGGGGGGAACTCATGTCTTGTCGGGGCCGAGTGTGGCTGATGGCGTGCCAAGCTGGTTGCGCGCAAGCAGCACGACGGGCAGCAGACCGGCCAGCACGATCGCGAGCGCTGCAATCGCGCCTTCTTCATATGTGCCGCGCGCGGCCTCGGCATAGAGCCATGTGGCGAGGGTGTCGAAGTTGGCGGGCCGCAGCAGCAGCGTGGCCGGCAGCTCCTTCATTGCATCGACGAACACCAGCAGCGCGGCTGCAGCCATGGCGGGGCGCAGCAGCGGCAGGTGCACGCGGCGCAGCGTGCCGGCGGTGGTTTCGCCAAGCAGGCGCGAGGCCTGCTCGATGGTGGGGGGAATGCGCGCGAGGCCGGCCTCGATGCCGCCCACGGGCATCGCGAGAAAGCGGATCGCGCAGGCCACGACCAGCACGACACCGGCGCTCATCAGCGGCAGGCCCTGCCAGCCGAGCGCGGTGGCCAGGGCGGCATCGAAGGCCAGTGCAGGCGTGAGCAGGCCGATGGCCAGCACCGTGCCCGGCACCGCATAGCCAAGCGTTGCCACGCGCGCCTGCCAGCGCGCGCGGTTGAGGCTCGAACCCTGGCTGCGCGAAACCCAGGCGACGACCAGCCCTGCCGCCACCGCGACCACGGTGACACCCGAAGCCAGCGCCAGCGTGTTGCCGAGGCTGGCAATGAGGCCGCGGGAAACGCCGCCGCCCTGCTGCAGCCGCTTAGCGCTTTCCCAGACGAGGTAGAGCGCAGGGGCCACGAAGCCGATCAGCACGGGCGTCGCCGCCGTCGCGGTCGCAGCCCAGGCCGCGCCGCCATGCAGGCGCCGTGGCTGCACCGCGCGCATGCGCTGTGTCGAACCGAAGCGCTGGTGCTGCCGGCCGTTGCGTTCGAGCCAGACCAGCGCCACCACCACGAACAGCATCGCGCACGCAATCTGCGCCGCACCCGCCAGGTCGGAGCGCGTGATCCACGTGGTGTAGACCGCCACCGTCAAGGTGTTCACGCCCAGGAATTCAGAAGCGCCGATGTCGTTGAGCGTTTCGAGCAGCGCCAGGCTCAGCCCCACGGCCAGCGCCGGCCGTGCCAGCGGCAGTGCCACGCGAAAGAACGCACCGCGCCGGCTTTCGCCGAGCATGCGGGCCGCTTCCATCAGGTGCGCCGGCTGCGTCATGAACATCGCGCGCGCCGTCATGTAGACGTACGGATAGAGCACAAAGCCCAGCACGAAGATCGCACCGGGCATCGAGCGCAGGTCGGGCAGGCGGAACTGGCGCGGGCTGTCGAAGCCCAGCACCCAGCGGATCGCGCCCTGCACGGGGCCGATGGGGTGCAGCAAGTCGAGGTACGCGAAGGCGACGATGTAGGTCGGCATCGCCAGTGGCAGCAGCAGCGCCCAGTGCAGCACGCTGCGCCCGGGAAAGTCGTGCGCCGTTACCAGCCACGCGCAGCCGGTGCCGATCACCAGCACCAGTGCGCCCACGCCCGTGAGCAGCAAGGCCGTGTTGAGCGCCACCTGCGGCAGCACATGCGCGAAAAGCGGCCCCCAGTGGCCGACGCCAGAGCCGAACGCGAGCCATGCCAGCGTGAGCACCGGCGCGAGCACGCCGATGGCGATCAGGAACGACGCGCAGCGCCACGCCGGGCCCGCGGCGCGCAGGCCCGGCGGCTGGCGCCGCGCTGTCAGCATTCAGTCGCCGGCAAGGCGTGCCCGGCCGTCCATGTCACTGGTCGAAGCCGACCTTGTCCACCAGGGCGCTGGCCTGCTTGCGGTACTTGGCAATCTCGGTCAGCGGCAGCGGATCGACCTTCAGCTCGCCGACGGTCTGTCCGATGATCGGGTCGAGCGCCACGCCCTTGCGCACCGGGTACTCGTAGTTGGTCTGCGCATACAGCGACTGCGCCGGTTCCGACACCAGGAACTCGAGCAGCTTGACTGCGTTGGCGCGCTGCGGCGCGTTCTTTGCCACGGCCGCGCCGCTGATGTTGACGTGCGTGCCGCCGCTCTTGGCGTTGGCGAAGGTCGGGCGCACCACCTTGATGGCGTCGCCCCACTTGCGCGCGTCGGTGCCTTCCTTGGCGCTCTTCATCTGGCCGACGTAGTACGAGTTGGCCAGGCCCACGTCGCAGATGCCGCCGAGGATGTCGCGCGCCACGTCGCGGTCGCCGCCCGTGGCCTTGCGCGCCAGGTTGGCCTTGACGCCGCGCAGCCACTGCTCGGCCTTGGCTTCGCCGTCGTGCGCGATCAGCGAGGCGACCAGCGCGGTGTTGTAGGGGTGCTGCCCGGCTCGGATGCAGACCTTGCCCTTGTACTTCGGGTTGGCCAGGTCTTCGTAGCGGAAACTCGTGAGGGGCAGGCTCTTGTCGGCATACAGCACGCGCGCGCGCAGCGAGAGCGAGAACCACTGGCCGTCGGCGCCGCGCAGGTTGGCCGGAATGGCCGATTCGAGCGCGGCCGATTTCACCGGCTGCGTTACGCCGCCGTCGACCAGGTCCATGAGGTTGCCGATGTCCACCGTCATCAGCACGTCGGCCGGCGAGCGTGCGCCTTCGGCCTTGACGCGCTCCAGCAGGCCGTCTTTCACGAACACGGTGTTGACCTTGATGTTGCTCTGCGCGCTGAAGGCCGAGATCAGCGGTTGGATCAGCGCCGGCTCGCGCGTCGTGTAGAGGGTGAGTTCGTCGGCTGCGGCAGCCTGCGCGGGCAGGGCGGCGACGGCAAGCCAGGCGGCGCTGGTGGCGAACAGTGCGCGCACGGCGCGGCCTTGGACGCTTGAGCGTTCGGTCATGAGGATCCTCCAGGAGCGGGTGTTCTAGAAAGCTCCGAGACCTGTTGCAGGCATCGGATGAGAATAATTATCACTGGGGGTATGAATTGCGACGCCTTTGGACTTACAGGTCGAAGGCCTACTGCCTCGTTGCAAAGTACGGTGCCTGCGCCGCTCAACAGGATGTGATGAACGTGAAGCGATCTGTTTTCGTGCTCGTGTCGGCGGTCTATGCGCTGTTCTGCACCGCGATGCTGTTCGGCCTTCCGCGCAACCGCTACGAGTGGATGCTGGAAGACCCGGCGATGCGCGCCGACGGCATGACCTTCTGCACCCTGCCCATCGACCACGGGCTGGATGCGCGGGTCGAGTCCTTCGCGTACCTGATTCCCCTGCTGGTCGTGGCGGTGGTGCTGTCGGTGCGGCGGCGCAGGCCGCACTGGCTGCTGTGGGTGGGGCTGGTGCTGGTGGTGCTCTGGGGCGCTCGCTTCCTCGTGCTGACGCCCTCCTGCCCAACCCGATAGCGCGGGGCTCAGCGCGCCGGCGGCACCTCGAACACCAGGCAGGTGGTCGTGGCGTGTGCGAACAGCGTACCGTCGGGCCCATAGAGGCGAGCCTCGGCGGTGGCGAGCTGCTTGCCGCAATGGATCACCTTTCCTTCGGCGCGCACGCGCTGAACCTTGGGCGTGAGGCCCTTCACGTAGTTCACGCTCAGCTCGGCCGTGGTGTAGGCGCGCCCAGGCGGCATCATCGTGTGCACGGAGCAGCCCAGGGCCGAATCGAGCATCGTCGCGACCCAGCCGCCATGGATGGTGCCCAGCGGGTTCAGGTGCTGCGCCAGCGGCGTGCCCTGGAAGATGGCCACGCCCTGGCGCACTTCGAGGATCGTGAAGTCCAGCGTCTTGGCGATGGCTGCATAGGGAATGTCGCCGTTCAGCATCGCCTGCATCACTTCGAGGCCGGTCTTGCCGGCGATCTGCTCGGGGCGGGCGAGGCCGGGGCCTGGGCCGGCTTCGAGGCGCTCGGCGATGCGGCGTTCTTCGGCGATCCAGGCTTCGAGTTGGTTGGGGTTTTGTGTCATGCCTGTGTTCCTCCTGGGGGCTTTGGCGTAGGGTGGTAGTTGCATATGCAATAGTTGCACATACAATAATATCCCATGGACACCCCCACCAAGCCACGCGGCTGCACCAGCTTCAAGGTGCGCCAGCTTTCGCGCCGTCTTTCGCAGTTCTACGACGCCGAGGTGTCGAAGAGCGGCTTGAAGACCACGCAGTACTCGCTGCTGTCGAACCTCGCGCGGCTCGGCCCTTCGCGGCCGGTCGACTTGGCGGGCGAACTCAAGATGACCGCCTCGACCCTCAGCCGCAACCTGCAGCCGCTGATCGTCGCGGGCCTGGTCGCGCAAACCGCCGGCGCCGATGCGCGCAGCCGGCTGGTGCATGTCACGCCCGAAGGCGAAGAGAAACGGCGCGAGGCGCTGGCCCACTGGAAGACCGCGCAGCAAAAGCTCAATGCGCTGCTGGGTGTGGAGCGCGTGCTGGCGCTGCACCTGCTGATCGACGAGTCGATGGAACTGCTGGGCGCCGAAGACGTGCCCGACGGCGACGACTGACCCGCCTCCAACCGCTTTCCCGACCCCATCCCATCACGCGTTCCGTCGCGCGCGGCTCCCGTTTTTTTCTTCTCCTCCACATCTCATTCCAACAGCAGAGGTCCCATGTTCGCCACCCCCGTTTCCGCATGGCTCCAGCGCCGCGGCATCCACTACGGATGGATCGTCGCCGCCATCACCTTCCTGACCATGCTGACCATGTCGGCCGCGCTGGGCCTGCCGGGCGCCATGCTGCAGCCGCTGGGCAAGGAGTTCGGCTGGAGCACCGAGCAGATCTCGTCGGCGCTCGCTCTGCGCTTCGCGCTGTTCGGCCTCATGGGCCCATTCGCCGCGGTGCTGATGGAACGCTACGGCCTGCGCGCGGTGATCTGCACCGGCCTCGCGCTCGTCGGCATGGGCATGGCGCTGGTCACCATGGCCTCGCAGCTGTGGCAGCTGTTCGTGCTGTGGAGCCTGATGCTGGGCCTGGGCACCGGCATGACGGCGCTGGTGCTCGGCGCGGTGGTGGCCAACCGGTGGTTCGTCGCGCGGCGCGGGCTGGTGATCGGCATGCTCACTGCGAGTTCGGCGACCGGGCAGCTGGCCTTCCTGCCGTTCGCGGCCTGGATGATCGAACACTGGGGCTGGCGCTCGGCCATCGTGCCGATCGTGATCGGCAGCATCCTCATCGGCGTGCTGGCGCTGTGCCTCATGCGCAACCGGCCTTCGGACATCGGCCTGCTGCCTTACGGCGAACTGCCCGGCACGCAGCCGGCAGCGCCTGCCGCCGCCGCGCCAGCGATGAATTTCGCCACGCCGTTCCGCGTGCTGAAGGAGGTGTCGACCAACCGCACCTTCTGGATCCTGGCCGGCACCTTCTTCATCTGCGGCCTGAGCACCAACGGGCTCGTGCAGACGCACTTCATCTCGCTGTGCGGCGACAACGGCATGGGCGCGGTGCCCGCTGCCTCGGTGCTCGCGATGATGGGCGCCTTCGACTTCGTCGGCACGATCCTCTCGGGCTGGCTGTCGGACCGCTATGACAACCGCAAGCTGCTGTTCTGGTACTACGGCCTGCGCGGGCTGTCGCTGTTCTGGCTGCCGCATTCGGAATTCACCATCTACGGCCTGGGCATCTTCGCGATGTTCTACGGCCTCGACTGGATCGCCACCGTGCCGCCGACCGTCAAGCTCGCGGGCGCCGCCTTCGGCCCGGCCAAGGTCGGCCTCGTGTTCGGCTGGGTCTTTGCCGCGCACCAGCTGGGCGCCGCCACGGCTGCCTATGGCGCCGGCTTTGCTCGCACGCTGCTGCTGACCTACACCCCGGCGCTCTACGCGGCTGGCGCGGCCTGCCTGGTGGCGGCGCTGATCGTGACGATGATCCGCCGCCCGGCGGCGAAGGCCGGCACGCCGGTCACGCCTTCCGCAGCGGCACGTGCCTGAACGCATCGAGGCTCCCTCCATGACAGCTTCAAACAGCACCGCCGAACTCGACCCGCGCACGCGCCGCCTGCTCGAGGCGCCCATCGTTCCCACGCTGCTGCGCCTCGCCGCGCCCAACGTGCTGGTGATGGTGGCGCAGGCCTCCGTTGGCCTCATCGAAACCTACTTCGTCGGCAAGCTCGGCACCAATGCGCTCGCGGGCATGGCGCTGGTGTTCCCCATCGTCATGCTGATGCAGATGACATCCAGCGGCGCGATGGGCGGCGGCATCGCTTCGTCGATCGCCCGCGCGCTAGGCGCACGCCGCCGCGCCGATGCCGACGCTCTGGTGTGGCATGCCATCGTCATCGCGCTGGGCTTCGGCCTGTGCTTCACGCTGGCGTTGCTGCTGGGCGGACGCTGGTTGTACGGGATCATGGGCGGCACCGGACCCGCGCTCGACGCGGCGCTCACGTACTCGAACTGGGTGTTCGCGGGCGCGATGCTCGTGTGGCTCTTCAATTCGCTCTCGGCCATCATTCGCGGCACCGGCAACATGTCGGTGCCGGCCAACGTGACTGTGGTGGGCGTGGTGTTCCTCATTCCGGCGTCGCCGCTGCTGATATTCGGTGTCGGGCCGCTGCCGGGCATGGGCATCGCGGGCGGCGCGATGGCGCTGCTGCTGTACTACCTGCTGGGCTCCATTGCGCTCATCGTCTACCTGCGCTCGCCGCGCAGCCTGCTGCGGCCCACGCTGGCCGCGCTCAAGCTGCGCTGGCCGCTGTTCCGCGACATCCTGCGCATCGGGCTGGTGGGCGCGGTATCGACGGTGGCGACCAACCTGTCGATCGGCATCGCCACTGCGCTGACGGGGCACTTCGGCTCGGGTGCGCTGGCCGGCTACGGCACGGCCTCGCGGCTCGAATACCTGCTGGTGCCGCTGGTGTTCGGCCTTGGCGCGCCGCTGGTTGCGATGGTCGGCACCTGCATGGGGGCCGGGCAGCGCGAGCGTGCGCTGCGTGCCACCTGGGCCGGCGCGGCGTTGGCCTTTGCGCTGACCGAGACCATCGGCATTGCGGCCGCGCTGTTCCCGCGCCCATGGCTGCTGCTGTTCGGCAACGACCCGGCCATGCTCGAAACCGGCGCGCACTACCTGCGCGTGGTGGGGCCGCTGTATGGCTTCTTCGGCGTCGGGCTGGTGCTGTATTTCGCGTCGCAGGGCGCGGGCCGCCTGCTGTGGCCGGTGCTGGGCAACATCGCGCGCCTGGCGGTTGCCGGCACGGGCGGCTGGCTGGCGCTGCGCTGGGGTGGCGGGCTCACCGGCGTGTTCGCGGCGCAGGGCGTGGCACTCGTGGTGTACGGCATCGTGATCGCATCGGCCATCGCGGGCGGCGCCTGGTTCGGCCGCGTGGGCTGGCCGCGCACCACCAACGGCCTGCTGCGGCGCGTGGCGCAGGCCTGAGAACAGTTTTCAACGATTTCCATCAACGAAAGACTCATCATGAAAATCAAGGACTCCGTGGTCTTCATCACCGGCGCCAATCGCGGCCTCGGTCTCGCCTTTGCGAAGGCGGCGCTGGCAGCGGGTGCGCGCAAGGTCTATGGCGCGGCGCGCGACCCGAAGAGCATCGTCTTGCCCGGCGTGACGCCGGTGGCACTCGACGTGACGCAGCTCGCGCAGATCGAAGCGGCCGTGCGCGCCTGCGGCGACGTCACGCTGCTCGTCAACAACGCGGGCATCTCTCGCGGCTCCAGCTTCCTCGGCTCACCCGATGCGCTGGCCGCTGCGCGCGCCGAATTCGAAACCAATTTCTTCGGCCCCTGGGCGCTGACGCAGGCCTTCGCGTCCGTGCTCGCGGCCAACGGCGGCGGGGGTGTGATCAACGTGCTGTCGGCCCTGAGCTGGACCACCTTCCCGAGCGTTGCGACCTACAGCGCGACCAAGTCGGCGGCCTGGTCGCTGAGCAACGGCCTGCGCAATGAACTGGCCGGGCAGGGCACGCAGGTCACGAGCCTGCACGTGGGCTACATGGACACCGACATGGCCGCGCATGTGCAGGGCGACAAGTCCTCGCCGGACGACGTGGCGCGCCAGGCGCTGGCGGGCGTGGAGGCGGGGCGGCCCGAGGTGCTGGCGGACGAAGTCTCGCGGCAGCTCAAGCAGACCCTGTCGAGCGCGACGCCGCCCTATGCGGGTTCCCCGGCCTGAACGCAAAACCCGGGCACGCGGCCCGGGTCTTCATCAATAGCGATAGGGGTTGTTGGGCCGGCGGTCGTAACGGTTGGGCACACCGTCACCGTCGTTGTCCCGGCGGCCGCCATGGTGGCGGCGGTCATCCCAGCGGCGGTCGTAGTAGCCGTCGCGGCGATAGCCGGGGCCGTAGTAGTGACGCGGCGGAGGCGGCGGTGCGTAGTAGCGGCGCGGAGGCGGCGGTGCGGGCACGACATACACCTGCGCCTGAATGAAGTTTCCGCTCGCATGGGCCTGGGCCGGAACGGTGAGCGAGGCCAGCGACAGAAGGGCCGCGGCGCCGAATGCAAAAGAAAGCTGTTTCATGTGATCCCCCGGTTGTGGTTGGAAGCCCCATCCTCGCGGCCTTGTGTGAAGTTGGTGTAAGGCTGGAGCGAAATCGGATGAAGAGCTGTAAGCGCCTTGCGTGCAGGACGTAGCAAGGCCAAGACACAATTGTGAATGGACTTTGCACCGCGGAACATGTCCCGCGGATAGGCCATTGGCCGTATCGGCCGGAAGTTCAGCCGCGCGGGGCGGGCAGCATGCGGCGCAGGGCTTCGAAGAACAGGTCCGACTGCTCGCGTTCACCCTGGATCTGCGCCGCCACGTGCGCGGCCAGCTTCGCATTGACCGGCACCAGTGGGCGCCCGGTCGACTGCGCGATCACCTGGTGCAGGCAGGCGCGCTCCAGGTAGTAGAGGTCGTCGTAGGCGTGGGCAATGTTGCCGCCGGCCACGATCACGCCGTGGTTCGCCAGAAAGGCCACGTCCTTGCCCGCCATGGCGCGGGCGATGCGTTCGCCCTCCGCGTCGTCGAGCGCAAGGCCGTTGTATTCGGCGTCGATGGCGATGCGGTTCATGTAGCGCATGGCGTTCTGGCTCGCGGTCGGGTCGAGCGCGCGGTCGACCGTGATCGTGAGCGCCGTGGCATACGGCATGTGGCAGTGCAGCACGACTGCATGACCCGTGATGCGGTGCACCGCGCCATGGATGAAGAGGGCGGTGGGCTCCACGCGGTGGCGCCCGGCGAGCACCTCGCCGTGCACGTCGATCAGCACGATGTCGTCGGGGCCGATCTCGCTCCAGTGCAGCCCGCGCGGGTTGATGAGGTAGCGGTCTTGTGCGCCCGGCAACATCACGCTGAAGTGATTGCAGACGCCTTCTGACAGCCCGTGGTGGGCGGCTGCGCGCAGGGCCAGGGCGAGGTCTTCGCGCAGCTTGCGCACGGCAGGGCTGGCGTAGGTGGCATCGGCGGACATCGAGGGGCTCTCCATTTTTCTTGTTACGGAGTAAGGGCGTAGATCAGGCGAGGATCAGGCGAGGGTCAGGCGAGGGTCAGGCCCGTCCAGGCCGCGATGAATTTCTTCGCGTCTTCGCGCACCGCCGCGGCCTGCTTGCCGGGCTTGTAGAGCGCGGAACCGATGCCGAAGCCGGCAGCGCCAGCCGCGCGCCATTCGGCCATGTTCGCGGGGGTGATGCCGCCCACGGGCATCACCGGCGTGCCGGCCGGCAGCACGGCCAGCAGCGCCTTCACCACGGCGGGCGAGGCCAGTTCGGCCGGGAACAGCTTGAGCCCGGTGGCGCCGGCCGCGAGCGCGCCGAAAGCCTCGGTCGGCGTCATGACGCCCGGCAGGCAGACCATGCCGAGCCGCACGGCTTCGGCAATGACCTCGGCGTTGAAATTGGGCGAGACGATCAGTTCGCCGCCGGCCGCATTCACCTCGCGCACCTGCTGCGCGCCGAGCACTGTGCCGGCGCCGACCAGCGCCTGCGGAAAGCGCTTGCGCATCAGCGCGATGCTTTCCAGCGGTTGAGGCGAATTGAGCGGCACTTCGAGCAGCCGGAAGCCGGGCTCGACGATGGCATCGCCGACATCGGCTGCCTCGGCGGGCGTGAGGCCGCGCAGGATCGCCACCAAGGGCAGCTCGCGCATCGCGGCGCCGAATTTGTCGAGGGGAGTGGGGGTGCTCATGCGGGAATTCTGTCGGAATCGAGAAAGCCGGACAGCGCATGCAGCCCGGCCCAGGTGGCTTCGGCCCCCAGCGTGCGCGTGGCGACGCCGGTGGCGCGCAGGGCCAGTGTGTAGCGCTGGGTGAGGGCGGAGGAGCCGATCAGGATCACCTCGCCGGCCGCCTGCAGCGACTGCGTGCGCAATTCTTCGCCGATCAGCAGGCCCGAGAGATAGCTCGCGAGCTCTTCCTTCGGCATGCGCTCGAACAGCGCGAGCGTGCGTGTGCCGAAGGCGTTGTGCAGCAGGCCGTGCCCGTTTTCGGAGCGTGTGACGCCTTCGAGGAACGAGGCTTCATCGAGCGGCGCCGATGCATCGAGCGTGCGCGCCAGGATCGAGTGCTGGCTCAGCAGCGCGTAGAACTCGCCCGTCATGTAGGTGCGGAAACCCGCGACGCGGCCCTTTTTTACCGTGACCCATTTGTTGTGGGTGCCGGGCAGCACGAAGACGCCTTCGCTCAGGCCGGTGAGCTCCATCGCGCCGAAGATCTGCACCTCTTCGCCGCGCATCACGTCGGGTACGCCGGCGTGCTCGTCGCTCAGGCCGGGCACGATCGCGATGCGGGCGCCGGGAATAGCATCGATGTCGATGATCTTGCGGCCCACTTCGACGCGGCCCGCCGGGCAGGCGCAGTAGGGCGCTTCCACCCAGCCCTGCTTGCTGCCGGCCATGCCGGAGATCAGGCAGCGCGTGCCCTCAAGGCGCATCCAGTCGCCGAACAGCGTCTCGAAGACGGCGGGAAAGCCGCCTTCGGGCACCGTGAGAATGCCGCGCGCATCGCTGCGCTCTTCCAGCACCTTGCCGCCGGCATCCAGCAGTGCGCCGCGCAGTGAACTCGTGCCCCAGTCGATTGCTACCAGTCTTGTCATCTCAGTGATTGTCGCGCGGCACGAATGCCCCGCGGCGACCACGCAGGAAGGCCAGGTCGGCTCCCTGGTCAGCCTGCAGCACTGTATCGACGTACAACTTCCAGTAACCGGAGTCCAGCGGCGCCTTCGGTGCCACCCACTTAGCACGGCGCTCGGCCAGTTCTTCGTCGCTCACATGCAGATGCAATTTACGGTTCGGCACGTCGAGCTCGACGATGTCGCCGTCCTGCACCAGCGCCAGCGGGCCGCCGGCGGCCGCTTCGGGCGCGGTGTGCAGAACCACCGTGCCGTAGGCCGTGCCGCTCATGCGTGCATCGCTGATGCGGACCATGTCGGTGATGCCTTTGCGCAGCACCTTCGGCGGCAGCGGCATGTTGCCCGCTTCGGCCATGCCGGGGTAGCCCTTGGGGCCGCAGTTCTTCAGCACCATGATGCAGTGCTCGTCGATGTCGAGGTTCTCGTCGTCGATGCGCTTGTGCAGGTCTTCGGCGCTTTCGAACACCACCGCGCGGCCCTTGTGCACCAGCAGCTCGGGCGTGGCCGCGCTCGGCTTGATGATGGCGCCGTTGGGCGCGAGGTTGCCGCGCAGCACGCAGATGCCGGCCTTCTCCTTGAAAGGCTCCGCCAGCGTGCGGATGACTTGCGGGCCGTAGTTCTCGGCGTCCTTCACGTTCTCCCACAGGCTCTGGCCGGTGACGGTGAGGATGTCCTTGTGCAGGTGCTCGGCGATCTCCTTGATGACTACCGGCAGGCCGCCCGCATAGCAGAAGTCTTCCATCAGGTACTGGCCCGAGGGCTGCAGGTTCACGAGGCAGGGCAGATCGGAGGCGAGGCGGTCGAAGTCGTCGAGCGTGAGGTCGACACCGATGCGGCCCGCAATGGCCAGCAGGTGGATCACGAGGTTGGTCGAGCCGCCGATGGCAGCATTGACCTTGATCGCGTTCTCGATGGCCTGGCGCGTGAGGATCTTCGACATGTTCATATCTTCATGAACCATGTCGACGATGCGCCTGCCCGCCTGCCGTGCCAGCACGTTGCGGCGGCCGTCCACGGCGGGGTAGGCCGCATTGCCCGGCAGGCCGATGCCCAGCGACTCGACCATGCTGGCCATGGTGCTCGCGGTGCCCATCGTCATGCAGTGGCCGTGGCTGCGATGCATGCAGCTCTCGGCCTCGAAGAATTCCTGCAGCTTGAGCGTGCCGGCACGCACCTGTTCGCTCATCTGCCACACGCCGGTGCCCGAGCCGAGCTCCTGCCCGCGCCACTTGCCCGAGAGCATCGGGCCGCCCGACACGCCGATGGTCGGCAGGTCGACGCTGGCTGCGCCCATCATGAGTGCGGGCGTGGTCTTGTCGCAGCCCATGAGCAGCACCACGCCGTCGAGCGGATTGCCGCGGATGCTTTCTTCCACGTCCATGCTCGCGAGGTTGCGATACAGCATGGCGGTGGGCCGCAGCAGCGTTTCGCCGAGCGACATCACGGGAAACTCGAGCGGGAAGCCGCCCGCTTCGTACACGCCGATCTTCACTTGCTCCGCGAGCGTGCGGAAGTGCGAGTTGCAGGGCGTGAGTTCGCTGAATGTGTTGCAGATGCCGATGACCGGGCGACCGTCGAACTGGTCGTGCGGCACACCCTTGCCCTTCATCCAGCTGCGGTAGATGAAGCCATCGCGGTCATGACGGCCGAACCATTGCTGGCTGCGAAGTTCACCGGGTTTTTTCTTTGGGGCGGTGCTCATGAAATGTCTCTCTTTGTTGTCGATGCGTGGGCTCGACCCTCAGGGTTTGTCCTGCCGATCCAGCGTTTCAATCATCATATGATAAGCGCGAACAATGCGCCGGAGCCTTAGTGTTTTCGAGCGGCGAGATATCAGATTTCACATCGCACATGATCAAGAACATCCACGGTCGCACGCTCGAACTCCTCGGTGAAGCCGTGGTGGCGGGGCGCTATGCGATCGGCGCGTCGATCCCCTCCGAGCCCGTGCTCGGCGAGGAACTCGGCGTGAGCCGGACCGTGGTACGCGAGGCCATCAAGTCGCTGGCAGCCAAGGGCCTGATCGTCACCGGTCCGAAGGTCGGCACGCGTGTGCTGCCCAAGGACAAGTGGAACTGGTTCGACCCCGACGTCATCACCTGGCAGGCGCGTGCGGGGCTCACGCCCGAGTTCCTGCGCGACCTGCAGGACCTGCGCCGCGTGGTGGAGCCAGCGGCAGTAAGGCTTGCGGCCGAGCGGGCCACGGCCACCGACATCGAGGAAATAGAAAGCGCCTTCGCAGGTATGAAGGAAGCCGTGGAGAACGGCGGCGACTACGTCACCTTCGACCTGCGTTTTCACAACGGCCTGCTGAGTGCCGCGGGCAACCGCATGTTGTCGCAGATGAGCAAGGTGCTCAACGCGCTGCTGCGCACCAGTTTCGAGATTTCGACCACCAAGCCCGACGGCCCCACGCTTTCGCTGCCGCTGCATCGTGCGGTGCTCGATGCGGTGATCGCGCACGACCCGGTCAGGGCCGAGCTCGCGATCATCCGTCTCATCGACGGCGCGCGCCAGGACATCGAGGACGTGCTGGGCTCGCGCCGACGATTGCCGCGCCTGAGCAGGCCGCCGCCCAGGCTCAAGGCCAGTTAGCTGGTCGCATTGGCGCCGTCTACGCGTTTGTCCGCAGTTCGCATCCGGTTCTTTCACCCTACGCTCGCGCCCCGAGCAAATTCCACCCAAGAGAAGAAGGAGACATCAACCATGAAACTCGTCAAGTCGCTGATTGCGCCGACGCTGGTCGCGCTGGGCCTGCTGTCGGCAGGCCACGCTGCCGCGCAGGAGAAACTCACCGTATGGTGGGTCAAGGGCTTCTACAAGGCGGAGGACGACGCACTGTTCGCCGCCATCAAGAAGTTCGAGGAGAAGAACAAGAACGTGAAGATCGAACTGTCGCAGTACCCGATCCAGGACATGATCCCCAAGACCGTGTCCGCGCTCGACTCGGGCAGCCCTCCTGATGTGGCGTACGCCGACGTGTACGACTTCCAGGTCACCGGCAAGTGGGCCTACGACGGCAAGCTCGAAGACATCAGCAGCGTGCTCACGCCAATGAAGGACCGCTTCGCGCCCAACACGCTCGAGACCACCTACCTCTACAACGACCAGACCAAGACCAAGGCCTACTACGCCTTCCCGATCAAGCAGCAGACGATGCACATCGAGTACTGGCGCGACATGCTGGCCGAGGCGGGCTTCAAGGAGTCGGACATCCCGACCACCTGGAAGGAGTACTGGTCGTTCTGGTGCGACAAGGTGCAGCCCGCCAGCCGCAAGGAAAGCGGCAAGCGCAACTTCGGCATCGGCATGCCGATGGGCGTTGATTCGAGCGACGCGTTCTACTCGTTCCTGACCTTCATGGACGCCTACAACGTCAAGCTGGTGGACGACAACGGCAAGTTGCTGGTCGACGACCCGAAGGTGCGCACCGGCCTGATCGGCGCCATGACCGACTACACCACGCCCTACACCAAGGGCTGCACGCCGCCTTCTTCCACCAGCTGGAAGGACCCGGACAACAACGTCGCCTTCCACAACAAGACGACCGTGATGACGCACAACGCGACCATCTCCATTGCCGCCAAGTGGCTCGACGATTCGAACAACGCCTCGCTCACGCCCGAGCAGCGTGAAGAAGCGCGCAAGAACTACACCGAGCGCATCCGCACGGCAGGCTTTCCGAGCAAGCCCGACGGCAGCAAGATGGTCTACCGCACGGCCGTGAAGACCGGCGTGGTGTTCAAGGACGCGAAGAACAAGGCCCGCGCCAAGGAGTTCGTCACCTTCCTGCTGCAGGAAGAAAACCTGACGCCGTACGTCGAGGGTTCGCTGGGCCGCTGGTTCCCCGTGACCAAGACCGCGCAGCAGCGTGACTTCTGGAAGGCCGACCCGCATCGCCTCTCTGTCTACAACCAGTACGCCGCCGGCACAGTGACCTTCGAATTCACCAAGAACTACAAGTTCACCGTGCTGAACAACGAGAACGTCTGGGCCAAGGCCATGAGCCGCGTCGTGACCGACAAGGTGCCGGTGGACAAGGCCGTGGACGAGATGATCGCGCGCATCAAGACGGTGGCGGGGCAGTAAGCCGCGCACGCACGGCACCCGTCAACAAACCAGCAGCTGCATGCCATGAGCGCCACTGCCACCGCCGCCGCGTCGACCACACCGGCGCCTGTCGTCAATCTCGGGGCGCGGCATGCGCGCTGGCAGTTCTGGGGCGCGGTCATGGTCGTGCCCTACCTGCTGGTGTTCGTGGTGTTCGTGCTGTATCCGGTGGGCTACGGGCTTTGGCTCGCCCGCCATCCGCAAAGCTACGTGAAGCTGGTCGAAGACCCGATCTTCTTCCGCTCCGTGATCAACACGGCCATCTTCCTGGTCGTGGCGATCAACCTCAAGATGCTCGTGGCGCTGGTGCTCTCGGGCTTCTTCGTAACGTCTCGCTGGTGGATCAAGATCATCTCGGCGATCTTCATCCTCCCGTGGGCGATGCCCTCGATTCCGACCATCCTGTCGATCCGCTTCATGCTGAACCCGGAGTGGGGCGTGATCAACAGCACCATCTTTCGCCTGACCGGCGCCGATGGCCCCAACTGGCTCAACGACCCTGCGCTGGCGCTGAGTTTCGCGATGGTGGTGCATGTGTGGAAGTCGCTGCCGTTCTGGACGCTCATCCTCGTGGCGGGCCGGCTGGCCATTCCCACCGAGCAATATGAAGCGGCTTCGGTTGACGGAGCATCGTCGTGGCAGAAGTTCCGCTTCGTGAGCTGGCCTGCGCTCAAGACGCTCTACATCACCTCGCTGATCCTCTCGATGATCTGGACGCTGGGCGACTTCAACAGCGTCTATCTGCTCACCGGTGGTGGCCCCGCCGACCTGACGCACGTGCTTGCCACGCTGGGCATCCGCTACCTGCGGCTCGACCAGGTCGACCTGTCGATGGCATCCATCGTGGTGGCCTTGCCACTCGTGCTGCCGCTCGTGTACTTCATGATGAAGAGGCTCTCGAAATGAAGCGCTGGACCCCCAAGGCCGTGGCGACCGAGGCCAAGCTGCTGCTCATCGGCATTCCGGTGCTGCTGTGGACGCTGATCCCGGTCTATCACATGGTGCTGTTCGCGATCTCGTCCAAAGACTCGGCGACCTCGGGCCACCTGTGGCCCAAGAACCCGACGCTGGACAACTTCCGCATCGTGTTCCAGCAGAAGCACTTCTACCTCGACCACTTCTGGCTGCAGCTGTGGAACTCGCTGCTGATCGCCGTATCGGTAGGCGCGATCACGCTCTTCGTCGCAACCACGGCAGCCTTCGCGATCAGCCGGCTGCGCGTGCGTGGCGGGCGAACGGTGATGAACCTGGCGCTGTTCACGTACTTCATTCCGGCGGCGTTCCTGGCCGTGCCCATGTACAAGACCATGGGCAACTACGGCCTGCTCAACAGCCAGTGGGCGCTGATTCTCGCGATGGTGACCATCGCCTCGCCGTACTGCATCTGGGTGCTGAAGCAGGCGTCGGACAAGCTGCCCTACGAACTCGACGAAGCCGCGCGCATGGACGGCGCCTCTCCGCTGCAGCTGTTTCGCCTCGTGTACCTGCCGTTGATGGTGCCGTCGCTGGTGGCCGTGGGCACGTATTCGCTGCTGCTGGCCTGGAACGAGTACCTCTATGCCTTCCTGCTGCTGTCGAACGACAAGAGCGTGACGCTGGCGGTGGCGCTGGGCAACTTCCTGTCGGCCGACGATTCGCCGTGGGAGCTGCTGATGGCCACCGGCCTCATCTACGCACTGCCGCCTGCGGCGATCTATTACGCATTCAAGCGCTACATGGTCGGCGGCCTCACCGCCGGCGCCGTCAAGAGCTGAACGATTTCAGGGACAACACATGGCATCCGTATCCTTTCGCAATATCGAGAAATCCTTCGGCAAGGTCCAGATCATCAAGGGCCTGGGCTTCGACATCACCGACGGCGAGTTCGTCGTGCTGGTCGGCCCCTCGGGCTGCGGCAAGTCGACGCTGCTGCGCATGCTCGCGGGCCTGGAAGACATCAGCGGCGGCGAGATCATCATCGACGGCCGCGTGGTCAACGACCTCGAGTCGAAGGACCGCGACATCGCCATGGTGTTCCAGAGCTACGCGCTGTACCCGCACATGACGGTGGGCGAGAACATGGGCTTCAGCCTGCGGCTGCGCAA
Source organism: Variovorax multivorans (assembly GCF_051216835.1). Classification (NCBI taxonomy): domain Bacteria; kingdom Pseudomonadati; phylum Pseudomonadota; class Betaproteobacteria; order Burkholderiales; family Comamonadaceae; genus Variovorax; species Variovorax multivorans. Next base: position 98,886 of record NZ_JBPJZL010000007.1, read on the forward strand.
CGCCGAGAAGTCGGTGACCGACGAGCGCGTGGCCAGGGCTGCAAAAATTCTCAACCTCGATGCGCTGCTGGGCCGCTATCCGCGCGAGCTCTCGGGCGGCCAGCGCCAGCGCGTGGCCATGGGCCGCGCCATCGTGCGCGACCCGAAGGTGTTCCTGTTCGACGAGCCGCTGTCGAACCTCGACGCCAAGCTGCGCGTGGCGATGCGCGCCGAGATCAAGGCGTTGCACCAGCGGCTGAAGACCACCACCGTCTACGTGACGCACGACCAGATCGAGGCCATGACCATGGCCGACCGCATCGTCGTGATGCACGACGGCATCGTCGAGCAGATCGGCACGCCGCTGGACCTGTACGACCGGCCCGACAACCTGTTCGTTGCGCAGTTCATCGGCTCGCCGTCGATGAACGTCATCGAAGGCACGGTGCGGCGTTCAGGTGGCGACTGCTGGGTCGAATCGCAGGGCGCGCGCTGGCCGGTTCCCATCGGTACCTCGGCGCCCGACGGCCAGCCGGTGCACTACGGCATCCGGCCCGGCGACATGACGCTCGGCGGCGGTTCGCACGGCGTGGAGGCCAGGGTGATCGTGGTCGAGCCCACGGGCGCGGAGACCGAACTGCTGGTGCAGGTCGGCGAAGCCAAGCTGGTGCTTGCGGTGCACGGCCGCGTCGATGCCGGACCGGACGACACGGTGCGGCTGGCCATCGAGGCGGAGAGCGTGCACATGTTCGACCGGCAGACCGGCCGGCGCATGGGCTGAGTCGCCAGGGTCAGGCCGTGCGCAGCCGCAACAGGGCGCGCACGAAGCCGTGATCGGAGCGCGAGCGGTCGCGCCCTTCGTGCAGGTGGTCGTTGAAGTAGTCGACACGCCGCACGTCGCCCAGGCTGTGCCGGCTGCTGGCGACGAACTCCTCGCTCACGAGGATCTGGTCGAGCACATCCGGGAAGCCCTGGTGGATGTGCGAGTACGCCACGTCCTTCTTGAGCGCCGACTCGCCCTGCATTTCGTAGGCGTTGAACAGCGCCACATCGCGCGCGGCCTTGTCGTAGGCCACTTCGGAGGTGGCGGCCACGAGCTGCGTGGTCACGCTGTGCGGGTTGTCGTTGAAGTCGCCCATCACCACGAGCGGTACGTTCGTGCCCTGCAGCAGATCGATGACGATGCAGCGCAGGGCCGCAGCTTCCGCGCCGCGCATCAGCAGCGAGCGCAGCGACGCCATCACGCCTACCTTGCGGTCGTCGCGGTCTTCGAGGTGGTTGCCCTGCGCGTCCTGCAGGAACTTCGGGCGCTTGGACTTCAGGTGCACCGTGAGCACATGCACCTGCTGGCCGTGCTTCATGCGCACCGTGACCAGCAGGGGAGGCCGCTCGAAGCGTGTGTGCGCACCGAGCCCCGGCACGTCGACACCGAAGCCCGGCGGAAAGTCGACGAAGGAGCGCACCTCGTCCACCATCAGCCGCGTGACGATGCCCACGCGCGGCGTGCCCTGTGCGCCAGTTCTCGCAGGGGTGCCCTCGGGGCTTCCGGGCGGCGGTGTGTTCTCGGCGCCGGGCACCGAGACGAAGTCGTAGCGCAGCCCGCTGCGCGCGATGGCCGCCTTCAACGCCGACTCATCCCACACCTCCTGCACCGCCAGCACGTCGGCGTTGAGTGCGTGAAAGCGCTCGCCGGTCCAGTCGATCTTTCGCTCGTACTCGCGCTCGGTGTAGGCGTCCTGGTTCTCGTAGTACACGCGGTTCGGGGCCGCGAGATTGAGGAGGTTGCAGGTGGCTACGAAGAGGGTGGCGTAGTTGGGTGGGATGTATTGCATGGCGGAACGATTGTGCCGATGCACCAAAGAAAAAGGGCACCGAGGTGCCCTTTCTTCATGTTCCGGGGCAGGTGTTCTGCCCGTGGATATCAGCGCCCGAACGAACGTCCGCCGCCACCGCCACCCGAGCGGTTGCCACCACCGCCACCGCCGTAGCCACCGCCACCACCCGAACGGCCACCGCCGCCCGAGCGATTGCCGCCGTAGCCACCGCCACCGCCGCCACCACCCGGGCGACCGCGTCCGCGGCCGCCACCCATGTGGTCGACGCTGGTGCGCAACGGATCCGGCTGGCCGGCGCCGCCTGCGACTGCTTCGGCGCGCAGGTGCGCGACCTGGTTGGCTTGCGTCGGGCTGTGGCTGTTGCCGTGATGGCGCGGTTGGCGCTCGTCATGCGGCAGATGGCCTTGTTGGTGCTGCGGGGCATGGTGCGGCGTGCGTGCCGGACCTTGCGGGCCGCGGCCTTGCGGCGGGCGAGCGCCCTGGCCGCGCGGACCCTGGCCTTGGCCCTGTCCGCCGCCGTTGCTGGCATTGCGGCCTTGACCGCCGCCGCCCTGGCCACCGCCACGACGTTGACCGCCGCCATTGCCGCCACCACCGCTGCCGCCGTTGCCAGCACCCTGGCCGGCCTTGTTCTCACGAATGCGTTGCAGCATCTCGGTGCGGGCGGCCTTGGCGGCTGCCTGCATCACGTCGCGGCTCGGCGGCCGGCCTGCGCCGCCCCAGATGGTCTGGCGGCCCATGGCGATGGGTTCGGCGCGTTCGCCTTCTTCAGGACCGAAGCCCTCGACGATCTGCACCGGAATCGTCTGCTTGGTGAAGCGTTCGATTTCCTGCATGAAGCCTTCTTCGTCCAGGCACACGAAGCTCACGGCCTCGCCGCTCGAGCCGGCGCGGCCGGTGCGGCCGATGCGGTGAACGTAGTCTTCGCTGACGTTCGGAATCTCGTAGTTCACGACGTGCGGCAGCTCGTCGATGTCGATGCCGCGGGCCGCGATGTCGGTGGCCACCAGCGCGCGGATGTCGCCGCTCTTGAAGCCGGCCAGCGCCTGCGTGCGTGCGCTCTGGCTCTTGTTGCCGTGCAGCGCCATCGCCTCGATGCCGTTCTTGGTGAGGAATTCGGCCACGCTGTTGGCGCCGAACTTGGTGCGCGTGAACACGAGCACCTGGCTCCACTTGTTCTCGTTGATGATGTGCGCGAGCAGCGCCTTCTTCTTGCCGCGGCCCACGGGGTGGATCACCTGGGTGATGCGCTGCACGGTGGTGTTGCGCGGCGTGACCTGGATGCTTTGCGGGTTCTTCAGCAGCGTGGCCGCGAGGTCGCGGATCTCGTCGCTGAAGGTGGCCGAGAACAGCAGGCTCTGCTTTTCCTTGGGCACCAGGGCCAGGATCTTCTTCACGTCGTGGATGAAGCCCATGTCGAGCATGCGGTCGGCTTCGTCCAGGATCAGCATCTGGACCTGGCTCAGGTCGAGCATGCCTTGCTGCTGCAGGTCGAGCAGGCGGCCGGGGGTGGCCACGAGGATGTCGACGCCCTTCTTGAGCTTGCTGATCTGCGGGTTCATGCCGACGCCGCCGAAGATCACGGTCGAGTCGAGCTGCAGGTACTTGCCGTAGGTGCGGACGGACTCTTCGACCTGGGCCGCGAGTTCGCGCGTGGGGGTCAGCACGAGGGCGCGGATGCCGGTGCCGCCGAACTTGTTGGTGGCGCTGCGGCTCATGCTGAGCTTGTGCAGCATCGGCAGCGTGAAGGCGGCCGTCTTGCCGGTGCCGGTCTGGGCGCCGCCGAGCAGGTCGTGGCCGTCGAGAACGGCGGGGATGGCTTGCGCCTGGATGGGGGTGGGGGTGTCGTAACCGTGCTCGTGCACAGCCTTCAAGATGGCGGGAGCCAGCTTCAGTTCATCAAAATTCATTGGAAACAATAAGCGCCATACACGGCGCAGTGGCATCGGCCCGCTTGGCGTCTTGTTGACGCCGAGCCAGTCAAGGCAGATGAAGGTCAGGGGTGGGAGCCGGAAAGTCCACCCTCGCAAAAGGGTTGAAATGGAGCTTTCTTCGTCCCCGGCAGAGAGCCGGTGTTGCGGGCAACTGGACCCGGCAACGGGGCCTATTGTCGCATGAGTCGATAATCAGTGGTTTGCCGCGCCTGAATGCCCGCATTCCGGCAGCCGCGCTTTCCCTGAATCCCCGCTACCCAAGGTAACTACCCACACATGGCTCAATACGTCTATTCGATGAACCGTGTCAGCAAGACCGTGCCGCCCAAGCGGCAGCTCTTGAAAGACATTTCGCTCTCTTTCTTCCCCGGCGCCAAGATCGGCGTGCTCGGCCTGAACGGCTCGGGCAAGTCCACGCTGCTCAAGATCATGGCGGGTGTGGACAAGGAGTTCGAGGGCGAGGCGCTGCCCATGCCGGGGATGACGATCGGCTATCTGGAGCAGGAACCCAAGCTCAACACCGAGCACACGGTGCGCGAGTCGGTCGAAGAGTCCATGGGCGCGGTGTTTGCGGCCAAGGCGCGCCTCGAAGAGGTGTACATCGCCTATGGTGCCGAAGACGCCGACTTCGACGCGCTGGCAGCCGAGCAGGCCCAGCTCGAAGCCATCATCGCCACCGCCGGCACCGATTCCGAACACCAGCTCGAAATTGCCGCTGACGCCCTGCGCCTGCCGGCCTGGGACGCCAAGATCGGCGTGCTGTCGGGCGGCGAAAAGCGCCGCGTGGCGCTGTGTCGCCTGCTGCTGAGCAAGCCCGACATGCTGCTGCTCGATGAGCCGACCAACCATTTGGACGCCGAATCTGTTGAATGGCTCGAAGTGTTCCTGCAGCGCTTCACGGGCACCGTGGTGGCCATCACCCACGATCGCTACTTCCTCGACAACGCGGCCGAGTGGATCCTGGAAATGGACCGTGGTCGCGGCATTCCCTGGAAGGGCAACTACAGCACCTGGCTCGAGCAGAAGGGCGAACGCCTGGCGCAGGAGCAGAAGAGCGAAGAAGCTCACGCCAAGGCGCTGAAGAAGGAACTGGAGTGGTCGCGCCAGAACCCGAAGGCACGCCAGGCCAAGAGCAAATCCCGCCTGGCCCGCTTCGAAGAGCTGAGCGACATGGAATACCAGAAGCGCAACGAGACGCAGGAGATCTTCATTCCGGTGGCGGAGCGGTTGGGCCAGCAGGTGTTCGAGTTCCACGGCGTCAGCAAGTCCTTCGGCGACCGCATGCTGATCGACAACCTGAGCTTCACTGTGCCGCCAGGCGCCATCGTCGGCATCATCGGCCCGAACGGCGCCGGCAAGTCGACGCTGTTCAAGCTGCTCGCGGGCAAGGAAAAGCCGGATTCGGGCGAGGTCGTCATCGGCCAGACCGTGAAGATGGCTTTCGTCGACCAGCACCGCGACGAGCTGGCCAACCAGAAGACCGTGTGGGAAGACATCTCGAACGGTCTCGACATCATCAACGTCGGCAAGTTCCAGATGGCCAGCCGCGCGTATGCGGGCCGCTTCAACTTCAACGGCGCCGACCAGCAGAAGAAGGTCGGCACGCTGTCGGGCGGTGAACGTGGCCGCCTGCACCTGGCCAAGACGCTGATTGCGGGCGGCAACGTGCTGCTGCTTGACGAACCCTCGAACGACCTCGACGTGGAAACGCTGCGCGCGCTCGAAGACGCGCTGCTCGAATTCGCCGGCACGGTCATGGTGATCAGCCATGATCGCTGGTTCCTCGACCGTATCGCCACGCACATCCTGGCCGCCGAAGGCGACAGCCAATGGACCTTCTTCGACGGCAACTACCAGGAGTACGAAGCCGACAAGAAGAAGCGCCTTGGCGAAGAAGGCGCAAAACCCAAGCGCATGCGCTACAAGGCCCTGAAGTAAGCCTCAGGCGGCTTCGGCCGCTTCAGCAAGAGCGCGCGGTTCCGCAAGGGACTGCGCGCTTTTTTCATCGTCCGCTGCAAACACCTCGCGTGCGGCGAAGAGGCCGTTCAGTGCCGCCGGGAAGCCCGCGTACACCGCCATCTGCATGATGACCTCGAGCACCTCGTCGCGCGTCACGCCGACGTTCAGCGCAGCGTGGATGTGCACCTTCAACTGCGGCGCGGCATTGCCCATGGCGGTGAGCGCGGCCACGGTCGCGATCTCGCGGGAGCGCAGGTCGAGGCCGGGGCGCGAGTAGATGTCGCCGAACGGAAACTCGATCACCAGGCGGGCGAAGTCCGGCGCGATGCCGGCCAGGCTCTCAACCACCTTGACGCCGCCTTCACCGTCGATCTCTTGGAGCTTGGCCAGGCCACGCGTGTAGCGCAGGTTGTCGTTGTGGCCCTGGTTCTGTGTGTTCGTCATTGTTCGTCTTTCCTTCCCGGGCTTTGCCCGATAGAGGAGGACGCTTCTTCGTCTTCTCGACCTCGCGGTAGTGGTCGATCTTGAGCGACAGCGCCTGCATGGATTGCTGCAGCGTCGCCACCCGGGCCTGAACTTCGGCAAGGTGCTGTTCGAGCATCTCGCGCCGTTCGCCGACGCTGGCGTCCCCCTGGCTTCGAAGCCTGACGAAGGCCTGCATGCCCTGGATGGACATGCCGGTCTCGCGCAGGCGCAACAGGAAATCCAGCAAGTCCATGTCGGCGCTCGCATAGCGCCGCTGACCACCCGGTGCACGCGGCACCGCGGCAATCAGCCCGATGCGTTCGTAGTAGCGCAGCGTGTAGGCCGTGAGGCCGGTTCGCTCTGCGACTTCCGCAATGGTCAGACTGGTTTCCATGGCGTTGATTCTCGAAATTAGAGCGCGCTCTAAGTCAAGCGCTTTGTCGAACTATTTTTGCGGGACGTTCAGGTCGGCACTCAGATCGGCATCCAGCCAGCCGCGCAGGCTGTTCACGAAGGCCAGCGCCTGCACCCGGGGTAGATCGTCCACCCGGACGACCGCTTCGGCAAGCTGGCCGCTGCGCACGCGGCCGGCGCGGCCGATGCCGTTCAGCAAGCCGCAGTGCAAGGGCGGCGTGACCCAGCGGCCGTCGAGCAGCAGGGCAATGTTGCCGCGCGTGCATTCGGTGATCTCGCCGTCGCGGTTCCACAGCAGGGTGTCGAACACGCCCGCGGCGGTGGGCGCGAAGGCTTCGTAGTGGGCGCGGCGGGTGGTCTTGAAGCGGGTGAAGTCGCTTTGGGCCTCGTCGAATGCGCGCGCGGCGAGTTGCAGTTGCACGCGCGCGGGCGGCGCTTCCATAGCGAAGGCTTCGGCGCGGGGCGTGCCTTGCGCGTCGAGCAGCAGGCGCACGCGCCACGTGCCGCTCGTGTGTTGTGCTTGAAGACGATGCAGGCACGCGGCGACGAGCGCTTCGTCCCATGCGTAGCCGAAATGCCGGGCGGCGTTTGCCATACGTGCGAGATGCGCTGGTGCATCGCGCAACTCGCCGTCTGCCAGCGCCAGTGTTTCGAGCAGCTCGAAAGGCGGATCAGCGGGTCGCTTCGCGTGCGACAGGAAGGCACGCTTGTGCCGCCACTCCTCCCACTCGGCATCGGCCCGCGCATCGGCCGTGATGCCGCTTCCGATGCCGCAGCGCGCCTCGCTGCCGCGCAGGGTGACGGTGCGGATCGGCACATTGAAAGTCGCATGCCCGCCGGGCTGCACCACACCCACGGCGCCGCAGTACACACCGCGCGCCTCGGGCTCCAGTTCGCGGATCATGCGCATCGCGCTGACCTTGGGCGCTCCGGTGATCGAGCCGCACGGAAACAGCGCCCCGAACACGTCGGCCAGCGCGGTGCCTTCGCGCACGAGGGCTTCGACATCCGACGTCATCTGCCACACTGTCGGCAGCGCCTCTGTGTGGAACAGCCGCGGCACACGCACCGAGAACGGCCGCGCCACGCGCGAGAGGTCGTTGCGGATCAGGTCCACGATCATGACGTTCTCGGCCCGCTCCTTCGGCACGGTGCGCAGCCGCTGCGCCAGCGCCTCGTCTTCGGCGGGCGTGGCGCCGCGCGGGGCTGTGCCTTTCATGGGGCGCGTCAGGATGCGGTCGCCGTGCCAGTCGAAGAAGAGTTCGGGCGACACCGACAGCACCTGCTCTTCGCCGGTGTCGATGAAGGCGGTGTAGCCGTCGGGCTGCGCCTGCCGCAGCGCAAGAAACCAGTCGCGCGCATCGCCATGAAAGCCGGCATGCAATGGGGCGGTGTAGTTGAGTTGGTAGAGCTCGCCGTTCGCAATTGCGCAGTGGATGGCCTGCATGCGCTGGTCGAAATCGGCGCGCGAGAGGCTGTCTTGCCAATCCACCGTGGGCACCGGCGAAGCATCGCTTCGGGCTTCCGGCCAGGGCTGCGCTTCGTCATGAACGCCGAACCAGGCCAACGGCCCGTCCGCTACATGCACCGCGAATGCGGGATCGAAGGCCGCCGCAGCCTCATAGCGCAGATACCCCACGCACCAGCGCCCCTCACGCGCCATCGCCTCGACGGCTTCGAGTACGGGCCGCACTTCGGCAGCCTCGCGCGCCACCAGCACGCGCGACGGCGCACCGAAAGACAGGCGCAGCCGGCATGCACCTTCGCCGTGCGGCTGTGCGAAATCGATCAGCGTGCGCAAGGTCGAATGCAGTGCTCCATCACGCGGCATCGTTCGCCGCGGTCGTCGGTCCTGCCCCACCGCCCGCACTGCTGACTTGCGACGCGCGGGCCAGCACCCGCTTGCGCACCGCATAGATGTTGTTGCGCAGCGCATAGAGCTCGTCAGCATACGACAGCGGCACCGCTACCTTGTTGACCGTGCGGTCGAGCTGGTCGAGGTCTTCGAGCAGGGACTTCTGTTCGGCCTCTTTCACTTCGGTCTTTGCATCGACCTTGGCCTCGATGTCGCGCAGCCGCGCATACCAGCGGAACACGCGCCGGCGCACGCGGAACTGGTACAGCGGCGGCACCACGCGGCTCAGCGGCAGCATCAGCACCAGCAGGCCGCCCAGCACCAGCCACATGCGCTCGACCAGGTTGCTGGCCCAGAAGGGCAGGTAGCGCTGCCAGATCGGCGGCGTGCCGTTGATGGCGCGGTCGCCTTCGGGGCTCACCGGTAGTTCGCTGGTGCGGGTGTTGGGAAAGTCGCGCGCCCGGTTGAACCAGCCGGCGCCGCTGTGCACCGATTGCGCCGCCTGCGCGAACAGCTGGCGCAGGGCCGGATGGGTCTCGTCGCGCGACAGCAGCGAGGTGGTGGCAGCGAGCAGCGCCACGTCGTGCGGCGGCAGGTCTTTCGACAGGTCGACCACACCGCGCGGCAGCGTCACCGCCGAGAGAAACGGAAAGCGCCGCGAGTAGGCGTCGGCCTGGCCGAAGTCCATGAGCTTGATGTCGTCCGAACGCAGCAGCCGTTGCACCTGCGGCGATTGCGGCGCGGAAGACAGCACGATGGCATCGAGAAGGCCGGCCTGCAGTGCCTCGGCGGCCGACGCCTGTTCGAGGTTCGACAGCAGCAGGTCTTCGGGGCCGAGCCTGTTGGCCTTGAGCAGGCGCTCCATGATGTCTGGAAGCCCGCTGCCCGGAAGGTCGATGTTCACGCGCAGGCCGCGCAATTGGGCAAGGGTGGTCAGAGTGCCGGTCTTGCGGTCGATCTTCTGCGCCGAGTCGGCACGGTAGAAGAGCCAGATCGGCTCGTAGAACAGGCTGCCGAGCGAGGTGAGGCCGGCCTCTTCGTCGGCCACCGGGTCGGCGCTGCCACCGCGCACGAAAGCCACGTCGGCCCCGCCGGTGCGCAGCAGCTGCAGGTTCTCGGTCGAGCCCGAGGTGGGCTTGAGTTCCACCTCGATGCCGCTGTGCTTGAGCGCTTCGGCATAGCGCTTGCCGAACTGCGCATAGGCGCTGCCCGTGGGGCCGGTGGCCAGCGTCACGTGCTTGGGTGGCTGCGGCTGCAGCCACCAGTAGGCGGCGATCAGCAGGCCGATGACGATGAAAATGATCGGCCCTGCCGAGGCGATCAGGTCGCGGATCGACAGCAGGATCAGCTTCAGGGTTCTGGGGAACGCCATGATGGTCTTCTCGTGTTCAGCCGCGTGCTGCGGCGAGATCCGCTGCGCAGGGAATGTGCAGCTCGCCCACCGTCACCGTGCGCGCCGCATGCACCGCGCGCAGCGTGGCGATGGCCACCGCCTCGGCGGCCATGGTGCTGAGCACCGTCATGCCGGGAGCGTTGCCTTCCAGCGGCACGCGGCCGGTGGCCAGCGCGAACAGCGTGTCGCCGTCGCTCATGGTGTGCACCGGGTTGATGGCGCGCGCCAGCCCGTCGTGCGCGACCATGGCGAGCCGGTTGGCCTGCACCTTGGTCAGCACCGCGTCGGTTGCGATCACGCCGATGGTGGTGTTGGTGCCCGCCAGCAGCGGCTTGGGGCTGTCGCCGCGCAGCAGGGCGCGGCGGGTGTCGAGCAGCGCCTTGCCGTCTTCGGTGCGCGCGCCGGCCACGGGCTGACCGGTGTTGTGGTCGATCACGTCGCCCAGCGAGTTCACCGCAATCAGTGCGCCCACCGTGACGCCGCCGACCGTGACCGATGCGGTGCCGATGCCGCCCTTCATCGCGCGCTGCACGCCGAAGAGCTTGCCCACCAGCGCGCCGGTGCCGGCGCCCACGTTGCCTTCGGCGGGCGCCGAGGTGCTCGCGGCCTCGCAGGCGGCATAGCCGGCCGCGGCGTCGGGGCGGATGCGTGCGTCGCCCATGGGCAGGTCGAACAGCACGGCGGCCGGCACGATGGGCAGCGTGCCGAAGCGCACGTCCATGCCGATGTTGCGTTCTTCCATCCAGCGCATCGCGCCGTCGGCCGCCGCCAGGCCCCAGGCGCTGCCGCCCGCGAGCATCACGGCGTGCACCTGTTGCACGAGGTTGCCGGGCGCGAGCAGGTCGGTCTCGCGCGTGCCGGGGGCGGCGCCGCGCACGTCCACGCCGGCCACGGCGCCGTCGCGCGCCATGACAACGGTGCAGCCAGTGGGGCGGCGGGTGTCGGAGAAGTGGCCGACCTCGATGCCGGCGACGTCGGTGATGGAACCGGCGGATTGAGTGGGGGTGGAAGACGGGGCAGACATGGCGGCCGATTATGAGACCGCACCCTCTACGATCCCCACCATGACAGTTGCAAGAAGTTTCTCCCCCGACGGCGGCCGCCGTCATGTCGTGGTGATCGGCGCGGGCGCGGTGGGCAGCGCCACCGCCATCGAAGCCCTGCGCGCGGGCCTGCGCGTGACGGTGGTGGAGCCCGGCGAGCCGGGCGGTCCGCATGCCACGAGCTACGGCAACGCCGGCTGGCTGTCGTCGCACTCCGTGGTGCCGCCCGCACTGCCGGGAGCCTGGCGCAAGGTGCCGGGCTGGCTGGCCGACCCGCTCGGGCCGCTCGCCTTGCGCTGGCGCTACCTGCCGCGCGCCCTGCCATGGCTGCTGCGCTATCTGGCCTCGGGCTGGACCGAGGCGCGCGTGCAGCGTACAGCCGATGCCCTGCGCACGCTGCTGGCCGACGCGCCCGCGCTGCATGCGCAACTGGCCGCCGAGGCTGGCGTGCCGCAGTTCATCGAGCGGCGCGGGCTGCTGCACGCCTACCGTTCGCGCGCAGAGTTCGATGGCGATGCGCTGGGCTGGCGCGTGCGCCGGCGCGTCGGCGTCCAGTGGGAGGAATGGCCGGAAGATGAACTGCGCCGCCGCGAGCCCGATCTGGCAGCGCGCTACACGCTCGGCATCTTCGTGCCCGAAGCCGGGCACTGCCGCAATCCGGGCGCCTACGTGGCGGCCCTGGCGCGGCATGCAGTCGATGCGGGTGCCGAACGCGTCGCCGCCCGCGCGACGGGTTTTCGCATCGAGGGCGGCCGGCTGCGCGCGGTGCGCACGGAGGCCGGCGAAATCGCCTGCGACGGCGCTGCAATCTGTGCCGGTGCCCGCTCAGGTCCGCTGGCCGCATCGGCCGGCTCCGCGGTGCCGCTGGAGTCGGAGCGCGGCTACCACGTGGTCGTCGAAGACGCCACGGCCGGCCCGCGCACGCCGACCATGGTGGCCGACGGCAAGCTCATCGCGCACTGGATGGACGGCGGCCTGCGCGCGGCAGGGCAGGTCGAGATCGCGGGCCTCGAAGCGGCGCCCGACTGGCGCCGCGCCGAAATCCTGTACGAGCATCTGCAATCGATGTTTCCGTCGCTTGCACGGCCCGCGCCGGGCGCGCCTTCCGTGAAGCATTGGCTCGGACACCGCCCGAGCCTGCCCGACGGGCTGCCCTGCATCGGCCCGTCAGGTGCCAGCGCCGACATCGTGCTGGCCTTCGGGCATGGCCACGTCGGCCTGTGCGGCTCGGCGCGCACGGGGAGGCTGGCGGCGCAGCTGCTCGCGGGAGTTGCTGCGGAGATACCGTTGGCGCCTTTCGATCCGGGGCGCTTCCAGTCCTAGAGTTCGCCGCGCTCCAGTTCCGCAAGACGCACGCAGACGAAGCTCAGTTCGCCGGAGCTATCGACAGCACCGTGAGTGCGCCGTCGACCTTGTCGGCCGTGAACTGCACCTTGTCGCCGGGCTTCACCTTCGTGAGCAACGCGGGGTCGCTCACGCGGAAGACCATCGTCATGCCCGTCATCTCGAGGTTGGGAATATCGCCGTGCTTCAGCGTGATCTTCTTCGCGTCGGTGTCGACCTTGCGGACCTCGCCTTCGACGGTTGGCAAGGCGGCCTGCGCGAAGGCGGATGCAGCGAGCAGGGCGGCAGAGAGTGCGGTGAACAGTTTCTTCATGATGAGTTTGCTTTCCTCGGCAATTGGTTGATTCAGCGATAGCTTTGATAGATGCGCGTGCTGCCGTCGGCCAGCACCAGCAGCACGTCGTAGGGATCGCGCTGGTCGCCATAGGAGGGGCCATCCATGCCTGGCGAGCCGACCGGCATGCCGGGCACGGCGAGGCCGACGGCCTTGGGCTTTTCCTTGAGCAGCCGTTGCACTTCGCGTGCGGGCACGTGGCCTTCGATGGCGTAGCCGCCGACAAGGCCCGTGTGGCACGAGCCCAGCTTGGCGGGCACGCCCAGGCGGGTGCGCGCGGCCGCGTTGCCTTCGTCATGCACGCGCGTGGCGAAGCCGCTCTTGTTGAGATGCTTCACCCAGTCCTGGCAGCAGCCGCAGTTCGGGTCTTTCCAGATCTCGACCATCGGTGCCGCGGCCATCGCTGTGAAAGGCAAGGTGGTCGAGGCCAGCGCCAGCAGAAGCTTTCTTCTTTGCATGAGGTCTCCTTCAGGATTTGCCGGCGGCAGGCAGCACGCGGATTCGACCGGCCATGCCGAGTTCGTAGTGGTCCTTCACGAGGCAGGCGAAGTCGAAATCGCCGGCGCGGTTGAAGGTCCAGACCATGTCGCCAGTCTTGCCGGCGGGCACGTGCACCATCCACGGGTCGTCGTGTTCCATGTCCGGGAACTTCTTCATCATGGCCGCGTGAGCCTCGATCTCGGCGGTGGTGCCGAGCACGAGTTCGTGCAGTTCCTTGCCACGGTTCTTCAGCCTCAGGCGGATGGTGTCGCCTTCGCGCACTTCGATGACCGAGGGCGTGAAGGTCATGTCGTCGGCCATCGCGATGTCGATGGTTCGCTTCACCGCATTGGCTTTGGCCGCGATGCCCCAGGCCTTTTGCTCGGGCGCGAGCGTGGCGGCGCCTTTGGGCTTGGGGCCGTTGTGGGCCTCGTGGGCCAGCGACGCAGTGGCGGAGGCCGCGAGCACGAGGCCCGCGGCGATGGACTTGATGAGTGTCTTGTTCATGAGTTGAGCTCCAGGGAGGAAAGGGGAGAGGAATCAGTGGTTGTGTGCGCCAGACCCGGAGGGCTTGCGCACGGTTGCGTCAGGGCTGCCGTTCTTCGACGACGGCGTGGGTGTTTCCTTGCGCGTGGCCGGCGGCACGTTCGCGTTCGGCACTTCGCGTGCGACCGTGCCGGCCGGGTGCTTGAACCACCCCGGGTCGCGGTAGTCGCCGGGCTTCTGGTCGCGCCGCACCTTCAGCAGCGTGAACATGCCGCCCATCTCGGCCGATCCGAAGGGGCCGGTGCCCGTCATCATCGGCACGGTGTTGTCGGGAATGGGCATTTCCATTTCGCCCATGTCCGCCATGCCCTTGTCGCCCATCACCATGTAGTCGGGCACGAGCTTGCGGATCTTCTCGGCCACGCCCTTGTGGTCCACGCCGATCATGGTCGGCACGTCGTGGCCCATCGGCCCCATGGTGTGGTGCGCCTTGTGACAGTGCAGCGACCAGTCGCCTTCCTCGTCGGCGATGAATTCCATCTGCCGCATCTGGCCTACCGCGACATCCACCGACACCTCCGGCCAGCGCGCGGTGCGCGGCACGGGGCCGCCGTCGGTGCCGGTCACTTCGAACTCGTGGCCGTGGATGTGAATGGGGTGGTTGGTCATCGTGAGGTTGCCCACGCGAATGCGCACGCGGTCGCCCTTGCGCACGTTGAGCGTGTCGATGGCCGGGAACACGCGGCTGTTGAAGCTCCAGATGTTGAAGTCGGTCATGGTGTTGACCTTGGGCGTGGCGCTGCCGGGCTCGACGTCGAAGCTGCCGAGCAGGAAGCAGAAGTCGCGCTGCACCGGGTCGATGAGCGGATGGTTTTCTTTCGGGTGCGTGACCCAGAAGCCCATCATCCCCATCGCCATCTGCACCATCTCGTCGGCATGTGGGTGGTACATGAAGGTGCCGGGCCGGCGCGCGGTGAACTCGTAGACGAAGGTCTTGCCCGGCGGAATGTGCGGCTGCGTGATGCCGCCCACGCCGTCCATGCCGTTGGGCAGGCGCTGGCCGTGCCAGTGCACGGTGGTGTGCTCGGGCAGCCGGTTGGTCACGAAGATGCGCAGGCGGTCGCCCTCGACCACCTCGATGGTCGGGCCGGGCGACTGGCCGTTGTAGCCCCACATGTTGACCTTGAAGCCAGGCGCCATCTCGCGCACCACGGGCTCCGCGACGAGGTGGAACTCCTTGACGCCTGCGTTCATGCGCCAGGGCAGCGTCCAGCCGTTGAGCGTGACGACGGGGTTGTACGAACGGCCGTTAGGCGGAACGAGCGGCGGCGCCGTGGCGGTGGAGCCTTGCGACACAGGTTCGGGCAGCGCTGCCATGGACACACGGCTGACGGTGGTTGCGGCGACGGCAGTGGCTGCGCCTGCGAAGAAGTTGCGACGGTTCATTTCAATGGCCTCCCGTTGCGGGGGCATCGCCGGCCGCTGCGGTCTGCAGGGCCGTCATTCCACCGGGCGAGCTGCCCGTGAGCACCAGCTGCAGATCGGTGTCCGCCAGCCAGAAATCGCGCTGCGCCTCGATGCCGGCGTTCACGGCGAGCATGCTGGCGCGCGTTTCGCCGAGCAGTTCCCACACGCTGGCGAGCATGCCGTTGTAGCGAAGGACCATCTCTTCGTTGACCTTTTTGCGCAGCGGCAGCACTTCGTCGCGGTAGCGGCGGGCAATGGCGTAGGCGGTGTTCCAGCCTTGCCACGCTTCGCGCGCCTCGCTCGCGGCGAGCACGCCCACGTCGCGCACGCGGGCGGCCGACTGCAGGTATTGCGCCTCGGCGCGGCCGTTGCGGGCCTGGCCCCAGTCGAAGATCGGAATGGGCAGGTCGAGTTCGAAACCGCGCTTGGTCTTTTTCGTGCGGTCGGCGTCGTTGTCGAAGGTGGTGTTGCGCGCTACGCCGAGCTCCATCGCATTGATCACGCTGGTGGCATGCGTGAGGCCCAGCGAGCCGGCCATGGCGGTGCTCTGCGCTTGGGCCGAGCGCACGTCGAGACGGTCGCGCAGCGCCAGCGCCTGCACGTCGCCCAGTTCCGGCGCGGCTTGCGGCAGCGGTGGCAGGCGGTCGGGCAGGGTGTAGCTGGCGCGAGCGCCGCTCAGGCCCATCAGGCGCGTGAGCTGCTCGCGGCTCGCGACAGCCGCCTGTTCGGCACGCGCGAGCTGCGCGGACGCATCGGCCAGCAGCAGTTGTTCGCGCGTGCGCTGCAGCGCGCTCCAGTTGCCGACCTGGGCCATGCGATGCGCGAGCTCGGCGCCGGCTTCGGCTGCTTCCTTTGCATCGCGCAGGTAGACAACGCTCTGCTGCGCGGCCACCGCGCGCACCCAGGCGCGGCGAGTGTCGGCGGCCAGCATCAGCACGCTCTGCGCAGCCTGCAGCTTGGCCGCCTCGTGCCGTTGGCCAGCCCATCGGGCCTGCCATGGCAGCGTGACCAGGCCCACCACGTTGAAGCTGAGCATCCGCTCGAACTCGCGCTCACTGCCCTGCGCCAGACGGCTGAAGGAAAGCACCGGGTTCGGCAGGCTCGCGGCCTGCACACGGTCGGCGTCGCTCAGTTGCAGGGTGGCGAAGGCGTCTTGCACTCGCGGGCCGTTGATGAGCGCGATGCGCACCGCGGCTTCGACGTCCAGCGGCTTGGCGAGCAGGGCATCGACGCTCTTTTGCGAAGCCTCGTCTGGCGCGCGCTGGGCTGTGGTGCCCGCCATCAGCGGGTTGCCGTTGACCAGCGCCTGCACGTCGGCAGAGCCTCCGTCGGGCGAGAGGCTGGCGCAGCCGGCCAGTATCAGGACGCTTGCGAATGCAGCGGCGCGTTTGAGCGGCGTGCTACTTCTTCGATAGCAAGGGGGGCCGGCACGCTGCCGGCGAACAATGGGGTTCACGCTCGATCTCCATGAGCAATACGACGGACGCCGCGAGCCGGAAAGGGCTCACTGCGGACGGACTACGGGCAGGGAGATCAGGAAATGGGCGGCTTCAGGCCCTGTGCGGGCTCTGCGCTTGCGAAGGGGGCCGCGTGTGCCGCAGGCGGCGCCTGGGGCGCGCTGTGCACGATGTCGACGAGGGGCATGCCGCCAAGGGCCACCGTGTGGCAGACCTGGCAGGCGGTGCAGGTGCCGCAGCCTTGATGGCCAGTGCCGTCGTTGCTGCTGTGGTTGTCATGCGAACCGGCGTGGTCTGCCATGTCCATCTGCATGTTCATGCTGTTGCCGTCATCCATCGCCTCGTGGCAATGGGCTTCAGTAGCCGCAGTCGCCATGGACACGGCCGCGTCAGCCGCCGGCAGCGAATGCCGCACCATCTCGACCGCCATGGCATCGCCGAGCCAGCCGCGGATGGGCAGCAGGGCGATCATGAGGGCGAGCAGCAGGGTGCGCATGGGGCGGGATGATAAACCTGTGCTTCAAGGCGCCAGTTCAAGACACCAGCTGGCCTCGGGCCTTGTCCACCCACACCTGCAGGTTGTCGAGCAGGTCTTTCTGGCTGAAGGAGCAGCTTTCCTCGCTGAAGAGCGCGCTCGACTCCAGCCGGTCGAGCAGGCTCAGCAGTACCTCGCCGTAGCGCGGTGGCAGGGCGCCGAGCAGTTCGGTGCTGGCGCGGGCTTCGTTCGACAGCGTGGTGACGGAGCCGCCGCCGTCGCTGCGCAGGGCCGCGATGCGCGCGGCGATGGCGTCGAGTTGCTGTGCGGCGCTCATTGCTTACCGTTCTTTCCGGGCGGCGGCAGCGACAGCCCGCGCTCGCGCATCAGGTCGCGCAGGATGTCCGGATAGTCCGTGATGATCCCGTCCGCGCCCCAGTCCATCAGCCGTTGCATGTCGGCGCGCTGGTTCACGGTCCAGGGCAGCACCTTCAGGCCGAGCTTCTGCGCTTCCTTGATGACGGTGGGCGTGAGGTCGGCAAAGGCCGGCGACCAGATCACCGGGCCCGGCGCGTTGGCCGAAGCGGCCCTGACCATCTGCGGCACCGAGGCGAAGCCGGCCGCGTCGATTCCGGCGGTCCAGCGGCTGTCCTTCAGCGTGCGGGGCGTTGTGAGGTAGGCGCGGGGCAATTGCGGCGCGAGCTTGCCGACCAGCGCCAGCGTGCGCCAGTCGAAGCTCTGGATCGTCACGCGGTCGGCCATCTTCGCCTTGTCGATCTCGGCGAGCGGCGCGCGCACCATCGGCTCGGGCGCGGCGGTTTCCTCGGGCTTGGTCGGGTCGATCTTGGTCTCGATGTTGAAGCGCACCGTGGCCGCGTCGGCGCCGCGTGCCTGCACCTGCGCGAACAGCGCGGCCAGAGTGGGAATGCGCTCGCCGTCGCGCGGTTGCTGCAGCGCGAACTGCTTGCCGTAGTTGCTCGCCGGGTTGAGGCGGCCCACGTCGTAGGTCTGCAGCTGCGCCAGCGTGAGCGAGCGAATGGCCGCGCCGGTGTTCGGGGCCAGCCAGGCGCCGCTCGCATCGCGCGTGTGGTCGGGGTTGAGCGAGGTGTCGTGCGAGATCACGACCACGCCGTCGGCCGTGAGCGCGATGTCGAGCTCGAGCGTGGTCACGCCCAGGTCGACGGCATTGGAGAACGCGGCCAGCGTGTTCTCGGGTGCCAGCCCGCGTCCGCCGCGATGGGCTTCGAGGTCGAAGTGCTGCTTGGCCGTGGGCAGGACGGCGGCGCAGCCGGCCATGAGCAGGGCGGAGGCTAGAAAGGCGTATTTCATTTGAGCTGCACTTTGATCCCGTTGTCTTGCACAGTGATGTCGCCAATCTCGTAAGTCTTGCGCCCGACCGTCAGTTCGTCGGCCGTGAAGCTGCGCAGCACCTGGCCCTGCAGCAGCTCCTGCGCGACCACGGCGCCGATCTTCTGCAGCCTCTCGGCGTCGCGGCCTTCGACGCCCTGCAGCTCGAGGCGCTCGGCCTTGGGCTGGTCGAGCCGCAGCGCGCGCGTGGCCGGGTCGTACCTCAGTGCGCTGCTGACCGACACCAGGCCCTGCACCGGCGAGGCCGCCAGCAGCGGGCTGGCAATGGTCAGCGTGGCCGTGATGGCTGCGCGGTTGCCGCGTGCGTCCAGGCCCAACTGCGGATCGCGCAGCCCGACCATGAAGATCTCGGCATAGCGCTCGGCCACCGGAAAGCGCTTGGCGATCTGCGTCTGCAGCTCGTCGCGGGTGGCGGTGTATTCGCTGGTGAAGAAATTGAAGCCGGCCAGCGCCGCGAAGGGCGCCTGCAGGGCCGCGGCGCCCAGCAGCGCGCGCAGTACCCGACGGCGGGAAGTGGGGAACGGGGTGCGGAGGTTCATACCGTCCCGAGCTTGCCACAGCCGCAAAGGTTCCCGCCAGCTGCCCCCCGGGGAGGCCTTAGAGGAGCCGGCGACGGGCGTAACGCACCACCGTCACGCCGGGCTTGGCCTGGCGCGTGGAAGGCATTACGAGCACGCAGTCGTCGTAGGGCGTGACCACGGGCTCGCCCTCGTTCCAGCCGATCACGGTGCCCGCGCGTTCGATCACTTCCAGGCCGGTGAAGGGCTGCGCGAAGCGGAAGTCCTCGCTGCGCGCCACCACCGGGCCGGTCACGTCCAGCCCCCACTGACGGGGCGCGTCCGGCTGCAGCCAGCCGGCCAGTTGTTGCGCGATGGCGTTGTCGTCCAGCGTGCCGGCCGCCCGCAGGAAGCGCGCGCACTGGTCTTGCGCCACGGTGCGGCTGGCCGGGTCGCCATGGAATCCGCATTCGACCAGCAGTGCGAGGGCGTCGCTCTGCGCGTCGGCATCGGGCGCGCCGAACCGGCCGAAGTCGCGCATGCGCACGCCGTCCTTGTGGCCCGCGTCGATGACCACGTGCTCCGGGCTGCGCATTGCCTGCGCCAGCTGCAGATTGCGCGGCTGGATGCCGGTGAGCGTCAGCGGCGCCGAGGGCTCGTGCATCGAGTGCAGGTCGAGCAGCCAGTCGGCCTGGGTCACGTAGGGCAGCAGCGCCGCGGCGCGAAGCCGCTCCCGCGTGCCACCGGCCTCGATGCGATCGGGCAGCCACTGGCGATTGAGGTCTTCGTCGACAAAGCGCGAGGCATCGTGATCGGCCACGTCGAACGTGTCGAAGGCTTCCAGGTTGCAGAACGCCAGCGTGAGCGTGCCGTGCTGCGGGCGCACGCCGGCCTCCAGCAGGCCCTTGAGCGCCCAGGCGCCGCACACTTCGTTGCCGTGCACGAGCGCGCTGATCATCACGTGCCGGCCGGGCGCTTCGGCTTCGAAGTGCCAGACGCCTTCGACGCCGGTGTTGCCGGCGCGCCAGGCAGAAAGATCGGGGGCGGGGAGTTGAAACAGCGTGGACAAGCTCATTCCTTGATGTTGGCGAATTTGACGATGGTCTTGTATTTGGCGGTCTCGGTGACCAGGAATTTGTCGATGTCCACGTTCGACGTCGGGACGACCGAGCTGGTGGCTTCCATCTTCTTGCGGAAGTCGGGCGACTGCAGCGTCTCGTTCAGTGCCGTCTTAAGCCGGGCCAGCACCGGCTCCGGCAGCTTCGCCGGCCCCAGCAGCGCGAACCAGACGCCGATGTCCAGGCCCTTGAGGCTCGGGCTCTCGCTGAGCGCCGGCAGATCGGGCGTGATGGCCGAGCGCTTGGCCTCGGTGGTGCCCAGCGCCACCATCTTGCCGCTGCGGATGTAGGGCAGGGCGCTGGAGAGGACGAACACGCCGAAGTCGATGTTGCCGCCCAGAAGGTCATTGGTGAGCGGCGCCACGCCGCGGTAGGGCACGTGCGTCATGAACACGCCGCCCTGCTGCTTGAGCATTTCGCCGGCCAGGTGCAGCGAGGTTCCGACGCCGGAGCTGCCGTAGCTGTACTTGCCGGGGTTCTTCTTCAGCAGCGCGAGGAATTCGCCGGTGTTCTTCACGCCGGCGCCCGGGGCGGCCACCAGGACCAGCGGCTGCGAGGCAATCAGGCCGATGGGGGTGAAGTCCTTCGGCTCGTACTTCACGTTGCTGTTGACCAGCCTGTTGATTGCCACTTCGTTGCTGGCACCGGCGAGCAGCGTGTAGCCATCGGGCGCGGCATTGGCGACTTTCTGCGCGCCGATAGCGCCACCGGCACCGCCCACGTTGTCGATGATCACCGGCACGCCAAGGCGATGGGACAACTCGACGCCGAGCGCACGTCCGGTGAGATCGGTCGAGCCGCCCGGCGGGTAGGCCACCACCAGCGTGATGGGCTTGTTCGGGTAGGCCTGGGCATTGGCCGGGCCGGCGGCGGCCCAGGCAAGGCCGCACAGGGCCACGGCGAGGCAGGAGGAGAAAGTACGGGGAAGACGCATCGTTGCCTCGGAGTTGTAGTAATCCCGAGGATTCTGCGGGGCCGATCATTCCTGTGTGGTGCCGTACTGGCACAAGACCGTGCCGATTGGGCTAGCGCGGCGTCATTGCCCGCCACACATCCTCGGCCAGCGGACCCAGCCGGCGCTTCGGCCGATAGAGCCGAACCTCGAAGCGCACCTCCATGCGCCGGCCGCCCACGGGCACCAGCCGACCGGCCTTGCAATCGCCCTGCACCATCGACCAGGGCAGCCATGCCACGCCCAGCCCTCTCAGCACGTACTCGTAGAGTGCATCGGCCGAATCGCATTCGATGCGACGTTGGAGGCGCGGCGCCTGCGGATTGTTGGCGAGCAGGTCTTCCACCATGCGGCCCATGGCGAGCGTGCGGACATAAGACAGAAAAGGCACCTGGCCGGTGCCGTCGAAGCTGTGCCTGGCAAGGCCTTGCGCATCGGTGCGCGACACGGGCACGAGCTTGTCGGACGCCACCGTCACATGGGAAAACTGCCGCCCATCGAGCCGGAAAGTGAGCGCGGCGTGATGAAAGATCAGCGAGAAATCCACCTCGTTGTGTTCCAGCATCCGCACCGTTTCCGCCAGCGCACCCGTCAGCACGCGCACCTCGCCATCGCGCAGCACGGGTTGCAGCCGCACCAGCCAGTCGGCCATTACCGTGCGCGCGAGCGTGCGGCCCGTGACCAGCGTCACCGTGCGGGCCTGCCTGCCGGCCACGTTGTGCACCTCTTCACGCGAGCCCTCGACGCTGCGCACCACCTGGCTTGCGTTGTCCAGGAAGCTCTCGCCTGCCGCCGTCAGCACGACCGGCGAGCTGCCGCGTTCGATCAGCGTCGCGCCGGCCCACGACTCGAGTGCGCGGATGCGCCGCCCGAAGGCCGGGTGCGTGACGTGGCGAAGCTCGGCCGCGCGCGTGAAGCTGCGCGTCTGCGCCAGCGCGATGAAGTCCTCCATCCATTTGAATTGCATGGTGCGGCGCGCGGCTGGCTAGTTGCCCAAGGGGAGTTCGTAGCGGGCAAAGGACGAGGTGCCCTTTTGAATCTCGCTGTGCAGCAGGAAACCGAAGCGTTCGTAGAGGCTTCGCAGGGCCGCCCTGTCTGCCACGCAATCGAGCCGCAGATGCCTGCGCCCGAGCTCGAAGGCGCGCTCTCGTGCAAAGGCCAGGAGGGCGGTCGACACGCAGCGCCCGGCCCACGCCCGGCGAACAGCCAGCTTGTGCACGAACGCCGAACTGCCCGGTTCGATCTCGGGCCAGAAGAAGGGGTCTTCCATGTCGAGCCGCACCACGCCGGCCACGTCGCCGTTTTCGCGTGCGATGAAGTAGCGCCCGGCATCGGTGTCGCGCTGCACGCGCTCGAGGCCGACGTCGGCGGCCGACCACAGCGGTCGGCCATCGGCGGCGAGCCATTGGGCGGCTTCGTTCAGAACGGCGGCAACTGTGGCCGCTTCGGAGGAGGTTGCTTGCTCTATGTACATCGCGGTGGCGGAGGATAGCCGACCGACCGCAAGACCCCTCTCAGTCTCAATCACTCAGTCATGCAGCGACGACAGGAACTGCTTGAGCTCCGCCGTCTGCGGATTGCCGAACAGCTCCGCCGGCGGCCCCATCTCGTGCACGCGGCCCTGGTGCATGAAGATCACCCGGTCGCTGACCTTGCGCGCGAAGCTCATCTCGTGCGTGACCATCAGCAGCGTCATGCCTTCGTCGGCCAGCGACTCCACCACGCGCAGCACTTCGCCTACCAGTTCGGGGTCGAGCGCCGACGTGATCTCGTCGCACAGCAGCACGGCTGGTTCCATTGCCAGCGCACGGGCGATCGCTACGCGCTGCTGCTGGCCGCCCGAAAGCTGGTCGGGCATGGCGTCGAATTTTTCGGCCAGGCCCACGCGCGTGAGCAGCTTGCGCGCCTGCGAGGCGGCTTCCAGGCTGCCGCGCTTTTTCACCAGTGTGGGTGCGAGCATCACGTTCTTGCCGACCGTGAGGTGCGGAAACAGGTTGAAGCTCTGGAAGATCATGCCCACGCGCTGGCGCAGCTCGCGCATGGCCATGGCGCTTTCATGCAGCAGCGGCTTGCCGTCGACGGTGAGCGAGCCTTCCTGGAACACCTCGAGCCCGTTGATGCAGCGCAGCAGCGTGCTCTTGCCCGAGCCGCTCTTGCCGATGATGGCGATCACCTCGCCGCGCTTCACGTCGAGGTCGATGCCCTTCAGGACTTCGTTGGTACCGTAAGACTTGCGCAGCGCGGTGATGCGCACGATGGGAGCGCCCACCGAGGTGGCGGGTTGTTGCGGTTCAAGCACGGCGGCCATGGGTTTTCCTCTCGAGGGTCTTGGCGTACAGGCTCACGGGGAAGCACAGCACAAAATAAAGCAGGGCCACGCAGCTGAACACCACGAAGGGCTTGAAGGTTGCGTTCGAAATCATGCTGCCGGCCTTGGTGAGTTCGACAAAACCAATCACTGATGCCAGCGCCGTGCCCTTGATGACTTGCACCAGAAAGCCGACCGTGGGCGCAATGGCGATCTTCACGGCCTGCGGCAGGATCACGTGGCGCATCTGCTCGCCGAAGCTCAGGGCCAGGCTGCCCGAGGCTTCCCACTGGCCCTTCGGGATCGAGGCCACGCAGCCGCGCCAGATCTCGGTGAGAAAGGCGCTGGTGTAGAGCGTGAGCGCCACGCTGGCCGCGGTCCACGCCGACACGTCGATGCCGAACAGCGCAATGCCGAAGTAGGCCAGGAACAGCTGCATCAGCAGTGGCGTGCCCTGGAAGAGCTGCACATACAGGCCCACGACCCTGCCGATCGCCTTGCCGCCGCGCATCCGCAAAAACAGCAGCAGGGCACCCACGAGGCCACCGCCGATGAAGGCGATGAGCGACAGCACGACGGTCCAGCGCAACGCCATCAGCAGGTTGCGCAGGATGTCCCAGAGAGAAAAATCAGCCATGGTGAAAAAGGCCTCGGTATTCGGTCAGCGGCCGAAGAAGAACTTCGGACCCGCCCAGTCGAGCAGACGCCGCAGCGCCACCGACAGCGCCAGGTAGATCAGCGTGGCGATGATGAAAGCCTCGAAGGCGCGGAAGTTGCGGCTCTGGATCAGGTTGGCCGCGTAGCTCAGCTCCTCGGTCGAGATCTGTCCGCACACGGCGGAGCCCAGCATCACGATGACGATCTGGCTCACCATTGCGGGCCACACCTTCTTCAGCGCCGGCGGCAGCACCACGCGCAGGAACACCTGCGACTTGCTCAGCGCCAGGCTCACGGCCGCCTCGATCTGCCCCTTGGGCGTGGCCTCGATGCCGGCGCGGATGATCTCGGTGGAATAGGCGCCCAGGTTCATCACCATCGCGATCACCGAAGCCACTTCCGGCGAGAGCTTGACGCCCGCCGCCGGCAGCCCGAAGAAGATGAAGAACAGCTGCACGATGAAGGGCGTGTTGCGGATCAGCTCCACATAGGTGCCCACGATGGCGCGCAGCCACTTCGGGCCGCCCGAGCGCGCCCATGCGCAGAAGGTGCCGACGATCATGCCCAGCACGGTGCCCACGGCGGTGAGGCCGACGGTCCACGCCACGCCGCGCAGCAGCAGCGGCCATTCGGCGAGCACCGCGCCAAAGTCAAACTCGATGTTCATGGCCGCGCAGTTCGATCAGACGGGAAGGTCGCCGGCTGCCTTGCCGAGCCACTTCTTCGACATGGCGTCCAGCGTGCCGTCCTTCTTGGCGGCGGCAATGATTTCGTTGACCTTGGTCTTCAGCGAGGTTTCACCCTTGGCTACGCCGACGAAGCAGGGGCTGTCTTTCAGCAGCAGTTTGAACTCGGCGCTCACCTTCGGATTCTTGGCGAGCATGTCGCCAGCAACCGCCGCGCTGGTCGCGAGGGTTTGCGTCTGGCCGGCCACGAAGGCGGCGATGGTCGCGTTGTTGTCCTCGAAGCGGCGGTAGTCGACGTTCGGCGGCGCCACCTTGTTCAGCTCCTGGTCTTCCATCGCACCGCGCGTCACGGCGACGGTCTTGCCGGCCATGTCGGCGAAGCTGGTGAGCTTCATGCTCTTGGCGGCGTACACGGCCTGGAAGAAGGGCGCATAAGCCGACGTGAATTCGATCACCTTCTCGCGCTCCGGGTTCTTGCCGAGCGTGGAGATCACCAGGTCGGCCTTCCTGGTCTGCAGGTAGGGAATGCGGTTGGCGCTGGTCACGGGCACCAGTTCGACCTTCACGCCGAGCTTGGCGGCGATGAGCTCGGCCATTTCGACGTCGAGGCCCTGCGGCTTCATGTTCTTGTCGACCGAGCCGTAGGGCGGGTAGTCGGTGGGCACGGCGATCTTGATGGTCTTGGCCTTGAGCACGTTGTCGAGCGCGTTCTGGGCGTACGCGCCGCCGGCCGAGGCCAGCATGGCAACGGAAGCAAGCGCAAGGGCGAGGTTGCGTTTGGATGCAGAGAAGGTCATAGCAGGGCTCCTAGGTAAGTCGAAGAATCTGAATCGGAGGACGCGGCGTCGGCAGCCTTGCGGCGCTTTCTGGCCTTGGGCGCCGGGGCGGCATTGGTGTTGTGCAGCGGCGCCAGCGCATCGCGCAGCTGCGCGAGCGGATCGGTGGGCGCCAGCACGCGCAGCGCCGACTGCACCGTGCCGATGTGCTCGGCCATCAGTGCCTCGGCGGCGGCATGGTCGCCGCGCTCGAGCGCCGCGACGATCTGCACGTGGTCTTCGCACGACTGCACCGCGTCGTGCGTGGACTGGTAGAGCATGGCGATCAGCGTGGTGCGCGCCGTGTAGTCGCGCAGCGTGTCGGCCAGCAGCGTGTTGCCCAGGCATTCGGCCAGGCACACGTGGAAGTCGCCCAGCAGGAAGCTGCGGTTGCCGACGTCGCTTTCTTTCAGTGCGGCCTTTTCACGCTGAAGGTGCGCCTTCAATTGGCGCAGGGCGGTCTTCTCGATCTTTCCGGTGCTGCCCGCACTGCGGATGAGGCCCAGCTCGATCACGCGCCGCGCCTCGAAGGCTTCGCGCGCCTCGTCCTGAGATGGCTCGATGACGAACCAGCCGCGCCGCGCGCTCACCGTGACGATGCCGCGCGCCGCCAGCCGCGTGAGGGCCTCGCGCACGATGGTGCGGCTGCAGTCGAACAGCATCGCCAGCTGCTGCTCGCCCAGGCGCGAACCCGGCGCGAGCTTCTGCGCCATCACCGCTTCGACGATGCGTGCACTGATTTCGGATGCGGAGATGGCCATAGGCCTGCATACCAGCAGCTTCTGTGCCAACTGGTATGCAAGATCTGTGCACCTAAATGGAACATGACCCCGAAAGGGGCGCGCGGGCTCAGCGCCGGGCTTGCCCCCGGCCCAGTGCGCTCGCCGGCAGGGCCACAAGCATGAGCAATGCCGACAGCACCAGGGCCCCGCTCAGCACGTAGAGGCTGAGGGTGAAGCCGCCCGTCAGCGTCTTCAGCGCGCCGACCATCATCGGCGCCACCAGCCCTGCGCTCCCACCGATGGTGCTGATGAGCGCAATGCCCGCAGCCGCGGCGCTCTTCGACATGAAATTGCCGGGCACCGACCAGAGCACCGTGAACGCGGCGGAAATGCCCATGGCCGCCAGTGCCAGGCACAGCACGGCGGCAAAGGCGTTGTGCATGAAGAGCGTGGTCAGCGCCAGCCCGGCAGCGCCCACCACTGCGCTCAGCGCAAAGTGCCAGCGGCGCTCCTTGCACCGGTCCGAATGCCGCCCCACGACGATGTTGGCCGCAATGCCCGCGATCGCCGGAATGACTGAATAGAAGCCGATCTGCAGCACGCTGAGCCCCATCGACTTCAGGATCGTGGGCTGCCAGAACGACATGGCGTAGATGCCCAGGATGATCAGGAACGACATGAAGCCGATCAGCCAGACCCGGGCGTCGCGTATGGCCGCACCGAAGGTGTGGCGCCCTGTGGCGCCGTTCGCGGCCTGGTCTTCGGCCAGCAGGCGCGCCACGCGCTGCTTCTCGGCTGCGGACAGCCAGGCCGCCTGCGACGGACTGTTCGACAGCCAGCGGAACGCCGCCACGCCCAGCAGCACGCTCGGAATGCCTTCGAGCAGGAACAGCCACTGCCAGCCGCGCAGCGACAGCACGCCGTCCAGGTAGGTCATGGTGAGCCCGGCGATCGGCCCCGCCACGATGGGCGCCGCGCCGAAAGCCATGAAGAACAGCGCGGTGGCCTGTGCGCGGCGGTGCGACGGGAACCACAGCGTCAGGTAGAACAGCACGCCCGGCGCGAAGCCGGCCTCGAACACGCCGATGAGAAAGCGCAGCACGTAGAACTGCGTGGGCGTGGTCGCGAACATCATCGCCGCCGACGCCAGCCCCCACAGGCCCATGATGCGCAGCAGCGTCGCGCGCACGCCGATCTTCGCGAGCATCAGGTTGCTCGGAATCTCGAACACCGCATAGCCGATGAAGAAGATGCCCGCGCCCAGACCGAACACCGCGTCGCTGAAGCCCAACTGGTCCTTCATCTGCAGCTGTGCATAGCCGACGTTGGTGCGGTCGAGATAGTTCAGCACATAGCAGGCGCACAGCAGCGGCATCAGGCGCCAGGTGATCTTGCGGAAGAGCGCGGCGTCGGTGGTCTCGGCCGGCGTGCGTGCGTCCGCGGCATCGAGGGTGGTGGTGTTCATCGTCTGTGTCTCCTTCTGTGTTGTTCCTGCGGCGGCGTGTCAGGCGACGGTGGGCGTGCCGAAGCAGGTCTCGCCCCACAGGTGGCTGGCCGGCGCGCCCGGAAACAGCCAGTGCGGCGAGCATTCGGCCGACGGCACCACGTTGCTGAACCCGTGCGAGGACGAGGTGCCGGCGAGGGTCTTCTCCAGCACCATCGACAGGTACTGGTCGTTGCTGCTTTCCTGCGTGTTGCCGTTGAGGATCACCTCCGCGCCGGTAGCCTGCGCGTAGCGGCGGATGCCGTTGTGCCGCGACTGCAGCGGCGCCCAGCTGTCGGCCGCCACGCCGTTCTCGCTGCTCACGCGCAGGCCGTCGGCGGTGCGGTAGACCAGCGAATGGTTGCCCTCTGTGTGGCCAGGCGAATGCACCAGCGCAAGGCCGCGGCCCAGCTGGATGCTGCCGTCGAAGGGCACGATGCGCTCGGCCGGCACGCCGCCCAGCCCGTGCGGGCAGTACCACTCGGCCTGCACCGGCAGCAAGCCTTGCACGCTGGCGAGTTCCTGGCGGTGCACCAGCAGCCTGGCGTTCGGCAGCAGGCCCGGCATGGCGGCGCTGCCGAGCCAGCGGCGTACGTCCTGCGTGTGCAGGTGGTCGTAGGTGATGAAGTCGACTTGTTCCGGCGCGACGCCGCAACTTGCCAACGCCTGCAGGACGGTCTGGTAGACCGGTGCGATGGCCTTGTGCAGAAATTTCGGCGTCTGCTCGCCCAGGCGCTTGAAGTAGGGCGTTTCGTTGCCGGCCTCGAAGTCGGCCGGCGTGAACAGCAGCGTGCGCAGGCGACCCTCGAAGTCGTCGTACTGGATAAGCACGGTGCGCGCCAGCAGGTGGACCATGTGCGGCTTGAGCAGCTGCTGCGAATACACGCCGGTGAAGGCGAACCATGCGGGGTACGGAATGCGCAGCAGGTTGAAGCTGCGCGCGAAGCGTACCGGCGGCGCATCGAGCAGGCGTTCGCGCAAGCCTTCGGCTGAGCGGCGGATGGCGCGCAGGCGGTCTTGCGGCATGGCGGCGTCGCGGGTGCCGTCGAAATCCGCCAGGTGTGCGAAGCCGGTTGGGTCGGGGTCTCGGGTCATGGGAAGTTCTCCTTGGCTTTTGGCGCGCAGGCTCTCAGTACATCGAGCGGCCGCCCGAGATGTCGAACACCGCGCCGGTGCTGAAAGAGCAGTCGTCCGACGCGAGCCATGCGGCCATGGCCGCCACCTCGTCGACCTCGACGAAGCGCCCCATCGGCACGCGCGAGAGCAGGGCGGTGCGCAGTTGTTCGCGGTGCTCGACGGGCACAGCCGCGAACACCTCGGTGTCGGCCGCCGAGGGCGTGATGCAGTTCACCAGCACGCCCGCCGCCGCCAGCTCCTTGCCGAGCGACTTGGTCAGCGAAATGAGCCCGGCTTTGGAGGCCGAGTAGGCGGCGTTGAAGCCGTTGCCCTCCTTGCCGGCAACCGAGGCGATGTTGACGATGCGGCCACGCCGCCGGGCGAGCATCACCGGTGCGACCGCGCGGCAGCACAGCCATGCGCCCGTCAGGTTGATGTCGAGCACATTGCGCCACTGCGCGGGCGTGTGCTCCCAGGCTGGCACGGTCGGGCCGAGCACTCCGGCGTTGTTGACGAGGATGTCAATGCCGCCGAAGCGTTCCTGCGACTGGGCGGCGGCACGGGCGATCTGGTCTTCGTCGCGCACGTCGACGACTGCCGAGGTTGCGGTGCCGAGCGGCGCGAGCGTCTGCAGCGCATTTGCCAGCACCGACGCGTCGAGGTCCCACAGCGCGACGCTGGCACCAGCCGCCAGGTAGCGCCGCGCAATGGCCAGGCCGATGCCGCGCGCGCCGCCCGTCACGATGGCGTGGCGGCCTGCGAGCGCATCGTTGCGCAGCGCAGTCATGCAGCTGCCGCCTCGGGTGCGCGAGTTGCGGCTGGCTGGCCCAGCAACCCGCCTACCAGCGCGGCGACATGCTCCGCGGGCACACCGGCCAGCAGCTGCCGAAGCATCGTCAGCGTGTCGAAGTACACGCGCTCGCATACCAGCCGGTCGCCTTCGAAGATGAAGAACGCGTTCATGCGGCAGCGAAAGCTGTTGCCTGTCGGCGGCAGGCCCTTGAGCGGGCCGCGGTGCGTGCCCAGCAGCCAGAACTCGACGACCACCGAATCGTCGGCGTGTCGCAGCTGGATGATCTCGTGCCGCTGGTCGGGAAAGGCGCGGCGCGTGTCGGCGTAGTACTGGCGCACGTCGGCAATACCGTCGTGCACTTCGCCGCTGGGAATCAGCTCGTAGTGCGGATGCGGGAAGGTGCCGAGCACGGCGTCGAAGTCCTGCCGGGTCTCGTCGGCGAAGTGGTCGAGCACGAGGCGCTCGCGGCGGGCTTGAAGTTCGGTGCGTTGTGTGTTCATCGGGGTGTGCTCCATGTGACAGGGATGACGGGTGACATCGGGTTGCTGCGAATGCGCAGGTCCGGGCTCGCTGCTTACTATCGGCACGCTCCCGCAACAAGACTGTCCGGTGTTGGCAATCGCCGCTCGGGACAAACCCGCGATGCCACGCACGCCCCCTTCATCCAACGCCACCAGCGCCACGCCGCACGCGCAGCCGTCACCGGTGCACAACAGCGACATGCGGCTGGCCGAGGACGTGCAGCAGCGGCTGCTTGCCGTGGCGCATCGGCGCACGCTGGCGCGAGGCGAATCTCTCTTTCACAAGGGGTCGTCGCCCGATGCACTGTTCGGCGTGGTCAGCGGTTCGTTGCGCGTGAGCGTGGTCGCGCCGGGCGGGCGCGAGGCGGTGATCGCGATGCTCGAACCCGGCCACTGGTTTGGCGAGGTGTCGCTGCTGGTCGGGCGCGAGCGCGTCTACGACACCTGCGCGGCCGACACGACCGAGATGGCGGTGGTCGCGGCGGCCGATTTCCATCGGCTGGTGGCCGAGCACCCCGACGTGCACATGGCCTTCACCCGATTGGTCTGCCTGAGGCTGCGCCAGGCGCTGGCGTGGATCGACGACGTGATCCTTATGCCGCTGCAGGTGCGGCTCGCGCACCGGCTGCTCACGCTGGACGCGCGCGCCCAAAGCCCGGGCGAGGGCGGCGGCACGCTGCTGGGCGTGTCGCAGGAAGACCTGTCGTTCATGCTCGGCGTGTCGCGCCAGAGCGTGAACCGACAGCTGAAGCTGTGGGAAGAAGACGGCACGCTGCGCGTGCGCTACCGCAGCATCGAGCTTCTGGACCGTGCGCAGCTGGAGCGGCATGCGGCCACGCCGCGCTGAACTCCAACGGGCAGGTCGGTCAGTCCATCCGAGCGCCCGACGCCTTCACCGCCTTCTCCCAGCGCGGCGTTTCCGTCGCCAGGAAGCGCCCGAAATCCTCGCTGCCCAGGAAGGCCGGGTCTGCGCCCTGGCTCACCATGCGGTCGCGCACCTCGGGGTTGTTCAGCACCTGCCTGAATGCGTCGCTGAGCTTGGCGACCACGTCTTTCGGCGTGTCCTTCGGTGCGAGAAAACCATAGAAGCCCACCACCTCGAAGCCCTTGACGCCCGACTCGATCACGGTCGGCACGTCGGGCAGGGCGGGGTTGCGCTCGCGGCTGGTCACGGCCAGCGCGCGCACCTTGCCCTGCTTGTGATAGTTGGCGGCCTGCGGAATCGACTCGGCCATGAACTGCACCTGCCCGCCCATCAGGTCGGTGAAGGCCGGAGCACTGCCGCGGTAGGGAATGTGCACCATGAAGATGCCCGTCGCGGTCTTGAACATCTCGGGCACCAGGTGGCTGATGCCGCCGTTGCCGGCCGAGCCGTAGTTGACCTGGCCGGGCCGCGCCTTGGCGTAGTCGACGAACTGCTTGAGGTTCTGCACCGGCAGCTTGGGCGTGACCAGCAGCGCCAGCGGCTGCATGGCGGTGCGAGCGATGGGTACGAAGTCACGCTGCGTGTTGTAGGGCAGCTTGCTGTAGAGCGCGCCGTTGATCACGGCCACGCCGGTGTTGGCCAGCATCAGCGTGTAGCCGTCGGCCGGGCTCTTGGCGACCGCGTCGGCGCCCACCGAGCCGCCCGCGCCGGGCTTGTAGTCGACGATCAGCGGCTGGCCGAGCACGGCCTGCAGCTTGTCGGTGAGCAGGCGCGCGTGCTGGTCGAGCGGGCCGCCGGCCGGAAAGCCGATGACGACCTTGATCGGCTTGTCGGGGTAGGCCGCCATCGCGGCCGTGCCGAGGCCGAAAGAAAGGACCGCGAGCGCGGTCCGGGCAAGCTTGTTCATGATCCGTCTCCTTTTTATTGGGAGACGATCATAAGCAGCGCACTCAGCCGGCCAGCGTGGCCTTCAGCGTGATCTCGGGCACGCTCGCCAGCGCCTTCGACAGCGGGCAGCCGGCCTTGGCGGCGGCTGCGATCTGCTGGAACCTGGCTTCGTCGAGGTTCGGCACGCTGGCGTCGAGTTCGAGCGCAATGCGGTCGATCTTGAAGCCGTCGCCGTCCTTGGCCAGCCGCACGGCCGCCTTGGTGTCGATCTTCGTGGCGGCCAGGCCTTCTCTTTCGAGCGCGAAGGCGAAGGCCATCGTGAAGCAGGCGGCATGCGCCGCGCCGATGATTTCCTCGGGGTTGGTGCCGCGCTTGTCGTCCTCGAAGCGGCTGGCGAAGCCGTAGGGGTAGTCCTTCAGGGCGCCGGTCTCGGTGCTGACCTGGCCTTTGCCGGTCTTGCCGGCGCCTTCCCAGTGAACGCTTGCGTGCTTTTCTGCTGCCATGGAGGTTCCTTCATTCGGTGGATGGGGGCTGACAGGTATCGCGCGGAAGGCGGCCCGTGTCTGTAGTCGCAGGGCGCGTGAGCAGAAGGTTGCGCATGTGAGAAGAAATGGCGTCACCTAGGCGACGCTCCGGGGGCTTCCCCGATGGGAGCGGCGGCCTTGGCGGCTTAGGCTGGCGGGCTGTCGCGCTTTTCTTTGTTCCGCCTGTACTCACCATGCAACAACGCCCGCATTACAAGTTCTGGCCCAAACGCCTCCCGCATTCGATTACCGTCCCCGCCACATCTCTCTGGCACAACCTGGCCACCTCGGCCGCACGCTACCCTGACAAGCCCGCGCTCGTGTTCTTCGGCCGCGTCATCAGCTACCGCGAATTTGCCGCCCAGGCCGAGCGCCTGGCCGGTGCGCTGCACGCGCTGGGCGTGAAGCGCGGCGACCGCGTGATCCTGGACATGCAGAACTGCCCGCAGCTGGTGATCGCGCATTTCGCGATCCTGCGCGCCAATGCCGTTGTGGTGCCGGTCAACCCGATGAACCGGGCCGAGGAACTCAAGCACTACATCACCGATCCCGACGCCAAGGTGGCCATCATCACCGGCGATCTGGCGCCCGAGCTGGCCAAGGCCAGCAACGCCTTGCCACCCGAGCAGCGGCTCGCCCAAATGATCGTGACCCAGTTCACCGACGCCTTCGACGCCGACGCGTCGGGCGACGACGCCCCGGCTCCCGCCTGGAAAGACTGGCTCACCACCCGCCATCTGCTGCCCGCGCTGGACGGCGGCAAGGTCATCGCCTGGACCGACGCGCTCGAGGCCGGCCATCCGCCGCCCGAGCACGTGGTGGGCGCCAACGACATGGCGCTGCTGCCCTACACCAGCGGCACCACCGGCCTTCCCAAGGGCTGCATCCACCACCATTCGAGCCTGATGCACAACGCGGTCTCCGGCCAGATGTGGGGCGGGTCGACTTCGGAGACAGTGGTGCTGGCCGTGGTGCCCATGTTCCACATCACCGGCGTGGTGAGCATGATGCACACGGCCATCCTCGCAGCGGCCACGCTGATCATCATGCCGCGCTGGGACCGCGACGTGGCCGGCCGACTGATCTCGCGCTGGAAGGTCACGGCCTGGACCAACATCCCGACCATGGTCATCGACCTCATGGCCAGCCCCAACTTCGCGAGCTACGACCTGTCGAGCATGACCTACATCGGCGGTGGCGGCGCGGCCATGCCGCAGGCCGTGGCGCAGCGCCTGTTCGAGCAGTACGGGCTGAAGTACCAGGAGGGTTACGGCCTGACCGAGACCGCCGCGCCTTCGCACACCAACCCGTCGGACCACCCCAAGCAACAGTGCCTGGGCATTCCGTTCATGAGCACCGACGCGCGCGTGGTCGACCCCGACACGCTGGCCGAAATGCCCATCGGCGAATCGGGCGAAATCATCATCCACGGCCCCGAGGTGTTCCAGGGCTACTGGAAGCGCCCCGACGCCACGGCCGCCGCATTCGTCGAGTTCGAAGGCAAGCGCTTCTTCCGCTCGGGCGACATGGGCCGCATGGACGAGGACGGCTACTTCTTCATGACCGACCGCCTCAAGCGGATGATCAACGCGAGCGGCTTCAAGGTGTGGCCGGCCGAGGTCGAACTGCTGATGTTCCGCCACCCCGCGATCCAGGAGGCCTGCGTCATCTCGACCAAGGACGACTACCGCGGCGAATCGGTCAAGGCCGTAGTGGTGCTGCGCGCCACGCACAAGGACACCACCGAGCAGCAGATCATCGACTGGTGCCGCGAGAACATGGCGGTCTACAAGATCCCGCGCAAGGTGCAGTTCGTCGATGCGTTGCCGAAGAGCGGCAGCGGGAAGGTGATGTGGCGGTTGCTGCAGGAGGACGAGAACGCGGCGAAGTGAGCGCGCTTCACTTGATGAGGCCCAGCGACTTCAGCAGCGCCCCTGCCTCCGTGCGGCCGTTCGGGGTGATGGATTGCGAGGCCACCGCCTTGCCCAGGTAGTCCACCACCTTGTGCCGATTCTGGTTCGGCCCTTCCCACAGGAAGAGCCGTCCCAGTTCCAGCGCTGCATCGCCGTCGCCCTGCGCATAGGCCTTCTCGAACCAGAAGCGCGCCCAGCGGAAATTGCCCTCGTCGCGGTAGCAGATGGCGAGGTTGGCGCAGCCCGCCACGTCGCCTGCCTTGGCCGCTTTGCGATACCAGTCGCGTGCGGCAGCGGGGTTCTTCTTCACGCCGATGCCGTGGTCGAGGAAATAGCCGACGCTGTTGAGCGCGTGGGTCTCGCCCGCGGCCGCGGCCTTGAGGAACAGCGAGAGGGCCTTCTTGTGCGCGCCAGCGTCCCATGCGTCGTTGGCCGCAAGGAACCAGTCGTCCTGGGTAGGTTCTTGCATGGTGCGTGCTCTCCTTCGAAGCGTGGTTCAAAAGAAAAAATCTGTGTACCGATCGGTTCCGGCGGATGGATCACTTAGCCTCGATCGGTCCTGCCATTCTGCCTATCTCCCCGCTTTTTCATGCATTCACGCGCGCTGCTGCTTTCCTGCCTTCTTGCCTTTTCTCCCCTCCTGACCCAAGCCGCTCCCCGCACCTGCCTCGTCGTGGGCATCAGCGACGGCGACACGCTTACCGCGCGCTGCGGCCGCATCGGCGCCTACGAGCGCGTGAAGGTGCGCATCGCCGCCATCGATGCGCCCGAAAAAGCCCAGCCCTACGGCCAGCGCAGCAAGCAGGCGCTGAGCAACATCTGCTTTCGCGAGCAGGCGCTCATCACCGAGATCGACACCGACCGCTATGGCCGCACGGTGGCCGACGTGCGCTGCAACGGCGAGGACGCCGGCAGCCGCATGGTGTCCGAAGGCTGGGCCTGGGTGTACGACTACAACCACCTCGCCACCAAACGCGGCGGCGGGCTCTTCAGGCTTCAAGACAGCGCGCGTGCCCGGCACGCCGGCCTCTGGGCCGATTCGAAGCCGACGCCGCCCTGGGACTGGCGCAAGCGCCAGCGAGGCGAGCAGCCGCATTGGGGCGGCTTCTTCTGAGCTCTTGTTGCAGGCCCATGTCATGCGGAATTCACGAGTTGGCGACACCATGCTCGGCTCCGTAACCCCACGACGACAAGAACATGGCCAAAGACTTCGCCCGCATGGAGGACTCCAACCCGTCCGCCAACCCCACGATCCACGAAGTGTCCGACCCGAAGCGGCGCATGCTCGTGCAAGGCGGCCTTGCTGCCGCGATTGCCGGGCTGTTCGGCCCGCTGGCCGGGTGTGCGGCAACAGGCGGCGCGGCGGGTTCGCTGGGCCGTGCCATCGGTTTCAAGAGCGTGCCGATGGCCGCCGTCGACACCGTGGTCGTGCCCGAGGGCTACAGCACCCAGGTGCTCTACCGCTGGGGCGACGCCACCGGCATCGCTGGCGCCATGCCCGCCTTCAAGACCGATGGCTCCAACACTGCTGAAGAGCAGGCGCTGCAGGCCGGCATGCACCACGACGGCATGGCCTTCTTTCCGATCGATGGCTCCAACCGCGGCCTGCTGGTGCTGAACCACGAATACGTCGACGACGGCCTGCTGCACACCGACGGCATGAAGACCTGGACGCCCGAGAAGGTGCGCAAGTCGATGAATGCGCACGGCGTGTCGGTCATTGAACTGAAGCGCGACGGTGGCACGTGGACGCAGCTTGCGCCCTCGCGCTTTGCGCGCCGCATTACCGCCCTGACGCCGATGACGCTGACCGGCCCCGCCGCCGGCCACGCCATGCTGCGCACCGCCGCCGACCCGTCGGGCACGCAGGTGCTGGGTACCTTCAACAACTGCTCGAACGGCCACACGCCGTGGGGCACGTATCTGACCTGCGAAGAAAACTTCGCCGACTACTTCGAAGGCACCGACACGCCCGACGCCCACCAGAAGCGCTGGGGCATCAAGAAGGGCAATGGCGCGAAGTACCGCTGGCACGAGCATGAAGCGCGCTTCGACGTGTCGAAGAACCCGAACGAATCGAACCGCTACGGCTGGGTGGTCGAGATCGATCCGCAAGACCCCACCTCGACGCCGCGCAAGCGCACCGCCCTCGGCCGCGCCGCGCACGAAGGTGCTGCCACCGCGCTCACCAACGACGGCCGCGCCGTCATCTACATGGGCGAGGACTCGCGCTTCGAATACATCTACAAGTTCGTGAGCCGCGACAGCGTCAAGCCCGGCGGCGCCGCGGCCAACCGCGACCTGCTCGACCACGGCACGCTGTACGTCGGCCGCTTCGACGTGGACGGCACCGGCGAGTGGCTGCCGCTGGTGCAGGGCAAGAACGGCCTGGTCGCAGACAAGGGCTTCACCACGCAGGGCGACGTGCTCATCAAGGCACGCCAGGCCAGCGACCTGCTGGGCGCCACCAAGATGGACCGCCCCGAATGGACGACGGTAGACCCGCTCACCAAGGAGGTCTACTGCACGCTGACCAACAACAGCAACCGCGGCGGTGCCGGTCAGCCCTTCATGGACGCGGCCAATCCGCGCTCCAACAACACAATGGGCCAGATCATCCGCTGGAAGGAAACCGGCGACCTCGACGCGACCAGGTTTGCGTGGAACCACCTTGTGC
The DNA here is from genome assembly GCF_051216835.1 of Variovorax multivorans. NCBI lineage: Bacteria > Pseudomonadati > Pseudomonadota > Betaproteobacteria > Burkholderiales > Comamonadaceae > Variovorax > Variovorax multivorans. The sequence goes on from NZ_JBPJZL010000007.1 coordinate 135,769, forward strand.
TCGCGGGCGACCCGAAGCAGACGCGCTATGAAGCGCAGGGCAACATCAAGGGTGACACCTTCGGCAGCCCCGACGGCCTGATGGTCGATGCGCGCGGCGTGCTGTGGATCGAGACCGACGTGTCGACTTCCACGCTGGGCAAGGGCGAGTACGTCAACCTGCCCAACAACCAGATGCTGGCCTGCGACCCGACAAAGGGCGAAATCCGCCGCTTCCTGCTCGGCCCGGCTGGCTGCGAAATCACGGGGCTTACGGCCACGCCAGATTTGCGCACGCTGTTCATCAACATCCAGCACCCGGGCGAGCCGGCCAACGAGCGCAGCGACCCGGACCGTCCGCTCGCCGTGTCGAAGTGGCCCGACGGCGCGGGCCGCCCGCGCTCGGCGACCATCGCAATCACCAAGAACGACGGCGGCGTGATCGGGACCTGATGGGGTAGGGCGGGTTGGCAGCGCTCAGCAGGAGCCGCCGACCCAGCAGCGCAGCGAGGGCACGAACAGGCCCACGGCGAAGGTGATGGCGCAAAAGACCAGCAGGATCAGCGCCGCCATGCGCAACCCCTCGGCGCTCCAGCGCGGCGCGAAGGTGCTGATAAGGCCCGAGGCGAAGCTGCCTTCGAGCCGTTCGGCACCACCCCAGCGCAGCACCCAGAGGCAGAAGAGCGCTTCGGCTGCGTGCACCACGATCCACAAGGCCAGCGACATTTCGCGTGATCTCCTTGCTCAGGACTCGCTCTTGCCCTGCACGTCTGCCACCACGCGCGCGTTGCGCTGGAAGCTCCAATAGGCGCCTGCCCAGTCCATCATCACGACGATGCGGTTGCGAAAGCCGATCAGGAAGTACGCGTGCGCAAACAGCCAGAACAGCCACGCGAGCCGGCCACTGAAACGCAGCGGGCCGAAGGGCGTGCCCAGGTCCACCACCGCCGAGTTGCGGCCGATGGTCGCGAGGTTGCCGTAGTCCGCATAGCGGAACGGCACCGTCGGCTGGCCCGCAATGCGGCGCAAGATATTGGCGGCCGCCGCGCGTCCCATCTGCTTGGCGCCGGGCGACACGCCGGGCACGGGCTTGGGCGGTTTGCCGGGCGCATGGCTCATGGCGGCCGCGAGGTCGCCGACCACGCTGATCTCAGGATGGCCCGCCAGGCTCAGATCGGGCTCGACCTTGATGCGGCCCGCGCGGTCGCATTCGACGCCGGTGGCCGTGCCCAGCATGCGGCCCAGCGGCGAGGCCGCCACACCCGCCGCCCACACCACGCAGCTGCTATCGATTCGGTAGCTGGCGACCGGTGCGCCGTCTGCGCCACCACCAGTCTGTACTTCGAGGCCGGTGGCATCGATGGACGTCACGCGCGCGTTGAGCCGCACTTCGACGCCCAGTTTCTCCAGCTGTTCGAGCGCCTTCTGGCTCAGCGATTCGGGCATGGCCTGCAGCACGCGCGGGCCACCTTCGACCAGCAGCACCTGCGCGCTGGCGGGGTCGATGTGGCGGAACTCGCCCGACAGCGTGTGCTTGGCGATCTCGGCCAGCGTGCCGGCCATCTCGACGCCCGTGGGGCCGGCGCCGATCACCACGAAGGTGAGCAGGGCGCGGCGGTGTTCCAGGTCGGCCGTGATCTCGGCGTTTTCGAACGACAGCAGCACGCGACGGCGGATCTCGAAGGCGTCGGCCAGCGTCTTCAGGCCCGGGGCGACGGGCGCCCATTCGTCGTGCCCGAAGTAGCTGTGCGTGGCACCGGCCGCGACGATCAGGTGGTCGTACGGCACGCGGTCCCCATTGGCCAGCTGCACCGATCGCGTGGCCGGATCGATGCCGCCCACCTCGCCCAGCAGCGTCGTGATGTTCGGCTGCTTGCGGAACAGTGCGCGCACCGGCGCCGCGATCGACGGCGCGGCGAGCCCGGCGGTTGCCACCTGGTACAGCAGCGGCTGGAACAGGTGGTGGTTGGTCTTGTCGATCACCGTCACGTCCACGTCGGCGCTCTGCAGCTTGCGTGCCGCTTCGAGTCCGCCGAATCCGCAGCCGACGATGACGACTTTGGGCCTGCCCGAGGGGTTGGTCGTTTGCATCGCACGGATGATACGCAGCCGCCTGCAAGGCCTCGAATCTTGTGCCACAGTGGCTGCCCTTTGCCGAAGTGCCGGCGGCAGGGCTGCGGCGTTTTGTCCTACGCGCCGCCGCAGCCCGGATGGGCTAAAACTTGCGGCTGACCCGACTGGAGACCCCATGACGCTTTCCCGGCCGATCACACAGGCGGCGAGCACACTGCGCGACAGATTTCGCGAGGTGCGCGCCACGAGCCTGGCGCTTGCCGCCCCGCTTTCCCCCGAAGACCAGTGCATCCAGTCGATGCCCGACGCGAGCCCGACCAAGTGGCACCTCGCGCACACCACGTGGTTCTTCGAGACCGTGCTGCTGCAGCCGCATTCAAGTGGCTACAAGCCCTTCGATGCGCGTTTTCATTACCTCTTCAACTCGTACTACGAGGCGCTCGGGCCGCGGCATCCTAGGCCGCAGCGCGGCCTGCTCACGCGGCCCTCGGTGGACGAGGTGCATGCCTACCGCCGGCACGTTGACGAGGCGGTGGTCGCGCTGCTCGAAGAGGGCGGACTCGACTGGGCCACCGTCGAGCCCATCGTCACGCTCGGGCTGCATCACGAGCAGCAGCACCAGGAGCTGTTGCTCACCGACATCCTGCACGCGCTGTCGTGCAACCCGCTGCTGCCGGCCTACAAGCCTGCAAGCGGACCTGCGCTGCGGCTGGCTGCGGTGCCGCCTGCCGTGCGCTGGATCGAGCAAGCCGGCGGCGTACTCGAGGTGGGATTCCCGGGGCAGGGCTTTTCTTTCGACAACGAGACGCCGCGCCACAAGGCTTTGCTGCAGCCCTATGCGATTGCCGACCGGCTGGTGAACTGCGGCGACTACGCGCAGTTCATCGCGGATGGCGGCTATCAGCGGGCCGAGCTCTGGCTGTCCGATGGCTGGGCCGCTGTGCAGGCGCAGGGTTGGAGGCATCCGGTGTACTGGCTCGAGCCGGACGATCCGCGCCTTGGCCTTGGTGCGCAGCAACAGGGTGGTAACGCAGGTTGGCAGGTGTTCGGCCTGCACGGCGTGCGGCCGATGGAGGCCGATGCACCCGTATCGCAGCTCAGTTTCTATGAAGCCGCTGCGTATGCCGAGTGGGCCGGCGCGCGGCTGCCGACCGAATTCGAATGGGAGGCCGCGTTCGATGCCCCCGGCATCTCGCAGATGACGGGGCACGTCTGGCAGTGGACGCGTTCGTCGTACGACCCGTATCCCGGCTTCCGTCCGATGCCTGGTATCGCGGCCGAATACAACGGCAAGTTCATGGTGGGGCAACTGGTGTTGCGCGGTGGCAGCGTGGCCACCCCGGTGGGGCATACGCGGCCCAGCTATCGCAACTTCTTTCCGCCGGCGGCGCGCTGGCAGTTCTCGGGGCTGCGGCTCGCGAAAGACCTTTGATCATGCGCAATCCAACTTCTTCCTCGTCGCTGTCGTTCGCACCTGCCGCGAAGCCGCGTGTTTCTTCTTCTCCAGCGGTCTCCACGCCGTTGTCCGAGTTCGGGCGCGAGATGCAGGCGGGACTTGCGCGCTCGCCGCGCAGCATCTCGCCGAAGTTTTTCTACGACGCGGCAGGGTCACAGCTGTTCGACCGCATCTGCGAGCTGCCGGAGTACTACCCGACGCGTACCGAGCTGCGCATTCTTGGTGAATGTGCCGGGGAGATCGCCGAGCAGATCGGGCCGAACGCGGAGATCGTGGAGTTCGGAGCGGGGTCGCTCACGAAGGTGCGGCTGCTGCTCGATGCGCTGCTGGCGCCGAAGCGCTATCTGCCCATCGACATCTCCGGGGAGTATCTGGAGGCTGCGGCCGAGCGGCTGAAGGCGGACTATCCGAAGCTGGTTGTGCAGCCTATTGCTGCGGATTACACGATGCCGCTGGTGTTGCCTGCGCCTATGGCTGGTTCGGGGCGGCGAGTCGGGTTTTTTCCGGGGTCGACGATCGGGAATTTCGAGCCTGAGGAGGCGCTTGCCTTTTTGCAACTGGCCGCGCGGATGTTGCGTGGGGGTGGGCTGCTGATTGGGGTGGATCTGGTGAAGGATCCGGGGCGGTTGCACGCGGCCTACAACGATGCTCAAGGAGTGACGGGGGAGTTCAATCTCAATCTGCTGCGTCGGGCTAATGCTGAGCTGGATGCGGACTTCGATGTCGATGGATTTGCGCATGCGGCGTTCTATAACGCGCCTCGGCAGAGGATCGAGATGCATCTTGTCAGCCGGCGGGCTCAGAGCGTTTCGTTGAATGGGGAACGGTTTGGGTTTGAGGAGGGCGAGACTATTCATACTGAGTACTCGCATAAGTTCACTGTTGAGGGGTTGCGGGCTTTGGCTGTTCGTGCCGGGTTTCGTCCTGCTGCGGTTTGGACGGATCCTGAGAAGCTCTTTAGCGTGCACTGGCTGGCTGCCTAGTTTGGCTTTCGAGGCCGGGACTCGCCCCGGCGGGCGAGCTACTTTCTTTTGCTTCGCCAAAAGAAAGTAGCCAAAGAAAAGGCGACCCCACTGTCTGCGACCCCTTCGCTTCGCTACGGGGCAACCTGCGGTGCTCGCGTTTCGCGGGGTCCGCAGAACTCGCTTCGCTCAAACAACTGCGGCCCTGATCCGCGAAACGCTCCGCTCCTCGGCGCAGCCAGAGGGGAGGTGGAGACAACACGGGCCTTTGCTTCGCTCGGCCTCGGGGCCACTGCAGGCGCGTAGCGCCTGCAGTGGTTGAGTTTGGCTGTTGGCGGTTCGAAGGCCGAGCGCAGCGATGGCCTGCTGGGTCCCCAAATCCCTTCTGGCTGCGCCGAGGAGCGCAGACGCAGGAGGGATCAGGGCCGCAGCTGTCTGAGCGAAGCGAGTTCTGCGGACCCCCTCCGGAGTCGAGCACCGCAGGTTGCCCGCAGCGAAGCGAAGGGACGCAGACAGCAGGGTCGCCTTTTCTTTGCTTACTTTCTTTTGGCGAAGCAAAAGAAAGTGAGTCGGCCGCCGGGCCGAGACCCGGCCCCAGAAAACAAACCCCCCAACAGGGTAGATACAGCAACGAAGAAAGCGGCAGTGCCAAGCAACGGCACAATACCCAAGCCCCGTGCGGCAGCGCAACGGCCAGCGCCCGCAACCCTCCCCCTGGAGACCAAGACCATGAAAGCAACCTGGAACGGCGTCACCATCGCCGAAAGCGACGACACCGTGCTCGTCGAAGGCAACCACTATTTCCCGATGAGTTCGCTCAATCGCGACGCAGTCACCTTCAGCAACCACAAGACCACCTGCCCCTGGAAGGGCACCGCAAGCTACTACTCGCTGCTGGTCAACGGCGAACTCAACACCGACGCCGCCTGGTACTACGCCGATCCGAAGCCCGAAGCCGAAGAGATCCGCGACCGCGTCGCGTTCTGGAAGGACGTGAAGGTCAGCGCGCAGTGACCACGGCCGCTTTCACTCCCCCGTTCATCGCCCCCGCCGAGCTACCTGCCGCATTGCGCGATCAAGGCTATGCGGTGCTCAGTCCGCAGGGCATCAGCGAATGGCTTGGCGTCCCGCTCGCGCAGCTGAATGCACTGCACGCAGACTGGAACGATCTCCCGCCCGACGAATACCTGAAGGACGGCGGCCGCTACCGCACGCGGCGCCATGCCTGCTTCACCGTCGAAGCCGACGACCATGCCACGCCGGCGCAGGTGCCGCACCGCGCGCACTGGCAGCCGGTCGAATACAACGCCCTGCACGGCGGCATGCAGCGCTGGTTCGCGCCGATGCTCGAGGCCACCGTGGCGCAGCCTGTGTGGCAGCGGCTGCTGCAGCAGCTCGGCAAGGCCAGCAGCGACATGCGTGGCGGTGTACCGCAGCGCTGGTATGTGGAAGCGCACCAGTTCCGCATCGACACCGCCGGTGGCATCGGCCGCCCGACGCCCGAGGGCGCGCACCGCGATGGTGTGGATCTCGTGGCCGTGGCACTCGTCGGCCGGCACGGCATCAAGGGCGGTGAGACGCGCGTGTTCGAAGCCAACGGCCGTCGCGGCGAGCGCTTCACCATGACCGAGCCGTGGAGCCTGCTCGTGCTCGACGATGCGCGCGTGATCCACGAATCGACGCCGATCCAGCCGCTGGAAGAGGGCGGCGAAGGCTGGCGCGACACGCTCGTGATCACCTGCCGCGCCAAGGGTTTCCAGGGGGACTGACCCTGCACGGCGGCGCTGCGCGCCGTCGCTGGCACGAGTCCTACAGTCCGCCCGCGGAACAGCGGTTAAATTCGGGGCCCGGCTCCATGTGGGCCGTGTCTGTCTGCGAACGAAAGCGAGGTCCCGCCATGTTCAATCACATCCTGGTTCCGATCGACGGCTCCGAAACTTCCATGCTCGCCGTCAGCAAGGCCAGCGGCCTCGCACTGGCTTTCGGTAGCCGCATCACGCTCATTCACGTGATCGACAACTACCCCTTCATCGGCGTGGGCGCGGACTATGCGCTTGGCCAGAACGAATACCTCGCAGCAGCCACGGCCAGCGCCAACGCGGCGCTCGCACGCGGCGTGGCCGCCCTGGCGGCCGAAGGACTGCACAGCGACCAGCGCGTGATTGACGGCCACGTGGTGCACGAAGGCATCGTCGATACGGCCATCGCCATCGCGGCCGACCTGATCGTGATGGGCTCGCACGGCCGCAGCGGCATCGAAAAACTGCTGCTGGGCAGCGTGACGCAGCGCGTGCTGCAGGACGCCAACATGCCCGTGCTGGTCGTCAAGGGCGGCTGACTGGCTGACTGATTGGTCAGGAAACGACGACGAAATCGGGCGGCCGTTTGAAGTAAAGCTCCTGCTGCGTCACCGGGTGCACGAACCCCAGCTCGCTCGCATGCAACAGCAGCCGTGGCGCACGTGCCTGCAGAGCAGCATCGCCATACAGCGCATCGCCAAGAATCGGATGCCCGATCGACAGCAGGTGTACGCGCAACTGATGCGAACGGCCGGTCAGCGGTTCCAGCAGCACATGCGTGGCGGCGGACTCCCCAGGCCGCACTCCTGGCAGCAATGAAATCGCCTTCCACCGAGTGACGCTGGGCTTGCCCGCGGGGTCGATCTTCTGCAGCGGCCTGCGCGGCCAGTCGGCCATCAGCGGCGCGTCGATCAGCGACCAGTCTTCCAGCATCGGCATCGCGCCATCGACGATAGCTTCATAGCGCTTGTGCACCCGGCGCTCGGCAAAGGCCGCGCTCAGCGCACGCTGCATTTCGATGCCGCGCGCCATCACCACCAGCCCGCTGGTAGCCATATCGAGCCGGTGCACGATCAGCGCGTCGGGCCACTGCCGCATGGCGCGTGCGCTCAGGCAGTCCTGCTTGTCCTCGCCGCGGCCGGGTACGCAGAGCAGGCCGGCTGGCTTGTCGAGCACCAGCAGGTGCGGGTCTTCGTGAACGGGTTGCAGGAGCGGCGGCGCGGTCGTCATGGATGCCGCAGAGTGTAGAGAGCACGATGGTGGCCCGTTCCCGCGTTCCAGGCCCCTCATGCCCCGCTCATCCGGCCTCGGCTATCCTTGAGCGGATGTCCGGCCCCGCCCCAGCCTCCGTTTCCTCTTCTCCCCCCAGCTTTTCCGACCTGACGCGCGAACGCCCGTTCATGCAGATGTGGACGGCGCGGCTGTTCGGTACTGCCGCCTCGCAAATGCTGCTGGTGGCCATCGGCTGGCACATGTACGAGCTCACCAGCAGCGCCTGGGACCTGGGCCTCGTGGGTCTCTACCAGTTCGTGCCCGCGCTGCTGCTGGCGCTGCTGGCCGGCCACATCGTCGACCGCCACCATCGCGGGCGCATCGTGGCGGCCTGTTTCGCGGTGCAGGGGCTGGTGGCGCTCGTGCTACTGCTGGCGGTGCTGGAAAAGCATGATTCGCGCAGCCTGCTGCTGGGCCTGTCCCTGGTGCTGGGCGCTGTGCGGGCTTTCCAGATGCCGGCGCAGCAGGCGCTGACGCCGCTGCTGGTGCCGCCCACCATGTTGTCTCGCGCGATGGCCTTCAGTTCGGCGGGCATGCAGGGCGCGATCATCGGCGGGCCGGCTCTCGGCGGGCTGTTGTTCGTGGCGGGCATGGCGGTGGTCTACGGCGCCAGCGTGGCCTTCTTTGTCGTCGCCTGCGCGCTGGTGCTGCGGCTTCGCTATGCCTACACGCCGGCCGCGCGCGAGCCGGTCACGCTGGCCACCGTGTTCGCGGGCGTCGATTTCATCTGGAAGCGCAAGCCCGTGCTCGGCGCGGTCTCGCTCGATCTGTTCGCGGTGCTGCTGGGCGGCGCGGTGGCGCTGCTGCCGATCTATGCCAAGGACATCCTGCACACCGGGCCCTGGGGGCTCGGCCTGCTGCGCGGCGCGCCGGCGGTGGGGGCGCTGGTGATGTCCATTGCGCTCACGCGCCGGCCGGTCGAGCGCCGCGTGGGGCGCACGCTGCTGCTGGCCATCGGGCTCTTCGGGCTGTGCATGGTGGTGTTCGGCATTTCGAAGAGCTTTGTCGTCTCGCTGATCGCGCTGGCGGTTTCGGGCGGCGCCGACATGGTCAATGTGGTGATCCGCCAGACGCTGGTGCAACTCGAAACGCCCGATGCCATGCGCGGGCGGGTGAGTGCGGTCAATTCGATCTTCATCGGCGCGAGCAACCAGCTCGGCGAATTCGAGTCGGGCGCCACGGCGGCGCTGCTGGGGCCGGTCGGCTCGGTGGTGGTGGGCGGCGTGGGGACGATGCTGGTCGCGCTGACCTGGTTCAGGCTGTTCCCGTCGCTCGCGCAGCGAGACCGGCTGGTGGTGGCGGCGCCTTCCGTCAGGCCGCTGGTCAAGCCCTAGTCTGCGAACAGGGCGCGCGCGCCCGGCGCGTCGAGCGTGATGTCGCCCAGCGCCTGCGCCACGCAGGGCAGGATCCAGCCTTCGGCTTTTTCATCGGCGCTCAGGCCGGGCCATTCGATGATGTGGCGGGTTTCGCCGGACAGCCGCTGGCAGATGCAGGTGCGGCAGGTGCCGTTGCGGCAAGAGCTCGGCAGCTCGATGCCGGCGGCCTCGGCGGCTTTCAGGAGCGTGGTGCCGGCATCGGTCTCGAAGTCGAGGCCCGAGGGCTCGAGTCGGACCTTCATGGCTGCGGTGGCTGGCTTTGCTGTTGTTGCTGCTGCTCGCGGCGTTGCTCGCGCAGCATGAAGAGGTAAAGGCTCTCGACCTTCTCGCGCGCCCACGGCGTCTTGCGCAGGAACTTGAGGCTCGAGCTCACGCTCGGGTCGAGCGTGAAGCAACGGATGGGAACGAGCTCGCTCAGGTGCTCCCACCCGTAGTAGTCGGCCAGCGCGGTGACGATGGCCTCCAGCGTGACCCCATGCAGCGGGTTGCGCGGCTGGGCCTTTGCGGCCGCGGGGGCGGCCGGGGCGGGCGCTGGAGCGTCGTTCGTCACTTGTTCTTGAGCTTGCCGCGGGGAATGACCGCCGTCGTGATCGTGCGAACGGGCTCGATGCCGCCAGTGCCCACAGGCTTGGGCGGCGAGGTGTCCTTCTTCGGTTTCTTCGCTTCCTTGGTGCTGCGTTGCTGACTCTTGGCCATGTCGATTTCTCCTGTTGTTACGACGGATGCGGCAAGCAGTTTAGCGGTGCGGCGACAATACGCGGTTCCATTGATTTCCCCGCATTCATGTCAGATTACGAAGTTCGCCCCGCCACCCTGCGCGACGCCAAGGCCGTCGCCGAAATCCATTCCCTCGCCGCCAAGGCCGCCTACGAAGGCATCCTTCCCGAGGAAGAGCTGCGCGCCCTGGCCCCGGCCACCCGCGAAGCCAAGTGGCGCGAAGCCATCGAATACAGCGAGCCGCAGGTGCGCGTGGCCGTGCTGGGCAGCGAAATCGTCGGCTTCGTCGGCTTCGACCGTTCGCGCGACCCCAAGACCCCGCCCACCACCGGCGAAATCTGGGCCATCTACGTCAAGCCCGAGCACTGGGACAAGGGCGTGGGCGTGGCCCTCTGGGATGCCGCGCGCGAAGGCCTGGAAGAAGAGGGCTGCACCACGGTCACCATCTGGGTGCCGATCCGCAACGACCGCGCCATGCGCTTCCACGAACTCGCGGGCTTCAAGCGCGAGATGAAGACCGCCAAGACCACCGCCTTCGGCACCGTGCGCGTCGAGGAAATCCGCCTGAAGCGCGACGTTTCCTGACATGGACTCCGGCAGCACCGCCCTAGGCCACGCCGCGCGCGTGCGCGCGCACCAGCGGCGCACGACCGCCGTGCAGTGGATCCGCCGCACCCACGGCTGGTTCGGCCTCTGGGGCGCGGTGCTGGGGCTGCTGTTCGGTTTCAGCGGCATCTGGCTCAACCACCGCGACGTGCTGAAGCTGCCGCAGGCCCAGGAGCGCACGCGCGCCCAGCTGGTGCTGCCCGACCCTGCGCCGGAAACGCCCGAGGCCATGAGCCAGTGGCTACAGGGTGCGCTGCGCATGAGCGGCCCGCCCAACTCCCGCCGCATCGAGCCCGCCAAGCCCGTCGCCTGGGCCGACAAGAGCGACAAGAGCGCCCCCGTGCTCACGCAGCCCGCGCGCTGGGTGTTCAACTTCGGCGGCCCCAACGAGATCGTGCAGGTCGAGTACTGGCAGGGCAACCGCTCGGTGGGCGTCACCACCACGCACAACGGCTTTGTCGCCACGCTCACCAGCATGCACAAGGGCGGCGGCATGCCGCTGCCGTGGATCCTGCTGGTCGACACGCTGGCCGGCAGCCTGATCTTCCTGTCGATGTCGGGCATGGCGCTGTGGATGCTCACGCACCGCCGCCGCCGCGTGGGGCTGGCGCTGTTCGGCGCATCGCTCGCCGCGGTGCTGGCCATTGCGCTCAGCGCTCTTTGATTCGTACGGTTATTGCAGGGGCGGTTGGCGGCTGCGGATAAGCTCGCCGCTTCTTTTTCAGCCCGAATCCCGCCCATGGCCACCAGCCTGCTCCTGCTGCTCGACGACATCGCGACCGTTCTCGACGACGTATCGATCCTCACCAAAGTGGCCGCCAAGAAGACGGCCGGCGTGCTGGGCGACGACCTTGCCCTCAATGCGCAGCAGGTGTCCGGCGTCAAGGCCGATCGCGAGATCCCGGTGGTGTGGGCCGTGTGCAAGGGCTCGTTCGTCAACAAGGCCATCCTCGTGCCAGCGGCGCTGGCCATCGGCACCTGGCTGCCCTGGCTGGTAACGCCGCTGCTGATGGTCGGCGGCGCTTTTCTCTGCTTCGAAGGCGCCGAGAAACTCGCGCACAAGTTCCTGCACAAGAAGGAGCACGACGCCGACACCGAGCGCCACGAAAAGGCCGTGGCCGACGAATCGGTCGACGTGGTGGCCATGGAGAAGGACAAGATCAAGGGCGCTGTGCGCACCGACTTCATCCTCTCGGCCGAAATCATCGCCATCACGCTGGGCACCGTGCAGGGCCAGCCCTTCACGACGCAGCTGAGCGTGCTGGTCGGCATCGCGCTGATCATGACCATCGGCGTGTACGGCCTGGTGGCCGGCATCGTGAAGCTCGACGACGCGGGCCTCTACCTGAGCCAGCGCGCCAGCGCAGGCGCGCGGGCCTTGGGCCGCGGCATCCTGGCCACGGCGCCGTGGCTCATGAAGGCGCTGTCGGTGGCCGGCACGGCCGCGATGTTCCTCGTGGGCGGCGGCATCCTGGTGCACGGCGTGCCGGCGCTGGGCCATGCGGTCGAGGGCTGGGCCGCGGCCACGGGCGGCGTGTTCGGTACGCTGGGCTCGATGGGCGTGAATGCCGGCGTGGGCATCGTGGCCGGCGCCATCGTGCTGGTCGTGGTGGAACTGGTCGGAAAGTTGCGCGGCAAGAAGGCCTGAGCCTGCTGCTGAAACCCGCCGCGAGGCGGGTTTCTTTTTTACTGGCGCGTCTTGCCGCGCTTCACCAGCTCGACCACGATCAGCGCCACGCCCAGCACCAGCGCGAACCAGCCGACCAGGTAGGCACCCGCGACCATCTCGAACCAGCGCGTGCCCTGGAGAAAGCGCGGCCCCAGCAGAACAGCGGCGCCGATCACGAGGCAGAGGATGCCGCGTTCGAGCGTGCGGAGTTGTCGTTTGGGTTGCTGCGCCATGGCTTCTTCGTTCGGGTTCGGGGGAGGGTGGATCGATCAGTGCGTCATTGTCCCGCGCATCGCGGCCGGATGCCCCTGCAGCGGGAACGACTTGCCCGTGGGCACCAGCGTGTCGCCATCGAGCCGCAAGATCGTGATGTCCTGGTCGATGAAGTTGCCCACGTACAGGTACTTGCCATCTGCGCTCCACACCGCGCCTTCGGGCAGGCCGCGCACCACCACCTCGTTGGCGCGCGTGACCTTCTTGCCGTCGATCTTCAGCAGCACCACAGAGCCGTTGCGGTTGTAAAAGTAGGCGCTCTTCGAAGAATTGCTGCCGCGCAGGATCACCGCCACCGCGTGCCTGCCGGTCGGGCTAACCGCCAGGCCTTCGGGGCCGTCGCCGACCACCACCTTGTCGACCACGCGCGGCGGCGCGGCTTCGAGGTCGATCACGCTCACGGTGTCGACCTGGCCGTCGGATGCGCCCGAGTTGCCGTTGTCGGCCGTGAGCGCGAGCTTGCCGTCGGGCGTCACGTCGACGTTGTAGGGCCACAGGCCCGCTGCGAGGTCGACCTTGTTGTAGCTGACCTTCTCGCCGTTCACGTCGAGCAGCGCGATCTTGTGGCTCGGAAACTTGGCCGCCAATGCGCGCTTGCCGTCGGGCGTGAAGCGCACGTGCGCCACCGAATCGCCCATGGCCACCGTGTCGATCAGTGTCACCTTCTTGCCCGAGATGCGCAGCACGCTCACCGAGTTGTCGGCGCGGTTGGCCACCAGTGCGAGGTCGCCCGTGCGGTTGATCGACAGGCCAGAGGGCTGTTTGCCGACCTGCAGGGTGTCGAGCAGCTTGGGCGGCGTGGTGGTCAGGTCGATCACGAAGAGGCGGTTGTCGGGCGCCTGCTTGCGTGCGCCGTTCTCCTCGACCACGTTGAGCGAGTTGGCGACCAGCGCCAGCGTTTCGCCGGGCGTGATCGCGAGGTTGGTCGGCGGGCCGGCGATGGTGTTGTCCAGCTGCAGCGTGCCGACGAGCTTGGGCGCCAGCGGGTCGGTGCCGATGTCGAGCACCTGCACGGTGTCGCGCCCCATGGGGCCGAGGCTCACGACGCCGGCATCGTTCCACGACTGCTTCTCGTCGTTGGCGACCAGCATCAGCTGGCGCTGCGGCACGGTGGGGGTCAGGTTCGAGCAGCCGGGGAGAGCGGCAAGGGCTGCCAGGGCCAGGGCCGCGAGTGCGGCGGGGCGGAACTGCATGGTGTGTGTCTCCGGTGTAGTTGTGTGCGCGCATGGTAGCGAAGAGGCGGGCGGCACAATCGGCAGCCCGAACGTCCCGAGGAGCGAACACCCATGACCATCGAGATACCGAAGGAAGCGCGCCAGCAGGCCATCACGTCCATCGAGCGCTATTTCCGCGAGAACATGGAAGAGCCGATCGGCAACATCGCGGCGGGGGCGCTGCTCGGCTTCTTCCTCGAAGAGATCGGTCCACTGGTCTTCAACAAGGCGGTGGCCGAGGTGCAGGAGCGCCTGCAGTCGCGCATTTCGGAGATCGACCTGGAGGTGCACGAGGACGAATTCCAGTACTGGCGCAAGTTCGACAAGCAGAAGAAGGGCAAGTAGGTGTGGCGCGGGCGCACCGCGGCGATTTCAAAAGTGCTTCAAAACGTTGCAAAATTCGAAGCCATGCACCTTCCACGCACGCCCCTCCGCCCCTCGCTTTCTCCCGTCCTGCGCATCCTGGCTGCCTTGCCATTGGTCGTTGCCGCATCGATGGCCACCGCGCAGCAGGACCCGTCCGGCTTCCCGCTGGATTCGGTCGGCTACCTGAACGAGGAACTGCCCCGCATGGAAGCAGCCATTGCCGCCAAGGACCGCAGCTTCTTCCATGGCGCGATGATCCGCACGGTGCAGTTCTCCGAACGCTGGGGCTTCAAGGTCAAGGCCAACCCCGATCTGGCGGCCTACCCGATGTGCACGTCGGCGGTCATGGACTACGTGGTCGTCGGCATGTGCAAGCTCACCCCATCCGATGAGTGCGAGCCCGGGCTGGCCTCACGCTTCGACACCAACGTGCAGCGCTGCCGCGAAGTGGCCGCAAAAAAATAGACGGCAGACAAGCCACGGAAAGAGACACCCGCCATGGACTACGCCCGCTACCAGACCCTCGCCATCGCGCGCCGTGGTGCGAATGGCGCGGTGCTCGACATCCAGATGCGGGCCGCCAACGGCAAGCTGCCCACGGCGGGCCATGACGGCCACCGCGAGCTCGCCGAAATCTGGCGTGACGTATCGGCCGACGACACGGTGCGCTGCGCCGTGCTGCGGGGCGAAGGCCAGGGCTTCTCGGGTGGCGGCGACCTCGCGATGGTGCAGGACATGACCACCGACGACGCGGTGCGCCAGCGCGTGTGGCGCGAGGCGCGCGACCTCGTCTACAACATCATCAATTGCGACAAGCCCATCGTGAGCGCCATGCACGGCCCGGCCGTGGGCGCGGGGCTGGTGGCGGGGCTGCTGGCCGACATCTCCATCGCCACGAAGAACGCGAAAATCGTCGACGGCCATACGCGACTGGGCGTGGCGGCAGGCGACCACGCGGCCATCGTCTGGCCGTTGCTGTGCGGCATGGCCAAGGCCAAGTACCACCTGCTGCTGTGCGAGCCGGTGAGCGGCGAGGAGGCCGAGCGCATCGGCCTCGTGTCGCTTGCGGTGGAAGAGGCCGACCTGCTGCCGCGTGCCTACGATGTGGCCGACCGGCTGGCGGCCGGCAGCCAGAGCGCCATTCGCCTCACCAAGTACGCGCTGAACAACTGGCTGCGCCAGGCCGGCCCGACTTTCGACGCCTCGCTGGCGCTCGAATTCATGGGCTTTGCGGGCGCCGACGTGCGCGAGGGCATTGCCTCGCTGCGCGAACGGCGCGCGCCCAAGTTCGACTGAGCGATCAGGCCTTGCGAAGGCCTTGGAGCGTCTGCAGCAGCACGACGCGGGTCTGCCCGAGGATCATTCCCTTCCACTCCTCGTTGTCGCAGTAGAACGCGTCGCGCAGCTGTGCGCGGATCTCGCGCTTCTGCGCTTCCGGTGCCTCCGGGTGGCGGCGCAGCCAGGTGTCGGCGCGCAGGCGGGTCAGCACTTCGAGGTCGGGCAGCGTGCCGAACTCCAGGCCCATCGGCGCGATCTTGGCGTTCGGGCATTCGTCGTACGCGGTCGAGATCACAGGGCCCGAAACGTCGGCCGAGGCCGAGTCGCCCGCAAACGGCGCGAACACGTCGGCGCCCCACCACGCATGAGCCAGCGCGAGGTCTTCGGGCGTGTTGCGACCCGGGTAGATCTTCTCGCCATGGCCGTAGGGGCCGAGGCCGGTGTGCACGTCGATCCAGCCGATGTGGGTGGCCGATGCAGCGTACTTGCGCAGGATCTTGCGGATGGTTCCGTTGCTCCACGAGGGTGCGGTGCCGCCGTAGAACAGGCCGTCGGGCGAGGTGTACTGGCCCTTGGTCACGGCCGCGCGGAAGGCGGTCATGCCGTGCTGCTGGACGTAGGCGGCCACGGCCGCTTCGTCGGCGGGTGTCGGTGGCCAGGTTGCAGGCAGCACCAGTGGTTCGACATCCGCGTACTCGGCATTCACCGGCAGAGGCGCGTTGAAGTCGATGTGGTTGCGGTTCAGGTCGATGTTGTCTTCGTTCGTGCGGTGCAGGTGCGAAAAGCCATGCGGGTTGATGGCATGCACCAGCAGCAGCGCGACGCCCGCCTTCTCCAGCCGCGAGAGCAGATCGGCATCGTTGAGCGTGGCGATCTGCGTGCCCGAGCCGCAGAAGCCTTCGGGGCCGTGCGTGCCCGAGGTCACGAGCAGCAGCTTCTTCGCGTCGATCGCGCCAATCAGCGCAACGTCGGTGGCGAGTTCTTCGCCGAGCGCGCCGCGGTGCGCTTCGAGCACGAACGATTCGACGGCCGCGCCGCGCTGCGCTGCGGCCTCGAGGAACTTGGCGCGGGCTTCGGCATACGTGCCCGAGAAATACCGCGTGGCGGCGGAGCGTTGTGTTGTCGGCATGAGGTGGGGACTCCTGTGCGTGGAATGGTGAAGAAAGTCGTCAGGCCGTTGCGTGGGCGCCTGCGGCATCGATGTCGCGGCCCGTGTGGTCGCGCAGCCAGAGCAGGCCGATCAGCGAAACCACCGTCATCGCCACAAGGTACCAGGCCGGTGCGAGCTTGCTGCCCGTGGCGTTGAGCAGCCAGGTGCTGATGAAAGGCGCGAAGCCGCCGAACAGCGCCACGCCCACGCTGTACACCAGCGACATGCCGCTGGCGCGCACCGCCTTCGGGAACATCTCCGGCAGCATCGTGATGCCGGGCACCGTCTGCACCACCAGGCCGAAGCTGAACACGCCGAGCACGACGAACAGCACCGCCGGCGTAGGCGAGGCGTTGAGCCACAGGAAGCCCGGGTAGATCAGGATCGCCAGCGCGATGCGGCTCCAGACGATGAGCGGCTTGCGGCCCACCACGTCCGACAGCTTGCCGACGAAGGGCGCGAAGGCGAACGAGATCAGCCCGGTGAGCGCGGCGCCGAACAGCGCCACTGACGGTGTGAACCCCAGCTCGCGCACGGCATACGTCGGCATGTAGAACGTGACGACGTATGCAGCCGTGGTGCCGCCCACCAGCGAAAGAATCGCGGCCAACACCGTCTTGCCGTGCTGCGTGCAGACGATCTTCAGGCTGCTCTCGCGCGGTGCAGCGGCGGCTTCCGGCGAGATGTGCAGCGACTCTTCCAGGTGGCGGCGGATGTACATGCCCACCGGCGCGATCAGCATGCCGATGATGAAGGGCACGCGCCAGCCCCAGCTCTGCATCGATTCCGTCGACAGCGTGAAGGTCAGCAGGCCCACCACGACGGCGCCGAGCATCACGCCCAGGCCCTGGCTCGCGAACTGCCAGCTCGCCATGTAGCCGCGGTTGGACGGCGTGGCGTGCTCGACCAGCAGTGTGGTGGAGGCGCCGACTTCGCCGCCGGCCGAGAAGCCCTGGATGAGCCGCGCCAGCACGATGACGACGGGCGCCGCCACGCCGATGGCCGCATACGTGGGCGTGAAGGCGATCAACGCGCAGCCCAGCGCCATCAGGAAGATCGTGAGCGTCATGGCCTTCTTGCGGCCCGCGCGGTCGGCATACGCGCCGATCACGATGCCGCCCAGCGGCCGCATGATGAAGCCCACGCCGAAGCTGGCCACCGTCAGCAGCAGCTGTCCGTACGAATTGAAGGTCGGGAAGAACAGCTTGCCGATCACCAATGCCAGAAAGCCGTAGACGGTGAAGTCGAAGAACTCCAGCCCGTTGCCGATGGTGGTGGCCACGATGGTCTGGCGCCTGCGCGCCGGGCGAGCGGGGGATGAGGACGGCGAGGGCTGCTTGCTTGGGGTGCTCATGTCTCTCCAGTGTTGGCTTTGCTTTTCGAGGATGTCGGTCGAAGGTATCTACGCACTGACCGCGCCGGATGCTAGAGACTCGCTGCTGTCATGAAAAGACAATAATTGGGCGTCAAAGATAACTTTTGGTTGTCATGAAACCCAATCAGTTGCACGCCTTCGTGGCGGTGGTCGAGCAGATGAGCATTCGCGCCGCAGCCCGCGTGCTGGGCATTTCCCAGCCGGCCGTGACCAAGATCGTGCGCGAACTGGAGCGCGAAGTCGGGGCGCCGCTGGTGGAGCGCAGCGTCAAGGGCGTGCGGCTCACCGAGTTCGGCAAGGCCTTCGCGCCGCGCGCCCGGCTGCTGCTGGCCGACATGCAGCGCGCACGCGACGAGATTGCGCAGATCCGCGACGGGCTCACGGGCAAGGTCTCGCTGGCCGTCAGCACTTCGTTTGCGCTCACGGTGCTGCCGGCCGCGTTCAAGGACTTCCACGCGCGTCTGCCGGCGGTCGACGTGCAGTTCAGCGAAACGGTGCTGCCCTGGATGCTGGGGCGCCTGCGCGAGGGCTCGCTCGACTTTGCGGTGGCGCACGTGGTGCCGGGCCGGCTCGATCCGCAGTTCGAGGCGATGGAGCTCTTTCCGGTGAGGCTGGTGGTGGGACTGCGTGAGCGTCATCCGCTGCGCGCGAGCCGCTCGATCCGCGAGCTCTACAAGGCCGAGTGGATTCTTCCGGGCGACGACCATTTCAGCGGCCGCGAGGCCGTGTCGCCGCTGCTGCCGCTGGGCCTGCCGCCGCCGGCGCGGGTGATCCAGGGGCAGTCGGTCACGGTGGCGCTGGCGCTGGTCGGGCAGATGGACCTGGTCGGCCTGTTCGTGGAGCCGCTGGCAACGCTGACCTTCAAGCGCCACGGCATCCGGCGCGTGGAGATCGAGGAAGAGCTGCCCATGCTGAGCGTCAGCGTCATCAAGCGCCGGGGGCAACTGCTGACGCCGGCCGCGCAGCACTTCGTCGAATGCATCCAGCGGGCCTCGGCAGTGGCGATGAGCGGCTAGCTATAGCGGCGGAAAGCTGACGCCGGCATCGCCGGCCTTCCACGGCGTGTACTTGTACATGGCGCGCTCGAACAGGCCGGAGGCGGTCCAGCCAGACAGCCACGTTTCCAGGCGCGGCCAGGGCTGTGCATCGAACCATGCGGGCTCGACCATCGCGAACTGGCGCACGAAGGGCATGACGGCGGCATCGGCCAGTGTGGCGTGCGCTCCGGTCAGGTAGGGCGAAGCCGACAGCCTGGCTTCGAGGTCGCGCAGGAACCGGGCGCCCCGCTCGCGCGCGGGTTCGCCGCCATCCGCATGCCGGTCGGGGTACTTGTAGCGGTCGAGCTGGGGCTTGAACTCGTCGTCGCAGATGGTGACCAGCGCGAGCATGTCTTGCAACGTGCCGGTTCCGGGCTGGAGCCAGCGCAGCGGATCGTTGCGCCGCAAGGCCCAGAGCATCACGTCGAGGCTCTGCTCCAGCACCGTGCCGTCTTCGGTCAGCAGCACGGGCACCGTGCCCTTGGGCGAGGCTGCGAGCATCTCGGCCGGCTTGTTCTTCAGCACCACCTCGCGCAGCTCGCAGTGCTGGCCGCTCGCGACCAGTGCGAGCCGGGCCCGCATCGCATAGGGGCAGCGGCGGAACGAATAGAGGACGGGGAGGGCGGTGGCGGGCATTCGTGTGTGCAGGCGAAGCGGCCGATTTTCCGCGACCGTGGCCGGCTCGCTCCCGGGCGGGGTTTTCATCACAATGGGCGGCCATGGCCGAACGCCTCTTCCTGCGCCTCGACGACGACCCGTTGCACGGGCCGGAATCGGGCGTGCCGGCCGGTACGTTGCGCGCGTTTCCCGTGGGGGCGGCGCTGCGGGCGCATGTCTCGCACATCCTGCTGTACCGCGAGACCTTTGCCAATGGCCACGAGGTGCGCGAGCGCGTGCTGCCCGATGGCGCGGTGCGTCTGGTCTTCAACCTCGGCGATGCGCCGTCCGCCGGCGAGGGCGAGGGGCTGGCGGTGGAAGCCATTGGCGCTTCGGCCGCGCCTGTGGTGGTGCGCATGCGGCGCAAGGTGGAGGGGCTCTCCGTCACCCTGTGCCCTGGTGCCGCCGCTGCGCTGCTGGGGTTGCCAGTCGGCGAGATCGGCGGCAGCGCCGTGCACCTCGATGCGCTGTGGCAGGGCGAAGGCACCGAGCTGCTGGGGCGCATGGCCGAGGCGCCGAACGACGCAGCACGCGTGATGCTGCTGCACGCCGTTCTGCAACGCCGGCTTCGCGACAGTGACGTCGCAGCAGGCAACGCAGCTGTCGCTATGCGTGCTGCGCAACTCATCGCCGCATCCGGTGGGCGTCGCTCCTTGCGCGAGGTGGCAATGGCCGTCAGCGTTGGCGAACGGCGCCTGCAGCAGCTCTTTCATGCCCACGTGGGCCTTTCGCCGCGCGCCTGGAGCCGGCTCGCGCGCATGCATGGTTGTCTGCGCGCGCTGCGGATGCAGTCGTCGCCCGTGTGGGCCGATGTTGCGCTGGAGAGCGGCTTCTACGACCAGTCGCACCTGGTCAACGAGTTCCGCGCGCTTTGCGGCGTTACGCCGACCGAGTTCATGGGGCACGCCGTTTCGGGTTCTTCCAAGACGGCGCGTTGAGCGCGCACTATCTTCGTCGGCTCTTGCACAGGCAGATCGAAGGAGCAACCGAACATGCAGAACGAAAAAACCCAGCGCCCGTTGAAGGACTGCGTAGCCGTGGTGACCGGCGCGAGCCGCGGTGCAGGGCGCGGCATCGCGCTGGAACTGGGCGCCGCCGGAGCCACGGTGTACGTCACCGGGCGCAGCACACGCGAACAGCCCGCGCAAACCTACGGCCAGTTGCTGGCCTTGTCCGACATGCAGGCCGTGCCCGGCAGCATCGACGACACCGCAGACGAACTCACCCGCATGGGCGGGCACGGCATCGCCGTGCAGTGCGACCACACCCGCGAAGAAGAAGTGGCGGCGCTCTTCGCTCGCGTGGAGCGCGAGGCAGGCCGCATCGACCTGCTGGTGAACAACGCATGGGGCGGCCACGAGACCTTCAACGGCGTGTTCGAAGCGCCTTTCTGGGAGCACCCGCTGTCGAACTGGGATTCGATGTTCGACCGAGGCGTGCGCAACCACCTCGTGGCCAGCCGATGTGCTGCGCCGCTGATGGCGCGACGAAAGAAGGGCCTGATCACCACCACCACCTTCTGGGACCGTGGCCACTACCTGCGTGGCAGCCTCTTCTATGACCTTGCCAAGGCTTCGATGACCCGGCTGGCTTTCGGCATGGCGCAAGACCTGAGGCCGCACGGCGTCGCTTCCATTGCCGTGTCCCCCGGCTGGATGCGCACCGAGTTCGTGCTGGCCGGCCACAAGACCGACGAGGCGCACTGGCATGAGCGGCCCGCGCTGGCGCGCACCGAGTCGCCGCGCTACCTGGGACGGGCGATCGCGGCGCTGGCCGGCGATGCGCGGGTGATGGACAAGAGCGGCGAGGTGCTGCGCGTGGCCGACCTGGCGCGCGAATACGGCTTCACCGACATCGACGGCAGGCAGGTCGAGGCCTTCGAGATGTAGCGCTACCGGAGCTCCCGCACGTCGATGCGAAAGCGCAGTTCAGGCGTGCCGCCGAGCTCGGGTAGCTTGACGAACTCTTCCACCAGCAGGCCGCCGTTGGCGCGGATCACCTGCTGCGAGGCGAGGTTTTCGGGGCTGGTCGTGATCTCGACGTGATCGAGGCACCTGGCGCGCGCCTCGGGCAGCAGCGCGCGCAGCGCAGCCTTGGCGTAGCCCCGGCCGCTCTTCCACGGGACCACGCCGTAGCCGATGTGGCCAAGGCAGTAGATGGGCAGGGCGTTGGTGCCAGGCTGCCAGCGCAGCTGAATGCTGCCGCAGAACTCGCCGTCCCACATCCAGCGCCGGTAGCCTGGCAGGCGGGGCACCGTGCCTCCGCCGGGCAGCGCGACTGGCGGGCCCTTGGCTTCGGGGTCGACTAGGCTGGCCAGAAAGCGTTCGGGGTCGGCGTGGATCTGCGCCAGTTCTTCCTGGCCGGCTTCGGGCCGAAGGTTGTTGGGCGACCAGCCGCTTTCCAGCGCGGCGATGTAGCCAGGGAGGTGTTCGTGCGAAGGCCAGACGAGTTGCAAGGGCGTGCGGGGTTCCGAGGACATCTTCCTGATGGTAGGCGAACAGCTGGCTCCGGGGAGTGGTTGGCATAAAACGCAACAAGGTTGCGTTGATCCATATAATGCAATCCTGTTGCATATATGGAGCCTGCCCAATGGCTGACCGCCTCCCCGTTACCGTTCTCTCCGGCTTTCTCGGCGCCGGCAAGACCACGCTGTTGAACCACATCCTGCACAACCGCGAGGGCCGCCGCGTGGCAGTCATCGTCAATGACATGAGCGAGGTCAACATCGACGCTGCGCTCGTGCGCGACGGCGGTGCCGAGCTCTCGCGCACCGACGAGAAGCTGGTCGAGATGAGCAACGGCTGCATCTGCTGCACGCTGCGCGAAGACCTGCTGATCGAGGTCAACCGGCTCGCGAAGGAAGGGCGCTTCGACCAGCTGGTGATCGAGTCCACCGGCATCTCCGAGCCGCTGCCTGTGGCCGAAACCTTCACCTTCGCCGGCGAAGACGGCAAGAGCCTGGCCGACGTGGCCCGGCTCGACACCATGGTGACGGTGGTCGACGCCTTCAACTTCCTGCGCGACTACGGCTCGCCCGACAGCCTCGGCCAGCGCGGGCAATCGCTTGGTGACGAGGACACGCGCACGGTGGTCGACCTGCTGATCGAGCAGATCGAGTTCTGCGACGTGCTGGTGGTCAACAAGACCGACCTCGTCACGCCCGAGGAGCGCGAACGGCTCATGGCCATCTTGTGCAGCCTGAATCCACGCGCCCGCATCGAGGTGTCTGAGTTCGGCCGCGTGGCGCTCGATCGCGTGCTCGACACCGGCCTGTTCGATTTCGAGCAGGCCGAGCAGGCGCCCGGCTGGCTGGCCGAACTGCGCGGCGAGCACGTGCCCGAGTCGGAGGAATACGGCATTCGCAGCTTTGTCTACCGCTCGCGCATTCCGTTTCACCCGATGCGGTTCTGGAAGCTGGTGCAAAGCGAATGGGAAGGCGTGGTGCGTTCCAAGGGCTTCTTCTGGCTCGCGAGCCGTGCCACGCGCGCGGGCTCGTGGTCGCAGGCCGGCGGTGCCTGCCGCTATGGCGCGGCTGGCTTCTGGTGGGCCGCCGTGCCGCGCGAGCACTGGCCGACCGAGCCGGATGCGCTGGAACTGATCCACAAGAACTGGGACCCGGCCACGGGCGATGCGCGGCAGGAACTGGTGCTGATCGGCATCGGCATGGATGAAGACGCGTTGCGTGCCCGGCTCGACGAGTGCCTGCTCACGGAAAACGAGATGCGCTTCGGCGCCTCGTGGTGGCAGAACTTTCCGGATCCGTTCCCTTCGTGGAACGTGTGAGAACAGCTTAGCGGGCGCAGTCGCCGCAGGTGCCGTGAAGGGTCAGCGCAGTGTGGCGGGTGTCGATGCCCTGCTTGCGCAGCGCACGGCCAAGACGGCCCATCACCTTCGGCAGCTCCGGGTCCGAAGGCAGCGCCAGCACCTTGTGGCACTGGTCGCATTCGAAGGTGTTGCCCGACTCGGCCTCCACATGGCGCGAGAAGCGGTTGACGCGGTCGGGGCCCACGCGGCGGTCGCACAGGCCGGCCTCGACAAGCCGGTCGAGCACGCGGTAGACCGTCACGCGGTCGGGCGTTTCGCCGGTGGCGGTGGTGTAGGCCGAGGCGACTTCCTCGTGTGTCAGGGGTTGCGAGCTGTGTTCGATCAGTTCGAGCACGGTCTGCGCGGCGCGGGTCACGCGCAGGCCGCTGTCGCGCAGCAGCGCTTCGCTGTCGAATGGGGCGGCGCGAGGGGGTTTCGGGTGCGAGGTCGTTGTCTTCATGCGGTCTTCTTGCGAAACGCCATTGTGTTGCATTCCGGGGTGCACGGGGTAGAGAGGGGTCGAATCGCCCGCCTGATGGGGCGAGGCGATGGCGAACTGGGAGCGCTGCATATGCCGGAACCAGCCTAAGCATCTGACAAATGGGTCGTTCGCTTGCGGGCGAGGGCACGACAGAATCGCGCGCTTTGCCTTCTGCAACCGAAAGTTCGCCATGCGTGCCCATTTCCTGTCGAAGCTGCTCAAGCCGGTCCTTGCCCTGTGGGCCTGCGCTTCGTTGACCGTGGCCGCGCAGGCGCAACCGGCGGCCGCCTATCCGTCGAAGCCCGTGCACATCACGGTCGCGAACACGCCCGGAAGTTCGCCCGACGTGCTGGCGCGCTACCTGGCGCAGCGCCTGTCGGAGCAATGGAAGCAGCCGGTGGTGGTCGACAACCGCGCCGGCGCGGCCGGCATCCTGGCCGCCGACGGGCTGGCCAAGGCGCAGCCCGACGGCTACTCACTGCTGGTGGGCGCGGACGGCCCCATCACCATCCTCCCCAACATCCAAGCCGGCTTGCCCTACGACGCCCGGCGCGACCTGGTGCCGGTGGTATCGCTCGGGCAGATCGACTTCGTGCTGGTCGCCAACCCGAAGACCGGCTTCCACACGGTGGCCGACTTCGTTCGTGCGGCCAAGGCCCACCCTGGGCGCATCAACTACGCCTCGGCCGGCAACGGCAGCCCGCAGCAGTTGAGCATGGAGCTGCTGAAGCAGAAGGCCGGCATCTACGTCACGCACATCCCGTACCGTGGCGGCCCGCTGGGCATGCAGGACGTGATCGCGGGGCAGGTCGACGTGATGTTCATCGCGGTCGGCCCCGCGCTGCCGCACATCCGCAGCGGCCGGCTGGTGGCGCTGGGCACCAGCGGCGAGAGGCGCCATGCGCTGCTGCCCGAAGTGCCGACCGTGGGCGAAAGCTATGCGGGCTACCGCTCGGGCACATGGTTCGGGCTGTTCGCGCCCGCGCGCACGCCGCAGCTGGTGCTCGATGCCATCGCGGCGGAGGCGGGGCGCATCGTGCAGGCTCCGGCCGCCCGTGCCGAACTCGCAGTGCAGGGCATCGAGGCCACTGGCCATCCGCAACGCCAATTCCAGACGCAGGTGGCGGCCGAATACGAGCGCTATGCGCAGATCGTGAAGGCCGTGGGCATCAAGGCCGAGTAACAAACAGTCAAACAGTCGCCTGCCAAGGCAGCCGCACGGTGGCACATCGCAACGATGTGCAAGTCAGCCAACCGGCCGTTTCCGTGCCTTGGGCAGGCCCCGGATGCGCTAAGGTGCGGTCATCCGCGTTCCTGAATACCTTTGCCCGACCATGTCCCGTCCTCCCATCGAGATCGAAACCGCCCCCAACCCCACCGCCACGGTGATCGTGATGCACGGCCTCGGCGCCGACGGCAACGACTTCGTGCCCATTGCCAACGAACTCGAGCTCTCGGCCGTGGGCCCCGTGCGCTTCGTGTTCCCCAATGCACCGGTCATTCCCGTGACCATCAACGGCGGCTACCAGATGCCGGCCTGGTACGACATCGCCTTGCCCGACCTGGCAGCGCAGGAAGACGAGGCCGGCCTGCGCCGCTCGCAGGCGAGCATCGAAGCGATCATCGCCAGTGAAAAAGCCCGCGGCATCGCCGCCGAGCGCATCGTGGTGGCCGGCTTCTCGCAAGGCTGCGCGATGGCGCTGATGACGGGCCTGCGCCACACCGAGCGGTTGGCCGGTATCGTCGGTCTCTCAGGCTACCTGCCGATCGCGGCCACCACCGCGGCCGAACGTCACGCGGCCAATCACGAGACACCCGTGTTCCTCGCCCATGGTCGGCAAGACCCCGTGGTGCCCCTTGCTGCCGCGATGCGCTCGCGCGACGCGCTGTCCGCTCTGGGCTATACCGTCGAGTGGCACGAATACACGATGGCGCACTCGGTGTGCATGGAAGAAATCGCCGACCTCAACCGCTTTCTGCTGCGGGTGCTCGGCTGAACTTCGTCGAAGGAGACAAAAAAATGATCCTGGTCATCGGACATGCCCTGGCAAAGCCCGACACCCTGCAGGCCATGCTCGCCATCAGCACCGAGCACGTGCTGCGCTCGCGCGCCGAACCCGGCTGCATCTCGCACGAAGTCACGACCGACGTGCAGGACCCGCTGCGCCTGACCTTCGTGGAGCGCTGGAGCGACATGGCCGCGCTGCAGACGCACTTTCGCGTGGACGCTTCGCGCGCCTTCGGCAAGGCGCTGGCGGCCATGGCCGACGGCACGCCGGAGATCCACGTCTACCAGTCGGACGAGATCGACCTGTCGGCGGGCCGCGCCAAGGCCTGAAATTCACCAGCCATCGGGGCCATTCACTGGCGCGTCGTCTATGCAGGCAGCTATCAAAAGAATAGCGAGCTACAGGGTAGCCAGCCTCGGGATTCCCTGCACAAGCAATGCCCGCGTGCCCGTGCTACCTTCCAGCCCCTCAGAAGATTGATGGGTCATAACAATATGAGCAACAGATTGCAGGAGAGGTTGGGTGCACTTTCAGCCGCACGCCTCCAGGGCATGCGACGTGGCATCGAGAAGGAAAGCCTGCGCGCTCTGCCGGACGGCAAGCTCGCGCTGACGCCGCATCCCGTGGCCCTGGGCTCCGCGCTCACGCATCCGCACATCACGACCGACTTCAGCGAATCGCAGCTCGAACTCATCACGGGCGTGCACGCGAACGTCGAATCGGCGCTCGAAGAACTCACGCGGGTGCACCAGTTCACCTACCGCGTGCTCGACGGCCTGGGCGACGAGCGCCTGTGGGTGTCGAGCATGCCCTGCGGCCTGCCGACCGACGAGACCATTCCGATCGGCCGCTATGGCTCCTCGAACGTGGGCCGCGCCAAGAGCGTCTACCGCATGGGCCTGAGCCACCGCTATGGCCGCCGCATGCAGACCATATCGGGCATTCACTACAACTGGTCGCTGCCCGACGTGTCGAGCGAACAGTACTTCGCGCTGATCCGCAATTTCCGCCGCCAGGCCTTCTTGCTGCTGTACCTGTTCGGCGCCTCGCCGGCCCTGTGTTCGAGCTTTGTTGCGGGTCGCCCGCACGAGCTGCAGCCGCTGGGCGACGGCAGCATGTTCATGCCGCACGGCACCTCGCTGCGCATGGGCCGCCTGGGCTACCAGAGTGACGCGCAGGCCTCGCTGGCCGTGAGCTACAACAGCCTCGACGGCTACGGCGCCTCGCTGCAGGACGCGCTCACGCGCCCGTGGCCGGCGTACGAATCCATCGGCATCCGCAACCTCGGCGGCGACTACAACCAGCTGGGCACCAGCCTGCTGCAGATCGAGAACGAGTTCTACGGCACCATCCGCCCCAAGCGCGTGATCAACCCCGGCGAGCGCCCGCTGCATGCGCTGCGCGAGCGCGGCGTGGAGTACGTCGAAGTGCGCCTGATGGACCTTGACCCGTTCGAGACCGTCGGCATCAACGCGCAGACCATGCGCTTCATCGACGTGTTCCTGCTGCACTGCCTGCTGAGCGACAGCCCCGACGACACGCCGCAGGAAATTGCCGACCTCGCGCACAACCAGCACCTCACGGCCGCGCGCGGCCGCGAGCCGGGCCTGAAGCTGCAGCGCGACGGACGCGAAGTGGCGCTGGCCGACTGGGGCCTGGAGCTGGTCGAGCAGTGCCTGCCCATTGCCGCCGCGCTCGACGCGGCACTGAGCGGCACGGCGCATGCCGACGCAGTGCGCGCTGCCAGGGCCGCGCTGCAGAACCCCGACAGCCTGCCCTCGGCCCGCGTGCTCGCGGCCATCGAGAAAGACCACGGCAACTCCTTCATCGGCTTCGTGCGTGCCCAGTCGGAGCAGACCCGTGCCGCGCTGCTGGGCCTGCCGTTCTCGGCCGCGCAACAGGCCGAGTTCGAGCAGATGACGGCCGAGTCGATCCAGGAGCAGAAGCGCATCGAGGCGGCCGACACCATGCCCTTCGAGATCTACCGCGAGCAGTACGTCTCGCCCGCGCGGCTGGGCATGGCGCGCGGCCGCATGGCGGTCGCTGCCTAGCGGGTCCTGAACCCGCTGCGCACCGCGCCTATCCTTGCGCGAACTCGAAGAGCGCCAGATGGGCGCCGCGCAGCTGGAATTTCTGGATCTTGCCCGTCGGCGTCATCGGCATCTCGTCGACGAAGCGGATCGACTTGGGCACTTCGAACCGGCCGAGGCGCTCCTTGCAGAACGCCAGTAGTTCGTCTTCGCCGCACGAGCCGTCATTGCGGCGCAAGACCACGAATGCGGCAACCGCCTCGCCCCAGTGCGGATGCGGCAGGCCCACCACGGCCGCGGCGCTGACGGCAGGGTGGGCGAGCAGCACGGCCTCCAGCTTGACGCTGGAGACGTTCTCTCCGCCGGTCTTGATCATGTCCTTCTTGCGGTCGAGAAACAGCATGTGCCCGTCGGCGTCGAACATGCCGATGTCGCCGGTGTGGTGCCACCCGAAGCGGCGCGCCGCGGCGGTGGCCTCCGGGTCCTTGAGGTAGCCGAGAAAGACGTTGGGCCCGCGATGGACGATCTCGCCGACCTGGCCCGGCCCGAGCAGCCGGCCGTCGTCGTCCATGACGGCGGTCTCCACCCCCGCCACCGACACGCCCCAGCAGTTGCCGTCCTTGCCCGGATGGTCGCTCGCGCGGTAGATCATGGTCGGCGGGTACATCTCGGTCTGGCCGGTGCCCAGGCGCACGTCGGCGCACATGTCGCGCCGGATGTCCGCGAGCAGGTTCTTCGGCATCGGCGCCAGGCCGTACATGCACACGCGCAGCGACGAGAAGTCGGTTTGCGGGCGCTGCGGGTGCTTCATCAGCGCATCGAACATCATCGGCAGGCACGACAGCCAGGTGATGCGTTCGCGCCCGATGGCCGCCAGCATTGCCGCCGGATCGAAGCCGTTGGCGAGCCACAGCGTTGCCCCGACCATCAACGCGCCGGTGCTGATGGCGTGTTGGGCGCAGTGGAACAGCGGAAGCACCGAGACGACGACATCGCGCTCGGTGGCCTCGAAGCTTTGCGCGCAGCTCAGCAGCGCGCCATGGACCGAGCGGTGGGAATGCATCACGCCCTTCTGCTTTCCCGTGGTGCCGCTGGTGTACATGATGAGCGCGAGGTCGTCATCGCCGCGGGCGATGGCCAGCGGCTGCGCCGGCGGGCGCGATGCCAGCGCGTCGAAATGCAGCGTGCCGGCGGTGGCCTGGTGTTGTGCGCCAATCACCACCGTCAGCAGGCCCAGGCTCTCGACCAGCGTGCGCAGCGCCGCCACTTCGAACAGCGCTGCGTCGATGAAAACCGCGCTGGCCTCGGCGTGGCTCAGCACATGCTCGATGGAGGCCGCATCGAGCTGGACATTGACCGGCACCCAGACGTTGCCCGACTTGTGAATGGCCTGGATGGCCGCGAGGTGCTCGATCGAGTTGACGCACATCGTCGCGATGCGGCGATCGGCGAGCCCTTGGTCGCGCAGTGCCTCGCCCACGCGCTCGCTCGCGGCATCGAGCGCTGCGAACGTGACCCGCCGATCGCCCTGGATGACTGCGATCTTGTCTGGATCTCGCCTCGCGCTGCGCCGCACGACGTCTGCGAGCGAAATGCGGGCGATGCTTGCGCGTTCGGCGTCGGCTGCTTGCATGCGTTGGTCTCCTTGGGGCGGCACGGTGGCCTGGTCACGGTTCCACGAAAAAGTCGATCAGCGGCTCGACGCCCGGCGTTACCAGGTAGGGCTCGAAATCGGTGACACCGGCGTCGCGCAGCACCTGCTCATCGATCAGCAACTGGCCTGTGAGCTCGCGGCTCGGCCTGGTCAGGATGTGCCATGCGGCGTCCGCCATGATGGTTGGCAGGCGCGCCTGTCCCGCCACGTCGGGCGCCGCGATGCGCAGGGCGCTGGTGGCGATGACGGTGCGCGGCCACAGCGAGTTGCTCGCAATGTCGCGCCCGCGCAGCTCTTCGGCCAGGCCGCGGCTGAGCATGCTCATCGCGTACTTCGACGTGGTGTAGGCCGCATGGCGCGCGAACCACTTGGGGTTCATGTCCAGCGGCGGCGACAGGGTCAGGATGTGCGGGTTGGCCGCCTTTTCGAGATGCGGCAGGCAGGCCTGCGCGCACAGGTAGCTGCCCCGTGCGTTGATCTCGAACATCAGGTCGTAGCGCTTCATCGGCGTGCGCTCCACCGTCTCGAGATGGATCGCGCTGGCGTTGTTGACCAGGATGTCGATGCCGCCGAAGCGTGCCACCGCGGCGTCGACGGCGCTGCGGACCTGGGCTTCGTCACGCACGTCGACGACCACCGCGAGGGCCTGTCCGCCGGCCGCGACGATTTCTTCGGCTGCGCTGTGGATCGTGCCGGGCAGGCGGGGGTCGGCCGTTGCCGTCTTGGCCGCGACCACGATGTTGGCGCCATCGCGTGCGGCCCTCAGGGCAATGGCCTTGCCGATGCCACGGCTGGCACCGGTGATGAAGAGGGTTTTCGATTTCAGGGACGGCATGGACACTCCGCAATCGTGATCGGCTATCGCAAGAGTCCGCAGGCTATTCGCCGGCACGGAAGAAAACTTGCGCCGACTGGCTGCGCTCGCCGCAGCCAATCGACGCAAGGCACCGTGGAGCGTGCGTGCGACCATCGGCGCGGCAACTCCCGGCGTCGAGCCCTCCATCCGATGATCACGCTCTACCACTGCGCGAATGCACGTTCGTTCCGCGTTCTCTGGATGCTCGAGGAGCTCGGCGCTCCCTACCGGCTGGAGATGCTGCCGTTTCCGCCGCGGGTGCTGCACCGCGAGTACCTCAAGATCAACCCGCAGGGCACGGTGCCTCTGCTGGTCGATGGCGAAACGCGCATGACCGAGTCGGCGGCCATCTGCCAGTACCTGGCCAGCGTCAATGCCCCCACCTCGCTGAATGTGGAGCGCGAGGAGGCCGGTTATGGGGACTACCTGAACTGGCTTCACTTCGGCGAGGCCTCGCTGACCTTTCCGCAGACCCTGGTGCTTCGCTACACCCTGCTGGAGCCGGAGGACCGCCGCCAGCCCCAGGCCGCGGAGGACTACGCCCAGTTCTTTTTCGTGCGCCTGCGAGCGCTCGAGAGGCTGCTGGAGGCGCAAGACTTCGCATGCGCCGGCCGATTCACGGCGGCCGACATCTCGATCGGCTACGCGTTGCTGCTGGCCAGGGTGCTGGGTCATCAAGAGCACTTCGGCCCCGGGGTGCAGCAGTACTGGAAGCGCCTGAGTTCGCGCGCGGGCTTCGAGCGCGCGATGGCGGTGCAGGACGCGGCCGCCGCCCGGCAGGGCATTCAGCAGTTGCCGACGCCCGGAATAGGACTCGGCAGACGCCCATAGGCACGGAATGACCGACAGCAGCGGTGGCCGATGACCTACAGGCATTGGCCTGCATGGCTCACCGCGCGCGGCCATGGGGCTGCGAGGATGCCTCCATGCACCGCGCAAGCACCGACCTCGCGACCTCCCCATGACTTTCAAGGCCTATTTAGTCGAGGACAGCCCCGTGATTCGCGAGAACCTCGTCGGATTCCTGGAAGACGTGACCGACGCCAAGGTGGTGGCCTCCGCCAGCACCGAGGAGGAGGCCGTGGCCTGGCTGCATCAGCACACCGGCGACTGGGACCTGACCATCGTCGACCTGTTCCTGCGGCGCGGCAACGGGCTGGGCGTGATCCGCGCCTGCCGCCACCGGGCGCCGCACCAGAAGGTGATCGTGCTGAGCAACTACGCCAACGCCGCCATGCGCGAGCGTTCGCGGCAGTTGGGCGCCGATGCCTTCTTCGACAAGTCGGCCGAGCTCGACCAGCTGGTGGACTTTTGTGCGCAGGTGCGCGCGTCCCTTCCCGGCTGATGCAGGGTGACGCCGGCTGACGCGCGCATGACTGGGTCGCGCGCCTTTCTGGGGTAAAACGCCACGCTGCCGCTCTAGCGGCAACCGGACAACGGCAACTCCCCAGGAAAGCGACAGAGAGACATGAGCAACAGCAGCAACATCGACTTCAAGGGCCGCGTGGCCATCGTGACCGGCGCGGGCGGCGGCCTGGGCCGCCAGCATGCATTGGCACTTGCGGCGCGCGGCGCCAAGGTGGTGGTCAACGACCTGGGCGGCGCGCGCGACGGCTCCGGCGGCTCGGTGAGCGCCGCGCAGGCGGTGGTCGACGAAATCAAGGCGGCCGGCGGCGAGGCCATTGCCAACGGCGCATCCGTCACCGACTTCGAGGCGGTGCAGGCCATGGTCAAGCAGGCGGTCGATGCCTGGGGCCGCGTCGACATCCTCGTCAACAACGCCGGCATCCTGCGCGACAAGAGCTTCGCCAAGATGGAGCTGGCCGACTTCAAGCTGGTGGTCGACGTGCACCTGATGGGCGCCGTGAACTGCACCAAGGCCGTCTGGGCGCTCATGAACGAGCAGAAGTACGGCCGCATCGTGATGACGACCTCGTCCACCGGCCTGTACGGCAACTTCGGCCAGAGCAACTACGGCGCGGCCAAGCTCGCGCTGGTGGGCCTCATGCAAACGCTGAGCATCGAGGGCGCGAAGAACGACATCCGCGTGAACTGCCTGGCGCCCACCGCCGCCACCCGCATGACGGAGGACCTGTTCCCCAAGGAAATGCTCGAAGCCTTCCGCCCCGAGGCCGTGGTGCCCGCGATGCTGGTGCTGGCCGCGCAGGACGCACCCAACCGCACCATCCTCTGCGCGGGCGCCGGCACCTTCGAGGCCGCGCACATCACGCTGACGCAGGGCGCCTGGCTGGGCATTGCCGCCGACACGCCCGAGCAGCTGGCGGCGCGCCTGTCGGAAGTGACCGAGCGTGAAGGCGAGGCCGTACCGCAAAGTGGCGCGGCCCAGGGCGCGAACGAGGTCGCCAAGGGCATGGCGAACGCGAAGAGGGGCTGACCGGCCCGCGTGTTCATGGTGCGCTTGACCTAGAGTGCACTCGAGCATTTCCAATGAATTCACCGGGTGTCCGGTTCATTCATTCAACCCAAGGAAATCAAGCCATGAACACGATCGACAACAAGGCCCTGGTCCAGCGCATCCACGACGAGCTGGACAAGGGCAACGGCCAGGTCTTCGTCGACAGCCTTGCCGACGACGCCAGCTGGAAGCTCGAAGGCAGCACCCCGTGGTCGCGCACCTACCGGGGCAAGAAGGCCATTCGCGAAGAGCTTCTGAACCCGCTCTTCGCGCAGTTCGCGGGGCCCTACGTGAGCAAGACCGAGCGCATCATTGCCGAGGGCGACCGGGTGGTGGTGCTGTTCAGCGGCGACGTGCCCACCAAGGCCGGCAAGCGCTACAACAACCGCTACTGCTACGTCTACCGACTCGAAGGAGGCAAGGTGAAAGAGCTGACCGAGTACTTCGACACCGCACTGGTCCAGGAGGCGCTGCAGCCACCTTTGGCCACAGCGGCTGCCCATGCCGGCTGACACGGGCACGCCTTTCCACATCGGCGAGCTGGCCACGCGCACCGGCCGCACGGTGCACGCCATCCGCTGGTACGAAACACAGGGCCTCGTGCCCGGCGTGGCGCGCGACGAGGGCGGCCGGCGCCTGTACGTCGAGTTGCACGTCGGCTGGCTCGACCTGATGGAGCGCCTGCGCCGCACCGGCATGTCGATTGCCGAGATGCGCGAATACACCGCGCTGGCGGTGCAGGGCAAGGTCACGCTGCGTCAGCGTCGCGACATGCTCGCGGCCCACCGCGAGCGCGTGACCGAGACCATCGCTGAGTGGAAGCGGGCGCTGTCGCTGGTCGACCGCAAGATCGACTTCTACGACGAGTGGATGGCCAGCGGCCACCGCCCGCCGCTCATCCCTGCCGAGACGCCCAGCCTGAAGCCGTCGAAACGCGGCAGGCGCAGTGCTACTGCTCCGGCTACTCCGCGATAAAGCTCGGGTCGGTGCGGATCGAGCCGCGGTCGCGGTGGTTGTGAAGGCGGCCCAGCGTGTTGTCCAGCAAACGCTTGAGCTTGTCGGCCGCGCCGCGGAAGGCCTCGTCGAGGCTGGCCGCGTGCTGCGTTACCGCCAGCGGCTGATGGTGCGCCAGGCGCGCTTCCATCACGCAGCACTTGTCGCCGCCGCCGGTCTTGTCGTGGTTCTCGTCGCTCAGGTGCACCTCGACGCGCGTCACGTCCTCGACGAAACGGCTCAGGTGCTGCTTGATCTCGGTGTCGGCCCAACGCTCCAGCGCGTCCTTGTTCGTGATTCCGTTGCTCGTGTTGACCTGAATCTGCATGCAATGTCCCTGCTGGATGGATGAACGAAAGCTCACTTTGCGCGCTGAAGCGCCGCGGTGCACGTAGGTCTGTTCCCTACCCATGTGCCGGGCAGGGTCCGCAATGCGGCGAGCCGGGTCAGCTCTGGATGTACGTGGTCAGCTGCTCGATGGTGGCTTCGTGGTCCGAGATGATGTCGTCCATCAGGTCTTGAATCGAGATCATGCCGACCACCTTGTCGCCGTCGACCACCGGCAGGTGGCGGAACTTGCGCTGGCTCATCAGCGTCATGCAGGCGCGCGTGCGGGTCTGCGGGGTGACGGTCATCACGTCGGGCGTCATGATCTCGCGCACCTTCACTTCCTTCGAGTTCTTGCCCTGCAGCGCGACCTTGCGGGTGTAGTCGCGTTCGGAGAGAAAGCCCACCAGCTTCTCGCCTTCCATCACCATCAGCGCGCCCACCTCGAAGCGGGCCAGGGTGGCCAGCGCGTCGAACACGCTGGTGTCGGGGGAGGTGCGCCATGCTGCGGAATCATGGCGCTTGAGCAGTTCGGAGACGGGTTTCATCGCGGGTAACTCCATCAAAGGGTTTTCGATTCGACCGACGCTCGGGCGCCGCACTCGGTCAAATCATAGGGGCGATAACTGCCCCCGCGATGCAAAACCCTCTAAGGGATTGCGCGTGTGTGCAAGGCACGCGCAATGCGCGAGAACTTAAGGCTGTTGCGCAGGCGCCGCCGCCAGCACGCGGCTCAGCGCCACAGGGTCGCCCACCACCGCCTTCACGAGGCCCTTCTCGTCGAACTGCACCTGGAACTCCGACCAGCTGTCGCGCCAGTAGCGCCACACGGGTGCATCGAGGCTGGGGTTCTCGCTGGCCACGGGGTAGGCGATGGCCATCAGCACCTGCTCGCGCGTCATGCCGGGCATCACCTTGCCGGCGAGGATGGCGTCGCGGACTGCGGGCGGGAAGGCCGCCATCTTCTGCTTCGGGTCTTCGGTCACCACGTAGCGCTGCGCGAATGCGGGCAGCGGGATGTTGCGGCTGTAGTCGTTCTTGATGCGCTGCGGCTTGCCGGCGAGGTCCAGGTTGAACCAGCGGAAGTCGTAGGCCGTGATGCGCGCCGGTGTGCCCACCGCGACGATGCGCGTGCCCTGCTCGTCGTAGTTGATGTCGCTGATCGAGTCGCCGTAGGTGCGCATGTTGCAGCACAGGAAGCCGTTGATCAGCTGGCCGGGCGGCGGGGAGGGCCGCTGGGCGTGGACGACGGATACGGGCACGACGGTGGCTGC
Organism: Variovorax multivorans; assembly: GCF_051216835.1. NCBI lineage: Bacteria > Pseudomonadati > Pseudomonadota > Betaproteobacteria > Burkholderiales > Comamonadaceae > Variovorax > Variovorax multivorans. The sequence goes on from NZ_JBPJZL010000007.1 coordinate 170,871, forward strand.
CAGCAGGGCGGCAGCGGCAAGGCGCTTGAACATGGATTTCCCTCGGAGTTGTTTGAATTGCTGCGGAGAGCAGCGCGCGGATTCTAGGGTCGAACAAGCCGAAAGCGAAGGCAGAATGCCCGCTTGCAGCTATCGAAAGCGTAGCAACAAGCTCCCGTTCAGGTTCGCAGTTCACAATGCGCACCCGGCCCCTTGACGGGCCACCCCATTCCCAGACAGAGACAGCGCGAAAGAAAGAGCCCATCGATGGCGATCCAGTGGTTCCCCGGTCACATGTATTCGACCCAGAAGGCCATCACCGAACGGGTGAAGGACATCGACGTGGTCATCGAGCTGCTCGATGCGCGCCTGCCTGGCTCCAGCGCCAACCCGATGCTGGCCGAACTCACGGCCGGCCGGCCCACGCTCAAGGTGCTCAACAAGCAGGACTTGGCCGACCCCGCGCGCACCGTGCTCTGGCTGGCGCACTACAACGCGCTGCCCGCCACGCGCGCCATCGGCCTGGACGCGAGCCAGACCACGCCCGCGCAGCAGATCGTGAAGGCCTGCCACGAGCTGTCGCCCAATCGCGGCGGCATGGCCAAGCCGATGCGCGTGCTGATCTGCGGCATTCCCAACGTGGGCAAGTCCACCCTCATCAACACGCTCACCGGCGGGCGCAAGGCCAAGACCGGCGACGAGGCCGGCATCACCAAGCTCGAACAGCGCATCACCCTGGCCGACGACTTCTATCTGTGGGACACGCCCGGCATGCTGTGGCCGCGCATCATCGTGCCCAAGAGCGGCTACAACCTCGCGGCCAGCGGTGCGGTGGGGCGCAACGCCTTCGACGAGGAAGAGGTGGCGCTGGAGCTGCTCAACTATCTCAAGACGCACTACGCCGCCGGCGTGGCCGCGCGCTTCAAGCTCGTGGAGCTCGACGCCGAGACCATGGCCAGCATGAAGGACGAGTCGCTGCTCGACACCATCGGCCGCAAGCGCGGCGCGCTGCTGGGCAAGGGCAAGGTCAACCTGCAGAAGGCGGCGGAGATCGCGATGCACGAGTTCCGCGCCGGCAACCTCGGGCGCGTCACGCTCGAAACGCCCGACGAATTCGCGCTGTGGCTGGCCGACGGCCAGCGTGCCGACGCCGAGCGCGCAGCGAAGAAGGCCGCGCGCAAGCAAAAGGGCAAGCCGAAGCCCGAGACTGCGCCCGAACAGGACGCCTGAGGCAACGCCAGCAGGTCAGTCCAGCGCAAACAGCGCCCTGGCGGCTTCGTCGAGCGCGGCGACGCGGTGCGAATCGGAGCGCGGGCCGGCGGCGGCCAGCGCACGCTGATACATCGCCAGGCGCGTGGCCGACACCGGCCGGCACAGCGGCCGCCCCGCCGTTTGCGCCACGCCGCGCCCGGGCACCACGTAGCGACCGGGGTTGAGCCGCGCGAAGCGGATGTACGCCTGCAGCGTCGGGAGCATGTCGGCATGCAGCGCGTCCATGCGCTTTTCCGCATCCTTGCCGATCTGCGCGTAGCCCTTTGCGTCCTTCGTTACCGGCAGGCCGAGGATGTCGGCCATGTCGATCTCGAAATGCGTGAAGTCGCCGTAGGGGCGCTTGCAGTCGATGAGGAAGCTGAGCCAGTTCGCGCGCCGCAGCAGGCGGATGTGCTCGTCCGTCACGTCGAAGGCCGCGCGCTGGGCGAAGGGCGGCTCGAAGCTGTAGTGCCCGGCGACGAAGCTCGCATGCAGGAAGAAGGCGGTGGTCACGTTCACGAAGCGGTCGAAGGCCGGCGAGCTGCCGCCGTCGAGCAGGTCTTCGTATTGTTCGAGCGACATGTCGGGCGGCACCATGCCCGGCGCGCCCGATTCGCAGTCGATCCACTCGGCCCGGCTGCGGCGGAACCAGTCGATGTCTGCCTGCGTGATCTCGATGCTGCCGGGTGAAGGCTGAGTCGGTGCGGAGGCGGCGGGCACGTTTTTCTGCCCGCAGCCTGTTGCGGCGAGCAGGGCGGACGCGGCGCAGGCGGCCGACAGGGCCAATGCGTCTCGCCGATGGATCCATCTCACGTTGCTGTCTCCCGAAAAAAGCAATTCGACGCCCGAGGATGCCACGCCGGCCTGACACGGGCCTGAGGATGGCCCGGTGTAGGCTTGCCGCCATCGACAGACACCGCAAGGAGCGACATGACGCAAGCAGCGCAGGGCCAGGACGACAACGCTGGCGACGACGAAAACCTCTCGCCGGGCTGGGACGCCATCACCGCCGCACTGGAGCGCCTCTATCCGGGCCAGGAGCCGAAGCACTACGCCACGGTCCTCAAGTGGATGTTCGGCGGGCCCGATCCGCTCGACGGCGTGAGCGTGTGGAAGCGCATGGAGCCGGTGCCGCACTGGCACTACCTGAGCTATGGGCTCAGCGAGCTGTACGCCAAGGAATCGAGCGACGCCGACACCAGCGGCTACGGCTTCGAGCTGACCTTTCGCCTGGCCTGCGAGCCCGACGAGGCCGAGCCGCCTGCATGGGCCATCAACTTTCTGCAGAACCTCGCGCGCTACGTGTTCAAGAGCGGCAACGTGTTCGACGACGGCCACTGGATGACCGCCAATGGCCCCATCGCGCTGGAGCGCGAGACGCTGATCTGCTCGATGGGCTTCGTGTTCGACCCGGAGCTGCCGGCCATCGACACGCCGAACGGGCGCATGCGTTTCCTCCAGGTCGTCGGGCTGACGGAAGACGAGGAACGGGCATGCAAGCGCTGGGACACGCGCAAGCTGCTCGATGCGTTGCTGCCCGCGATGCCGCTGTGGGTGACCGACCTCGCGCGGCCTTCGCTACTCGACGACCCCGATGTGCGTCGGCGCGTGGAGGAGGGCGCGGCGCGCGACGGTTCGTCCAGCGGCTTTCTCTTCACCGACGTGCTCGGCTGGGAGACGAGCAAGCGGCTGCTGCGCGCGCCGCTCACCGAGATCACGATCGGCGCACGCCAGGTCGACGAACTGGTCGCGTTGCTGCCACTGCGGCTGCCCTTCGGCCGCGGGTTTCATTTTGCGAGCCGCGAGCGCGCGCTGGTCTTCGAGCATGGTGATGCCGACCGCGTGGCCGAGGAAGACGGCAAGCTGACGCTGCACCTGAGCGACGCCGCCGTGCGCGAACTGGCCCGCACACTGAAGCCGGTTGCGGGCACGTACGAGGTGCCCGGTTTCGGCGCCGTGCGCTGGAAAGTCCAGAAGACGACGATCAGAGATCCGCAGGGGAATGTGGTGCGCACGGTCGGCTGATTGCCGGTCAACGCCGTGGCGCCGCTGTCGCCAATGCAACTGCGCGCGACCCCGTTCGTCACGCGCGTGACGGTGCTTGTCCTGTGCGGTTCGTAGAGTGGCATGAACCACTCCCTGCCCCACTCGCAAAGGACACGCCATGCTCGAAACCTTCAAGGCCGTCAACGAGGCCGCCACCTTCAATCGCTGGGCCGGCATCGAGGCCACCCAGGCCGGCAACGGCGAGGCCGAACTGCGCATGAACTGGCGCGCGGAGGACATGGGGCAGTTTGCCGGCTTCCTCCACGCGGGAATGATCTCCGCGCTGCTCGACACCGTGAGCGGCTACGCGGCCGGTACGCTGGCAGGCCGCGTGATGACGTCGCATTTTTCGGTGAACTTCATGTCGCCCGCGGTGGGCAGTGCCTTCGTGGCGCGCGGGCGCGTGGCGAAGGCCGGACGCAAGCAGGTGTTTGTCGCGTCCGAGCTCTATGCGCAGCCCGAAGGCAAGGGCGAAGACGCGCTCAAGCTCGTGGCGACGGGGAACGCAATCCTCGTTCCTGTGGACGAGCTTCAGCTGAAGCCGCGCGCCTGAGCTTCAGCCCGAACAGCGGCCGCAGCAGGTTGAAGCGGCGGATCAGCCCGTCCGTCAGCGCCCAGCAGCCGACAAGCGTCAGCAGCACCAGCAGCGCTGGTTCGATCACCGGTCCGAGCGCGAGCGGGGCCAGCGCGGTCACGCCGACGATGATCAGCGTCTGGTGCAGCACGTACCACGGGTACACCGATTCGTTGGCCCAGCGCAGCCAGGGCCACGGGCGGTTCAGGTAGCGGTGGCCATGGCCGAGGATGGTGGCGACGGCCAGCCACAGGTAGAGCATGCGCAGGGTGTCCATCAGCGGGCCGGAGGCCGGGCCTTTCGCTCCGGTGCGCAGCGCGATGAAAGTGACGATCACCGCGACCGCCAGCGCGAGCGACACGCGGCGCAGCCGCTCCAGTTCCTTCCACACGCCGGTGTCCACGCCCATCCAGTAGCCGTAGAGAAACATCGTGAAGTAGAGGCTGTGCAGGTGGAAGTCGCGCACCAGGTTATGCGTGGGCGGAAAGCGCGAGGCCAGCAGCATCGTGAAGACCAGCAACGGCACCACCGGCAGCAAGAGCAGCTTCCAGCCGCGCAGGCCGTTGAAGCCGCGGCGCAGCCATTGGCCGGCGGCGGAGTTCCACAGCGGCAGGGTCAGCGCGACCAGCGCCGTGTAGGTGAAGAGGTAGGGCAGGTACCAGAGATGGTTCCAGGTGATGCCGAACTCCGCGCCGTCGAAGGCCCGCTTCGGCCACGGCTCGGCCATCGACAAATAGCGCAGCAGGAAGGCGCCGAAGCCCGGCACCACCAGCCCGTTGGCCACGCCCTGCGCATAGGCCTGGTAGGGCACGATCACCGCTATGCCGAAGGCCAGCGGCAGCATCAGCCGCAGGCCCCGGCTGCGCAGCAGGCCCCAGGTGCCCTGGCCCCGGCTGAGGAAGCCGAGCGATACGCCGGAGATCAGGAAGACGAGATCCATGCGCCAGAGGTTCAGCATGCGCATCGGCCACTGCAGCCATTCGGCTGCATGCGGGCTCTTGAGGTGCCAGGGCCAGTCGGCCACGTAGTACATGCCCACGTGATAGAGGATGACGAACAGGAAGGCCAGCGCGCGCAGGGCGTCGATGTCGTGGCGGCGATGGTCGGGCGGGAGGGTTTGGGCGGTCATCGGAAGACTCCTCGAAGCTGGGAGCAGCGATGCTCGGCCTCGTGGCCTCGGTGTGGCGCACCCGGGGGATGGATGCCCCCCGTTTTGTGACGAGCGGTGGCCTGGAGGGACGAGACGGGACGAAAAGCGCCGTTCGAAGGCTCGTTTTCGCGAGAATCCCGGCCATGGGAGACCCCCGCAAGAACCTGTACGAGCGCTACGAGCCGGTCCGCCGCTATGTGGAGGTGGCGTTCTGGATCGTGTGGATGGCGCTGCAGGCCGTGTTCAGCACGATGGTGGCGATCATCGACATGCGCACTCGCGCCGTGCCGCGTGCCAACTGGGAAGTTGCGACCTGGGAGGGGTCCAGCCACCTCGTGCTGTTGTTGCTGATTCCGGCGCTGGTTGCCGTCGAGCGCCGGCTGTCGCCGCTGGTGCGTGGCCACGTGCTGCGCTTCGTGGCCTGGCATGCGGTGGCGAGCGTGGTCTTCAGCGTGATCCACGTGGTGGGCATGTTCGGGCTGCGGGCGCTGGTCTATGCCATGGCCGGCGAGCACTACGACTTCGGGGGCTGGGTGAGCCAGTGGGGCTACGAGTACCTGAAGGACGTGCGGGTGTACGTGAGCATCGTCTTCGGCATCTGGGCGTACCGGCTGTTCATGCTGCGGCTGCAGGGCGAGGCACGGGTGCTCGATGCGCCCGAAGCCCCGGCGGAGCCGGAGCCAGTCGAAGCCGAAACCCCGCAGCCCGCGCGCCCCGAGCGCTTTCTGGTGCGCAAGCTGCGCCGCGAATTTCTCATCGCCGCCACCGACATCGACTGGCTCCAGGCCGAGGGCAACTACGTCGGCCTGCACGTCAACGGCCACGACTACCTGCTGCGCGCCACGCTCACCGACTTTCTGACCCAGCTCGACCCCGCCCGCTTCGTGCGCGTGCACCGCAGCCACGCCGTGAACCTGGGCCGCATCAAGGAAATCGAGCCGCTGGACGGTGGCGACGCCCGGCTGCACATGCACGACGGCACCACCGTGCCCTGCAGCCGCCGCTACCGGGACGCGCTGCGCGCTGGCGCGGGCTGATCCGGTGCCGATCCGGTGCGCGAAGGGCTGAGAAAAGCCCGTTATTGGTTCATTTCGCACCATAGAAGAGCTTTAGGCACCATTTTTGCTTCATTGGCCCGCTGCTCCGGGTGATTCGGGTGCGGCGCACCAATTCAAACCAAAAATCAGCAAGAAGCTCCAATGGACGCACTCAAACAGGGCGCAGACGCGCTGTTCATCCTTCTCGGCGCCATCATGGTCCTGGCCATGCACGCCGGTTTTGCTTTTCTCGAACTGGGGACAGTGCGCAAGAAGAACCAGGTCAATGCGTTGGTGAAGATCCTGGTCGACTTCTCGGTCTCGACCATCGTGTATTTCCTGGTCGGCTACGGCGTGGCCTACGGCACGCATTTCTTCGTGAGCGCCACCGAACTGTCGGCAAGAAGCGGCTACGAGCTGGTGAAGTTCTTCTTCCTGCTCACCTTCGCGGCGGCCATTCCGGCCATCATCTCTGGCGGCATTGCCGAGCGCGCCAAGTTCTGGCCGCAGCTGATCGCCACGGCGGTGATCGTCGGCTTCGTCTACCCGCTGTACGAGGGCATTGCCTGGAACAAGCACTTCGGCATCCAGGGCTGGATCGCCTCGCTCACCGGCCATGAGTTTCATGACTTCGCGGGCTCGGTGGTGGTGCACGCGGTGGGCGGCTGGCTGGCGCTGCCGGCGGTGCTGCTGCTGGGCGCGCGGCGCAACCGCTACCGGGGCGACGGCTCGCTGAGTGCGCATCCGCCGTCGAACATTCCGTTCCTCGCGCTGGGCGCTTGGGTGCTGTGCGTGGGCTGGTTCGGCTTCAACGTGATGAGCGCGCAGAGCATCGACAAGATCTCGGGCCTGGTGGCCGTCAACTCGCTGATGGCGATGGTTGGCGGCACGCTGGTGGCGCTGGCCATGGGCAAGAACGACCCGGGCTTCGTCTACAACGGCCCGCTCGCGGGGCTCGTGGCCGTGTGCGCCGGCTCCGACCTGATGCACCCGCTGGGCGCGCTGGTGGTGGGCGGCGTGGCGGGCGCGATCTTCGTCAAGATGTTCACGCTCACGCAGAACAAATGGAAGATCGACGACGTGCTCGGCGTGTGGCCGCTGCACGGCCTGTGCGGCACCTGGGGCGGCATCGCGGCGGGCATCTTCGGCACGCAGGCGCTGGGCGGCATTGGCGGTGTGAACGTGTGGGCGCAGCTCATCGGCACCGTCATCGGCGTGGCATGGGCGGGGCTGGCGGGCGCGGCGGTGTACGGCGCGCTGAAGGCCTCGCTGGGGCTGCGGCTGTCGCAGGAGGAGGAATACGACGGCGCTGACCTGTCGATCCACCACATCTCGGCGACGCCGGAGCGCGAGGTCAACTGGTAGTCACCAGTGCGGCAGGGCGGGTCTGTGTTTGCTTCGCGCAGGGCCGCTCAGCACGAACGCGCGCCCTGTAGCAAACTTGCCGGACCGCTTCGTTCCATTTCCTGACGCCCATGACCCAATCTCCCCCCGCCCTCGAAGTCCTCCCCCGCGACCTCTCCGCCTACCGCAAGGGCAACACCGGCGTCGACTACGTGCACCGCTTCGAGTCCGGCAAGCCCGGCCCGCACGTGCTGATCAACGCGCTGACGCACGGCAACGAGATCTGCGGCATGACGGCGGCCACGCACTTGCTCGACAACGACGTGCGCCCGAAGATCGGCACGCTCACCGTGAGCTTTGCCAACGTGGCAGCGTACGAGTCGTTCAACGAGGCGCTGCCCTTCGACAGCCGCCAGCTCGTGCACAACCTCAACCGCATCTGGTCGCCCGAATGGCTCGATGGCACCGAAGACAGCCCCGAGCTGAGCCGTGCGCGCATCCTGCGTCCGGTGGTGGACGCGGCCGATCACATCCTCGACATCCATTCGACCAGCCAGCCCGTCGTGCCGTTCTGGGTGTACCCGGCGTTCGAGCGCAACGCCAAGGTCGCACTGGCCATCGGCCGCCCGTCGGTGCACCTTGTGATGCCCGACGGCCTGGGCTCGGGCACGCCGCTGATCCAGTACGGTAGCCACGGCGGCCCGGACGGCAAGGGCGTGGCGATGGTGGTCGAGTGCGGCCAGCACTTCTTGCGTTCCGCGTCGGAACTGGCCACTGCCGTCACCTACGACTTCCTCGCGTATTTCGGCCTCGTCGAGAAGGACCCGGCCACGCCGGCACCCGAGCCGCAGCGGCGTTTTCAGCTGCTGCAGACGTATGTCATCAAGTCGGCGGACTTTGCGTTCGTGCGTCCGCTGATCGGCTTCGAGACCTTTGCGAAGGGCGAGCTGATCGCGACGAACGGCGACGAGGAAATCCGCGCGCTGTGCGACGACTGCACGATCTTCATGCCGGCGCAGCGCGCGATCGTGGGGCGCGAGGCGGTTTACCTTACCAAGCCGATCTGAGACCAGTTGGTCAGCAGATCAGGAGGTGCCGCGGCTTTTCGGTAGTGCTGTAGTCGGCATGCCAGTAGTGCGGGTCGTTGCAGAGGCTGAACGTGGCCTCTGCTCCCGCATGGCGATCGCCGAAGTGGTTGCGCAGGGTGGCGTGCACCGAGCCCGGGTCGGGCCAGTCGATGCCGGCGTCGCTGACACGGTTGCCTGACGCGACTTCTGCCGCGACGATTTTCTGCAGTGCAGGGTGCAGGCGGTTGTTGAGCAGGGCAAGGATGTCGCGGCGCGAGGCAGGCGAGACCGAGGCGTCGAGGCAGGCTTCGGCGAAGAGAGGCTGTGGCGTGTGGCTGTTGGCCATGGCTGGGCTGATCCGGTCGCCTGTTTGCCTCAGGCTGCAATGAACAGCGCCGGGTCCACCATCGCCCGATTCAGCATCACAGACCAATGCAGGTGCGGCCCCGTCACCCGCCCGGTCGCGCCCACGGCAGCCAGCGGCTCGCCGGTCTTCAGCACATCGCCGACTTTCACATCGACCCGGCTCAGATGGCAGTACATCGTGAGCAGCCCGCCACCGTGGTCGAGCCACACGGTGCCGCCGTTGAAGAAATAGTCCCCCGTATCGATCACCTTCCCAGGTAGCGGCGCCAGCACTGGCGTGCCAGTGCCCGCCGCGATGTCCATCCCGCTGTGCGGATTGCGCGACTGGCCGTTGAACACGCGGCGCAGGCCGAACGAACTGGAGCGGCGGCCCGGCACGGGCACGCGCATCTGCAGTGACGCATCCGCCCGCATGTCCGTGAGCGTGGCCATCACGGTGGCCTGGTGGTCGCGTTCGCGCTCGTAGCGGGCCTGGTCCTCGGGCGACAGGTCGACCGTGCGCGGCGCCACCGTCAGGCGTTGTTCGCGGTACTGCTTCGGGGCCACCGTGTAGGCGATCTGGCGCTCGGGCTTGCCTTCGGCGCGCACGGCGACGCTGGCCTCGCCGGGTTCGGCTGCGAGCGGAATGCCGACCAGTGCGGTCCATTCGATGGCATCGCCCAGCACCAGCAGAGGCACATCGCCTGCGAAGGCCTGCGGCCGCTTCGCCGATGGGCCGAGTGACAGGCGGGCCACGCCGCCCGGAACCTGGGACGCGTGTGGCCACACACCGGATTGAGCCGGTTGTTTCTTCGTCTTGGCCGGGGTTGCGGCGTTGGCGTGCGTTGCGGGCAATGCAAGCAAGCCGATGACGCCGAGCAGGGTGCTGCGGCGGTTCAGGACGAGGGGAGCGAGATCGGGGATGTGCATGGAAGAGGCTTGAAGAATGAATGAAGGTTGTGCGGCTGTTCGTGCGTCGCCGCGTCAGTCGTTTATTCGCGCCAGGTGCCGGGCGCCAGTCCGTCGAGCGTATGAGGCCCGATGGCGGCGCGGATCAGGCGCAGCGTTGGCAGCCCCACGGCCGCCGTCATGCGCCGCACCTGGCGGTTGCGGCCTTCGCTGATCGCCAGCTCCAGCCACGCGGTGGGAATGCTCTTGCGCTCGCGAATGGGCGGCTGTCGCTCCCACACTTCGGGCGGCGGGTCGAGCAGCCGCGCCCTCGCCGGGCGTGTGAGGCCATCGTTGAGCTGCACGCCGCTACGCAAGGAGGCGAGCGCAGCGTCGGTCGGCACGCCTTCCACCTGCACCCAGTAGATCTTCTCCATCTTGAAACGCGGATCGGCGATGCGCGCCTGGAGCTTGCCGTCGTCGGTGAGCAGCAGCAGGCCTTCACTGTCGGCATCGAGCCGGCCGGCGACGTAGACATCGGGAATGTCGATGAAGTCTTTCAGGCCACGCCAGCGGCCTTCGGGCGTGAACTGGCTGAGCACGCCGTAGGGCTTGTTGAAGCGGATCAGGCGGGGAGAAGGGCTCGGAAAATTCATTGGCCGACAGGATAGCCCGGGTCTGTCCTGCAACATTCGATGGTCTTGGTGGCTCCAATCGGTTCATCACACAGGAGAGCCTGGAATGACGATGCGAAGCTTCATCCATCTTGCCTGCGCCGCGATTGCAGGCTTTCTGCTGGCGGCGTGCAACAGCCCAGGCATCCGCGTTGGCGGTGCGCCCGAGGCGAGCGTCAAGAACTGCGTGACCGCGGCCGCACGCGAGCTCAGGGTGCCGCCGGGCAGCATCGTCGCGGACAAGGGCACGACGCCGCGCGACGGCGTCTACACGATCAACCTGAAGGTCGGGCCGCAGGGCCGCTCCGCCGTGTGCACCACCGATGAGAACAGCGCGGTGATCGGCGTGGTCTACAAGCGGCCCGAATAAGCAGCGCAGAACGACCGGGTTACTTGCCCCAACTGTCCCGCATGCCGGCCGCGCGGTTGAACACCAGCTTGCCGTCCGTGCCGCCCTTCGAATCGCGCACGAAGTACCCGTGCCGCTCGAACTGGATCCCGACACCCGGTTCGGCCCTGGCCAGCGAAGGCTCGACGAAGGCCGAGCAGACTTCAAGGCTCTGCTTGTTCAGTTCGTCCAGCAGCTCGCCGCTGCCCGGGTTCGCCGCCGCAAACAGCCGCTCGTACAGCCGCACCTCGGCCTGTACCGCATCCGCTGCTGCCACCCAGGTGATGTTGCCCTTCACCTTGATCGCGTCCGCGCCGGGCGTGCCGCTCTTGGTGTCGGGCACCAGCGTGGCCTGCACTTCGACGAGCTTGCCGCTCGCATCCTTGGTGCCGCCAGTGCACTCGATGACGTGGCCGTACTTCAGCCGCACCTTGTTGCCAGGGAACAGGCGGAAGAAGCCCTTGGGCTGCACTTCTTCGTAGTCGGTGCGTTCGATCCACACCTCGCGGCCGAGCTTGAAGTCGCGCTTGCCCATCTCGGGGTGGTGCGGGTGCACGGGCGCCGAGCAGTCGTCGAGCACGTCGTCGCCGCCCATCAGTTCGCCCCAGTTGGTGATGACGAGCTTCACCGGGTCGAGCACGGCCATGGCGCGCGGGGCGACGGGGTCGAGGGTGTCGCGCAGCGCGGCTTCGAGGCTGGCGTAGTCGATCCAGCCGCCGGACTTGGTGGTGCCACTGCGTTCGCAGAACAGGCGCAGCGCCTCGGGCGTGTAGCCGCGGCGGCGCAGGCCGGCAATGGTGGGCATGCGGGGGTCGTCCCAGCCGTCGACGTATTTTTCTTCGACCAGCTGGCGCAGCTTGCGCTTGCTGGTGAGCACGTGGGTCACGTTGAGACGCGCGAATTCGTACTGGCGCGGATGCGGGCTGGCGACGAGGCCGCCTTCGGCGAGGCGGTCGAGCAGCCAGTCGTAGAAGGGGCGCTGGTCTTCGAATTCCAGGGTGCAGATGGAGTGGGTGATTTGCTCCAGCGCGTCTTCGATGGGGTGCGCGTAGGTGTACATCGGGTAGATGCACCACTTGTCGCCGGTGTTGTGGTGGGTGGCCCGGCGCACGCGGTACAGCGCGGGGTCGCGCATGTTGATGTTGGTGCTGGCCATGTCGATCTTGGCGCGCAGGATGGCGGCGCCGTCGGCCACCTGGCCGTCGCGCATGGCGCGGAAGCGCGCGAGGTTTTCTTCGGGCGTGCGGGTGCGGAAGGGGCTGTCGGTGCCGGGCGTGTTGAAGTCGCCTCGGTTCGCGCGCACCTCGTCGGCGGTTTGCTCGTCGACGTAGGCGAGGCCGGCGCCGATGAGGTATTCGGCCGCCTCGTACATGAAGTCGAAGTAGTCGCTCGCGAAGTATTCGTGCGGCTGCAGCGTGCCGGGGGCGCTGGGGCGGTCGGCCAGGTAGGTTTCGTAGCCGAGCCACTTCACCGCGTCGCGGATGGAGTCGACGTATTCCTGGTCTTCCTTCTCGGGGTTGGTGTCGTCGAAGCGCAGGTGGCTCACGCCGCCGTATTCCTTGGCCAGTTCGAAATTGAGCCAGATGCTCTTGGCGTGGCCGATGTGCAGGTAGCCGTTGGGCTCGGGCGGAAAGCGCATGCGCACCTTGGCCGGATCGATCATGCCCTGGGCGTGATGGGCGGCGTTGCCGGGCGAACCGCCCCACTTGCGGCCAGAATAGGCACCCTGTTCGAGGTCGTTCTCGATCACGTGGCGCAGGAAATTGCTCGGAGCAGCGGTCGTTTTGGCGCCGTTTTTGTCGGTCGGGGAGGTCATCGTTGCATTTTAGGGGTCACCCCCTATGAGTTACCTTTGGCAACGTTCTTCACATTGCCCGGTGCACCCCCTTTGCAATTGCCGCGTTCAATACACACATGGGCGGTTCACACCCGAACGCAGCCCACCGTAACAAGGAGTCCGAATCATGAGCCTCACACGTTCAACCTTCTTCAAATGGGCCGCCGCAGGCGTTGTGGCAGCCGGTGCATTGTTTGCCGCCACTTCGGCCAGCGCTCGCAGCGACGTCAGCTGGTCCATCGGAGTCGGTGTTCCCGGCGTGGCGGTGGGAGTGGGCGGTCCGGCCTACTACCCGGCCCCGGTCTACGCGCCGCCGGCACCTGTCTATTACGCACCGCCAGCGCCCGCCTACTACGCGCCGCCGCCGGTGTACTACCGTCCGGCCCCGGTCTACTACGCTCCGCCGGCGTATTACGGCCCGCGCTACTACGGTCGTGGCTACTACCGCGGCCATGGCCATTGGCGCTAAAACGCCACGGCATTCGTGACTGAATGAAAAAAGCCGGCCCCGAAAGGGTCGGCTTTTTCTTTTGGGGCGCCCCTGCCAATTTCACATGGCGCGAAAGAGATGGGCGTACAGGCGGCTGACCGGAATCTTCTCCGCCCGCCCGCGCAGCATCAGATGAAGCTTGCCGGCCTCGTCGCGATGCACCGACTCGATGGCCGCGCTGCGCACCACCACCGCCCGGTGCACCTGCCAGAAGGTGTCTGCGTCGAGCTGGGGCAGCAACTGCTTGAGCGGCGTGCGGATCAGGTATTCGTGCGTGGCGGTGAGTACGCGCAGGTATTTGTCGGCGGCCTCGAAATACAGCACCTCGTCGATGGGCACCATGCGCACGGTGCTGCCACCGGCGTCGCTGGCGGCGATCATGCGCAGCGGGGCGGGGGCGGCCGTCGCCGCCGTTCCGGCACTGGCGGCGGTCAGCACCTGGCGCCATTGGGCCAGCGTCTGTTCGAGCGCCGCGTCGGCCAGGGCGGGCGTGGGCTCCGGCTGGCGCGCGGCCAGCGCCTGCTGCAGCCGGCTCACGGTCTTGCGCAGGCGCTCGGGGTGCAGGGGCTTGAGCACGTAGTCGATGGCCTGCGCGTCGAAGGCGCGGGTGGCGTATTCGTCATAGGCCGTCACGAACACCAGCTGCGGCATGGGCGCCTCATCGGTCGGCCAGCAGTCGGCCAGTTCGGCGGCGGCGCCGAGGCCGTCGAGGCCGGGCATGCGGATGTCGAAGAACAGCACCTGCGGCAGCAGGCGCAGCGCCTCGCGCACGGCGCTGCGGCCGTCGCCGGCGGTGGCGACGATCTGCAGCTCGGGCCAAGCGACCGCGAGTTCGGCCTTGAGGGCCTGCGCGAGCAGGGGCTCGTCTTCGGCGATGAGGGCGGTGGGGTTCATCTTGTCGCTGTTGTTGTGTCGTGTTCAGGCAGGTGTAGGGAAGCTCAGCGTGGCGCTGGTGCCGCCGGCGGGCGAGGGCACCAGCTTCATGTGTCCCCGGTCGCCGTACATGGTGGCCAGCCGGTCGCGCACCTGCTCCAGCCCGAAACCGCTGCCTTCCGAAGGCGGCGCTGCATCGAGGCCCACGCCGGTGTCGCTTACCTCGATCACCAACTGGCCTGCTTCCTTGCGGGCGCGCACGACGATCTCGCCGCCTTCCACCTTCGGCTCCAGCCCGTGGCGGATGCTGTTTTCCACCAGCGGCTGCAGCAGCAGCGGCGGCACGGGCGCATCGCGCAGGTCTTCCGGCAGGTCGAGCGTGTAATGCAGGCGTTCTCCCATGCGCACCGACATCAGCTCCAGATAGTCGCCCAGCCGCTCGAACTCGGCCGACAACGGATGCGACAGCGCGCGCGAGCCGCTGAGCGTCATGCGCAGGTAGCTGTTGAGCCGGTCGAGCATGGCCACGGCGCGCGGCGGGTCGATGGTGATCAGCACGCGCAGGTTGGCCAGCGTGTTGAAGAGCATGTGCGGCTCCAGCTGCGTTTCGAGCAGCTTGAGCCGCGCCTCGGTGGCGTTGCGCTGTGCCAGGTCGATCTGGCTCTGCATGTGCTTGCTTTTGCCGAGGCTGTAGAAGAAGAAGCACATGCCGATCGTCGCGATGATGGTGATCGTGACGCCGGTGGCCAGCTTGTGACCCTTGAAGTCGAGAAAGTCGAACCGGGGTGCGCCGAACCAGGCGTCGCCGATGAGGTTGCCGACGAAGAAGCCGACGGCCGCGCCCACCGCGATCAGGAGAAAGCCCCACGGCCATGCGGGCCAGAGGATTTCACGGTGCCCGCTGATCAGGAGCCGGCCACCGTCGATGAACAGCCAGCTCACGATGCCGATCGACAGCGAATAGACCATGTGGCCGGCCCAGTTGTCGCCGCCGGTGATGGTCATCACGGTGGCAATGAGGCAGCAGAAGACGGCGGTGATGAGGCCATGCCGCAGCATGGACTTCAGGTTTTCAGGCCTGAACCTGTTGTTTGCAGCAGCAGGCTGTTCCACGCTCACCGATGGTCCCCGCCGCCCAGCGCGCGGCGTTCGCGTTCCACCAGCCTGTCGTAGAAGCCGCCGCCGGGCGCCACGAACCAGACGACGGCGCCGTGGATCAGCAGGCCCAGCCCCCAGCCCATGAGCGGGTACATCGCCCAGGTGCGGCCGTTGGCGGCCGAGATCGTGACGAGGCCGAGGTTGACCACCACGTAGACGAAGGCGTGGATGTACCAGCCCATCTTGGCGCCGGCGCGGCGGCGGGCGAGGCGCTCGACGTCGGAGCGGGAAGAATTTGATGCAAGAGAGGTCATGACAGCTCCTTGTATTGGACAGGAATGAAATCGGAAGAGGCGGGCTGCGGCGACTGTGGCGACGGTGCCGCCTGCAATGCCGCGCGCTGCCGCAGTTCCTCGGTGGTGTCGCCTGCCCCATCGGGCTTCCAGCCCGGTGGCTTCACGAGGTAGCCGACAAAGGTGCGCACCGAGCGGGCCGAGGCCAGGTCGCGCAACAGCGCGCGCCACTGGCTGAACTCGATCTCGAAGAGGTTGTGCGAAGTAATCGGGTTCACCAGCCCGTAGCGGCAGGGAAGATCGGCGCGCTCTGGAATGTAGGTGCCGAACAGGCGGTCGAACACGATGAGCACGCCGCCGTAGTTGCCGTCCAGGTATTCCAGGTTCGAGGCATGGTGCACGCGGTGGGCAGAGGGCGTGTTCAGCACCCATTCGAGCGGCCCGAGGCGCGGGATCCAGGTGGCATGAATCCAGAACTGGTACAGCAGGTTCAGCGTGAGCATCAGCAGGATCACCCGCGGCGGCATGCCCAGCAGCGGCGCCAGCATGAAGAAGGCCAGCGTGCCGGTGAGACGGCCGGTCCAGCCGAAGCGGTAGGCGGCCGACAGGTTCAGCTGGTTCGGCGAATGGTGGATGGAGTGGGTGCACCAGAACCAGCGCACCCGGTGCGCCGCGCGGTGGTACCAGTAGTAGCAGAACTCCTGGCCGATGAAGCAGGCGGCCCAGCCGCTCCAGTGGTCCATCGGCAGGGTGAAGAGGCGGTGGTCATAAAACCAGTTCATCGCGCCGGTCCAGAAGGCCAGCGGCAGCAGCCAGCGCAACGGGTACTCGCGCACAAGAAAGTCGACCACCGAGACGCCGGCCGCCTTCCAGTCGTAGCTGCGCCAGCCGTTGCGCCAGGACAGCACGAGCGCCTCGGCAATGGAGGCGACGAGCACCACCGTGACGGAGATCTTGAGGATCAGCAAGAGCGCGTTCATGGTGGCGGGTCCTGGATGAAAGTCGTGGCCTAGGGAATCTTAGGCCGCGCGGGCCGTGGCCGACATAGCGTCAGTGCGGATGGCCAGCTTCCACAGGCGCACCGCACGGGCCGCGAAGACACCGCTGAAGGCGCCGTACAGCACCGGGATCACGAGGCTGAAGGCGGCTTGCTGGCGCACCTCGGGGTGCATGGCCAGGGTTACGCCCACCACGTACTTGGTCAGGAAGATGCCCATCATGAGCATCAGCGGCACGGGGCTGCCGGCCACGTGGAAGCGGCGCTCGGCCGCGTCGTAGCGGGTGGTGGCGGGCAGCGGGCGCTGCAGCACCAGCGCCAGCATTACCACCGCGGCGGCGGCCCAGCCCAGCAGGGCGCCGAAGGAATCGCCGAAGACGGAGACCACGCCGTAGATCGAAAGGGCGCCCATGGCCACCGGCATCAGCGTGACGCGGCTCAGGCTCACTTCGTTGGTGAGCAGCTGCTTGGCGCCGAGCCACAGCAGCAGGAAGAACACGGCGAACACCCACTTGGGCGTGTGAAGGATGATTTGCATCAGCATGGTGGCGCTCCGTTGGAAGTGGAAGAAATCTTGAAGAAGAAGGGCAGAAGGGAATCGATGGAGTGGACTGTGCCGGCGCCCGCCCGCCCCAGCCACCGGCTTGCGACGGAATGCATGCATGCGGCGCGAATTGCAGCCGGGCGGCGTGAATTGCGGAGGCCGTGCGGGCAGCTTTACCGTCGCTTTACGGCGCAGCAAAGAGCGGGACTACCATTCCGCGCTGTACTACCCCGGTCCGCACCCCCTGCATCTTTCGCACGCACCGCCCATGGAACAAGAAAAACCACCCGAGCCTCTGCCTTCCACCGTCTCGCCAACACATCCGACGGTGCGCAGACGCCGGTGGGTGGGCGGGCTGCTGACCCTGCTGCTGCTCGTGGCACTGGGCGCTGGCGCCTGGTATCTGATCCAGCGGTCGAAGACGCCCGCGGCCGGCCCTGGTGGCGTTCCTGGCGCCGGCCGGCAGGGTGGTGGCCCCGGTGGGCCGGGCGGCCCGGGTGGGCGCGGCGGCGGTGGCGGAGCCTCCAGCACGGTCGGTGTTGCCACGGCCAGGCAGGCGGACATCCCGGTGCAACTCGAGGCGCTGGGCACCGTCACGCCGCTGGCCAACGTGATCGTGCAGCCGCAGGTGTCGGGCGTGCTCACGGCCGTGCTCTTCCAGGAAGGGCAGATGGTCAAGAAAGGCGACGTGCTCGCCACCATCGACCCGCAGCCGTTCCAGAACGCGCTGGGGCAGGCCGCCGGGGCGCGGCAGCGCGACGAGGCGCAGCTGGCGGCGGCGCGCGTCACGCTGCAGCGCTACCAGACCCTGCTGGGGCAGGACTCCATCGCGCGGCAAGACGTCGACACGCAGGCCGCGCTGGTCAAGCAGCTCGAAGGCACCGTGGCCATCGACCGCGCCAACGAGAACACGGCCAAGCTCAACCTGGCCTGGAGCCGCATCACCGCGCCGGTGAGCGGGCGCATCGGCCTGCGGCCGGTGGACGGGGGCAACTACATCTCGACCGGCACCACCAACGGCATTGCGACCATCACGCAGATCGCGCCCATCGACGTTGAATTTGCCATTCCGCAAGACCGCGTGCCCGAAGTGCAGGAGCGCCTCGCCCAGGGCGCCAAGCTCGACGCCACCGCCTTCGACCGCACGCGCACGCGCCAGCTTGCGAATGGCGCCTTCTCCACGCTTGACAACCTGGTCGACACCGCCACCGGCACCGTCAAGGCCAAGGCCCGCTTCGCCAACGCCGACAGCGCGCTGTTCCCGAACCAGTTCGTCAACCTGCGGCTGCTGCTGCGCACCGTGGCCAGCGCGGTGGTGGTGCCGGTCACGGCGCTGCGCCACGGCCCCAACGGCGACTACGTGTATGTGCTGAACGAAGACAGCACGGTATCGCAGCGGCCGGTGACGCGTGGCGAATCGAGCGTGGACAACGTGGCGATCATGTCGGGCCTGAAGGCCGGCGAGCAGGTCGTGACCGAAGGCGGCGACCGGCTGAAGGACGGCGCGCGCGTGCAGACCCAGGTCGAACGCCCGACCGGTGCGGCGTCGGCGCCCGCAAGCGGTTCGCGCCGTGGACAACACCGTCAAGGCGGCGCGGCGGCACCGAAGGGCGGCGCATCAGGTGCGTCAGGTGCATCAGGCCCGGCTGCTGCCGCCCCCGCAGCAGAACCAGCGACACCCGCCAAGCTCCCGACCGCCGAGCAGCGCCAGCGCATGCTCGACGCCGCCAAGGACGACCCGCAGCAGTTGGAGCGCCGCAAGCGCTTCCTCGAAGCATTGGACCGTGGCGACCCGGCGGCGCTGGAGCGCTGGCAGCGCATGTCCGAAGGCGGCGGCGAAGGTGGCCAGGGCGGGCGCCGCCCATGAGCGGTAGTCGCAGCCGCCGCATGGGGACCGCCCGGTGAACCCGTCACGTCCGTTCATCCTCCGGCCGGTGGCGACCTCGCTGCTGATGGTCGCCATCGTGCTGGCCGGCCTGGTGGCGTTCCGCTTCCTGCCGCTGTCGGCATTGCCGCAGGTCGACTACCCGACCATCCAGGTGCAGACGCTCTACCCCGGGGGCAGCCCCGAGGTCATGAGCAACACCGTCACCGCGCCGCTGGAACGCCAGTTCGGCCAGATGTCGGGGCTCGACCGCATGAGCTCGACCAGTGCCGCGGGCGTGTCGATCATCACGCTGCAGTTCTCGCTGGGCCAGACGCTCGATGTGGCCGAGCAGGAAGTGCAGGCCGCCATCAACGCCGGCGGCTCGCTGCTGCCGGCCGACCTGCCGGCGCCGCCTGTGTACGCCAAGGTGAACCCGGCCGATGCGCCGGTGCTCACGCTCTCGATCACGTCCGACACGCTGCCGCTCACCGAGGTGCAGAACCTCGTCAACACCCGGCTCGCGCAGAAGATCAGCCAGGTCTCGGGCGTGGGGCTGGTGTCGCTCAGCGGCGGGCAGCGCCCGGCGGTGCGCATCCAGGCCAACACCCAGGCGCTGGCGGCCAACGGCATCGGGCTCGACACGCTGCGCACGGCCATCTCGGCAGCCAACTCCAACGGCGCCAAGGGCAGCTTCGACGGCCCCAAGCGCGCCTACACCATCAACTCGAACGACCAGCTGCTCACGGTCGACGACTACAAGAACCTCATCGTCACGTACAAGAATGGTGCGCCGATCCGCATGGTCGACGTGGCGCAGGTGGTCAACAGCGCCGAGAACAACCAGCTCAGCGCCTGGGCCGGCAACAAGGCCGACGGTACCAACAAGCTGTCGCCCGCGATCATCATGAACGTGCAGCGCCAGCCGGGCGCCAACGTGATCGCCACCGTCGATGCCATCAAGAAGCAGTTGCCCGAGCTGCAGACCGGCTTGCCCGCCGGGCTGAAGATCGAGGTGCTCAGCGATCGCACGGCCGGCATCCGCGCGTCGGTCCAGCACGTCGAGATGGAACTGGTGCTGGCCGTGGTGCTGGTGGTGCTGGTGATCTTCGCCTTCCTGGGCAGCCTGCGCGCCACCGTCATCGCGAGCATTGCGGTGCCCATCTCGCTGATCGGCACCTTCGGGCTGATGTACCTGCTGGGCTACAGCCTCAACAACCTGAGCCTGATGGCGCTGACCATTGCCACCGGCTTCGTGGTGGACGACGCGATCGTCATGATCGAGAACATCGCGCGCTACATCGAGGAGGGCGAAAAACCACTGCAGGCCGCATTCAAGGGCGCCACGCAGATCGGCTTCACCATCATCTCGCTGACCGTGTCGCTCATTGCGGTGCTGATTCCGCTGCTCTTCATGGGCGACGTGGTGGGCCGCCTGTTCCGCGAGTTCGCGGTGACGCTGGCCATCACCATCCTGATCTCGGCCGTGGTGTCGCTCACGCTGGTGCCGATGATGTCGGCGCGCTGGCTCAGGCACGAACCGAAGAAAGATCCCGCCGGCCATGGCTTCGGCGCGCGCGCCCAGCGTTTCTTCAGCGGCGTGATGGAGCGCTACGACCGCTCGCTGCACTGGGTGATCGAGCACCAGCCGCTCACGCTGCTGGTCGCGCTGCTGACCATGGTGCTGACGGTGGTGCTGTACCTCACGATCCCGAAGGGCCTCTTCCCCACGCAGGACACTGGCCAGCTGCAGGCCCGCGTGCAGGCCGCGCAGGACGTGTCCTTCGACCGCATGTCGCAGCTGCAATTGCAGGCGGCGCAAGCCATTCTCGATGACCCCGAGGTCGAGAACCTCAGCTCCTTCGTCGGCGTGGACGCAGCCAACAACACCATGCTGCACACCGGCAGCATGCTCATCAACCTGACGAAGAGCCGCGGTAATCAGCAGGACGTGATGGACAGGCTGCGAGAGCGCGTGCGGCAGGTGGCCGGCGTCACGCTGTACCTGCAGCCCACGCAAGACCTGACCATCGACGCCGAGACCGGCCCGACCGAGTACCGCGTGTCGCTGGAGGGCGTAGACAGCGCGGCGATCACCGAGTGGATGAAGAAGCTCGTGGCCAAGCTGCAGACTTCGGACAAGGTGCGCAACGTGAGCAGCGACGCCGGCGCGCAGGGCCTGGCGGCGTTCGTCAACGTGAACCGCGACACCGCGGCGCGGCTGTCGATCACGGCGAGCACGGTGGACGATGCGCTTTACAGCGCGTTCGGCCAGCGCATCGTGTCGACGATCTTCACCGAGACGAACCAGTACCGGGTGATTCTCGAAGCGCGTCCCGGCATGGTGAATACGCCGCAGACGCTGGGGCAGCTGAGCCTGATCGCCGGCTCCGGCACCGCGACGCCGCTGTCCGCGATTGCGGA
This sequence comes from Variovorax multivorans, assembly GCF_051216835.1. Lineage (NCBI taxonomy): Bacteria > Pseudomonadati > Pseudomonadota > Betaproteobacteria > Burkholderiales > Comamonadaceae > Variovorax > Variovorax multivorans. The sequence continues at coordinate 192,034 of NZ_JBPJZL010000007.1, forward strand.
CATCACCGAGCAGCAGGCGCCGCTGCAGATCACGCACGTGGCGCAGTATCCGGCGAGCACGCTGAACTTCGATACGGCGCCTGGGGTTTCTCTCGGGACTTCGGTTGATGCGATTCGCGCGGCGGCGAAAGAGATCGGGCTGCCCGGCAGCGTGACGATGACTTTCCTTGGGGCTTCAGGGGCTTATGAGAAGTCGCTGTCTAACCAGTTGTGGCTGATTCTGGCGGCGGTGGTTTGCGTGTACATCGTGCTGGGGGTGCTGTACGAGAGCTATGTGCATCCACTGACTATCTTGTCCACGCTGCCTTCTGCCGGGGTCGGGGCCCTGCTTGCCTTGATGATCACCGGCAACGACCTGGGGGTGATCGGGATCATCGGGATCATTCTGCTGATTGGCATCGTGAAGAAGAACGCGATCATGATGATCGACTTTGCTATCGATGCTGAGCGGACTCAGGGGAAATCTCCGCGAGAGGCTATTCATCAGGCTGCTTTGCTGCGGTTTCGGCCTATCTTGATGACTACGCTGGCTGCCTTGTTTGCTGCTGTGCCGTTGATGTTGAGTTTTGGGGAAGGGGCTGAGTTGCGGAGGCCTCTTGGCTTGGCGATTTTTGGGGGGTTGATTGTTAGTCAGCTGCTTACGCTGTTCACTACGCCTGTTATCTATCTGGCGTTTGATCGGTTGGGTGGGGGGAGCTCGCGGCGGGCGGTGATTGAGGAGGAAGCGGTTTGAGCTGGCTTGCTTCTTGTTGCGTGTTTGCGTTCCGGGGCCGGGTCTCGCCCCGGCGGGCGACTTACTTTCTTTTGCTTCGCCAAAAGAAAGTAAGCAAAGAAAAGGCGACCCCACTGTCTGCGACCCTTCGCTTCGCTACGGGCAACCTGCGGTGCTCGCGTTTCGCGGGGTCTCGCCCAAACTCGCTTCGCTCAAACAAGGGCGAGCCCTTATCCGCGAAACGCTGCGCTCCTCGGCGCAGCCAGAGGGGAGGGGAGACCACTCGGGCCTTTGCTTCGCTCGGCCCCGGTGCCACCGCAGGCGCGCAGCGCCTGCGGTGGTTGAGTTTGGCTGTTGGCTGTTCGAAGGCCGAGCGAAGCGATGGCCTGTTCGAACTCCCTTCTGGCTGCGCCGAGGAGCGCAGACGTAGACGGGATCAGGGCCGCAGCTGTCTGAGCGCAACGCAGTGGAGCGAGTTCTGCGGACCCCCGTCTACGTCGAGCACCGCAGGTTGCCCGAAGCGAAGCGTAGGGACGCAGACAGTAGGGGCGCCTTTCTTTTGCCTACTTTTCTTTGGCGAAGCAAAGAAAAGTAGGTCGGCCGCCGGGCCGAGACCCGGCCTCCGCCCTCCGCAAGGAGAGCAACGATGAATCTGTCGCTCCCCTTCGTCCGCCGCCCCATAGGCACAGTCCTCCTGACCATAGGAATAGCACTGGCGGGCATAGCCGCATTCTTCGTCCTCCCAGTCTCCCCACTCCCCCAAGTCGATTACCCAGTCATCTCAGTAAGAGCCTCCATCCCCGGAGCAAGCCCCGAGACGATGGCAACCAGCGTAGCAACCCCGCTGGAGCGCCACCTGGGCACCATCGCAGGCGTCAACGAAATGACGTCCACCAGCTCGGTAGGCTCCGCCCGAGTCACCCTGCAGTTCGACCTGAGCCGCAACATCGACGGCGCAGCCAGAGAAGTGCAGGCCGCCATCAACGCCAGCCGCGTCGACCTGCCCGCCACGCTAAGAAGCAACCCGACCTACCGCAAGGCCAATCCCGCCGCCTCGCCAGTCATCATCCTGGCCCTCACGTCCAAGACCAAGACCCCGGGCCAGATCTACGACGCCGTCTCGAACATCGTCAGCCAGCGCCTGTCCCAGGTAGATGGCGTGGGCGACGTCGAAATCGGCGGTGGCTCGCTCCCAGCCGTGCGCATCGAGCTGCTGCCGTTCGCGCTCAGCCGCTACGGCATCAGCACCGAAGACGTGCGCGCCGCCATCCAGGCCTCCAACGCCAACCGCCCGAAGGGCACGGTCCAGGGCGAAGGCCGCAAGCTGCAGATATACACGCAGACGCCGGCCCTGCGCGCCAGCGACTACGCTCCGATGGTCATCGCCTGGCGCAACGGCGCGGCCGTGCGGCTGCAGGACGTGGCGGAGGTGGTCGATGGCGTGGAAGACACGCGCACGCTGGGCCTGTTCAACGGCGAGCCCGCGATCATCGTGCTGATCACGCGGCAGCCCTCGGCCAACATCATCGAGACCGTCGACAGCGTGCGCGCGCTGCTGCCCGAGCTGCAGGCTCAGCTGCCGCCCGACGTCACGCTGCAGGTGGCGTCGGACAGCACCAACTCCATCCGCGGCTCGCTGCGCGAGGTCGAGCTCACGCTGGTCATCTCGGTCATCCTGGTGGTGCTGGTGGTCAGCCTGTTCCTGCGCAGCGTGCGCGCGACCATCGTGCCCGCAGTGGCCACGGTGGCGGCGCTGCTGGGCACTTTCGGGGTCATGTACCTGCTGGGCTTCAGCCTCAACAACCTGAGCCTGATGGCGCTCACGGTCGCCACCGGCTTCGTGGTGGACGACGCCATCGTGGTGCTCGAAAACACCAGTCGGCACATCGAGTCGGGCATGACGCGCATGAAGGCGGCGCTGCTGGGCGCGAAGGAGGTGGGCTTCACCGTGCTGTCGATCAGCGTGTCGCTGGTGGCGGTGTTCATTCCGCTGCTGTTCATGGGCGGGCAGGTCGGCCGGCTGTTCCGCGAGTTCGCGGTAACGCTGTCGGCGGCGGTGATGATCTCGCTCGTCATCTCGCTGACCACCACGCCCATGATGTGCGCGTGGCTGCTCAAGCCCGGTGGCGAGCACGACAAGAGCAAGCCGCAAGGCCGCTTCGGGCGCATGGCGGCACGCAGCTACGACTGGGTGCTCAAGCGCTACGAGACCAGCCTCGACTGGGCGCTCGACAGCAAGGGGCTGGTCATGCTGATCCTGGTGGCGGTGGTCGGGCTCAACGTGTATCTCTTCAGCGCCGCGCCCAAGGGCTTCTTCCCGCAGCAGGACAGCGGGCAGCTCAACGGCGGCCTGCGTGCCGACCAGAGCATTTCGTCGCAGGCGCTGGCCGCCAAGCTGCGGCAGGTGGTCGACATCATCCGCAAGGACGAGGCGGTCGACACAGTGGTGGGCTTCACCGGCGCGGGCCGGGCAGGGGGCGGCTTCATGTTCGTCAACCTGAAGCCGGCCAACCAGCGCAAGGACAGCGGCCTGGCCGTGATCGCGCGGCTGCGGCCACAGCTCAACGAAGTAACGGGCCTGCGTGTGTTCCTGGGCACCGTGCAGGACGTGCGCTCGGGCGGTCGCGCCAGCAATTCCACCTACCAGTACACGCTCAAGAGCGACAACCTCGCCGACCTGCGCACCTGGGCCCTGAAGCTGTCCGACGAGCTGAAGATGCAGCCGGTGCTGACCGACATCGACACCGACCAGGACGAGAACGGCGTGGAGACGGTGGCCAAAGTCGACCCCGACAGCGCGCGCCGGCTGGGCCTTACTTCCACGGCCGTCGACAACGCGCTCTACAACGCCTTCGGGCAGCGTCAGGTGGCGACCATCTACACCGAGCTGAACCAGTATCACGTGGTGATGGAATGGGCGCCGCGCTACGCGCGCAGTCCCAATGCCCTGAGCGACGTGTACGTGCCGGCCACCAAGACGACGGTAGTGGGGGGCCAGACCGTGACCACGCAGGTGGCGGCGAGCACCACGACGTCGTCGACGAGTTCAAGTTCGTCGTCGTCCTCGAGCACGACCAGTACGGCCAGCAGCAGCACCTCCGTGCCGGTGTCGGCCAACGCGGGCCTGCGCAGCGCATCGACCGGCAACGTGCTGAGCAACACGGCCACCGCGCTCGTGCCGCTGTCGGCGGTCGCGAAGTTCGAAGAGCAATCGGTCGCCACCTCGGTGAGCCATGAAGACGGCGAACTGGCGACCACCATCTCGTTCAACCTCGCCGAAGGCGCGAACCTCGGCGATGCGCGCGAGGCCATTGCCAAGGCCGAGGCCAACATCGCGATGCCCACCAACGTGCGCGGCGCCTTCGCCGGCACGGCGGCCAGCGCGCAGCAGTCGCAGGGGCAGCAGGCCATATTGATCCTGGCCGCGCTGATCGTGATCTACATCGTGCTGGGCATCCTGTACGAGAGCCTGGTGCATCCGATCACCGTGCTGTCGACGCTGCCCTCGGCCGGCGTGGGCGCGGTGCTGGCGCTGCTGATGTTCCGCATGGAGTTCTCGATCATTGCGCTGATCGGCGTGTTCCTGCTGATCGGCATCGTGAAGAAGAACGCCATTTTGATCATCGACTTCGCGCTGGAGGCCGAGCGCTCGCGCGGGCTCTCGCCGCTGGAGGCGGTGCGCGAGGCCTGTCTGCTGCGCTTCCGCCCGATCCTGATGACCACGCTGGCGGCCGCGCTGGGCGCGCTGCCGCTGGCCATCGGCTTCGGGGAGGGCGCTGAATTGCGCCGGCCGCTGGGCGTGGCCATCATCGGCGGGCTGATCGCCAGCCAGCTGCTGACCCTGCTGACGACGCCGGTCGTCTACCTGCTGCTCGACAAATTGCGCCGCCGCGGCAAGAACGAACACGAACTGAGCCGGGTCGCGCCAGCTTGAGAACAACACCGCCATGAACGCACTGCTTTCCCTTTCTTCTTTCCGCGCGAGCCGCTTCCCGCTCTCGGCGCTCGCACTGGCTGCTGTGCTCGCCGGCTGCTCCGTCGGCCCGCGCTACGAGCAGCCCACCACCGCCGCGTCCGTCAACTGGAAGGAGCAGAAGACCGCCGAAGGCTGGCTGCCCGCCGCGCCTGCCGACGCGCTCGACCGCGGCGAATGGTGGAAGCTGTTCGGCGATGCCACGCTCGATGAACTCGCCGGCCGCGTGCAGGTGTCGAACCAGAACATCGCCGCGGCGGTGGCCAACTATTCGCAGGCCCAGGCGCTGGTGCGCGGCGAGCGGGCGGCGCTGTTCCCGTCGGTGTCGCTCGATGGCAGCGGCAAGCGCTCGGGCACCGTGGGCGGCAGCAGCACGTCGAGCCCGTCGAATGCCTTCTCGGCCACGCTCGGCGCCAGCTGGACGCCGGATGTGTGGGGCCGCCTGCGCGAAGCCGTGAGCAGCGCGCAGGCCAATGCACAGGCGAGCGAGGCCGACTTGGCCGCGGCGCGCCTGTCGGCCATCGGCGATCTGGCCACCAACTACTTTTCGCTGCGCGAGGCCGACACGGAGATCGTGCTGCTCGACGAAACCATCCAGGGCTACCAGCGCGCCTTCGAGATCACGAGCAACCGCTATCAGGCCGGCATTGCCGCACAGACCGATGTGCTGCAGGCGCAGACGCAACTCGTCAACGCCAAGGCCGAGCGTGTGGGCCTGCAGCGCACGCGCGCCACCTACGAGCACGCGATTGCCGCGCTGCTGGGCGTGGCACCAGCCGACTTCAGCCTGCCGGCCGCGCAATGGACGCCCGTGGTGCCCGGCGTGCCGCTCGGCGTGCCCTCGACGCTGCTGCAGCGCCGGCCCGACATCGCGGCCGCCGAGCGCGCCGTGGCGGCGGCCAATTCGCAGATCGGCATTGCGCGCGCAGCCTACTTTCCGAACATCGGCCTCACGGCTTCGGTCGGCAGCAGCGCCAGCCGCGTGAAGGACCTGTTCAGCTCGGCCAACTCGCTGTGGTCGCTGGGCTTTTCGGTGGCGCAGGTGGTGTTCGATGCGGGCGCCATCGCGGCCAACGTCGATTCGGCCAAGGCCTCCTACGAGTCGAGCGTGGCGCGCTATCGGCAGACCGTGCTCACGGCTTTCCAGGCCGTGGAAGACCAGCTCACCGCGAGCGCGACGCTCGCCGAGCAGGAGGGCTTCCGCCGCGAAGCCTCGGCTGCGGCCGACAAGACCGAGCAGCAGTTGCTGAACCGCTATCGCGCCGCGCAGGTGAGCTACACCGACGTGGTCACCGCGCAGGCCGCCGCGCTGAGCGCGCGGCGCACGCTTGTGCAGCTGCAGGTCAGCCGCCAGACCACGGCCATCGCGCTGATCCAGGCGATGGGCGGGGGCTGGCAGGCTGGGTGGATGGGCGATGGCAACAACGCCAAAGCGGACGCGGCAGCACCGCAACCCGCCGCTTCGCGCACGCAGTAAGCGGCTGATCGATATGAAGGATGGGCACTGGGCCCATCCTCCGGCCCGGCGCTCAGGTCAATGCGCCGGACGGTCGCCGATATTGCCCAGGTAGTCCTTGTCGGTCACCAGCACCCAGAGCGCCAGCACGAGGATCACCGCGGCGACGAGCACCGCATTGACCATCGCCGTCTCGGCGCCACGGAAGCCGACCACCCAGGGCGATATAGCGAGCCAGGCCGCCAGCGCTACCTCGGTCCATTCTTCCCACTGTCGGGGCACGAAGGTCGCACCGAGCGCCACCGCGCCGAGCACGATGCCGGTCGCCACCATCGTCCACATGGCGGGCGTCATGTCCGAAAAGCCCAGGACCCAGGGCGAGACGATCAGCCAGGCGCCGGCGACGGCGTTGACGGGGTCTTGCCAATGCTTCACTTGCTTCATGGTCATTACCTCCTGTCGCGACAAGGCGCCGCGACAAGCGGTTTGACTTGCGCTGGGTGGGGAGGGTTCCGGGCCCTACTAGAGTGGCAACTCCAATGTTTCCCACTTGCGCAGCATGGTCACCTGCCGGCGGAGGTAGTCGGTCGGTATGGTCTGGGAGCCCCAGACGGGAACCCTTCCTGCGCACTCTCCCAGCAGCCAGATCTGCCGCACGGCCATGAAACGTGCGATGGCGGCAAGGTCGGCGTCGGAAACGGGCCGGGCCTCGCGATAGGCGGATATGAAGTTCCGCCACTGCCCCGTTGCCTTGTCGCTCAGTACGCCATCGGGCGTGCGCGGATGCAGGCTCCACGGATAGACCGCCAGTTCATAAGCCAGGTAGCCGGGGCCCGCCTCGTCGAAGTCGAAGAACACCGCCTCGTGCTGGTCCTGCGCACCGCGCACGATGAAGTTGTTGCTGCCGTGCGCGTCGCCGTGGCACAGCACGCGGCTGAGTTCGCCCAATGCCAGGACATCGCTGTGCAGGCGCTGGCCCAGCATCTCGAATTGCGGGCGCAGCTCGGCGGTCATGGTCGGAGCGCACAGCAGGCCTTGCAGGGGGCGCAGCAGCAGGTAGTCCAGGTCCAGGCAGTAGCTGCTGGCCGGCCCCTGGTAGCTTTCGCCCGCGACGTGCAGGGCGGCCAGCCCGTGCGCAAAGGCTTCGATGTCATCGGCCGAGTCTCCGGTGAACTCTCCGTCCAGATACTCGAACAGCATCAGCGCCCGGGAGCCCTCGGGTAGCGACACGTGGATGGCGACTTCACCGTCCGTGGTGGGCAGGCAACGGGATACGGGGCATCCGGCCTGGGCCCAATGCTGCAGCGCGGCTGATTCGAACAGCATGTTGGGGCCGCCTCGGGGCCGCTCGGCACAAAGCCGCGCCACGGCACGTCGCCCGCTGGCAAAACTCAGTCGATAGACTTGATTGAAGCTGCGCCGCAGGAACTCGCTCTCGACCACTTCGCCCAGGCCGTAGTGCGCCTGAACGAGCTTCGCAATGCTTGCCGCCGTCGGCGTGGATTGCGCGATTTCCAGATTCATCTGGCGTCCCTAGGGAAAAAGGGCGCGATTATGCAGGTCAGCCGGCAAACGGACTCAAAGCTGTACCCCCAGGAGATCGTCGATGCGCAACATTGCCAGGTACTGGATCGCGGGCTTTCTCTTTCTGATTGCACTGGTTTCGCCAGCCCAGGCGCAGACCACGCAGAAGGTGGTGGACATTCCCACCCGGCCCGGGGTAACGCAGCGGATGCTCGTGCTGTCGCCGCCAGCGCCAAGGGCTGCCGTGATCCTGCTCGCAGGCGGGCACGGCGGGTTGCAGATCTTTCCCAATGGTTCGTTCAACTGGGGCGCCGGGAATTTTCTCATTCGCACGCGGCAGCTTTTTGCCGACCAGGGGCTCATGGTCGCCGTCGTCGATGCGCCTTCGGACCGGCTGAGTCCACCCTACCTCAGCGGTTTTCGCCAGAAGCCGGAGCATGCGGCCGACATCAAGGCGGTCATTGCGTGGATGCGAGAGCAATCCAAGGTGCCTGTGTGGCTTGTGGGCACCAGCCGGGGTACGCAGTCCGCGGCATACGTCGCGACCGAGCTTTCAGGCCCTGAAGGACCGGACGGCATCGTCATGAGCTCGACCATCCTCGCCGACGACAGGGGACGGCCCGTTCCGGCAATGCCGCTGGAAAAGATCAGGGTTCCCGTTCTCGTCGTCCATCACGAGCAGGATGGCTGCGCGCTCTGCGCGTTTGCCAACGTGCCCGCCCTCATGGGGAAGCTCGAAAACTCGCCGAGGAAGGCGCTGCTGAGCTTCAAGGGTGGGGAGAACAGGGGCGACCCGTGCGAGGCCATGGCGTATCACGGCTTCAACGGACTCGATCGCGAAGTTGTCCCACAGATCGCCGACTGGATCATTGCCAGATAGGCGGGCCGGCCGAAAAGGCTACCGGGGGCGGGTTAACGCCTACAGCGGAAGAGGCGTTTACAGAAGTTAATAAATTTGAAGTAATCATCGAAAAAGTCCCGGAATAAAATTTTTACGGAAATCGGGGATATGAAGCATTTGTACGGGGCCGTACCATCCGCGCGACCCGCTTCCGGCGCCCCCCCAGTTCCCGACTTTCGATGACTCCCCCAGACCCCTCTCGGACACGAGCGTTGTCCGTGGCCGACACGCTGCGCAATCGCATCTTCGATGGTGTGATTGCCCCTGGCTCCCACTTGATGGAGATTTCGCTCGCCAACGAGCTTGGCGTGTCGCGCACCCCTGTGCGCGGTGCCATGGCGCGGCTGGCCGACGAGGGGCTGCTGTTGTACTTGCCCAACAAGGGCTTCCAGGTGCGCCGCTTCAACGCCAAGGACGTGTTCGACGCCTTCAGCGTGCGTGCCACGCTGGAGGGCATGTGCTGCCGCCTGATCAGCGAGCGCGGCCTCGAAAGCGGGGCCCTGGCGCAACTGACGGCCATGCTCGACGAGCAGTACGAAGTGCTGCACGGCAGAGGCGAATGGACTGACGCCCGGGCCGAGCACTGGCAGGACCTGAACCAGGCCTTTCACAGCAAGCTGCTGGCACTGGCGGACAACCGCTGGCTGACCGAGGCGGTGCAGCGAGCCAGCCAGCTGCCGATCATCTTCGACAGCAAGCTGCGCCCGCACAACCGCGACGCGTCGATGCAGCTGTACCGCCACGAGCAGGCCCTGCAGGCGCTGGAAGAGCACTGCCGCATCGTCGAGGCGTTGGGCCGGCAGGAAGCCTCCAGCGCCGAAACCGCCATGCGCGAGCACATCATCGCCAACCGCGACCTGCTGGTGCTTTACCTGAGCCAGCAGGCCGCCGGCCGCACCCGGGCGCTGATCTGAGTTCTCGGCCCTAGCCGCCCCGCGCCGCCGGCGGCGTGAGGTAGGCCCCCGATTCGAACAACTGCGCCTCGGCCTGATCGATACGCCGGATCACCGGCTTGCCCGCGCGGCTGGCCAGCAGCTCGACCAGCGCTTCGGTCACCGCCACCCCCGCCGCGACCGACGGGAAGAACGAGGGGCTGTTGATCGTGAAAAGCAGCGTCTCGTCCGCCAGCAGCGACAGCGGCGAGGTCACGCTGTCGGTGATGGCGACGATGCGGCAGCCCGCCGCCTTGGCCGCCTGCGCCACCTGCAGCGCCTCGCGCGAGTAGGGCGCGAAGCTCGCCACCACCAGCGCGTCGCCCTTGGCGAAGGCGCGTTGCTGCATCTCCAGCGAGCCGCCCTGGCCGTCGACCAGATGCACGCTGGCGCGAAAGATCCGGTACACGTAGACGAATGAAAAGGCGATCGGAAAGCACGCCCTGAACCCCGCGGCGTGCACGGCCGGGGCCTTCTCGATCAGCGCGCAGGCCTTTTGCAGCGCCTGCTCGCTCTGCTGGTGCGTGGCTTCGAGGTTGCGGCGCTGCACCTCGAACATTTCGCCGGTCAGCGTCTGGTCCTTGGCGCGGCCGACGAGCTGCTTGGCGCGCCCGCCGTAGGTTTCGGCGGAGCCCAGGCCCATGTCGGCGGCGAAGGCTTCCTTGAGTTGCGGCCAGCCTTCGAAGCCCAGATGCTGCGCGAAACGCACGAGGGTGGCGGGCGTGCTCTGCGAGCGCGTGCCGACGTTGCGCATCGAACCCGTGACCACCTCGTTCGGATGGTCGAGCACGTAGCGCGCCACCTGCTGCAGGGCGGGGCTCAGTTCGTTGAAACGCTGGCGGATCTGCTCTCGGGCGCCCATGGCGGTGTCTCTCTTCGGCTGTCGTTGGAACAAATGTACCGGAGGGGTCGAGTGGCGGTAGTTGACGGAACAAATGTTCCAAATAATAATCAAGCGGAAACGTTAGTTCCAACCTTCGAATCCAGTTGCCAGCCGCCATGACGCACGTCTTCCACCGCCACCTTCGCCAGACCCCGCCCGTTGCCACCGGCTCCCACGGCATGTTCATCCGCGACGCCGAAGGCCGCGAATACCTCGACGCCTCTGGCGGCGCGGCGGTGTCGTCGCTCGGCCATGCGCACCCCGAGGTGCTGGCCGCCATGCACGCGCAGATCGACAAGCTCGCCTACGCGCACACCAGCTTCTTCACGAGCGAAGTGGCCGAGCAGTTGGCCGACGAAATGATCGGCTCCGCCCCCGAGGGCATGAGCCACGTCTACCTGGTGAGCGGTGGCTCGGAGGCGGTGGAGTCGGCGCTGAAGATGGCGCGGCAGTACTTCGTCGAAATCGGCCAGCCGCAGCGCACGCACTTCATCGCGCGCCGCCAGAGCTACCACGGCAACACGCTGGGCGCGCTGGCCGTGGGCGGCAACGCATGGCGGCGCGAACCCTTCGCACCCATCCTCGTGCCGGCCACGCACGTGTCGCCCTGCTATCCGTACCGCGAGCAACGCGCTGACGAAAGCGCCGGGCAGTACGGCCTGCGCCTGGCGGCCGAGCTCGAAGCGGCCATCCTCGCGCAGGGCGCTGACAGCGTCATCGCCTTCGTGGCAGAGACCGTCGGCGGCGCCACGGCCGGCGTGCTTACGCCGGTGCCGGGCTACTTCAAGGCGGTGCGCGCGGTGTGCGACAGGTACGGCGTGCTGCTGATCCTCGACGAGGTGATGTGCGGCATGGGCCGCACTGGCACGCTGCACGCCTGCGAGCAGGAGGGCGTGGTGCCCGACCTCATGACCGTCGCCAAGGGCCTGGGCGGCGGCTATCAGCCGGTGGGCGCGGTGCTGGCGCAGCGCCGCATCGTCGAAGCCATGTCCAGCGGCAGCGGCTTCTTCCAGCACGGCCACACCTACCTCGGCCACCCGATGGCCTGCGCTGCTGCGCTCGCGGTGCAGCAGGTGATCCGGCGCGACGGGCTGGTCGCCAAGGTGCGCGAAGACGGCATCGCCTTCGGCGCGATGCTGGCCGATGCACTGGGCGCGCACCCGCACGTGGGCGACATCCGCGGCCGCGGCTTTTTCTGGGGCATCGAGCTGGTGGCCGACCGCGCGAGCAAGACGCCTTTCGATCCGGCGCTGAAGGTCAACGCCACCGTCAAGAAGGACGCCATGGCGCGCGGCCTGCTGTGCTACCCCTTCGGCGGCACGGTCGATGGCCGGCTGGGCGACCACGTGCTGCTGGCGCCACCCTTCATCGCCACGCGGCAAGACCTGCAGGAGATCGCCGCGCGGCTCGCGGCCTCCATCGACGCGGTCACGCGTGCCGCCGCGCGCTGAGCGCTACCACTTTCCCGTTCGTCTTTTCTTCAACCATCGTTCCGAGGAGCGTTCCATGCCCAAGCTTCGTCTGCCGTTTCCCTTTGGTGCCGCGCTCGCGGTGATCCTTGTGGCCTTCATGCCGCTCACGGCCGCGCAGGCCCAGGAAAGCGACACGCTCGCGAAGATAAAGGCCAGCGGCGCCATCACCTTCGGCTACCGGGAGTCGTCCTTCGGCTTTTCGTACCTCGACGGCAACCTCAAACCCGTGGGCTACAGCATCGAGATCTGCAACCGCATCGTCGAGGCCGTGAAGAGCGAGCTGAAGATGCCGGCCATCGAGATCAAGTACCAGGCCGTTACCTCTGCCAACCGCATTCCGCTGGTACAGAACAGCACGGTCGACATCGAGTGCGGCTCCACCACCAACCTGGTCGAGCGGCAGAAGCAGGTGGCGTTCTCGCCGGACATCTTCCGCTACAACGTGCGCATGCTGGTGAAGGCCGATTCGGGCATCAAGAGCATTGCCGACCTGCAGGGCAAGACGGTGGCCACCACCAGCGGCACCACATCGTTTCGCCTGCTGCGCGAGGCTGACCGCGGCCGCAGCCTCGAAGTGAACAACCTCGCGGGCAAGGACCATAGCGACTCGTTCCTGCTGGTGGAAAGCGGCCGCGCCCAGGCCTTCGTGCTCGACGACATCCTGCTGGCCGGGCAGATCGCGAATGCGCGCAACCCGAAGGACTTCGTCATCACCGGCGAGAGCCTGCGCACCGAAAACCAGTCGCTGATGTTCCGCAAGGACGACCCGGCCTTCAAGGCGCTGGTCGACCGCGTGGTGTCGGGCATGATGAAGTCGGGCGAGATGGAGAAGCTCTATGCCAAGTGGTTCATGTCGCCGATTCCGCCGAAGGGCATCAACATCAACTACCCGCTGAATGCCGAGACGAAGGAAGCGTTCGCCAATCCTTCTTCGAAGGGCATCTGAGCTTCTGAAGAGCCTCCGAATTCATGACCCGCATTGCCCTGATCCACGCGCTCTCGCACTCCGTCGCGCCCATCAACGAAGCCTTTGCGCGCGACTGGCCCGAGGCCGTGCGCATGAACCTGCTCGACGACAGCCTCTCGGCCGACCTGGCGCGCAACGGCAAGGGGCTCGACGCCGCCATGCACGAGCGCTTCGAGCGTCTCGCGCAGTACGCGGTCGATACGGGTGCGCAGGGCATTCTCTTCACCTGCTCGGCCTTCGGGCCGTGCATCGAGGCGGTGGCGCGGCGGCATGCCGGCATTCCGGTGCTCAAGCCCAACGAAGCCATGATCGACGAGGCGGCGCAAGGGCAGGGCCGGCTCGGGCTGATCGCGACCTTCGCGCCCACGCTGGCTTCGATGCCGCCAGAGTTTCCGCAAGACACGGCACTCGAGCTCGCGCTGGCCGAGGGTGCGCTAGACGCACTGAATGCCGGCGATGTGCAGCGCCACGACACCCTGATCGCTGCGCAGGCCACAGCGCTGCGCGAACGCGGCTGCACGCGCATCGCGCTGGCGCAGTTCAGCATGGCCAGGGCACGTGCCGCCTGCGAGGCCGCCAGCGGCCTGCCGGTGCTCACAACGGTCGACAGCGCGGTGCGCGCGCTGCGCCGGCGCACGGCTCAGTAGCGTGAGCGCGAGCCTTCGATGACCGAGAACAGCGCCGTGATCGCGATCTGGGCCGCGTCGCTGCGTCCCAGGTTGCGGGTGAGGCCGGTTTCGCGGTCGGTTGCTTCCAGGCCCTGCGACAGGCGCCGGTAGATGTCCGCCGAAGGCATGCTCGCCGAGGTGCCCAGCGCGTCGCAGTAGGTGTCGGTGAGAACGCCCGCGAGTTGCTCGCTCTGCGCGTTCGACAGCTTCATCGGGTCGCCCGCGAACATGGCGGCGATGCAGTGCATCAGGTAGGCCTGTGTTTCGAGCGAGAACGACTGTTGCCGCACGTAGCATTCCACGGCCGCCCAGAAGAGCGGCTCCGAAGTGCGGCGCCAGGCCTCCAGCACCTTGCGCGCCTTGGCCACCAGGTCGGCGTGCGTGTCGCCGGGCTCGGTGGGGCGCAGCGCCAGGCCCTGCAGGGTGAGCGCGGCTTCGGAACCGGACACGCCGAGGATGAAGCTCCAGAACTTCCAGCGGGCGTACCACTTCTTGTCGTGCGCCGGGTCTAGCGGCTCGAGCAGCCAGAAATCGATGCTCTGCGCGGCATCGCCGTGCTGTTCGGCCACGTGGCCGTCGCCGAGGTCGAGTGCCTGCATGCCCGACTGCATGCGGTCGGCCGCGATATGGCCCTGCGCGACGATGCCGGCGCTCGAGCCCGAGCGGTCGATGTCGAGCAGCCGCTGCATCAGCTGCTGCAGTTCGTGGGCCGACGCGCCGGTGGCTTCGGCAACGCGCTGCATCGAGGCGCGCTGCTCGCGCTCGAGATCCTGTGCATTCTTGCGTCGATCTTCGCCGTGGTCGTCGACGGTCGAGGTATGTTCTTCGTGCCCGTTGCCGGGCATTGGCGTTCGCATTTGGCGCAAGCTCCTTCGGACATCACACATGCCCGGTAATGCACTACTTTGTGTTAACGCACTGCATCTGAACATCACCGGAACTGGGGATCCTGAATTCCCCCTGACCGACCCATCGTGATAATGGCTGCTCTTAAAAGGAGTACGCGTGGATATTGTTTTGCTGGCCAAGGCCGCCGTCATGGGCATCGTCGAGGGGCTGACCGAATTCCTTCCGATCTCATCGACCGGCCATCTGATTCTTGCGGGCTCGCTGCTCGGCGGCTTCGGCGACAACCGGGGCAAGGTTTTCGAGATCGCCATCCAGACCGGCGCGATCTTCGCGGTGATCCTGGTCTATTGGCAGAAGATCAAATCGACCGTTGTCGCATTGCCGCGGCAACCGAAGGCACAGCGCCTGGCGCTGAACATCTTCATCGGCTTCCTGCCCGCGGTGGTGCTGGGCCTGCTGTTCGGCAAGGTCATCAAGGAGCACCTGTTCATTCCGACCGTGGTAGCGAGCACCTTCATCATCGGCGGCTTCATCATTTTGTGGGCAGAGAAGCGGCCACCGGGCTCGGTGCGCGTCGAGCACGTGGACGACCTGACGCCGTGGGATGCGCTGAAGGTTGGCCTGGTGCAGTGCTTCGCGATGATCCCGGGCACCAGCCGCAGCGGCTCGACCATCATCGGCGGCATGCTGCTGGGCCTCTCGCGCCAGGCGGCGACCGATTTCTCTTTCTTCCTTGCCATTCCGACGCTGATCGGCGCGGGGCTCTACAGCATCTACAAGGAGCGCGCGGCGCTGTCGATGGCCGACATTCCGCTGTTCGCCGTGGGGCTGGTGTTCTCGTTCATCAGCGCCTGGCTGTGCGTGCGCTGGCTGCTGAAGTTCATCAGCACCCACAACTTCATTCCGTTCGCCTGGTACCGCATTGCCTTCGGCATCCTGGTGCTGGCCACGGCGTGGACCGGCACGGTGGTCTGGGCCGATTGATCCAGCCCTGAAACTTCAGGCCGCGGCGCCCAGCAGGGCGCTCGCGGCCCGGGCCTCCTGCCGCACCGCCGTGGCAATGGGCCCGTCGATGGCCGGATCGAAGCCCCCCGTGGCGCCCAGCGCGGTGATCACGGCGCATACCCGACCCGCATAGTCGTACACCGGCGCCGCCACTGCGCTGATGCCGCGCAGGTAGGTGTCTTTCACGCTGGCGCAGTGCGCCAGTCGCACCTCGCGGCGCAAATGCCCGATCGGGTCTTTCGCGTCGAGCTGCGCCCGCATTTCGGGCGTGGCCTCACCCAGTTCCTGCTCGGCCAGCGCCAACACGCGCGATTCGTCGAGCAGCCCGAGAAAGGCGCGGCCGGTGGCCGACCACAGCATCGACATCACCGAGCCGGCGCGCACGTTCACCGTCACCGGCAGGCCCGGCTCCTCGAAGCGCACGATGGTCGGGCCCTTGTTGCCCATGACCGCGACGAAGCACGTCACCTCCAGCGACTCGCGCAGGCGGATCAGGCAGGGCTCGGCCGCGCGGATCGGGTCGGCCTGCCGCATCGCGGCCAGCCCGATCTGGATCGCTTCGGTGCCCAGGTAGTAGTGCTGCGAGGCCGCGTCCTGCAGCACGAGGCCCGCTTCCATCAGGCTGGCGAGGTAGCGGTGCACCTTGGCCGGGCTCTCGGCGACGTGCGTCGACAACGCCGTGAGGCTGCTGCGGCCGCCCAGGTGCGCCAGCCCCTTGAGCACGGCCATGCCGGTTTCGGCGGACTGCACGCGCTGGCGGCGTTCGCGGGCGGGGGAGGCGGGGGAGGAAGGGCTGGGTTCCGGGGATGAGGTCATGTCGCCTTCATGTTAGGTGCTCGGCCGGCATGGCCGGGTAAACCCGCGATTTTGTGATTACGCTATGCGTATGATAATTACGCAATACACAATATCCAATCCGGAGACACCCCATGAAGAAGTGCATTGCCGTGATCCTTTCGCTGGCAGCTGCTGCTAGCGCAAGCGCCCAGACCTTTCCCGCCAAGCCGATCCGCTGGATCGTTCCGTACGCGGCCGGCGGCGGTTCCGACTTTCTTGCGCGCACGGTCGCCCAGACGCTGTCCATCCAGGTCGCGCAGCCCGTGCTGGTCGACAACAAGCCTGGCGGCAACACCGCGCTGGCCGCCGCCGAAACCGCGCGCTCGCCGGCCGACGGCTACACCATCCTCTCGGCCGACAACGGCACGCTGGTCTTCAACCCCGCGCTCTACAAGTCGCTGAGCTACAGCCCCACCAAAGATCTCGCGCCCGTCACCCTGATGGGCAAGTTTCCGATGATCCTGGTGGTCGGCGCCAACTCGGGCTTCAGCTCGGCCAAGGACTTCATCGCCCAGGCCAGGGCCAAGCCCGGCGGCATCAACTACGCCTCGGCCGGTGCGGGCAGTCCGCACCACCTCGCGATGGAACTGCTGAAGGTGGAGGCTAAGCTCTTCATGGTCCACGTGCCGTATCGCGGCGCGGCGCCGGCGCTGGCCGACGTGGTCGGCGGACAGCTGCCGGCCATGATGGTCGACCTGGCAGCGGGCTCCGGCTTCATCAAGGGCGGCAAGGTGCGCGCGCTGGCCGTGGCCAACCCCACGCGCCTGCCGCAGCTGCCCGACGTGCCCACCTTCGCCGAGCTCGGCTACAAGAACGTCGAGGCCGCAGCGCTGGTCGGCGTGGTGGTGCCTTCGGCCACGCCGCCTGAGGTAGTGAACACGCTCAACCGCCAGATCGTCGCGGCCATCAACGAGCCTTCGGTGCGCACGCGCATGGTCGACTTCGGCGTGGAGCCGGTGGGCAACACGCCAGCCCAGTACACCGAGCTGCTGAAGAACGAAACCGTGCGCTGGCACAAGCTGATCCGCGACCTGAAGATCACCCTCGACTGAGTCTGCCGTCATGCCTGACACCGCCATGCCACCACGCACTTCCGGCTGCCCTGTCGCGCACGGGCCGCTGTCTTCCGAGCGCACGCCCACGGGCTGCCCCGTGAGCCAGCGCGCCGCCGGCTTCGACCCCTTCGAAGATGGTTACCAGCAGGACCCACCCGAGTACGTGCGCTGGGCGCGCGAGCAGGAGCCCATCTTCTACAGCCCGAAGCTGGGCTACTGGGTGCTCACGCGCTATGCGGACATCAAGGCGGTGTTCCGCGACAACATCACCTTCAGCCCGTCGAATGCGCTGGAAAAGATCACGCCCACCGGCGAGGAGGCCAACGCGGTGCTGGCCTCGTACGGCTTCGCGCTGAACCGCACGCTGGTCAACGAAGACGAGCCCGCCCACATGCCGCGCCGCCGCGCGCTGATGGACCCGTTCACGCCCGAGGCACTGAAGCACCACGAGCCGATGGTGCGCGAGTTGGCCCGCGAGTACGTGGACCGCTTCATCGACGACGGCAAGGCCGATCTCGTCGACCAGATGCTGTGGGAAATTCCGCTCACCGTGGCGCTGCACTTTCTCGGCGTGCCCGAGGAAGACATGGATACGCTGCGCAAATATTCCATTGCGCACACCGTCAACACCTGGGGCCGCCCGAAGCCTGAGGAGCAGGTGGCCGTGGCGCACGCGGTCGGCAACTTCTGGCAGTACGCCGGCAAGGTGCTCGAGAAGATGCGGCAAGACCCCGACGCACCCGGCTGGATGCAATACGGCATCCGCAAGCAGATGCTGCACCCCGAGGTGGTGACCGACTCGTACCTGCACTCGATGATGATGGCCGGCATCGTCGCCGCGCACGAGACCACCGCCAACGCCACGGCCAACGCGATGAAGCTGCTGCTGCAGCACCCCCACGTGTGGCGCGAACTGTGCGAAGACCCGGGGCTCATTCCCAACGCGGTGGAAGAGTGCCTGCGCCACAACGGCTCGGTGGCAGCATGGCGCCGCCTTGTCACGAAAGACACGCAGATCGACGGCGTCGACCTGCCCGCAGGCTCGCGCCTGCTGATCGTCACCTCGTCGGCCAACCACGACGAGGGGCACTTCGCCGATGCCGACCTGTTCGACATCCGCCGCGACAACGCCAGCGACCATCTGACTTTCGGCTACGGCTCGCACCAGTGCATGGGCAAGAACCTCGCGCGCATGGAAATGCAGATATTCCTGGAGGAGTTCACACGCCGGCTGCCGCACATGCGCCTTGCCGAGCAACGCTTCACCTACGTGCCGAACACTTCGTTCCGCGGGCCCGAGCACCTGTGGGTGGAATGGGACCCGGCCGCCAATCCAGAGCGAGCGAACCATGGCCTGCGCGACATGCAGGTGCCCGTGCGCATCGGCGAACCGTCGGCGCATTCGATTGCGAGGCCCGTGGTGGTCGAGCGCATCACGCCGGTGGCTGACGGCATCGTCAAACTGCGCCTCGTCTCACCCGACGGCAAGGCGCTGCCGCGCTGGACGCCCGGCTCGCACATCGACGTCGAGTGCGGTACGCCCGAGCTGTCGCGCCAGTATTCGCTGTGCGGCGACCCCGACGAGCAGGGCGTGCTGGAAATCGCCGTGCTGCACGAGCCCGAAGGGCGCGGCGGCTCGGCATGGGTGCATGCGAATGTGAAGGCCGGCGACCGGCTGCGCATTCGCGGCCCGCGCAACCACTTTCGCCTCGACGAATCGCTGAAGACGGCGATCTTCATTGCCGGCGGCATCGGCATCACACCGGTCAGCGCCATGGCGCGGCGCGCGAAGGCGCTGGGCATGGACTACGAGCTGCACTACAGCGGCCGCAGCCGCGCGAGCATGGCCTTTGTCGACGAGCTGGCCGCGCTGCATGGCGAACGCCTGCACGTGCACGCCGCCGACGAAGGGCGGCGCAACGATCTGCAGGCCCTGCTTGCGCAGCCAGTGCCTGGTGCGCAGGTCTATGCCTGCGGCCCGCTGCGCATGCTCGAAGCACTGGAAAGCTGCTGCGCCGCCTGGCCCGAAGGCGCGCTGCGTGTCGAGCATTTCGAATCGACATTGGCCACGCTCGATCCGTCGAAGGAGCACGCCTTCGAGGTCGAGCTGAAAGACTCCGGCCTCGTCCTCACCGTGCCGCCCGACCAGACCCTGCTGACCGCGCTGCGTGCCGCGAATGTCGACGTGCAGAGCGATTGCGAAGAAGGCCTGTGCGGCTCGTGCGAAGTGCGTGTGCTCTCGGGCAAGGTCGATCACCGCGACGTGGTGCTCACGCGCTCGGAGCGCGATGTCAACACGAAGATGATGGCCTGCTGCTCTCGCGCCTGCGAAGGGCGGCTGGTGCTCGAACTCTAGTCAGCTCGCGAGCGGCATCCGCAGCGCCACTTGCGTCTCGCCGGGGCGCGACTGCAGCTGCAGCTCGGCCCCGAGGCGGCGCGCCCGCGTACGCAGGCTGCGCAAGCCCGCGCCGCCGGCTTCGCCAGTGCCTTCGACGGCAAAGCCGCGCCCGTCATCGCGCACGCTGAGCCGGAGTTCGGCGCCCGCGCGAGCCACGGTCACGTCCACGCGCCGGCTTGCGCTGTGCTTGAGCACGTTGGTCAGCGCCTCCTGCAGAAAGCGCATCAGGTCGAGGCTCTGCGAGGGCGGCAGTTCGAGCGCGTCGATGCCAGACACCTGCCAGCGGCAGTCGATGCCGTTGGCGTCGAGCAGTTGCGCGCTGCGGTGGCGCAGCGGCGCCAGTAGTTCGCCCAGCACGCGAGCGCCATCGTCACGGCCGGTGGCGTCGATGATCAGCCGCAGGTCGTCGCGCAGGCGCTTGAGCATGGCGAGCAGTTCGGGCGCGCTGAGGTTCTCGGGCGTGCGCTCCAGCGTGGCGATGCTGCCCACCAGCATGCCGCCGAGCCCGTCGTGCAGGTCGCTCACGAGGTTCACGCGTTCGCCGATGCGCGCGTGCGTCAACTCCAGCGCGTGCTGCTGCGCCAGCGTGGCGGCGAGGTCGGCCTTGGCTGCATTCACTTCCTCGATCAGCTCGGTGTTGAAGTTCTCGATGCGCTTGAGGCTCTTCACGAACTGCGCGGCCAGGGTCAGGGCCATGCCCAGCAGCAGGATGTACGAAGACATCGTCGTGTAGTAGGTGTTGCTGTCGATCACCTGCGTGAACACCAGCAGGTCGTGCGCATCCGTCAGCGCCGACACCGCCATGAACGGCGCGAGCGAGCGCATCGGGCTGTTGCGATGGCGCAGGGCGTGGACGATCGAGGTGCCGTTCACCGCGATGACGGTGAAGCCGCCCACCAGCGTCCAGATGGCGCGGTGCGCGATCAGGTCTGCGTGGGGTGCCAGCCACAGGTCGAGCACGCCGACCACCGCAATCAGCAGCGCCGCGCCCTCCAGCCGCGGCATGCGTCGCCCGCAGAAGCGCAGCGCGAAGATGACGTAGGACACGCCGAAGACCAGCAGCGTCGAGATGTTCAGCGCCTGCCAGCTGTGGTTGCTGGCAAAGGGCCAGGGGCTGGTCGCGATCTGGTTGTAGCCGAACAGCAGCCACAGCACGGACATCAGTGCGAACCAGCCGTAGGCCGTCTCGCGCCGGCGCAGCAGCCACAGGGCGGCGAAGAAGGCCGAGGCCGCCGCGCTCACCGCGAGGCCCAGCACCTGCAGGTCGCGGCGCACGAGGCGCTCCTGCTCGAACTCCGCCTGCATCGCGGCCGGCGTGCCCAGGCTCACCGGCCCCAGCCCCGCCTGGTAGGCGAACAGGCCCGAGACGCGCACCAGCAGCGTGTTGGTGCCGGGCCTGAGCAGCGGCGGGGCCAGCAGCCAGTAGCGCGGGGTGTTCCAGGCGCGCGTAAGCGGCTCGACCAGGCTGTCGTCGCGCGAAATCGGCGTGCCATTGAGCGACACCTCGCCGGCCATGTTGAGGTAGTGCAGCAGCAGGCCGGTTTCGCGCACCTGTTCGGGCTCCTGCCACGTCAGCCGGTACCAGACCACGCCGTCGAAGCCGGGCCAGCGTGTGGCCCAGCTGTCGGGCAAGGTGACGGGTGCCCAGCCTTCAGCGGGCGGGGCCGTGTCGTTCCAGCCGGTGCCGCGCACGGCTTCGACGTGCAGCGCGGGCGCTGCTGCGTTTGCCTGAGCGAAAGCCGGGCAGGCCGCAAAGAGCAGGAGGAATGCGCCCGTCAGCGCAGCAAGCCATGCCGCCGCGCCTGGAAGACGGCTTCGGTGCGCGAATTGACGGCCAGCTTGCGGTAGATGTTCTTTGTGTGGCATTCCACGGTCAGTCTGGAGATCGACAGCGACTCGGCCATGTCGCGGTTGCTCAGGCCTTGCGACACGAGCTCGAGGATCTTGCGCTCGCGGCGCGTCAGCGGGGCCAGTCCATCGGCGGCGGCGGCGGGTGCGGCGTCGGGGGCGTGCACCTGCGCGTCGGCTGTCGGCTGGTGCGTTGCGAGCCACGCGAGGATGTGGCGCGCGATGCTCGGGTCGATGGGCGCGCCGCCCTGTTCGATGCTGCGCAGCGCGATGCCGAGTTCGACGTCGTCGCGCTCCTTCAGCAGATAGCCGATGGCGCCCGCGCGCAGCGCCGCAAAAATGATTTCCTCGGTGCGCCAGGCCGAGATCACCACCGCTGGAATGCCCGGGTGGTGCGCCTGCAGCCAGTCGATGAGCTCCACGCCGCTGCCGTCGGGCAGGCCGATGTCCACCAGCACCACGCCGTAGTCATGCTTGCCGATCAGCTGCTGTGCCCCGGCAACGCTGTCGGTCACCGTGATGCGTTCTTTGTCGCCGCCGAGTGTGGACAGCACGTGGCGCAGGCGCTCCTGCATGGCGGGGTCGTCCTCGACGATGAGGGTGGGGCTCAGCGAGACGGGTTCGGCGTCTTCGATCGGGAGAGGGGACATTCGGCGGATTCTTCGGCCAGCGCGGCGCGACGGGTAACGGTATTTGCTTATTTTCCGTGGTTGTTGCGAAGTATGTCCGCGGCGGGCCGGCACATGATCACGTACGCCGAGTTCGTGACCGGCTCCAGGTGTTCCGCTGCGCAGCGGAAGCCCAGCCGCTCGTAGAACGCCACGCTGCGCGGCGTGAAGGTTTCCAGGAAGCACGGCACGCCTGCCGCGTCGGCTTCGGCCA
The DNA here is from genome assembly GCF_051216835.1 of Variovorax multivorans. Lineage (NCBI taxonomy): Bacteria > Pseudomonadati > Pseudomonadota > Betaproteobacteria > Burkholderiales > Comamonadaceae > Variovorax > Variovorax multivorans. The sequence goes on from NZ_JBPJZL010000007.1 coordinate 214,396, forward strand.
GCGTCGGCGCCAGCAGCTGTGCGCCCAGCCCGCGCCCCTGCGCGGCGGGCGAGATGCCGAGGATCGACAGGTACCAGGCCTGTGCTGGCACGACGGCCGGCGCACGTGCGGCCATGAATTGGACGATGCGGTGGTAGTTGTCGTAGCCACGCGGGCCCAGCGTGCCCGCGAGGAATTCGTTCTTTGCCGCCGACTCGGCTGTGTCGACGGCATCCGTGCGTGGCAGCAGCCAGGCCGCCGCGCCGAGCCTGCCGTCTTCCGTCACAAGGCGGCGCCCAGTTCGCGCGGCCTCGTCCAGCGAGTAGGCGAAGTACGCGGCGAGCACCGCCTTGCGGGCCGGCATGTCGTGCTCGAAGTCGACGGAGATCGCGAGATAGAACGGATCGACGATGAGTGCGTCGGCCAATGCGGGCGTTGACAGGGATTCGGGTGGCATGCGGGGCGGCAGGGTGCGGAGTGACCCGCGCGATTCTTTCAGACCTGCGGAATCCGCGCCGGAATCACGCCCGGGTCGTACCAGGTGAGCGGCCGGATCTCGAACACGCCGGTCTCGAAGGCCAGCCGGTGCGCGGCATGCGTGGCTTCCTCGACGGTCTCGCACTCCACGACGTAGATGCCCATCAACTGCTCCTTCGTCTCGGCAAGGGGCCCATCGGTGACCAGCGGGTGCATGTCGCCCGCACGGCGCACCGTGGTGGCCACGTTGGGCATCAGCCGCAGCACGGTGCCGAGCCGGCCCTGCGCCTGGAGGTCGTCGCGCAGGTCGGCATGGCGGTCGAGCATTTCCTCTTCGACGCCGGGCTCCCAGGCAGCCACGGCAGATTCGGAACCGTAGATGAGGATGGAATAGAGCATGGTCTTCCTTGTCTCCCGATCGGTGGCGCGAACTCAGGCCCTGGCGCGCAGCCTTTTGGCTTCCTGGGCCAGGAAGCGGTACAGCTTCGGATCGTCCGCGTAGCCCACATTGAAGCGCAGCCACGGGGTGGGCCGCAAGTCGGTGCGGAACAGGTCGCCCGGCGCCAGCAGGAAGCTCTCGGCGATGGCGCGCTGCGCCAGCGCGCGCATGTCGACGTCGTCGTGCTCGAAGCGTGCCCACAGGAAGGGCCCGCCCGCTGGCCGCGTGAAGAGCCGCATGCCCGCAGCCTCCAGCCGGTCGCACACGGTGTGCTGGGCCGCCTGCAACCGCTCGGCCAGCCGCGCCACGTGGGCCCGGTAGCGTCCCTCGACCAGCACGCCATGCAGCAGCCGCTCGCTCAACTCCGAGGTCGTCAGGCTGTTCACCATCTTCTGAAGAATCATTTTCTCGGCGAACTCCTCGCTGCAGGCCACGAAGCCCACGCGCAGCGCTGGCGAGACCGTCTTCGAGAAGCTGCCCACGTGGATCACCCGTTGCAGCCGGTCGAGGCTGGCGAGCGGCGTGGCAGCGCCGGGCGGCTCCAGCCCGGCCATGACGTCGTTGTCGACGATGTGGAAGTCCAGCTGCTCGGCCAGCCGCAGCATCTGGTAGGCCACCGCCGGCGTGCACTGGCCACCGGTGGGGTTGTGCAGGTTGGTGGTGGTGAAGAAGGCCTTGGCACCGTGGCGCTGCGCCAGTGCCTGCAGCGCAGCCACGTCGGGCCCGTTCACCGTGCGTTCCACCCCCACCAGCTTCAGGTCGAGCGAGCGCAGCATGGCGTAAAGATTGGTGGAGCCGGGCTCGTCGACCAGCACCACGTCGCGCGGCTGCAGCAGGCAGCGCGCCACCAGGTTCAGTGCCTGCGAGGCGCCGTGCGTCAGCACGATCTGGTGCGGCGCGGTCTCGATGCCCTGTTGCGCCAGCAGCGTCTGGATCTGCTGGCGCAGCGGCAGGTAGCCGTAGGGCGTGCCGTAGTTCGCCAGCCCTGCGGCAGACTTGCGCGACAGCGCCGCCAGCGCACGCCGCACGCCGTCTATATGCAGCATCTCGGGCGGGATCCAGCCGCAGCCAGCGTTGAGCAGCGTGCGGTCGTCTTCGTACACGTGCTTGAGCAGCCACAGCGAGTCGACCGAGGTGCGGCCCAGGAAGGGCTTGCGCCGCGTGGCTGTCGAGCGCTCGACCTCGGCCACGTAGTAGCCGCTGGCGCGCCGCGCCTCAACGTGGCCCTCGGCCACCAGGCGCTGGTAGGCGTTGGTGACGGTCATGGTGCTCACGCCGCAGTCGGTGGAAAGCGAACGCACCGAGGGCAGCTTGTCGCCGGGCCTCATCGCGCTCGAGGCGATTTGCGCGAGCAGCGCGTCGTAGACCTGGCGAACCAGGGGCGTGGGCAGCGAAGGATTGACAGTGATCACGGCAAGGCATGCACGCTTCGTGTGCACGAGAAAGCCCCAACACGGGGACGGATACGAGGCGAACAAGCGACTGTTCTACTACAGAAGAATTTAACTGTATATATGCATTTCACCTGACAGATGTCTCAATGGAGACCTCGCCGCCGCAAGCCCTCGCAGGTTCGGCATTGCGCTCCAGTTCCATCTTTCAGGAAATCACATGCAACCGCAGCTCTTCTCGCCTTCGCCTGTTCCGACAGTCGGGACATCGGCCAGTACCTTGTCGCGCCGCCTTGCCCGATGGGGCGCCGCCGCGCTGCTGGCCGGTGCGGCCGCCGGGGCCATGGTGCCCGCGATGGCACAGACCACCACGCTGAAGATCATCCCGAGCAGCAACATCACCGTGCTCGACCCGATCTGGACCACGGCCTACGTGACGCGCAACTTCGGCTACATGGTGTACGACACGCTCTTCGCCACCGACCTCGAAGGCCACATCAAGCCTCAGATGGTCGACAAGTGGAAGGTGTCGCCCGACAACAAGACCTGGACCTTCACGCTGCGCGACGGCCTGGAGTTCCACGACGGCAAGCCCGTCACCAGCGAGGACGTGGTGGCCTCCATCAAGCGATGGGCCAGCCGCGACACCTTCGGCGCGCAGCTCGCCAAGGTGACCGAGCGCTACGAAACGCCCGACGCCAGGACCTTCTCCATCGTGCTGAAGGAGCCCTTCGGCCTGGTGCTCGAGGCGCTGGGCAAGCCCTCGTCGAACGTGCCGTTCATCATGCCCAAGCGCATTGCCGAAACCTCGGGCGACACGCAGATCAAGGAGTCGATCGGCTCCGGCCCCTACGTGTTCAAGGCCGACGAGTTCCGCCCCGGCGAGCGCGTGGTGTTCACCAAGAACACGCGCTACAAGCCGCGCGCCGAGGCGCCCTCGGGCACGGCCGGCGGCAAGAACGTGTACGTGGACCGCGTGGAGTGGCTCATCATCCGCGACGCGCAGACGCAGATGAACGCGCTGCTCAACGGCGAGGCCGACATCCTGGAGCAGCCCGCCTTCGAGCAGTACGCCACGCTGCGCACAAACCCCGACATCAAGCTGATCGACGCGCAGCCCGCGGGCAACCAGTTCATCCTGCGCTTCAACTTCCTGCAGCCGCCGTTCAACAACGAAAAGGTGCGCCGCGCCGCATTGCTGGCGCTGGGCCAGGAAGCCTTCCTGCGCACGCAGGTCGGCACACCCGGCCTCACGCGCTACTGCAAGAGCATGTTCCCGTGCGGCACGCTGTTCGAGTCGGAGCAGACCGGCGACTACACCGGCGTGGCCAATCCGCAGAAGGCCAAGGCGCTGCTGGAGGAGGCCGGCTACAAGGGCGAACCCGTGGTGCTGATGCGTCCGACCGACAACCCCACCATCGGCAAGCTGCCGCTGGTGGCCAAGCAGCAACTGGAGCAGGCCGGCTTCAAGGTCGACATGCAGTCGATGGACTGGTCCACGCTGGTGGCGCGCCGCGCCAAGAAGGATGCCCCCTCGGCCGGCGGCTGGAGCGCGTTCATGACCTCTTGGACCGCCTCGGACATCCTCAACCCGATCACTATGGCCATGATGAACGCCACCGGCGACAAGGGCTGGTTCGGCTGGCAGACCGATGCGAAGCTGGAAGAAATCAAGGTCCAGTTCGCGCAGGCCAAGACCGAGGCCGACAAGAAGAAGCTCGCGCAGGCCGCCCAGCTGCGCGCCTTCGAGACGGCCACGCACGTGCCTGTGGGCCAATACAACCAGCCCGCCGCGGTGCGCAAGAACGTGAGCGGCCTGGTGCCGGCCGGCGCGCAGGTGTACTGGAACATCAAGAAGCAATAAGGGCGCGCCTGCCATGCTGACCTTCCTCGGCAAGCGCCTGCTCGCCACCATTCCCGTGCTGCTGGTCGTGGCGGTGGCGATCTTCATGATCGTGCGCCTCACCCCCGGCGACCCTGCGGCCGTCATCGGCGGCAACAGCGCCACCAACGAAGACCTGGACCGCATCCGCGTGCAGCTCGGCCTCACCCGGCCGCTGTGGGAGCAGTTCGCGATCTGGGGCAAGGGCGTGCTGCACGGCGACCTGGGCTTCTCGTTCTTCCTGAACAAGCCGGTGATCGAGCTCATCGGCCAGCGCATGGAACCGACGCTCTCGCTGGCGGCCGGCACGCTGCTGCTGGCAGTGGCCATCGCGCTGCCTCTGGGAACGCTGGCCGCTTGGCGCATGGGGGGCTGGCTCGACAAGGCCGTCATGGCGTTCTCTGTGGCCGGCTTCTCGGTGCCGGTGTTCGTGGTCGGCTACGTGCTGATCTATGTGCTGGCAATGAAGCTGCAGTGGTTTCCGGTGCAGGGCTACCGGCGCATCGGCGAAGGGGTGGGGCCGTGGCTCAACCAGCTGGTGCTGCCGTGCCTCACGCTGGCTATCACCTACGTGGCGCTGCTGTCGCGGGTGACGCGTGCTGCAGTCAGCGAGGCGCTGACCGAAGACTTCATCCGGACCGCGCGCGCCAAGGGCATCACCGAGCTGGAAGTGCTCAAGCACCACGCGCTGCGCAATGCGGCCGTGCCGGTGGTCACGGTGATCGGCGTGAGCGCGGCGCTGCTGCTGGGCGGCGTGGTGGTCACCGAAACCGTGTTCGCCATTCCGGGCCTGGGCCAGCTCACGGTCGACGCGGTGCTCAACCGCGACTTTCCCGTGCTGCAGGGCGTGGTGCTGTTCTTTGCCGTGGTGTACGTCGCCGTGAACCTGCTGGTCGACGTGAGCTATCTCTTCATCGATCCCCGCATCCGTTACTGACATGAGCACCCTGAAAAGACTCTGGCGCAACACCGCCGTGCGCGGCGGCGTCGTCGTGCTGGCGGCGCTGGCGTTGCTGGGCATGTTCGCGCCCTGGCTCGGCACCTTCGACCCGTCCGCGATGGACCCGAGCTTCATCTCGGTCGGCGCGGGCACCTCGGGCCAGGTGACGATGCCCGACGGCGCACAGTTCGCCCACACCTTCTGGATGGGCAGCGACAGCGTCGGGCGCGACGTGTGGAGCCGCGTGCTCTACGGCACCCGCATCTCGATGACGGTGGGCCTGTTCACCGCGTTCGTCGCCGTCGCCTTCGGCTGCCTGCTGGGCATGCTGGCGGGCTATTTCCGCGCGGTGGACGCCGTGCTGATGCGCGTGATGGACGGCGTGATGGCCATTCCCGCCGTGCTGCTCGCCATCACGCTGGTGGCGGTGCTCGGCGCGAGCCTGTCCACGGTGATCCTGGCCATCGCGGTGCCCGAGGTGCCGCGCGTGACCCGGCTGGTGCGCGCGCTGGTGATGAGCCTGCGCGACGAGCCCTTCGTGGAGGCGGCCCGGGCGCTTGCCACCGCCGACGCCACCATCCTGTGGCGCGACATCTTGCCGAATGCCCTTGCACCGTTGATCGTGCAGGGCACCTTCATCGCCGCTTCTGCCGTACTGACGGAGGCCATCCTGAGCTTCCTCGGCCTGGGCCTTCCGTCGGACGTGCCGACCTGGGGAAACATCATGGCCGAAGGGCGCGTGCAGTTCGCGCAGAGCCCGGGCAACGTGCTGTTTCCCGCGTTGTTCCTGGTGCCCACGGTGCTCGCCATCAACATGCTGGGCGACGGCCTGCGTGACGTGCTCGACCCCAAGTTCTCCAAACGCGTGTGAGGCGCAGATTCCATGACTGATTCCAACCCGGGCGCTGCCATCCTCGAAGTGCGCGGCCTGCAGGTCGCGCTGCCCGCCGATGCCGACCGGCCGCACGCCATCGAACACCTGGACCTGCGCATCGAGGCGGGGCGCACGCTGTGCATCGTGGGCGAGTCCGGTTCGGGCAAGTCCGTGCTGGCCACCACGGTGATGGGCCTGCTGGCCAAGGGGCTCACGGTGAAGGCTGGCGACGTGATGCTCGCCGGCGAGAAGCTGGTCGACAACGGCCGCTTCACCTCCGACAAGCGGCTGCGCCAGTTGCGCGGCACCGGCATGGGCATGGTGTTCCAGGAGCCGATGACCGCGCTGAACCCGGTGCTCACCTGCGGCGAGCAGGTCGACGAGCTGCTGCGCACGCACACCACGTGGAGCGCGGCCGAACGCAAGGCGCACATCATCTCGATCTTCGAGCGCGTGCGGCTGCCCGAGCCGGCGCGCATCCATGCGAGCTACCCGCACCAGCTCTCGGGCGGACAGCGCCAGCGCATCGTGATCGCGATGGCCATCATCCTGAAACCGCGCCTGCTGATCTGCGACGAGCCGACCACCGCGCTGGACGTGACCACGCAGGCCGAGATACTGAAGCTCATCGCCGAGCTGCAGGCAGAGCAGGGCAGCGCCGTGCTGTTCATCACGCACGACATGGGCGTGGTCGCCGAGATAGCCGACGACGTGATGGTGATGCACCGCGGCAAGCTGGTGGAGCAGGGGCCGTGCGAGCAGGTGCTGCGCCATCCGCGCGAGGCCTACACCCGCATGCTGCTGGACGCCGTGCCCGGCATGACGCCGCCGCCCGCGCGCGAGCTTCCCGGCGGCAGGCCCCTGCTGGCCGGCACGGGCGTCGGCAAGATCTACACGCGTCGCGACTGGCTCGGCCGCGCGAAGCACAACACCGCACTGCAGGATGCGAGCGTGGCCGTGCATCGCGGCGAAACCGTGGGCGTGGTGGGAGAGTCGGGCTCGGGCAAGTCGACCTTCGCGCGCTGCATGATCCGGCTGATCGCGCCCAGCGCGGGCAGCATCCTGTGGGGCGACGCCGAGGTGCGCGACCTGCCCGAAGGCCGGCTGCGGCCCTTGCGCTCGCGCGTGCAGGTGGTGTTCCAGGACCCCAACCGCTCGCTGAATCCGCGGCGCACCGTGGGCTCGTCGATGGTCGAAGGCGCGATGAACTTCGGCCTGAGCAAGCTGCACGCGCGCCAGACCGCCGAAGAGCTGATGGACCGCATCCAGCTGCCGCGCACCGCGCTGGACCGCTACCCGCACCAGTTCTCCGGCGGCCAGCGCCAGCGCCTTGCCATTGCGCGCGCCATCGCCTGCCAGCCGCAAGTGCTGGTGGCCGACGAGGCCGTGTCGGCGCTCGACGTGTCGGTGCAGGCGCAGATCCTCGACCTGCTGCGCGAGATCCAGCGCGACCTGGGGCTGGGCATTCTTTTCATCACGCACGACCTGCGCGTGGCCGCGCAGCTGTGCGACCGCGTCATCGTGATGAGCCAGGGCCGCATCGTCGAACAGGGGCCCACGGGGCAGGTGTTCAGCGCCCCGGCCAACGACTACACGCGCCGTCTGCTGGCGGCCGCGCCCCGCGCGGAACTCGCGTGCGCGCAGTGACCTTGCGGCGCGCCTGGCGCGCAGCCGTCGACGACCCGGCGTGGCGCAGCGCCTTCGCTGAAGGGCGGCGCGACATCGCGGGCGCCGCGCTCGGCACCATGGCCATGGGTCTCGTGGCGGGCGTGGCAATGGCCAAGAGCGGCGTCGGGCTGGGTGTGATCCTGGCGATGTCGCTGCTGGTGTTCGCGAGCGCCTCGCAGCTGGCCTGCCTGCCGCTGATTGCGGCCGGCGCACCGCTGTGGGTGATCGTGGCGACCGCATGCGTGCTGAACCTGCGATTCGTGGTGTTCAGCGCGAACTGGCGACGCTACTTCGGCAGGCACCGCCGGCTGTCGCGCGTGCTGCTGTCGTACCTGGCGGGCGACCCGGTGTATGCGCAGTTCGTGCATCGGCATCCGCAACCGTCGGCCACTGGGCGCGCCACGGCGCAGCAGCAGGGCTACTTCCTCGGGCTGGCGCTGACCAACTGGGCGGCGTGGCACGTTGCATCGCTGGCGGGCATCTTCCTGGCCGACGCCATTCCCGCGGCCTGGGGCCTGCGCTTCATCGGCGTGCTCGCCTTGCTGGCGCTGGCGCTGCCCATGCTCACCGACCGCGCCGTGCGCTGCTCGGCGCTGGCCGCCGGCGGGGTGGCGCTGGCAACGGCGTCGCTGCCGATGGGGCTCAACGTGGTCGCGGCCATTGCCACGGCCTTCGTGGCCGGCACCTGGGCCGACCGGCGGTGGAGCGCGCGCTGATGCACCTGGGGCATGAGGCGTACGTGTGGCTCGCGGTAGGCGCGCTGGTGCTGGTGACGGTGCTCACGCGCAGCTTCTTCCTGCTGCCCGACAGCGAGCCGAAATTGCCGGGCTGGCTGTGGCGCGGACTGCGCCACGCGCCCGTGGCGGCACTGCTGGCGATGGTGGTGCCCGATGTCTTCCTGAGCAACGGGCGCCTGCTGGCCGACTGGCATGATGCGCGGCTCTTTGCAGTGGGCGCCGCATTGGCCTACTACCTTGTCCGGCGAAACGATGTGGCCGGGACGATCCTGGTCGGTACGGGTACCTTGATGTTGCTGCGGCTGGGCTTCGGCTGGCCGTGACTCGGATATTTTTGAAGCGAAATGGAGAGCATGAGATGACGCTGGCAATGAGCTGGAACGAATGGGCCGAACACGACGGCGTCGGGTTGGCCGAGAGGGTCCGCAAGGGCGACGTGACGGCGGCGGAGCTGGCGGCCCAGGCCGCGGCCGGCATCGCGAAGGTCAACCCGCAACTCGATGCGGTGGTCGAGGTTTTCGACGACGTGGTGGCCGATCCGCTGAAGGACGGCATGAACCCCGAGGGCGTTTTCGCGGGCCTGCCCTACCTGATGAAGGATCTCGGGCCGACGCTGAAGGGCCGGCTGCAGGAGTTCGGCTCGATGATGATGCAGGGCCATCGCCCGGCGGCCGACAGCTTTCTCACGCAGCAGTTGCGCAAGGCGGGCCTCAACATCGTGGGCCGCAGCACGACGCCGGAGTTCGGCGTGTGCAGCTCGGCGGAGAACGCATTCCACGTCACGCGCAACCCCTGGGACCTTGAATACACCACCTGCGGTTCGTCGGCCGGCACGGCCGCCGCAGTCGCCGCCGGTGTGCTGCCGCTGTCGCATGCCACCGACGGCGGCGGCTCCATCCGCATTCCGGCGGGCGTGAACGGCAACATCGGCCTGAAGGTGTCGCGCGGCGTGTTCTCGCTGGCGCCGGGCCTGTCGGACCTTTCGGGGCTGGTGTCGATCCAGGGCTGCCACAGCCGCACCGTGCGCGACACGGCGGCTTTCGTCGACCATTGCCGCGGCGGCGCACCGGGCGAGTTCATGCCCTTCTGGTCGCCGGCCGAGCCGTACAGCGAACTCATCCGGCGCGACCCGGGCCGCCTGCGCATCGCGCTGTCGCACGAGTGGGGTGACTTCCGCGCAACGCCGCATTTCGTGGCCGAGCTGGAGCGTGTCGGCAAGTTCCTCGAAGGGCTGGGCCATCACGTCGAATGGGTGCTGCCCGAGGTCGATTTCAAAGCCGCCTTCGCCGCGCAGACCACCTGCTACATCAGCAACTTCGCGCAGGTCATCGACGGCCATCTGCACCGGCTGGGGCTGGAGCGCCCGCCGGCCGAACTGCTGGAGCCGATCAACATCAAGATCTGGGAAGCCGGGCTGCACACCTCGTACACCGAGCGCTCGAAGATGCAGGCGGTGTTCAACAGCACCTCGCGCGCCTTCGGCGACTTCTTCCAGCGCTGGGACATCATCCTGACGCCGATCACCGCGCTGCCCACGCCCAAGGTTGGCACCAGCGAGTACCTGACGACAAGCACGAACCCGTCCGTCTACGACTGGTTCGCCAATCTCTGGAAGAACTTCGCGTACACGCCGCTGGCCAACCTGTGCGGCATGCCGGGCATTTCGTTGCCGATGGCCGCGCAGGAAAACGGCATGCCGCTGGGCATTCAGGCACAGGCGGCGCAGGCGAACGACGGGCTGCTGCTGCAGCTGGCCGCGCAGATCGAGCGGGCCATCGGAGGCAAGTGGAATGCGGGCCGGCGGCCGGGAGTTCACGTCACTCAGGGGTGACGGCGCGGTCGCTCAGAGCAGGTTGCGCAGCGCGGCTTCGATGGCCGCGGCTGTTGCCAGTGGCTTTTCCATCGGAAACAGGTGCGTGCCGTCCATCATGGCGATGCGGCCCTTGGTGACCTGCTCGGTCATCGCCATGCCGACCCGTTTCATCTCGGGCGACTGGCGCCCGCCAATGAAGGCGGCCTTGCATTTCAGCGGATGGTTGCGCAGCAGCGCGCCGAGGTTGTGGGGCAGGGTGTTGTAGATGGCGGTTTCGACGTCGCGGTCGAAGCTCAGTGAACGGCCGTCCTCGCCAGCTTTGTCGGCATCGAAGGTGCCGTGGTCGATGTAGTCGTGCAGCACCTGCTCGTCCCACTTCGCGAACGCCTTCTTGCTGCGGAAATGCTCGAACACCGCCTCGCGGTGCTCCCAGCTGTTCTTGCGCTTGCGGCTGATGGCACCGGGCGAAATGCTCTTCATGAGCGGTGTGCGCTTGACCACGTTGAGAGTGTTCGCGCGCCAGCCGCCGAGGATGGGCGAGTCGATCAGCACCACGCCGCGCGCCAGCTCCGGGTGCAGCGCCGCACACATCAGGCTCAGGAATCCGCCAAGCGAATGGCCGATCAGGAACACTGGGCCGCCCGCGCGGTCGGCGCGCAGCTTGGCGAAGTCGGCCAGCTGCTGCACCAGGTGCGGCCAGTTGTCGGTGACGGGGTATTTCGGGTCGTGCCCGAATTTCTCGATGGCATCGACCTCGAAGCCGCGGTTGCGCAGGCTGTCGAGGACGACGCGGTAGGTGCTCGCGGGGAAGCTGTTGCCGTGCGAGAAGACGACCGGGGGCACGGGGCTCAGATCAGCTTTTCGTCTGGCGTGGAGATTTTCCGCAGCGGGCTGTGGCGCGTGGCAGGCATCTTCAGCGGGTGCTCGGTCTGGCTGTCGTCCCACACCGGGTCTTCGATGCTGTCGAACACCTCGCGCAGCTTCTGGCCCCAGCTGCTGTGCACCATGCGGTAGTAGGGGTTGTCGGCGTCGATGCAGATCACGCGGTCGGTTTCGAGCTTGTTGGCCTCGTACACCACCAGGTCGAGCGGCAGGCCGACCGACAGGTTCGACTTCATGGTCGAGTCCATCGACACCAGCGCGCACTTGGCGGCTTCGTCGAGCGGCGTCTCAGGGGTGAGAACGCGGTCGAGCACGGGCTTGCCGTACTTTGATTCGCCGACCTGGAAGTAGGGCGTCTCGGTGGTGGCTTCGATGAAATTGCCGGCCGCGTAGACCAGGAACAGGCGCATGCCTTCGCCCTTGACCTGCCCGCCGAAGATGAAGGACACGTTGAAGTCCAGGCCCGCATGCTTGAGCGCCTCGGCATCGCGGTCGTACACATGGCGCACCGCCGAGCCGAGCACGCGCGCGGCGTCGAACATGCTCTTCGCGTTCCAGATGGTGATGGGCTCGCCCTGCGTGCCGTCTTCGCGGGTTTCGCGCAGTTCCTCGATCTGGAGGATTTCTCGCACCGACTGCGAAATGCTCAGGTTGCCCGACGACAGCAGCACCATGACACGGTCGCCCGGCTGCTCGTAGACGATCATCTTGCGGAAGGTGCTGATGTGGTCCACGCCCGCGTTGGTGCGCGAGTCGGAGAGAAACACCAGGCCGGCGTTGAGTTTGATGCCTACGCAGTAAGTCATGGGTTCGTCTGGCGTGACCGGCGCCGGCTCATGCGGCACCGAGTTCACGTTTATTCAGTTTTTGAAGGGCATACAAGGCATCGAGGGCCTCGCGCGGGCTCATGGTGTCGGGGTCGAGCGCGGCCAGCGCGGATTCTACGGCGCTGGCCAGCGGTGTCTCGGCCACTGGAGGCGGTGCAAACAGGTCGACTTGTGCACGAGTTTGCGCATGCTGCGATTCAAGCGCCTCCAGCGCCTGCCGCGCGTGGTTGACCACCGCCGCGGGCATGCCGGCGAGCCGCGCCACCTGGATGCCGTAGCTCTTGCTGGCCGGTCCGGGCTGCATTTCGTGCAGGAACACGATGTCGCGGCCAGCCTCGGTCGCGCTCACGTGCATGTTCACCGCGCCGTGGTGCGTGGCCGGAAACTCGGTCAGCTCGAAATAGTGCGTGGCGAACAGTGTGAAGGCCTTGCTGCGGTCGTGCAGCTGGGCCGCGATGCCGGCGGCCAGCGCCAGCCCGTCGAAGGTGCTGGTGCCGCGGCCGATCTCGTCCATGAGCACCAGCGACTGCGCGGTGGCGCTGTGCAGGATTTGCGCGGCCTCGGTCATCTCGAGCATGAAGGTCGACTGCGCATTGGCCAGGTCGTCCGCCGCGCCGATGCGGGTGTGGATGGCGTCGATCGGCCCGAGCCGGCAGGCCGCCGCCGGCACGTGCGAGCCGATGGAGGCCAGCAGCACGATGATGGCCACCTGCCGCATGTACGTCGACTTGCCGCCCATGTTGGGGCCGGTGATGACCTGCATGCGCTGCTGCGGCCCGAGTTGCGTGTCGTTGGCGATGAAGCCGCCCGACGACTTCTCGGCCAGCCGCGCCTCCACCACCGGGTGGCGGCCCTGCTGTATCTCGATGCAGGGGTGCGCCACGAAGCTCGGTGCGCGCCAGTGCAGCGTGTGCGAGCGCTCGGCCAGCGCGCACAGCGCGTCGAGCGTGGCGATGCCGCCGGCCAGCTGCGTGAGCGCGGGCACCGAGGGCTGCAGCGCGTCGAGCAACTGCTCGTAAAGCCACTTCTCGCGGGCCAGCGCGCGGTCTTGCGCGCTCAGGGCCTTGTCCTCGAAGGCTTTCAGCTCGGGCGTGATGAAGCGCTCGGCGTTCTTCAGCGTCTGGCGGCGGCGGTAGTTGTCGGGCACCTTCGAGAGCGCGCTTTGCGTCACCTCGATGTAGAAGCCGTGCACGCGGTTGAACTGCACCCGCAGGTTGCTGATGCCGGTGCGCTCGCGTTCGCTGATTTCGAGCTTCAGCAAAAAGTCGTCGCAGTTCTCGCTGATGGCGCGCAGCTCGTCGAGCTCGGCGTCGTGGCCGGTAGCGATCACGCCGCCGTCGCGCACCAGCGCCGACGGGTCGGGCTTGATGGCGCTGGTCAGCAGGTCGGCGCAGCCGGGCGGCGGGGCCAGGCGTTCGGTGATCTGGGCCAGCAGCGCCGCAGTGCCGGGCAGCAGCGGCGCAAGCTGCTCCGCTTTCGATAGCGCCAGGCGCAGCGCCAGCAGTTCGCGCGGGCGCACCTGCCGTAGCGCGATGCGGGCGGCGATGCGTTCCACGTCGCTCGTGTTCTTGAGCTGCTCGCGCAGCGTGCGCCAGGGCGCGGCCGTGCCGCCGAGCACGGTCGATTGCAACGCGCCGATGGCTTCGAGCCGGGCCTGTGCCTCGGAGCGCTCGCGCCGGGGCGAGAGCAGCCAGCGCTTCAGCAGGCGGCTGCCCATGCCCGTCATGCAGGTGTCGAGCAGCGAGAACATCGTGGGTGAGTCTTCGCCGCGCAGCGTCTGCACCAGTTCGAGGTTGCGGCGCGTCGTGGGTGGCAGCTCGATCAGGTCGCCGTCGCGCTCGACCGACAGGCGCTGCACGTGCGAGAGCGCGCGGCCCTGGGTGTGCTCGGCATAGCCCAGCAGCGCGGCGGCCGCGGCGTGTGCATTGGTCAGCGATTCGGCGTTCCAGGCGGCAAGGCTGTTGCTGCCCATCTGCTCGGCCAGCTTGCGCTCGCCCAGGCCGCCGTCGAACTGCCACGCCGGCCGGATCGACAGCGTGAAAGGCGTGGCACTGCGCGCGGCTTTCAGGCGTTGCTCGAAAGCCGGCGTTACTTCAGCGCTGTACAGCAGCTCGCTGGGCGCGATGCGCGCGATCCAGGCTTCGAGCGCGTCGGCTGGGCATTCAGCCAGCCGCAGTTCGGCGCCGGTCACGCTGAGCCACGCCAGCCCGCAGAAATTGCGCGAGCCCGCATGCACCGCGAGCAGCAGCGATTCGCTCTTGTCGTTCAGCAGTTCGGAGTCGGTCAGCGTACCGGGGGTGACCACGCGAACCACCTTGCGCTCGACCGGGCCCTTGCTGGCGCCGACTTCGCCCACCTGCTCGCAGATGGCGACAGATTCGCCCAGCTTGATGAGGCGGCCGAGGTAGGTGTCGACCGCATGGAAGGGCACGCCGCACATCACCACCGGCTGGCCGGCCGACTGGCCGCGCTGGGTGAGCGTGATGTCGAGCAGGCGCGCGGCCTTTTCGGCGTCGGCCCAGAAGAGTTCGTAGAAATCGCCCATCCGGTAGAACAGCAGGGTGTCCGGATGGTCCGCTTTGAGGCCTAGATATTGGGCCATCATCGGGGTGTGCCCGAGCGTTGCTTCTGCCCCGCCAGGGGATGCCGTCGATTTATCCTTCGAATTCAATGATTTCGCCTTGTGTCTGTGTCGGGGTATCCGAGCGAGCCTTGGCTCGGATTATCTTGTATGGGACATCCGCAAGGCGCCGGCCGGGCCTGTACCCACCACTCTAAAATCCCCCGGCGCGACCCCCGCGTGAAGAACAAACAAGGCGCCCATGGCCCAGCTGGATGATTTCAAAGGCCCTGAAGCGAACGCGGCTGCGCTGCCCGGCAGCGCCACCTTGCCCGCAGAGCTTGCCGCGCTGTATCTGTGCATAACACCGGCCCAGCTTGCGGAGCTGCGAAAGTCGAAACGGCCCGAGGGGCGCGCGGGCCACAGCCCGTCTGTCATCAGGCCGGTGGAAGGCGGCGCAGCGGGGCCCAAGGACCCGGTGCTCTACAACTTGGGCACCTTGCGCGACTTTGCGAAAGCGCACGCCGCTCCATCCGCCTTCGACACCGCGGCCAGCACCGGCATGCTGGGTTGGGTGTCGGCGAAGCTGCCTTTCTTCGCGGAACTCGAACCCCGCATCAAGCGCGGCAAGCGCGTGATCATCGGCGGTGCCTGGGACCGGACCGACCCCCTGCGCGAGGCGCGCTTCGTCGATCTCGCGAAAGGCCGCATCCGATTCGCATCGCTGACCTGCTCCGAAGCTGCGGCCAGCCTGTGGGCCGATGTTGCGAGCCATTCCGCGCTGGCTGAAAAGGGGCTCGCGCTGCTCAGGAGCGAAACGCAAGCCATCGAGGCTTCGCTGGCGGCCACCGCCCAACTGGCCGCAACTTCGAATTCCAACGCGACGACCTGATCGATGTCCAGATTGAACATGGAAGAGTACCGATGCTGATCAATTGCGTGGCGTACGAAAACGGCGCCAAGCTCGCCGACATCTCGGTCGAGGCCATCAGCGACTACATCGGCCGGCCGGGCTGCTTCGTCTGGGTGGCGCTGAGCGACGCCTCGCCGGAGGAACTGAGCGTGATGCAGCACGAATTCGGCCTGCACCCGCTCGCGGTGGAAGACGCCCGCAACGGCCACCAGCGG
Organism: Variovorax multivorans; assembly: GCF_051216835.1. Classification (NCBI taxonomy): domain Bacteria; kingdom Pseudomonadati; phylum Pseudomonadota; class Betaproteobacteria; order Burkholderiales; family Comamonadaceae; genus Variovorax; species Variovorax multivorans. The sequence continues at coordinate 229,993 of NZ_JBPJZL010000007.1, forward strand.
CCGAAGATGGAGGAATACGGCGACTCGCTCTTCGTCGTCATGCACATGGTCGAGCCATCGCCCGAGGGCGAGCACTGCACGAACGTGGGCGAGGTCGACGTGTTTGTCGGCAGCAACTACGTGCTGTCGGTACGCAACCGGAGCAAGCAGGGCTTTCTGGGCGTGCGCGAGCGCTGCGAGCGCGAGCCGGACCTGCTGCGCAACGGCGCGGGCTTTGTGCTGTATGCGTTGATGGACGCGGTGGTCGACCGCTACTTTCCGGTGATCGACGCGCTGGAGGACGAGCTCGAAGCCATCGAGCAGCAGCTTTTCGGCCAGGGCGGCGCGGCGCGCGACAAGATCAAGCAGCTCTACGACCTGAAGCGGCGCAGCATGATCCTCAAGCGCGCGGTGGCACCGCTGCTGGAGGCCTCGGGCAAGATGCACGGCGGGCGCGTGCCGCAGATCTGCATGAGCTCGCAGGAGTACTTTCGCGACGTGGGCGACCACCTGGGGCGCATCAACGGCTCGATCGACGCGATGCGCGACACCATCGGCACGGCGATCCAGGTGAACCTGTCGATGGTCACCATCGAGGAGAGCGAAGTCACCAAGCGCCTCGCGGCCTGGGCCAGCATCTTCGCGGTGTGCACCGCCTTTGCCGGCATCTGGGGCATGAACTTCGAGAACATGCCGGAGTTGAAATTCCGCTATGGCTATGCGGTGGCGCTGGGGCTGATCGTCAGCACCTGCGGCTATCTCTACTACCGCTTCAGGCGCGCCGGCTGGCTGTGACTGTGAGTGTGGGCGGGGCTTGCTAAGGCTCAATTAATAAACATGTAGATAATCAAGTCCCTTATGAAAAGGGACTTCACCCAGCGCTTCGGCTTCCTCGTCAAGAGCGTGGGCAAGCTCTACAGCGAAGAGTTCGACCGCCTCGCGCGCGAACGCATCGGCCTCACCAGCGCCCAGTGCCGCCTGCTCGGCGCGCTGGCCATGCATGGCGATGAAGAGCCACTCTCGCAGGCCGAACTCGCGCAGCGGCTCGACCTGACCCCGATGGCGGTGGCCGGCCTGTGCGACCGCATGGCCGCGGCCGGCTGGATCCGTCGCGAGCCCAGCGCCACGGATCGCCGCGTCAACAAGATCCACCTGGAGCCCAGCGCCGAGAAAGCGCTCGACAGCGCGCTCAGTCTCAGCGACGGGCTCAACGCCCGCGTGATGGCGGTGCTGTCGCAACCCGAGCGCGCGCAACTGCTGGGCCTGCTCGCCAAGGTGCACGGCAGCCTGGTGGACATCAGCTCGGGCGAGGGCAAGAAGCCATGAGCGTCGCGCCCGGAACCAAGGTGCCGCACCGCGGCATGATCACCATCTCGATCATGCTGGCGACCATCATGCAGGCGCTGGACACCACGATTGCCAACGTCGCCTTGCCCCACATGCAGGGCAGCCTGCAGGCCTCGCAGGACCAGATCACCTGGGTGCTCACCTCGTACATCGTGGCCTCGGCCATCGCGCTGCCGCTGACCGGCTGGCTGTGCGGCCACTGGGGACGGCGGCGCGTTTTCATCATCTCGGTGATCGGCTTCACCGTGGCCTCGGCGCTGTGCGGACTGGCGACCTCGCTGGTCGGCATCGTGGCCGCGCGGCTGCTGCAGGGCATCTTCGGCGCGGCACTGGTGCCGCTGTCGCAGGCGGTGCTGCTCGACATCAACCCGCGCGAGAAAGTCGGCCAGGCAATGGCGATCTGGGGCGCGGGCATCATGGTCGGGCCCATCCTCGGGCCGCTGCTGGGCGGCTGGCTCACCGAGAACTTCGACTGGCGCTGGGTGTTCTTCATCAACCTGCCGGTGGGCATCTTCGCCTTCTGGGGCATCGCGCGCTACCTGCCCGAGAGCCGGCCGCAGGGCGAGAAGCTCGACATCTTCGGCTTCGTGACGCTGAGCCTGGCCATCGGCATGCTGCAGCTGTTTCTCGACCGCGGCGAGCAGCTCGACTGGTTCGACTCGTGGGAGATCAAGCTCGAAGCCGCCGCCGCGCTGGTGGCTTTCGGCTTCTTCGTGGTCCACACGTGGACGGTGCAGGGCGTGTCTTTCTTCGACCGCGACTTGCTGAAAGACCGCAACTTCGTCACCGGCCTGCTGTTCGCGTTCATCGTCGGCATGATTTTGTTCGCGACGATGGCGCTGCTGCCCAACTTCCTGCAGGGGTTGATGGGCTATCCGGTGGTCTACACGGGCGAGGTAACGGCGCCGCGGGGCGTCGGCACGATGATCGCGATGATCATCGTGGGGCGGCTGGTGCAGAAGGTGGACGTGCGAGCGATCATGGCCGTGGGCTTCGGCCTCACGGCGTTCTCGCTCTACCAGATGACGCGGCTCACGCTGCAGATGGACGGCACGCTGATCATCGTCTCGGGCTTCATCCAGGGCCTGGGCATCGGCTTCACCTTCGTGCCGCTGTCGACCGCGACCTTCGCCACGCTCGCGCCGCGGCTGCGCAACCAGGGCACACCCATCTTCAGCCTGCTGCGCAACATCGGCAGCAGCGTGGGCATCTCGATCGTGCAGGCGCTGCTGACCGAAGGCTCGAGCAAGGCGCACGCGCAGATCGCGTCGACCGTGGCGCCGGGCAATACCGCGCTGTCGACGCTGCCGCAGATGATGTCGCCCGACACGATGACGGGGCTGGCGCTGCTGAATGCGGAGGTGACGCGGCAGGGCGCGCTGATCGGCTACCTGGACGACTTCGCGATCATGATGATCATCACGGTGCTGGCGATTCCGCTGCTGTTGCTGATCAAGAGTCCGAGGCGTAGTGCGGCAGCGTCAGGGCCTGCTGAAGTGCCGCACTGAAGAGACCCGTTACTCGTCGTGCGTGTCGTGCGTTGCCACGGCGCCGCGGCGCCAGTAGCCCGAGGCCCGCGTCCACTTCGGGTTCGCGCCGCGCTCGCCCACCAGGTGCGCGCGCAGCGCCTTGGCGATGGCCGATTCGCAACCCACCCACGCATGGAAGTCGCCGGCCGGTAGCTGCATGGCCTTCAGGGTGTCGAGCAGCACGGGGCTCAGGCCCGGCTCAACGCCGCGGCGGTGAACCCATTTCAGCGTGAGTTCGGCCTGTGTGTCGAGCGGAATCTCGTCGGCTTCGCTGTCGACTTCCGCCAGCACCACCGCGCGCGATCCGGCCGGCAGTTCGGCCAGGCGACGCGAGATGGCGGGCAGGGCGGTGTCGTCGCCGATCAGCAGGTGCCAGTCGAACTCGGTCGGCACGATGAACGAGCCGCGCGGGCCGCCCACGCCGAGGATGTCGCCGGGCTTGGCCTGCTCGGCCCACTGCGTGGCGGGGCCGGCGTCGTGCAGCGCGAAGTCGATTTCGAGCGTGCCGGCCTTGGCGTCGTGGCGGCGCGGCGTGTAGTCGCGCATGGTCGGGCGGCCGCTTGCGGGCCACACCGGGCCTTCGGGGCCGGCCGTGGGCAGCGTGAGCTTGCCGGTGGTTGCATCGGGGAAGAAGATCTTTGCGTGGTCATCGAAGCCGGGGCTGGTGAAGCCCGCGAGATCGTCGCCCGTGAGGGTGATGCGAATCAGGTGCGGCGTTACGCGCTGCGCGGTTTTCACCGTGAGCTGGCGAAAACGCAGGTCGTGGCGCACCCGGCGCGGCGTGCGGTCGGGGGTGGTGGAAGCAGATGAAGTACTGAAGTCAGTCATTGCAGAAGTCCTGGGTGAGCAGGGCGGGTTGAGATGGGGGTCAGATCTTTTCGATCTGTTGCGCGGCGCTGTCGAGCACCGCGGCAAAGTCGTGGGCCTGCTGCTCGGTCAGCACGCCAGACAGGCGCATGCGCATTGCGAGCTTGAGGTTCTCGATGGCGCGCGTGACTTGCGGCGGGCGTCCGCCGCGGGGGCCGGCGCCGTCGACGCCGCCGCTCATGCGGGCCATCATGGCGTCGGCCATCTCGCGATTGGCCGTGAGGAATTCCTGGCCGCTGGCCGTGATGCTGTAGCGCTTGCGGCCGCTGCCGTCGGCGGTTTCCACGCTGAGGTAGCCCATTTCCTCGAGCAGCGTGAGGGTGGGGTAGACCACGCCGGGGCTCGGCGCATAGCTGCCGCCGAGGCGGTCTTCGATGGCCTTGATCAGTTCGTAGCCGTGGGCCGGCTTGTCGGCGATGAGCTGCAGCAGCACGAAGCGCAGGCCGCCATGGCCGAACACGCGTCCGCCGCCGCGTCCGCCACGGTGTCCGCGGCCGCCGGAAAGGCCGTCTTCATGTTCGCCGCGGGCGGTGCGGCAGTGGTGATGGTTGAGATGGAAATGTCTCACGGTGGGTATCCTTTGTGATGTGTATCGGAATTATTTTAGATATATCTAAAATAAAGTCAAATTGATACACACCGGGATACCCGGCATGGGTGTCAGGCAGCGCCGGCCCGGTGCTCCTGCAGGTGCGCCAGCGACAGTGCCTCGCCGATGTGCGACATCTGCACGGCGGCGGCTTCGGCGGAGCCTTCCGCCGCTTCGACGACGCGCTCGAACATCTCCATTTCGTAAGTGGCAACCGCTGCGGCCCAGTCTTCCTGTCCGGTGAGCAGGGCGGCCAGCTCGGCGGCGTCGCGCATGGCGGCGTTCACGCCTTCGCCGCCGAACGGCGACATCACATGCGCCGCATCGCCCAGCAGCGTGAGCCCGCGCCGGGGCGCCCAGCAATGGCCGACCGGCAGCGCGTGGATGAGACGAGGGACGAACTGGTCGTTGCTCGCGCGGAAAAGGTCGGTGACGGCATCGGCATAGCCCGCGAACTCCGCGAGCAGTGCGCTGCGCACCGCCGCGGGCGACGAGAAGTCGAAGCGTTTCGCTGCCCAGTCCGCCGGCACGCGGAAGATCGCGTAGCCACGGATATGCGCGTTGCCGTTGCGCTGCGCGATGATTTCCTTTCCGTCGCCTTGCACGTCCAGCTTGCCCCGGCCGACGAGCTGCGCGATGGCCGGATGGCTGCGGTCGACGTCGTCGATGCCGAACTCGATGAAGGTCAGGCCGCTGTACTGCGGCTTGTAGGGCGACAGCAGCGGCCGCACGCGTGACCACGCGCCGTCCGCGCCGACGACCAGGTCGAACGGGCCGGCCTCGCTGCCGTCGGCGAACAAGAGCTTCCAGCCTCCGCCCTCCTGCAGCCGCAGATCGCCCAGCGCACGGCCCCACTGCACGCAACCGGCCGGCAACGACGCCAGCAGCATGTCGCGCAGCGCGGTGCGGTCGACCTCGGGGCGGTTGCCGGCGGAGGCGTCGGGCTCCTCGAACAGCACGTGGCCGGTCTTGTCGAGCAGTCGCGAGCCCTGGTCGTCGTAGCGTGCGATGCGCTGGAACTCGCTGTCGAGCGCGGCACGTTGCACGGCCAGCTGGCCGGAGTCTTCGTGCAGGTCGAGCGTGCCGCCTTGGGGCCGCGCGAGCGGGCCCTCTTCGCGTTCGAACACGGTGGCATGAATGCCGGACAGATGAAGGATGCGTGCCAGCGTGAGTCCGCCGGGACCGGCGCCGACGATGGCAATGCGTAGATTGGTATTGGTGTGCATTCGGATTGCTCCACAATAAAAGATAGGTTCCTATTTATATTAACATAGGAGGCTATGCATATAAGATATCCAGCATGACCGACACCGAGACACCCAACCCCCTGAAGCTCATCGGCCGCGTGACGCGCGGCTTCACCCGCATTGCCGACGTGGGGGTCCGTGAACTCGGCTTTGCCGTGGGTCAGCTGCCGGTGCTGGTGTCGCTCAAGAAAAGCAAGGCGCTGTCGCAAGCCGAGCTCGCGCGCATCGCGCAGGTGGAGCAGCCCAGCATGGCGCAGCTGCTGGCTCGCATGGAGCGCGACGGTCTGGTCGAACGCGTGCCCGACCCCGTGGACAAGCGTAGCCGCCTGATCTCGCTGACCCCACTGGCCGCAAGGCGCCTGCCCAAGGCCAAGGCCGTGATGGATGCGCACACGCAAGAGGCTCTGGCCGGCTTCTCCCCGGAAGAGGTCGAGCAACTGACGGCGCTGCTGGTGCGGCTCAACGCGAACGTCGAGCGCATGGGCGGAGGCTAGCGAGTAGCGGTGACGGGCGCGTTCTTCTGGTCCGCGTCTGTCAGCGTGCGCAAAAACGCCGCCACATCGCGAATCTCCGCCTCGGTCAGCGCCGGCTTGTCGCCGCGCTTCTGCCCGAAGGGCGCATCGGTGTTGATGTTGGTGTGGTACTGCGGCGGCAGGTCGTCGTACTGCTGCACGATGCCTTTGGCCGAACGCGCATACCAGCGCTGCGGCGTGGTGTCGCGCTGCGCATAGAAGCGGATCGCTTCTTCCAGCGTGTGGAACACCCCGTTGTGGAAGAAGCTCTGCCGCACCGCCACGTTGCGCAGCGTGGGTGTGCGGAACAGGCCGCAGTACTCGGGGTGGTCCTTCATGTCGGTGCGGTATGGGCCGCACAGGCCGAGGTCGTAGAACGCCGGGTCGGCATTCGCCTTGAGCTTGCGATTGCGCGGCACGGCCAGCGCGATCAGCCCGAAGTCGGTGAAGAGCGGGAACGCGCCGTCCTGCGTGCGTACGCTGATGTGGCACGAGGCGCAGTTGCCCTTGTTCTCGTCGTTGAAGAGCTGCAGCCCGCGCGCCTCGGCCACGCTGAGCTTGGCCTGGCCGCGCAGCACCGCGTCGTACTTGCTCGTGAACGGATAGAAGTCCTTCGGCGACTGCTGGAACACTTCCAGCGCAAGGCCCGCGGCCTTGAAGGCGGTGTCGGGGTTCTTGAACACGTCGTCGCCGAAGGCCTTGCGCAGTTCATCGGCGTAGGCCGCGCGCTTGAGCTTGGCCGCCACTTCCACCACCGACGCGTTGCCCATCTCGGCGGGCGAGAGCAGCGGCATGCCAGCCTGCTCGTGCGCGGAGCCGGCGCGGCCGTCCCACATGTGGCCGCCGGTGGGGCCGGCGTCGATGCTGTCGTCGCCGTCGTTGTCGTGGTGGTGCTCGGTGAAGGCGATGAGCGTTTCCAGGTAGCGCAGCGAGGGCGCGGCGCGCGGGCCTTCCTGCTTGCCGTCGGCGCCGCCGAGTTGCACCGACAGCGCATTGGGCGGCCCCCAGGCGTGCTGCGGATCGTGGCAGCTCGCGCATGAGGCCTTGCCCGTGGCCGAGAGGCTGCCGTCGAAGAAGATGCGCCGGCCGATCTCGGTGAGTTGTGCTGCGCTGGGCTGTGGCCGGCCGGGCACGGGGGCGTAGGTGGCGCCGACGTAGGCGGGCTGCGCAGGGGGCGCTACGGGGGCCGGCGTTGGTGCGGCTTGGGGGGGCGGTACCAGCGTCGATGCAGTCAGCGATGCGGGCGCATCGCGGCCACAGGCGGCAAGCACGCCACACAGCAAGGCAGCCGCGGCAAGCACGGCCAGTCGGCGAAGAGAGCGCGTCGTCGGGGGCACGTGGAGAAAGGATGGGCGGACGCAACCGCAAGGCAACCGGCGAGGATCGGTTTCGCACATGTCAGCGGCGTGACATTTGGCGGAGATTTCTTAGCCCTGAATTAGCAAGCCCGGTGTACGACGAATTGCAACATGGCTGTCACGCGTCACGCCGAGCATCACGGCGCCCGGCCGCTGGTCTGGTTCATCCACACCTCATAACTCCACTCATGATGAATTCACTCCAACGTAGCAGCGCGTCCTTGCGCGGACGCAAACTCGTACGCCACCTGACTCCCTGGCCGACAGCCATTGCGGCGGCGGCGATGGTCGTGGCCTGTGGCGGTTCCGATAACAACTCAGGCTTCTTCGGATTCCCTTCCGGCGGCACCAGCACGACGAGCACTTCCGGCGTCGTCACCGGCAGCTACTACCGCAACGCCAAGGTCTGCATCGACACCAACAACAACGGTCGCTGCGACAGCGGTGAACTCGCCACCACCACCGATGCCAACGGCGCCTTCACGCTCTCCGGCCAAGGCGCTGTGGTGGCCGAGATCGGCACGTCGAGCAAGCGCTTCGACCCCACGACCAGCACCGAGACAGCCGTCACGCAGCCCCTGGTGTTCCGCGCACCGGCCGCAGCCAACGGCGTGGTGAGCGCCATCACCACCGAACTGGTGGCGCTGATGGATGCCAACGGCGGCAACCTCGCCGCCGCGCGCACCGCGCTGGCCGCACGCCTGGGCGTGAGCGAAGCCCAACTGCTGGCCGACCACAACAAGATCACCGACGCCGGCATCAAGACCGCGCTGCAAAACGAGATCGACCAGGCCATCGAGCGCATCGCCGAAGCGGTGGCCGAGGCCGGTGCCGGCGGCGACGTGATCGCTGCGCTGCGCAACCGCTTCGCGCTCGACCAGATCACCAACGTCGTCGTCATCTACGCGGAAAACCGCGGCTTCGACAACCTGTACGGCCTGTTTCCCGGCGCCAACGGCATTCCGGGAGTGAACCCGACTTCGCTGACCAAAACGCCGGATCCGCAGAAGGACTTCGACGGCTCGACGCTGCCGACCCTGCCGCCTGTGTGGGGCGGTGTCACCGCAGCCGGCCAGACCACCATGGTCACGCAGGCGCAGACCGTGGGCATGCCCAACCAGATGTTCCAGATCGACGCCGAAGCGGGCTTCTTCAACACCGGCACCAAAGTCGACCAGACCGTCATCTCGCGCGACCTGGTTCATCGCTTCTACAACAACCAGATGCAGATCAACGGCGGCAAGAACGACAAGTTCGCCGCCTACTCGGATGCCGGCGGCCTGAGCATGGGCTACTACGACGGCAACAAGATGAAGCTGTGGCAAGTGGCCAAGCAATACACGCTGGCCGACAACTTCTTCATGGGCGCATTCGGCGGTTCGTTCCTGAACCACCAGTACCTCGTATGCGCCTGCGCGCCGCTGTACCCCAACGCAGATGCTGCCTCGTCACCCGCCAAGGCCAGCATCTCGGCCATCGACACCGACGGCGCCGGCAACTTCGTGCGCCTCACGCCCGCCGCGGGTGCGTCGACCTCGGTGCTCAGCGCCGCGCCCACGTACCTGAACGACAACACGCTGACGCCGAAGGACGCTGCCGGCAACTTCTACGCGGTCAACACCATGCAGCCGCCATACCAGCCCAGCAACAACGCCCCAGCGGCCGGCGACACCAGCAAGCTCTTCGCCGACCCGACCAAGGCCAACACGCTGCCAGCGCAGACGCAGGCCACCATCGGCGACTTGCTCACCGCCAAGGGCCTGACTTGGGCCTGGTACAGCGGTGCGTGGAAGGACACCACGGCAATCGCAACGGGCAGCCGCGTCTTCCCGGCAGCAGTGCCACCGGCCGCGCAGACGCCGAACTTCCAGTTCCACCACCAGCCGTTCAACTACTACGCCGCGTTCGACCCGAGCGCCCACCCCGATGCGCGCGCCACGCACCTGAAGGACTTCGATGCCGATTTCCTGAAGGACGCCGCCGCCGGCACGCTGCCCGCCGTGAGCTTCTACAAGCCGCAGGGCAACCTGAACCAGCACGCCGGCTACGCGAGCGTGGCCGACGGCGACGCGCACATTGCCGACGTCCTCGCCAAGCTGCAGGCCAGCCCGCAGTGGAAGAACATGCTCGTGGTCGTCACGTACGACGAAAACGGCGGCTTCTACGACCACGCGACCGTGCCGAAGGGCGACCGTTGGGGCCCCGGCACGCGCATTCCCGCGCTGATCGTCTCGCCGTTCGCGAAGAAGGGCTTCATCGACAAGACCCAGTACGACACCGCTTCGACGCTGCGCTTCATCACGCACCGCTGGTCGCTGCCGCCGCTGAAGGGCCTTGTCGAGCGTGACGCCGCGCTCGTGAAGAACGGCAGCCATCCGATGGGCGACCTGACCGCAGCGCTCGATTTCTCCCAGAAGCCCTGAACTCAGGCGTTGCTCTGAAGCGAAAGGGAGGAGGGCGTGCAGCCCACCTCCCTTTTTTCATTTGCCGGCTGCTGTCGCCGCCGGCACGGGCAGACGCAGGTGCAGGCAGGTTTCTCCGGGCTTGGAGCGCACCGTGAGTGCGCCACCCAGAGCGGCGGCGCGCGTGTGCATGTTCGTCAGCCCCTTGCCAGCGAACTTGGCTTCTGCATCGAAGCCGCGGCCGTTATCGCGCAATTCGATCTCGATGATCTCGCCATCTGCGCCATCAGCAGGCACCAGCCTCGCATCGAGGCTGGCCCGTGTCGCCTGCGCGTGCGCCATCAGATTGGCGAAGGCTTCGAACAGCAGCATCTGCGTCTGATGGGACTCGCGCGCACTCCAACCCGTCATCAGCGGCAGGGGCCCCACATCCCAGTGCAGTTCGATGCCGGCAGCCTGCAGGCGCGGCCCCAGGCGGTAGCGCACGCTGCCCAGCGCCGAGGCCACGTCGCCCTCGCAGCCGTGCATGGCGTCCACCGTGAGCTTGAGCTGGTCCACCGCGTCGCGCAGGTGCAGCGCCACATCGTCGAGTGCTGTTCCCGGTTGCTGGGTCATCTGCAGCAGCCCGACCAGCTGCCCACCGAGACCATCGTGCAGGTCTTGCGTCAGGCGCTGGCGTTCTTCCAGCGCGCCGCGCGCTTTTTCTCCTTCCCGCTCGCGCGCGAAGGAGGCTTCCAGGGCGGCGTTGCGCTCTGCGAGCTCAGCTTCCAGTGAGGCGTTCATTGCCGCCATCGCCCGGGCGTCCTTGCGCATGCGCTCGGCGATGACCCATGCCAGCGTGATCGCGAAGCCAACCCAGGCGAAGCGGATCCACGGCACCATCGCGTAGGCCTCGGGCGAGGTGCGCATCACCCAGACGTCGCGCGCGCCGCACAACACGACCAGCACCACGGCCACGCCCAGCACGCGGTGTTCCAGCACGGCACTGCGCAGCGCCACGCGCACCACGACGACCATCATTGCCAGCGCGGCCAGCAGGCTCAGCAACCGCCACAGCGGCATCAGCCACAGCAAAGGCACCATGATGCCCAGTACGGCCGCAACCGGTGCCAGCCAGGCCATCAGGCCCAGGAGGCGCGCCAGGCGGGTGTCGTCGCGTCCCACCACGGCCAGGGCGAAACGGCACAGCAGCGGCACCGCCGCCTGGAACGCAGCCAGCGGCAGCACGCCCCACCAGGGCCAGGGCAGCGGCACATGCGTGAACAGCACGCGCGCCGTCTGCACCGACCACAGCAACTCTCCCAGGCCGTAGTAGAGGTAGATCGGTTCGCGCTGTCGCAGCCACACCAGCAGCGACAGCGCTCCCAGCACGCCACTCACGATGGCAATGAAGCGTCCGCCACTGACATGCCAGAACAGGGCGTCTTCGTACAACGGAAGAACCTCGGCCTTGCTGCCGACCACCACCGGCGACAGCCCTCCCTGCCTCGCAGCCTGCGCCGCGATGACGACTTCAACGCGATGCGGCGCCGTCGAGCCCGAGGCCGGCAGCACGAAGTACTGCGGCGCAACGGAGGCATCGTCGTAGGGGCCTGGCGGGAAGGCGCCGAATCGGGCCAGTTCCTGGCCGTTCACCAGCACACGAAAACTGTTGCCCAGGCGCGGCACGAACAGCGCCAGCGGCGCGGCAGGGTCGGCCACCGGTATGTCGAACGCGAACCGCGCCTCGCCGTCGACTGCGCCTTGCCGCTGATCCCAGTCATAGGGCAGTGCGACGGTCTGCGGCTGCGGTGCCTGGGCTGGAGCCTGACCGCGCAAGGCCAGCGTGAGCTGCGCCTGCTCGATGAGCGTGACGGCCCGCGAAGGAACGCTCCATCCGGCTCCCAACACCGCGAGCATCAACAACAGCAGTGCCCTCATGCTTTCGCCCCGATGAGCGGATCCAGCTCCGCGCGCAGCCGCCTTATGGCAACTTCATGCCGCAGCGTCTGCGCCCCGCGCCCGTAGGTGCCGGCCTTGCGGATCAGCCGCAGCTGCTCGCGCTGCAGTTGCGTCTTCAGGCGCCTTGCTTTCCAGCCGAAGGTCCATCCCATCTCCCTGCGGACCTTGTATCGCTGCATGGGCGCGCCCAGGCGAACCCATTCGTCGTCGTGAATCAGCTCGCGCTCCGGCACGAACCAGGCCGCGAGGGCATGCAGGTAAGTGCCGTTCTCGCGAACGGCAACCCGCCAGAAGAGCCCTGCCGCGATGACAACGGGAATGCCCTTGACGATCAGCAGCACAGCCATCTCGCCGTATCCGCCATCGAAGAGGTCTTCCAGAAACGGCGCGTTCCACACGAAGTGCATGGCCCACGCAAGGCCGAAGCACAGCAGAGCGCAGGCAACCCGCATCACCATCGGCCGCTCCGGATGCAGCAGGAACCACGCAACCCCGAAGGAGGCGATCGTCGTGTAGGCCGCGTGGCTCCACAGCCCGCTCAGAAGCCCGCGCGTCAGCAGGTTCAGAAGCACCGGATACACCTGGTTTTCGAGCGGAAAGTGCATGGACGAGTTGACGGTGTAGCTCAGGTTCTCGATCACCTGAAAACCCAGCCCCGCCATGGCACCGACGATCAGCACCGACAGGTAGGTCTGAAACTGGTTGCGCGCGACCAGCACCAGCAGGATGACGCCGGCAAGCTTCAAAAATTCTTCCGTGATCGGCCCCGCAATTGCCGCTCCCCAGACCGCGACGAACTCCGGCGACACCAGCTTCGCACACAGGCTCTGAATGGCGATGTTGGCCGGCGCAGCGAAATACACCGCGCCCATTCCGCCCCACGCAAAGGCCAGCACATAAGCCTCTGGCGGATGCTGCTCGAGCAAGTCCAGCGTGCGAAAGGCCTGAAAGAAAGCCAGGGAGTAGAGCCCCCACACCAGCAGCCCCAGAAACGCGGTAACTGGCACCACGCGGAACCCCATCGAGAACATGCTGACCGTGTAGAACAGCCCGTTGACGATCAGCGCCGTCAGCACCCAGAACGCGGCGCGCTGCGGCTGGAAGAATGAATCGGTGCCAACCGGCCAGCCCGTGTCGCCCTGCTCGAAGACGGGCGAGCTCATTGCGGCGCCTCCAGGTCCATTGAGTCCAGCATGCGCCGCGCTTCCGTCAGCGCATCGTCCATGCCGTCGTTGGAGCCGTAGAAATCGATCTGCACCAGCGACTTGCGCCGCAGGTCGACCACCTGCCAGAACCGGCCGGCCAGCTTCGAGCCGTAGTAAGCGAAAGTCTTGCCCTGCAAGCCCCAGGAAGTGACGAAGTCGGACACGTCGCCCTCGATGCTCAGGCGCTGGCCGCGCTCCATCAGCCGCTGCTGCCGTATCAGGGGGCCGTCGGGGCCGCCGACCCACGGGCCCGTGGTCACCAGAAACTTGTGGCCGCCTTTGAACAGCATCAGCGACTTGCCTGCCTTCGAGCGCGACACGTCCATCTCCCATCCGTCGGCGGGAATGAACCGGGCCTGGCCGACGTCGATCGTCTCCCCCACGGGCAACGGCCTGCTGCCCGAGGTATGGCGGTCCCAGAAAGTCAGTCCGCCCACGTAGACGGCAATGGCGAGAAGCACCGCGAGCGCGCCCGGCCAGGTGCGATACGGTATTCGACGTGAGGGCTCGTTCATCCTTTGATCCTGCCATACGATCGCGTCTGCCCCGGTGGGCGCGGCAAGCGATGCGGCATACTCCCACCCCCCCTCAAACTCACCAGAATTCCACTGAATGGACAAGGAAGTCGAACCCCACGTACTCGCCGTCATCGACGAAATGCGGCTCAAAGGACCACGGCTCACGCCGGTCGAGATCGTCGCCAAGATGGGTGTGTTCGACGCGCGGGACAAGCCATTCGACCACGCCTGGCTGGCGACCGGCGACAACGTCATTGCCACCATCTGGGGCGAGTTCGTGAGTGTCGGTTCGGGTGGGCGATGGTTCTGCATCGAGTCGCTCGATACGCAGCATCGCGTTGGCGGCGGCCCGCGCAACGCGCAGCAGGTGCAGCGCGCCAAGGACCGGCTCGCATTGCTCAAGCGCACCTTCGATGCAGGCCAGGGCTTCCGCGCCGTGCTGCAGACCAACCGCATCGCCATCGCCGAGCTGGAGAGCAACAAGGACGCCAAGGTTTCCACCCGCGTGCGCGACGACGACGAATGGCACGTTGCCACCTGGGAGCCTGAGAAAAAGCTCGCGGTGCTGGTGCGCGGCTCGCGCGGCTGGGTGCCAACGGAGGCCGACCTGCAAGCCGCGAAGGCGCGAGGCAGCGTGCCGAAGGTGGCCGAGCCCGCAGCAGCAGTCGCAACCGGCCAGGCTTCGCCCGAAGAAGTGCACGCAGCCGCCATCGAGTACGTGACGAAGCACTTCACCGGCTACGGCTACAAGGCCGAGAACGTGATCGCCCAGAACATCGGCTTCGACCTCGAAGTGTCGAACGCCAAGGGCCAGACGCTCCTGCGCGTCGTGGTGAAGGGCACGGCGCCCGGGGTGCCCAGCTTCAAGCTCAGCAGCGAAGAGAGGGCTTGTTCTGTGCGTGAGCCGCTGTGGCGGCTGCTGGTTGTGACGGATGCGGGCAGCGGGGTAGCGCAGCACAAGATCTACAAGCCGAACGAGATCAGTTCGGCGCCGGGTTACGACCCATCGTAAACAAACGGCGCGCAGCCTTGGCGCTGTGCGATGTCTGGATTCATCCGCGTCAGGTGCCCACTTGCCATACGCCCTATTCGTGCAGGACAACCATTCCCATATGGTTGGTTCCTGCGATCGGCTGGACCCAAGCAGTGGCTGCCCAGCGTGCAGCGTTTGTGGGTACCGCGTAGACCCCGACTACACCGCATCGAACTTCAAGCTGAAACAAAAGCGATACGACATATCGTGTTGCTACGACGGTGCAGTCATCGTGAGCAAGAAGTTCAAAAGCACCTTTGCATATCTCGATGATCGGCTGCTCAGGTTCGAACCGCTGAGAAGCACTCCAGACTTCTTTCATTTGAAGTGTCGATCGCCCGTGTCGCTCGACCATGAAGCAATGGGAACCGAAAGGAAGAGGCGCTGCAAAGCCTGCGATCGATATCGTGACGTCGCAGGATTCAAACAAATCGTTCTCAGCCGGCCGGGCGAATTTCCAGCCGATGGCTTCGCGTTCTCGGATTGCTACTTCGGGTCCAACAACGAAGCCACACCGCTCCTTATTGCGGGCGAGCAGGCAGTGGCGCCAATCAAGGACGACCGCATAAGAGGCGTAGCCTCCTATGAGGCGATTGGCGCCTGACTAGCCCACGCGAGCCTCGCGCCAGAACTCCGCTATCCCGCCGCCACGATCACATGCGCTTGAATCTTGCCGGCCATCTTGCTGGTGCCGATGGGCAGTGTGTTGCGTCAGGACTGCTCGGGCATGCCGGGCCACTTGCTGTACGCAAGCCACCAGAGTACGCCGATATTCACCAGAGGGATGAGGAACAGGATCGCCATGATGCCGGGGTGGCCTGTGCGCGCGACGATCCGCCAAAGCGGTACTCCAAATATCACTACCGTGGTCAGGAGGATGAGCCAGTGCTCCATCGAAAAACTACCCATCTTCATTCGTTCCTTGCGCGTTGGATCGCCACTGATGGCAGGCAGGCACCGCCAGACTCAAAGACCGTTGGCCTCGCCACCGGGCAGATCGAAGGAGTCGGGCCTCGGGAATCTCTTGTCGGGCTTGGGAACTGCGCGCCTGTGAATGGATGCGAAGCTCGCGCAGCAAGCCGCCCCGATCACGGGAATCAACCACACCAGCGCCAACTGGAGTCGTCGTTGCAGCGGCGAGTAAAAATCGCTGCGCAACACAATCACCGTTGCGATCAGATTGCCTGCGAGAACTGCGATGGCAATGAAAGCAAGCAAGAAGTACACATGCCTGGGCAACGTAGCCTCTCCAAGAGCTTTTGGAGAATGTAGCTACGGGTACATGCAGGCGTCAACCTGCAGTTCGCTCGGGCTGCAAAATGGCATCGCCGACGTGCGTTACCGCGAAGGTGTGCTCCTGGCCGAACTCGGCTTCACTGGTCGGCGGTGAAAAGTACGAAGCGACCTTCAGCAGACGCCTTGGCGTACAGATCTTTCACTCCAACGAACCAGGTCCATGTGTACTCGAAGTCTTCGTCGGAGATGTCGCCGTCGTAATTTTTGGCATTGATGTTGTTGTAGAGCTGCCTGAATTCAGCCTCGCCAATAGGCTCCAGGGCTGCCGCAATATCCCGCACTTGAGCCGGAGTCTTCAGGCTCATGATGTAGTCGTCGTTGGAGTAAAGGCTGCGGCCGCCCAAGACGACGTGGTTGAGCGGGTAAGCTCCACCCGTCCATGACAGCGTTCCGTCCGAAAGGGCCCGATGCATTGCATCCCATGACTTGTCGGACTCCGCAACGTAAGCCTCGGCTTCTTCGAAGTAGCGTGCCTCTATCTCCTCTGTCACATATTCGAGGCGAGCATCGTCGTCTTCGATGGCCTCCAAGGCAGTCGCATCGTCTTGGGTGAGAGCGAAATGAACACCGAGGCAACTCATTTGATAAGTCCTTGCTGATTCAGGTCGTGCCTTACGCCTTCGACAGGCGCCGCCGCGCCTTCACCGCCGAAGCCAGTCCCTCGAGCGCCGGCACCGTCTGGGCAAAGCCGATGCAGGCATCGGTGATCGACACGCCGTGCTTCAGCGCGACGCCGGGCTTCAGGTCTTGCCGTCCTTCTTCGAGATGGCTCTCGATCATGATGCCCGTGATGCGCCGCTCGCCGGCCGCGATTTGCGCCGCCACGTCTTCGGCGACCACGATCTGCCGCTGATGCTGCTTGCTGCTGTTGCCGTGCGAGACGTCGATCATGACCTGCGGCCGCAGGCCGTTGGCCAGCAGCGCCTCGCAGCTAGACGCGACATCCGCGGCCGAATAGTTGGGCGCTTTGCCGCCGCGCAGGATCACATGGCAGTCGTCGTTGCCGCGCGTCTCGAAGATCGCCGCCATGCCCATCTTGGTCATGCCCATGAAGGCATGTGGCGCGCGTGCCGCAAGAATGGCGTCGGCCGCAACCTTCACGCTGCCGTCCGTGCCGTTCTTGAAGCCGACCGGGCAGCTCAGGCCTGACGCCAGTTGCCGATGGCTCTGGCTCTCGGTGGTGCGCGCTCCAATGGCACCCCAGGCGATCAGGTCGGCAATGAACTGCGGGCTCAACAGGTCGAGAAACTCGGTGCCGGTCGGCAGGCCCAGGGTCGTCAGTTCGAGCAGCAGGCGCCGCGCGCGCTCCAGCCCTTCGTTGATTGCGAAACTGCCGTCCAGGTGCGGGTCGTTGATGTAGCCCTTCCAGCCGACGGTGGTGCGCGGCTTTTCGAAATAGGCACGCATCACGATCAGCAGGTCGTCCTGCAGGGAGTCGGCGATCTTCTTCAAACGCTGTGCGTATTCGATGGCCTGGTCGTGGTCATGAATGGAGCATGGACCGACCACCACCACCAGCCGGTCGTCGCGATCGTGCAGCACGTCGGCGATGGCCTTGCGGCTGCCTTCGACCAGCGCCAGCGTGTTGTCGCGCACCGGCACGCGTTCCTGCAGCAGGGCAGGGGTGATGAGCGGACGAACGGCGCCGATGCGCACGTCGTCGATCCGGGTGGTGTCGAGTGTGCTGTCGCGGGAGCCGATTTCGGCGTCGTGGAGGGGGTCGTCGAGGCGGGACATGATCGTGGCTGTGATTTCGAATTGAGCTTCTTCGATTGTCTGCTCGATCAAGAACCCCGGTCGTCTCTCAGCACGGCTTCTCCAGTGCGAGGGTTCGTCAGGGTGACGTTCTCGAGCGCCTTGATTCGCCACTCGCCAGCCTGCCGCGTCAGCACGGCAAGGATCAGCGTATCGACAGCGTGCGAGCCCGCCGGGTGAGCCGCACCGGCCGTGAGGCGGCTCCAGAAGTGAATGATTGCCGCACCATCGCTGATGGCGACCACGTCGATCAGCTCGTTCTCAAGCGTGGAATCGCTGTAGATGGTTGCGTGAATGGGCGCATGCAGCTTGACGATTTCCTCGACGCCGCGCACGTAGTGCCCGAACCGGTTCACGAATGTCGCATCCTCATGGAACAGGGCTCCAAGGGACGCCATGTCGTGGTTGTTCCAGGCGGCTTGAAATGCGTGGGGCGCGTCTTCGGGTTGTCTCATTTGAATCATGTGGATTCTCACAAGTGTCTATGCAGGGCACCCGGCGTTTGCCTTGGGCGTCCACTGCCAGGCGGCCAGGGCAAATTCTGCCCCACTGCGGAATGGCCGCTCATGCGCGCCCTGATGCCGATTGCGTGAGACGGGGCTTCGTTGCGTGCGAAGCTCGCCACGAATAGCAGGTGGTCAGATCGGAGACGAGCTCTGCATCGAGGCAGACCAGAATCGAAGTGCACTTAACGTCGAACACATTGCACCTATCTGGTTCTGGCTGCAAGTTCGTCTAGCCAGGCCAGCACGCGCAGCATGCCCAGCACCCCGACATTTTCTTCGCACCCCAACGGGACCAAAGTGGGCAGGCTTCCGCGGGTGCTTCCGGCGGCGTAGCGGCTGCCTGCACTTGAGAGTTCGAGAGGGTCTGCGCCGAGGCAGCACAGGCACTGAAGCGCCGCAGGATGACCAGAACGCCGCCCCTCATCCCGAGACGGGCAATGGCCCGCTTTGCGAACTGCGAACACGAAGCTCCGCCCGTCAGCACCCGATGAGCGCAACTGAAGCCCTTGTATGGCGATATGAACCGTTGGTATCCGTCAATCGCAGCCAGGGCAATGCGTTTCATGGTGGCTCGTTGAGGTTGTGCGCCAGGTGTCTGGTCGTGTTCGTCGGACTCACAGAAATTCCGTTACTGAACCGGAGGTCCGATGGTTCTTGTGCTGCCCCGATAGTCATCCACCCCCCAAACTTCTGTCGCGAAGGTGATGGGAAAGGGGCCTTCAGCCATTGCAGTGAACGGCTCTTTCCCCTTGTGCCTGACAACGATCTCTCCATTGCGCCATGCATTGAAACCATGGAGAAACATGAAGGCTCCGGTGAAGAGAGCACCTGCGACGCAAAGAAACAGCTTGAGAAATCGCATAAACATACTTCTTCTGGCCGGCAAGATGAATGTTGGGTATTAGCCGATTGGCACTACCAGAACAGGCTCAAGAATTTGATCGTCTTCTCGAAGAGGGCGTCCGAAAGCACGGCACTCACGGCAATACACGCGCAGCCGGCAAGCCCCAGGGTCCAGAGGCCGGCCGGCTCGCCCCAATGCCACATCAAGCCACCGACGATGGCCAGGACTGCGCCAAACGAAAAGAAGAAAAGTCGACCTTGCCGGGTAGTCATTCGTGGCGGAATTCTGCTTGTTCCGGTTGATCTCCACCAGCCTGCACCCTCGACTATTCTTGCGCTCTCCTTACTCGGCTGTAGCCGGGTCGATGACGCTGTACACCCGGTCCATCCGGTTGGCCGGAAAGCCGCCGAGCTCGGCGTGCCGGCGCACGAGGTCCTCGTCGGTCGCCTGGTAGACGCAATAGATCCGATCGCCCGTCACGTAGCTGTGGATCCATTGGATGTCGGTGCCCATGCTGCTGAGGACGCCGCAGGACTTTTGCGAGATGGCCTTCAGGTCGGATGGCGTGAGCTTGCCGGCGCCGGGGATGTCTCTTTCGATTACGAACTTGGGCATATTAATACTCCTGTTTGTAGAATCGGCCAAAAGCGACCAGGCCCCATGGTGCCGAACCGATAGGCCCGTGGTTTGACCGCCCCTCCGGAGTTATTGACCGAAACCCCGGCCTTGCTGCTCGAGAGGTGACTATGGACGTGCTGTCGGACGTGCTGCGGACCATCCGGCTGGAGGGCGCCCTGTTCCTGAACGGAGACATGCGCGCGCCCTGGTGCTTCAACGTCCCCAAGAGCTCGGACATGGCCCAGGTGCTCAAGCCCGGCGCGCCACGCCTTGCCATCTGCCATCTGGTGCTGCAGGGGCAGTGCTGGGCGCAACTCCAGGGGGCAGAGCCGATTCGCGTGAACGCCGGCGAAGTCATCGCCGTGCCGCACGGCGATCCGCATGTCCTGGGGAGCCACCTGCGCCACGCGGCCGTGGACGTCGAACATGTCGTGCGCCCGCAGGTGCCCGCGGTGCAACGCATTCGCTACGGCGGCGATGGCGATCGCACGGTGCTCGTATGCAGTTGGCTCACCTACGAAGGCGATGCGCCCAACCCCGTCATGTCCAACCTTCCGGGCCTCTTCATCACGGCGCTGCGCAGCAGGCCGGCGGGGCCGTGGATCGAGCAATCCGTCAGTTTTGTGCTGGGCGACGCAGCCGCGCGAGCGCCCGGCTCGGAGTTGCTGGTCGCCAAGGTGGCCGAGTTGCTGTTCGCGGAAGTGGTGCGGGGCTATATCGAATCCATGCCCGACAACAACCCCGGCTGGCTGGCCGGCCTGCGCGACCCCCACGTGGGCCGCTGCCTGGCGCTGATGCACGGCGAGCCCGCACGCGCGTGGACGGTGGAGGCACTGGCGCAGGAATCCCACATCTCGCGCAGCGTGCTGGCGGACCGTTTCACAGAGCTGGTGGGCGCGCCGCCCATGCACTACCTGGCGCACTGGCGCATGATCCTGGCCGCAGGCATGTTGCGCAGAGACCAGGCCAACCTTGCGCGCATCGCCGAGGGCGTCGGCTACGAATCGGAAGCGGCCTTCAACCGTGCCTTCAAGCGAGAGTACGGCGTGTCACCAGGGGTTTGGCGGCATAACGGCTAGCCCGCCGCCTTCCGTCACCCGCACCCCGGATCTGAAGTTGCCCTTTTGCCCATCGTCGACGGAGACAGCGGACATGTACACAGAACAAGGCGGCGAAGGCCCAGACCTCCTCCTCATGCTGCATGGCATGGGCGCAACAGGCGCTGTGTGGTCGCCCATGTGCGCCGAGGCTGGCGCTCGCTGGCGTGGCCGCTGGCTCGTTCTGGACCTGCCTGGCCACGGCCAGTCTGACCGGCAAGACTCCTATGCCATCGGCCAATACGCAGCAAGCGTTGGCCGCGCCGTGCTGCCGCACATCCATCCCCAAGGCCGCCTCGTGGTTCTTGGGCATTCGTTGGGCGGTGTGATCGGCCTCGCTCTGGCAACGGGCTGGTTCGGCGTTACACCGCACAGGGTCTTCGCAGCCGGCATCAAGATCGCGTGGAGCGACGATGAACTCCGCCGCATGGAGACGCTGGCATCCCAGCCTGCCAAGAGTTTCCCCACGGAAGCAGAAGCATGGGAGAGATACCTGAAGGTCTCCGGCCTCGTCGGAATCACCAACGCAGCATCACCCATCGCCACACGCGGTATCGCGCATAGCGACAACAACGACGGCTGGCGCCTCGCAATGGACCCACGAGCCAACGCCGTAGGCAAGCCCCCGTTGTCCGAACTGATGACCCTGGCGCGCTGCCCCATCCATCTGGCCCGCGGAGGCAACGACGCACTGGTAACGCTGGAGCAAACCCGCTCCCTCGACCCCAACGCCCGCGACCTCGGCCCGCACGGCCACAACGTGATGGTCGAGGCGCCCGGGCAGGTCTGGGATTGGGTGGCCTCCCTCACGTGAGATGAGGGAGCGGGCCGCCTTCAACGAGAGTCTTCAGCCCTTCGATGAAGCGTTACCCGCACTTCGGCCGCACGCGCCCTCAACTGACCGCACCCGCCATCGACATCCTGCCCGGCTGAATTACGCAGCTTCGTCAGAATGCCCCGCTCATGCAGCGTGCGGGCAATCTGCTCGCAGCGCTCCCAAGACGGGCGGCTGAACGCCACGCCATCCACCGCGTTGAACGGAATCATGTTCAGCACGCCGTACTTGCCGGAGAGCAGCTTCACGATGCCGTCGATTTCATCCTGTCCGTCGTTCACGCCTTCCAGCAGCGTCCACTGGTACTGAATGGGGTAGCCGGTGGCCCGCGCATAGCGCTCGCCTGCATCGACCACTTCATCGGGCGTCATGTTCGGCGCACGCGGAAGTAGCTTCTTGCGCAGCTCGGCCTTGGTCGTGTGCAGCGAAAGCGCCAGCGCAGGCCGTACGCGTTGCTGCAACAGCCTCTCGAACGCACGCGGATCGCCCACGGTGGAGAACACGATGTTCTTGTGCCCGATGTTGCCCACCGTGCCGAGCAGGTCGATGGCCTCCATCACGTTGTCCAGGTTGTGGGCCGGCTCACCCATGCCCATGAACACCACCTTGCGCACCGGCCGGCGCATGCGCGCGAGGGCGACCTGGGCAATGATCTCGGCGCTGCCTACCTGGCGAAGCAAGCCGTCGCGGCCCGTCATGCAGAACTGGCACCCGACGGCGCACCCGACCTGCGAAGACACGCACAGGCCATCGCGAGGCAGCAACACGCTCTCTACGGTCTGGCCGTCCGCGAGGGCCACGAGCAGCCGCTCCGAGCCATCGGCGCCGGGGTGCACCGCGTGAATGCGCGCCAGCCCCGCAAGCTCGGCCTCGATGGCAGGCAGGGCAGCCAGCAGCGACGACGGAAAGAAGGTGCCCGGCAGGCGCCTGCCGCTGTTGCGGGGCAGCGCATGCGACCACAGCCGCAAGATGCGCTGCTCGTGGCTCGGGCCCGCGCCGGCTTCGCGGAGTCGTTGTTTCAGTTCGTGGATTCGCATGCACTGCCGCCTGGGGCAAATGGACTCTTGCGCACGTCAGCAGCCCAGCCGTGCTGGCGCCTGAAGGTGCAGAGTGATGGTCGTCGACATGCGGCAGATTGTGCCCGGCACGAAAAGCACGCTGCCTTTGCGCCGTGCCGAGCCGCTTTGGCAAGCGACAGCCGCTCGACTGTCAGAGCTTTGTGTCTCGCCGCAGCGCCCCGGCAGATATCTCTTCGATTCGAGAAATCCTCGACGAAATCTTTTCCCTTGCGCGGCTTCGCTTCTCTACAGTGAATGCCCCATCGACAAGTCGCCCCTCTCTGTGGGCGACGAACACTCAAATACTGCCCTGGAGCCAAATCGAATTCCTGAAGCCTGCCTTCCTACCGACCTCGCCGATTGCCTGTTTCGCCTCACCCCAAGCTTTGTAGCTGGCCGACCCGGCGATGCGCCCTTCATGGTCCGTCGATTCCTGCGGCGTGCCCAGGTGATCGCATTGGTGGAACGCGATCTCTTCTCTGGCAAAGGGCTCTGGCGTTCGCTGCTGCGCTCCGTTCCATAGCGGATCCTGCTCGATGTCGTAGCGCCCGCCATTGGCCGCGATCAGCGCCTTCACGTCCGTGGTCTCGCTCAATGCGACGGTATGCGCCCGCCTGATCTGCACTAGCGGCACGAACGAGCCCGGTTCGTGGATGTAATGAACGCTGCCGCCGCGCCAGGCACACACCTGCTGCCCCTCAGTGCTCTGCGTGCTCTCGAACGCCAGCGCGTCCCCGTTCCACCCGAACAAGGTCGTAGCGTGTGACGTGCGCTTGGCGATGCGCCTTCCCAATGCGTCGTAGCTGAAACTCGTGCCATGGTCTGGGATCGTCGCGATCGACCTTAGAGCCTTACATCAATTCCCTGAGGTCCAATAGCATTGATCAGTTCCACTTCGGGACCGAAGTCTCTTGGCAGAGGCGAATGCCCCGTTAGTTTCTCGTACAGCGCACGCAAGTAGCCAGGTTTGTCTTCAACCTCATCGAGTGGCACCGCATGCGGCACCACGGCGCGCCAATACCCATTGATATCCCCCGATGACAGAATGAACTCAATAGCCTCCAGAACCCTTTGCTTGCTCACCGGCCCATAAGTATCGAAGTCGATTTTCATCGCATCAAACAACTTGGCGCGACAAACCTCGTTGTTAAGGTGGAATTGTCAATATCGTCATCGCTCATGGAAAGCAAGTAGTAGTACATCTCATGGATGTAGTCGAGAAGGATTCGCATGAATCAGGGCCTCCCCACCCTCAGTTCGGGATACTCGGTAATGATCCCAACTGGCCAGACTTGTCGTACTAATAGCTGTGTCGAATGCCGACGGCTTTGATCGGCCTCAACTAGTTACTGATCCATTTCATCCAATAGTTCAGCTAGCATTTTTTAGTTTTCAGCCAGTATTCGAACTTCACCGGCGTAAGCTCAACCGGATCTCCGAACTTTGATATCACTTTCAACTGAATAGATGAGTCTTGCTCAATCCAAGCATCAACACAGCCATCTACGGAGGTGTAACGTTTTATAGACTCTTTCATTTTTATGGCCCTTTTGTAGGGAAATGTGCGTTTCCATCAACTGGCGACACAATTTTTGTTATTCCATCCGGTTGATATGCGTGCACGGATCAACCGTAGCTTTCGGATCGTTATAGGGCAGTCCTGTTTACTGGTCAATATGACCTCGATCTAAGCGCAATCTTTGATTTTCAGTACATGGGCACTTTCATTTGCGAGGCAAACCAGTGGAATCGGGTTGCCCGGTAGGAGTCAACCCCTTGGAAGCTGCTAATGCTCTTATTTCAGACCGAGTCTTGTCGGTAATCTCGGACGCAGTGATCGTTGGTGGTGTTGTTGCCAGCCCAAGTGGATCAATGTAATTGGTCGAATTTTTCGCATACGCAAAAATATTCAAATCGCCCAAAAGATTTTTTGGATCCGAACTGGCGAATCATCCAGAGCGCAGGCACCAAGAGCATTTGCCTTGCCGTTATCGGTGCGAGACGTTTTCGCGCTCGAAATCGCCAAGGATGGCCGTCATTGACCTGGCTGTTTTTCGGTCAAGCACTACCGAGTCAGTTCTAATTTCGGAAAGCCTCTTCTTTACTGAAGTGATCGGCTAATCGAAACTCCTGCAAATGGCTGGTCGACCGGGCAACACTCCATCCTCATGATTTGTCAACTCCTGCGGCATGTTCGGATGATTAAATTTAATTCGAAGACAATGGGGGAAATTCAATTGGCAAATCGCTTCCGAGTTGCTGTGAATTAATTATTCGATTCAATTTTTCTCAAAAAAATCTCTGCCCTTATCTGCTCCCAAACCCTTGTGTAATCAAGCACATTCATCCTCAGCGCAACAAATTTATTTTCAATCTTATCCTTGGCAAAAAAAATTGCCTCCTTCAAATCAAGAACCACAAAATAAGCCTCATCCGCATCAAATATTTCAGTGCCACTTGGGAGGCCGATATATGCGCTGGGTGCTATCACGCTATTGCCTAAATCTCTCGGCCAATCACCTTCTTTCCAGCAAGCATTGTGCAGTAGATGAAAAAAATGGGCCGCAGGAAATTTCTTGCCAAAGACTTTTTTTGCGAAATCAGTGTTGATCTTTTGCTTTTCAATATTTGACAGAAGATCGTCTATTGCCCCAATCATCAATCCTGAGACAGAAACGGCCTCCTCATCCCCAAAAGTCAAATCTTCTATGGAGATCAGCATGCGGTCAATAAAAACGCGCCGACCATCACTCGATCTTCGAGTAGAGATTTCAATAGCATTTTTCATAATTATGGACATTTGGATTTGATCGCCCTGCCATCTTTTAACAGGCCATCCAAGCGCTTTTGTACAGTCGGAGGCACGGGAAAGCCGCCATTCTGGATCGAGTCGCCGTTCCAATGCATGGTTCCATCGTTGCTGTTCCCAAAACGATGGTAGACCCCCTTGTCATCGACAGCGTACCAGTGCTTTCCTTCGGCATCAGGCACTGCACGAGATGCCAATGCTTCGTGGTGGCAAGGCAGCTTGGATGTTTTTCTTCCCCCCCGGAAATCGGGCGACGTCGTGTCGTGATGGCCAGGATTTGTGTATTCAGGCTTTGGTCCGTGATACCGCCCGGCCTTTCCGGCCTTTGCCAATCCCAGAGGGTCCACCCATTCCAACGGGTTGAATGCGTACTCTTGCAAATTGATCCCGCCCGCCAGACGAATCGGGTCGTGGCTGACAAAGCGACCGCTTTGCGGATCAAAATACCGATACCGGTTGTAGTGCAGCCCAGTCTCTTCATCCCAATACTGCCCCTGGAACCGAATCGGATTCCTGAACCCCGCCTTCCGACCTGCTTCGCTGATCGCCTGCTTTGCCTCACCCCAAGCCTTGTAGCTGGCCGACCAGGCGATCCGCCCTTCATGATCCGTCAGCTCCTGCGGCGTGCCCAGGTGGTCGCATTGATAGAACGCGATCTCTTCCTTGCGGAAGGGCGCAGGTGTTCGGCTCTGTTCTCCGTTCCACAACGGATCCTGCTCGATGTCGTAGTGCCCGCCATTGGCCACGATCAGCGCCTTCACATCCGTGGTCTCGCTCAATGCGACGGCTTGCGCCTGCCTGATCTGCACCAGCGGCACGAACGAGCCAGGTTCGTGGATGTAGTGCACGCTGTCTCCGCGCCAGGCCCACTCCTGCTGCCCCTCGGTGCTCTGGGTGCTCTCGAACGCCAGCGTATCCCCATCCCAACCGAACAAGGTCGTAGCGTGTGAGGTGCGCTTGGTGATGCGCCTTCCCAATGCGTCGTAGCTGAAATTCGTGGTCTCGCCGAAGGTCTCGGCACTGTGCATGCGGTTGAACCCGTCCCAGGTGAAGGTGGTCTTTTCACCGTTGCGGCTGCGTTCGATCAGGTTGCCCCGCTCATCCCACTTGTAGTGAGTGCCGGCGTAGTCCTTGATCAGGTTGTCCATCAACCGCCCGGCAATACTGCGGCCTTCGCCGTCCAGGCGAACGGCCACGCGGTTGGTGATGCGGCCTGCAGCTTGGGCTACAGCTCCGAAATCGGACGGGTTGCCGATGTTGCCCGCTGGATCGAAAGCAAAGGTCTCGCGTCCCAGACGGCTGTTGGCTTCGAGCAAACGCCCCACGGGGTCGTACCGATAGCTCAGGTTGCCGCGGCGGCTATCGCCGATGGCGATCAATTGGCCAGACTTGTCGTACTGATAGTTGCGACGGATCTCGGTCGCGTTGGCTGTCGACATTTTCGTGCCGGATTTCGTAAAGGAAATCTGCTGCTCCAGTAGCCGCCCGGCCGGGTCGTATTTCAGCCCCTGGTGCAGTCCGTTGCCTTGGTCTCGGCCGACCTCGCGGTGAAGGTCATCGCGCTCGAAGCCCAGGATGTCCTGCCCGTCGACCAGCAATCCGTGGACATGGCCCGAGCCGTAGGTCAGCCACTGGGTGAGGTGGCCATCCGGGCGGATGGTGGCTATGCGCTGATTGAGTTCGTTGTAGCCATGCTGCCAGACCGCTGTATGCCCTTCGTCCAGGTAGTGCTGGTGCTCGCGCACCAGATTGCCCGCGCGGTCGTAGAACCATTGCAGCTTCGCATTGCTGTTGGTTGCTTCGATGAGTTGTCCATTGCCGTCGTAGGCGAAGCGCTCGGTCTGATCGCCAGCCTTGCGTTCGGCGAGGCGGCCCAGTGCATCGAATTCGAACTCGGTGTGTTGGCCGGCTTCTATAACTTCGGCCAGCACACCGGTGGTGCGCTCATAAAGGTATCCGGTGGTCTTGCGATCAAAGCCGGTCTCCTCAAGCAACTTGCCGACTGGGTCGTACTTGAAGTTGTAGCGGCTGCCGTTCTCGTTGCGCAGTTCGCTCAGCCGGCCCAACAGGTCCCAGGCGTACTTGAGCGTATGACCGGCCGCATCGGTGCGCTCGGCCACAAGGCCGGCACGGGTGTAGCCATAGGTCGTTCGACGCCCCAGCGCATCGGTATGTGCGAGCAGGCGGCCTTCGGCGTCATGCACGAAGTGCTCGCTGGTGCTGTCGGGATGAACGATCTCTTCGAGTTGCCCCGGGTGGTTGGCGTTGGCCGCATTGGCAGTTGTTCGTGCGGCTTGCATCGATTCGGCTGGATCGGTGTAACGGTACCGGGTCGCCTGGCCCATCGCATCGGTGGTCTTGATCAATCGGCCGCGGCCGTCGTAGGCCCACTGCGTGGTTTTCCCCGAGCAGTCGGTATGGCTGGCCAACTGACCGGCGCTCGTGTAGGTCAGTGCCTTGATGCCGCCCTTGGCATCGGTGATGCGCTCGGGTCGCCCGGCCTTGTCGTAGGCGTACTCGGTCTTGTTGCCCAGCGGGTCGATTTCCTCGGTGAGGTGATCCTGGGCGTCGTAGTCGCGCTTCCAGACACCGCCTTCGGCGTCGAGGATGCCCGTCACCCGATGGCGTGCGTCGTATTCGAAGTGGATGCGGCCGCCGTCGGCACGGGTATGGGTTCGAAGGTTGCCGTGGGCGTCGTAGGCGTAGGTGTCGGCACTGGCGTCGGTGTGCACATGGCAGGTGACGTTCTTGTCGTTGTCGCGATAGAACCATTCCTCGAGCTTGTCGGGATGGATGATGCGATAGGTGTAGCCCAGGATGTCGTAGTAGTGCCAGGTTTCCTGGCCGAGAGCGTCGGTGACATAGGTCAGCCTGATGTTCTTGTCCCATTCCAGCGTGAACGCAAAGCTGCCGTCATCGCTCCATTCGCGCACGGCCTTGGAGTCGGCGCCGGTGCCGTTGTATTCGAGGTTCATGCCACGGCCGGTGCGGTCGGTATAGCGGGTCACGAGGTGATGGCTGTAGCTGTAGCTCCATCCTGCACCGTTCTCGTCTTGCGCTAAGACCAGGTCGCCTTCGGCATCGTGGACATAGGCCGCGAGTTGGCGTACGACCTGACCGTCCTGGATCTCCCACAGGCTTTCGATGAGCCCACTCTGCGCGTGAGGGCGGGTGCCGACATGAGCGAGCGTCGCTTCGCCTTGTTTGCTGACGATGTCGCTCAGGACTTGCTCGCCGGTGCCAGCAATTACATGGTCGTAGCGCAGCCCGATGGCAGCACCGTCGCTGGCGTGTTGTGCCACGAGGCGGAAGTGTTGCTTGCCTTGTGTCTTGACCTTGCTGGCTACGGTCTCGACGAGTTCGTAGGTCTCGCGCCAATTGCTGGGCGTGCCGGCCGGCATGGGCTTGCCGAAATCGAGCGTCAAAAGTGTGTCGCTCACGCGCGTGAGCGTCACTTCTTCGACCGGGTCGCGATGGCTTTGCCCCACGGCGAGCAAAGGATACGCATGGCTTCGGCCGTCGGAGCCGTGATAGATCAAGCTCTTCTTCCCTCGGCGCTTGCCCTTGGCTGGCGTCGCAAGGTCCACGCGGGTGCTGTACGGCGTGAGCCAGCGTGCGCCGAGGCTGGCTTGATCGAAGGCGCCAAGATTGCTGCGGTAGGTGCGCGCCCATGTGATGGGCAACGGCGCGACCAATTCGAAGTCGACGTGCGTGAAAGTCTCGCAGCCCATCGAGAAACTGATGGAGTTCGAGGTGCCCGCACAGGCAGGACTGTTTTTGCAGCCGGGGTCCGTGGAGTCCAGGGACTGATGTCCGATAGCGCCTTTTTCTCCACCAGGCGCATCCTTCCTGGCCTCGGCACCACGGGTCGCCGACACGGAGGCGCCGACCGAGCCCTTGCGCTTTCGCAAGGCCTGTTTGAGGGACACGATCATCCACTTGATACCGAAGGTCACCGCCTCCTTGCCCAATTGGAGAATCTTGTCTTTGGCGTAGCGCTTGAGGTTGTTCAGGCTGCCGATGACCTCGTTGACCATGGCCCTGACGGGCGCCGACACAACCAGGCTCGACGTGGTCGCGGCCACGGCATTGGCGGCCCTTTTGCTCCCGCGCTCCAGACGTCCCAGCAGGCGACCGAAACGGGTCGAGTTGTTGGGGTCGTAGGTGTTCTTGTCCGACCCGGCATCTGTCGAGAACAACTGCTTGTCGCCCAGTGCAATCTGCAGCGCGCCGATCACCCCGTCGGCGATCTCCTCGGCCTTGCTGGCACATTTCTGCAGGAAATCATCGAGGTACCCCTCCGCCTCGTCCACGAACTTGTCGAGCGGTCCGGCAATGGTGTCGTTCAGATGGCGGGTGATGACGTCGATGAACACTGCGCTGATGACGTTCTCTGCCGTCTTCGCAAGCTCCTGCCGGAGCAGGTGCAGCATGGGCCGCAGGCTCATGCGCGCGGCGTTGGTGCCGGGGGGCAACGGAATGACGCCCAGCAGATTGAGAGCAAGGCTGACCCACTGCAACACGTCCGTGTACAGCTTCTTGGTGATCATGTCGATGATGTCCCAGACGGCATCGATCAAGGCCATGATGTTGCCGATCACCGGGATGCTGCCCGCGACATTGATCAGCGTGCTCAGGGTGACGTAGCCACCGGTGAGGTTGGACAGCCACGCATCGATCTTCGCCTTGCCGGCACCGATGTCTTCCAGGCCGATGGTGTTCAGCGGCGCCACCGCGGTCTGGCGCTCGCGTTCCTTGCCTTCTTGCGAGCCTTGTGCGTCCTTTGGAGCTTCGTCAGCCATCTATCGATTCCCTGATTTGTTTTTTGTCGACGCGGCGCCTGCAATCAGCCCGCGATTCCCGATATCTGGCCGGGCAGCTTGGGGACCAGCGCCCCTATCCGCTGAGCAGCCAAACCTCCGGCTACCTGCTTGACTTGTCCGATGAGGGCCTGAGCGCCCCCTTGCTGCACCGCTTGCACCGCAGCCACGGATTGCTGGACCGTGCCGGCCATCTGGCCGATCTGACCGGCCTGGCCCAGCAAGCCGCCGGCCTGTTCGAGCGCACTGGCACCGCCTGCATCCGATGCCGCATCGGTGCTCGCAGGCTTGGCGGGCCATCGATCGGGCTTGCCGAAATAACTGCCCTTGTCCCACGGATCGCTCGGGTCTTTGCCGAACGTGACCTTGGCCTGCCCAATGGGCAGTCCAGAGACGGATGCGAAGCCATTGCTGTCGAGCTTGCCGGTGTGCGTGCCGCCGTCAGAGTCGACCACGGTGTAGTCGCCTTGCTTGACTCCCATGCGTTTGGCGCCATCACCTTTGACGTACTGGTGATATAGGTCGAGTTGCCCCTTGGGGAGCTGTGGTGGCTGCGGCAGCCGGGGTTGCCCATCGCTCTTCGGCCCCACCATCGAGTGCGTCGCCGCATGCGCGCGCCACAGGCCATTGGTCCCGCTCTCGATACCGCCGGAATTCCATCGCGTGTAGCTGGAGCCGCCATTGATGAGGACTTCTTCCTTCGCCGTGATGGTGATCCGGTTGGCCTCTATCTTGATGTTGAGCTTGGCCAGCACGTTGATGCTGTCCTTGAGCGCAGTGATGTCGATGTCGGCCGCCGCCGCAGCCATGCGGATGCCGTTGTTGAAGGCAACCATGCGCACGGAATCCTTGGCGCTGACCAGGAAGCTGTTGCCGGTAGCAAAGCTGGCGTGTGCGCCGCTGGTGATGGCGGTGTGTTCGACACTGACGATGTGAGTGGAGCCTTGCGCCGTGCTCTGGATGCCGGCCGGGCTTGCCAACGTCAGGTGCGGTTCCTGGAATTCGGGGAACTGGCCTTGCGCCGGATTGCCACCACTGCCCTTGATCGCATCGTTCTGCTCCTTGAGGCTCTTGGCGACTTCGTCCTGATCTCCAGCCTCATGGGCCTTGGCGCCCTTGGCGGCCTCCGACAGGCTTTCATGCAGGTCGCGCCCTTGCGTGAGCCGGCCGACGGTCTCGCGCATGTCGGTAATGTGGGCTTGGGCGTTGGCACGCGGCTCTGTGGTGATCAGCAAGCCCATGGCGGCGCGCACCGCGCCATGGCCGTCGGTGCGCAACTCGACGCCCTGACCCCGATCGTCCTTGCGGCCCGCGGTGTCGTCGATGCGTCCGATGTGCCCGAGGCTCAGGCTGGAGCTTTGATGATCGCTCTTGAGCTGCACCTGGATCTTGCCGCTCGTGTCGTCGAGCGCCAGATGGTTGCTCTGGCCGCCCTTGAGTTCGCGGCTGCGCAGGCCCGCCAGATGCTTCTGTTCGGGCAACTGCCATGCGGGCATCTCATCGGCGTTGTGCACGCGACCGACGACGATGGGGTAGTCCGGGTCGCCGTTGAGGAAGTCGACGATGACCTCCTGGCCGATGCGCGGCAATGCGGCCATGCCGAAGGTCGAGCCGGCCCACCCCAGCGACACCCGAAGCCAGCAGCTGGAGTTCTCGTTGTTCTGGCTCAGGCGGTCCCAGAAGAACTGCACCTTGATGCGGCCGTACTTGTCGGTCCAGATCTCTTCGCCGGCAGGGCCGACAACAACGGCGGTCTGAGGACCCCGTGTGCGAGGCTTGACCGTCGTGCGCTTCGGCCGCCAGGCGTAGGTGGTGGGCTGTACATCAAAGGCAAAGCGCTGGACGGAGCCTTCGGAAGCATTCGCGCCTTCGCTGGCCTGGAGGTTTTCCTGAAGGTCGTAGGCCACACCGAGCAGCAGGTACTGCTGGTTCTGATCGCTACGAGGATGGCTGGCCAGGCGCATGGTGAAGCCTGGTGCCAGGTCGCGCCGGTTGGAGCGGCCGCTGGCACGGCTGCGCTCGCTCAGCTGCTCTTCGTTGCGGATGCGCGCATAGGTCTCACCATCGCCCAGCTCGGTGTAGTTGCCGGGCCACTCGTATCGCTCGAAGTCGTCGTGGTCATGGCCGGGCGGCATTTGCCGCTGGCTGGTTAAATCGGCCTTGGGCTTCTCGAAGTCATAGTGGCGACGCTGGTGATGGCCCGGGCGTATGCCCTCGCTTTGCATCCATTCGATGATGCGTTCGCCGGGCTCCAGGCCGCCGGTCATGCCGGCCTTTTCATCGGGGTGGTAGCGAACCTCTTCGCCACCGGGCAAGGGGCCATGGGAGCTGGCCATGTCGTCGGCGAAGACCAGCGTGTGCTGCCCGGCCTCGTGGCGGAAGAAGTAGTAGATCCCCTCGTGCTCGCACAAGCGCGAGATGAACTCGAAGTCCGTTTCTCCGCCGTTCGGACCTCCGTACTGCACGCAGTAGTCCCAGGCACGGTAGCTGCGGCTGAGCTTCTGCTCCATGGGATAGCCGTAGCGCCCGAGCACGGCCGTCACGATGTCGGGAACAGTTTGATCCTGAAAGATGCGGTAGTCGCTTCTGCGTGTTGCGAGCCACAACCAGGGGCGCAGTCGCATCTTGTAGAAGGACTGGCGGCTGTCTTCCTGAGACAAGCCAAAGCTTGTCACGATGCCGCCGAGATGGCGGATGTCGCCGTGCTCGGTCTGGATGGCGACGGTGGCGCTCTTTCCGAGGAGGGCCTTCGGATCAATGGAGTTGCTGTTGCCCAGCAGGTCGACGTCGAAGGTGTACGGCTGGCTGAGGGCTTCGCGACCGGTCAGGCGATGGAACTGAAGCGCATCGCCTGCCGGCGTGGTGATGGTGACGCGCCGAGTCATGGCGACGCGCTTGTGCGTACGTACGCACAGTCGTGAATGGACATGGGAGCTCCCTGCAGATGACCGCCGCTGTGAGCCAGGGCGGACTTTGTTCGATTATGTAAGCCCCAATCCCTTCTAGGTAAGCACCTAAAAGTAGCATTGCGTTATGCGTGAACAAGTACACACCCACGCGTGTGATTGGCTGCATGCAGGGCCAGTTGCAACGCTCCAATGTGGCACGCGCGCAGGAGAGTGGGCTGGGGTAAGGCATCCCACAAAAGCGGGATGCCCTAGAACTTTCCTCTGCGCTAACGTGGCGCCGAGGAGGGTTCCTATGCCGATCCCAAACTTGTTCTACGGGCACCAAGATGGCCTGACGCGCGGCGCGTCTCCGACAACGCTCGCCGTGGGCGACTCCTGGTTCTGGTACCCGTTCGACAACCTGCTCGGCGAGATCGCGACGCGCCGCGTTTTGCAGTCGATAGTCGTGGCAGGCTACAACGGCTCAGAGGCTTCGGAGTGGCAGGGCAAGTACGCCGGGTCGATCAAGGCCACTTTCGATTTCTATGCACGCGGCCCTCTGGTCAAGGCTCTGCTGCTTAGCGGCGGTGGAAACGACATCGTGGGACAGAAGAATTTTCCGAAACTGATCAAAGCCAATTGCTCGGCTTGTCAGTCGGTTCCGTCCTGCTACGCGGATGGGCAGCCTTCGACAGCACTGGACAAGATCATCGGCCACTACCGAAGGCTGATCAAACTCTTCAGAACCTATAACCAGACTGCCGTCGTCGTACTCCACAACTATGACGACGCGTACGCAACTGGCCATGGCGTTTTTGGCCCGGCAGATTGGCTCAAGGTGCCGATGGAGAAATGCCAGGTCCCGACCTCCTTGCGCAAAGAACTTTTCGCAGATCTTGTAGCTGCCTTTGGTAAAGCACAGGACGCATTGGTGGCAGAGCCTGGCTTGGGAAAGATCGTTGCGCTGAAGACGACAGGTACGTTGGCGATGGATCAATGGGCCAATGAATTGCATCCCACGCCTGAGGGGTTTCGACGGCTCGCGGAGTTGAAGTTTTTGCCGGCGCTGGATGCCGTGTGGTAACTGCCGAGGGTACAGAGCGGCCGTCTTAAGCTAGGTTGCATTCACGAGGATTCATCACCCAAACCACCGCGGAGGTCTGTATGACGATTCGAGGCTACTTGGCTTGGACACCGGTTCTCCTTCTGCTGATGTGCGGCCAAGCTCATGCTTGGCCCCCCGCTGAAGAGCCTTGCCTAAGCCACGCCGGGGGCGGTGACATCGGGAAAGGAGTCTGCGTGCAAGCACAGAACTTCGAGGCGACCTTCTTTTCCGACTCCATCGGGGCAAAGGGATCCAAGGATGAGCGCCTAAGCTATCGCGTGTGCAATCTTTCTGGCCCGGAGTTGTACTTCGTTTGGAAAGGAGCTGGCTTCTGGAGCGGTGCGTTGAACACACCGAAGGCTGGAGGCTGCTTCTTCTACAGTCGGCCGCCCGTTGGAGCTATTGGCAAGCCGGACTTGCGCGAGGTTCTTGTGACGCGTGAACTGACCAGTAAAAAGATCTCCACCGTCATTGACGAGGGAAGCTGGACGCGCAAGGTATTCGACTGGGTTACGGCTGCGGGGTATTCGCTTCCTGAGGGAATGCCGAGCGAGCCACAGCGCCGCGTGGTCATCAACTCCTACCGTGGGCAGGTTGGCGAAACGGTTCAGTTTCGAGTTGACTTCCCATCCAGCATGATCACCTGCATCGGGCTGCCAGAGGGTGCGCTGCGGAGGAACGAGGAAGACACGCTGAAGGGCCTTAAGTCGCAAGGCGTCTCCGAGGCCCGTATCCTTTCAAGCCCAGATGAGATCGCCAAGGCTTGCCTTGGAAGCGTGCGTGGCACCAAGTCGGAGAGCCTGATCAAAACGCAATTCAACTCGATGCGCGTCTTGGTGCTCGAAACCAAAAAGGTAAGCAGCGACGGCCTCTCAGTGAAGTTTTCTCTTCCGTCCAAGACGGAGAAGATCAAAGACATGCCCGTTATGGTCTTCAGCCCCAGTGACAAGGTGGTCTGGTACGTGTTCACTTTCCCCACCGTGGCGAGCGGAGAATGAAGAAGCTCTTGATGGAATACGGTGGCGCGATTGTGGCTGCCATCCTGACAGTGCCGGCGTCGAAGCTGCTGGTGCCCGATCCAGCATTCGGTTATGCCATCCTGGTGGGATCCACGATTGGCGCACTGGTCGGCAAGTTCCTTCACACCTTCCTCGGGAGAAAGCGCATCACGCGGGCGACCACTGTTGTCTCACTGATCGCGTGGCTCGTTTTGGTTGTTCTCTTCTGGGCTGTTTATGCATTCGGATGGAGGGGAGGGGCATTCTCGGCGACCAGCAACTACCTGATGCTCACTCAGATCGCTGTTGGGGCCATGGCGATGCTGGTTGCGGGTGCTGCTGCCTTGGTGGGCTCTGAGCTTGGGGGGCGCGGATCATAGGGTGCCGGTGATACCAGGAGTTTGTTCGTAAGCGTCAAGCATGACTCGCTTAGACACTTACCTTGTTCGCTCTGCCGCGGTTCAACTCCGACAGAGTGGCCAAATCAAAATTTGGCCGCCGCAGGCGTTAGCGCTCTCAGTCGACTTCAACTGGGCATCCCACAAAGTAGGGATGCCCAGGACCTCTCACCCCCGCTACCGTAGTGCAGGGGAGTACCACAAAGGTATGGGAGGCCGAAGATGCTTTGGAAAGCGGCGAGCGTAGCCACAGCGGCATTCATGTTGATGCCGGGCGCATCCTTCGCCTTCGAGCTATCGCCGGACGGAACGTCCTTCGAGAAGAAGCTCGCGAAGAAGGGGCAACCAACCGGAGACAAGTTGCTCAGCAAGCTCGTGGACTTGGGCGTTCGAAAGTTCGGCAGCCCGGTTCACGAAGAGATCGCAAACCGGTCATTGGATTGCGATGGAGACGCGGATATCTGCGCCGACCCTGATTGGGACCCGGCGCAGGCCTACGTACTTGCTGGAGTACGTTGGAATGATGACCCTCCATTCAGATTCGAGTCTTCGTTCGGCAAGTACGGAGGATGCAAGGCCGGAGACACGGTGCGCCTTGTAGTGCAACCGGAGTGCTGGGGGCGAGTGTTCTACGACGGGAAGAAAAGGGCAGCTCGCGGTGAAGCGCTGAACGCCAAGACCGCGCCGCTGCTTGTACGGTCCCACTTCGGGGATATGCAGTTTCTCCATGCAATGGGCTCGGTCGATGGTGAGCCGCCGGACATCACCTACGGGCGCATCATGATGTGGGCCGAGTTCACGTGGAAGGTCGCGACCAGAAAAATCCCTGCCAATGGCATCGTTGCGAACCAGGACGTGGCAGGTATTCGCGATGTCTTCGGCTTGAACGGATGGAGCGTGCAAGACCTTTTTGCTCTCGGCAACCCGAACATCCGTAAACCTTCCTATCTGGGCGCGGTTGCGTTCGGAAGCCTCTTGCACACCGTTCAGGATTCGTTCTCTCGCGCGCATGTCGAGCGAGAGCAAGTAACGAAGGGAGCCAAGTGCCCGGGCGCCAGCGACTACGCGGCGCCAGGCGCCATCAGAGAGTTTCACGCTTACGGTCACCAAGACTCGGACAAGCATTCCGCCGCGGA
This sequence comes from Variovorax multivorans, assembly GCF_051216835.1. Classification (NCBI taxonomy): domain Bacteria; kingdom Pseudomonadati; phylum Pseudomonadota; class Betaproteobacteria; order Burkholderiales; family Comamonadaceae; genus Variovorax; species Variovorax multivorans. The sequence continues at coordinate 266,683 of NZ_JBPJZL010000007.1, forward strand.
TGTTCGGGCTGCGTTTTCCGCTCACTGGTCTTCTGGAGCACCAAGTGCGGTGGACGTTGGACGGGTGCTTGCGCAGTTTTATGACCGCCAAGCGGAGTGGTTGGAGGTTCGGCCGTATGTGGAGTGCGTATTTCGACTAGCGCCGAATGCGACGGTGGCATCTCCTGGTGACTATGCGGTCGATTGACTGGCGCGCGATCTACTAAGCCTTCAAATGATTTGGCGCGGCTATCTCTTTGGTGACGTAGCGGGTAGTTCACTAAGCCAAGAAGAGTTCTTGGCTGTCGGTCGACAGTGCGCCAGTTGCCGCTGGTGTGGTCCTCAGAATCCTGTCGTCGGATATATGCGACGGTTGCGGCTATTCGGCATGAGCAGTAGGAGCGCCCGTATGGCTGCCAGAAGCCGACAGTCGCAAGCCGCTAGGAGCAGACTGTCCGCTCGGTTTCACAACTCTATCTGCTCGGACTCAGACTGTGAGGACGTATTCCGTGAATTGTTTCCATGAGTCAGATATGGGCTTGTTGCCCGGCGCTCCCGCACTGTTTGTGTAACGGTGCCTCCCTACATTTCGGTTGAGAAGTACATCTATGCCAAACGCTGCCCCTGCCACCCCGGAATCCGGCGACATCAAGCTGCGATTCCTAGAGCTCTGCCAGTTCCGCCGCCTCGGCAAAGTCCAATTGGATATCGATAAGAAGACCACCATCCTTGTCGGCGCAAACAACAGTGGGAAAACCTCGGTGCTTGCCGCTCTCCGCCACTTTCTTGCAGACGGGGTGCCCTTTGGCGCTTTCGACATCAGCCTCTCGCAGTGGCCAAAACTGCGAGCTCTTGGCAAAGCTTGGGAAGCGCTGACAGAAGACCCGTTGACAGTGGCCGGACCCGAAGACGTGTGGAAGGAGCAGCTCCAGGCAATTCTTTCAGCCATGCCCACACTGGACCTCTGGTTCGATGCAGAGGCTGGCATGTACCACTATGTCGCGCCGTTCCTCTCTAAGTTCAGCTGGACGGGAGGCGCCGTCGGTGTTCGCTTGCGACTGGAGCCGGCCGCAAGCATCGATGAGCTGAAGCAGCTGGCCTGGACGTATCACACGGCACGGTTGCCAGTAAAGGACATGGGTGCGGACTCGCTGGCTTGGCCCATTGATCTTCTCGATTTTTGGCTACGTGAGCCATCGAAGCTCGGCCAAGTTCGCGCGTATAAGCTAGATGCAGATAACAACCCGGTGACTGGCTTCGCGACCTACGGTACTCAGACACTGGCCGCGGACGCGAGCCCAATTGAACGTAAGCACCTATCGAAGTTGATACGTGTTGACTTCGTCGCAGCCCAGCGCGGGCTCGGCAGCGAAGAAGCCGATTCGCGGTCTGCCTCGGGCCCGCATCGGGTCGGCATGTTCTCTAACCAACTTCTCAAGTTTGCCCGACAGCACTTGAACGTGGCTAGCACCGGACACGGCCATCGCGCGGACCTTATCAAGGCCGTGGCCGAAGCACAGAGGGACCTGGACAAGAAAATCCACGAGGCCATAGCCGATTCGGTTGAGGAGGTGAAGGAACTCGGATATCCGGGCTTGCATGACCCTCAGGAGATTCGCTTCCGCACGCGCATCCAGACGGCTGACTTGCTCGACCATGGGACCGCCGTCCAGTACAGCATGCAGAAGGAGTCACTCGAGGAGCTCCTCCCCGAATACTCCATCGGGCTCGGCTACCAGAATCTACAGTCACTCAGCTACCAACTGGTCTCCTTCAAAGCAGCCCGGCTCAAGCCTGAGAAAGGGTCTCCGGCACCCGTTCATCTGGTGATGATTGAGGAGCCTGAGGCACACCTTCATGTTCAGGTGCAGCGCATCTTTCCTGACAAGGCACACAAGCTCATCAGCCCGACCGAGAAGGATGGGTCGGCTCTCAAAAGTCAGCTACTCATCAGTACCCATTCCAGCCACCTTGCTCATGCGGAGAACTTCGACCGGCTTCGATACGTTCGGCGCATCGCAAAGAGCGCCGCGAGCCCAATGCCGACGACCGAAGTGGTCAATCTTGGGCAGGTTTTTGGTGATGACGAGAAGACGCGCCAATTCGCGGAACGTTACTTCCGCGTTCAGCACACAGACCTTCTATTTGCCAACGCGGCCATTTTCGTGGAGGGCGCCGCAGAGCGCATGCTGGTACCGCTTTTCATTGAGCGGGACTTCAAGGCACTGAATAGCCGCTACGTGTCTTTTCTTGATATCGGCGGGAGTCATGCCCATCGGCTCAGGCCGCTGGTCGAAAAACTTAGGATTCCCACGGTCATCATTACCGACATCGACCCCTCAGAAGAAAAGGAAGGCAAGCCCAAGAAGAATGGTGAGCCGACTAAGAAGCTGGTCGCCGTTGCGAACACGGGTCAAGCTGGCCTTTATTGCGGCAACCCAACTCTCCGAGTCTGGCATCCGAAGCTGCACAAGCTCGAAGATTTCAAGACTCCGACTGACGCTCAGTTGGTTTGGAACGAGACAGCAGATTGCCTTGTACGGTTCGCCTGGCAGTTGCCAGTCGCCGAAGCAGACGGCAGCTGGCCCAGCACGTTTGAAGACTCGCTCGTTCTCGCGAATATGCCCTGGTTTAAGGGCCTGATGGATGAGAAGGTTGATAAGGATGGCGTTGAGATTGAAACACCCACAGGGGCACTTCGCTCTGTCGCCAAAAGGGTTGCTGAGGCCGGAAGCGTCCCTGACCTTCTAGGCAAACTGCACACGCTCATGCATAACTCGTTCAAAAAAGGGGACTTCGCAGCAAGCATCTTCGAAAGGGTCTCGACCGAAGAGCCGGTCATATGCCCAAAGTACATCGCAGACGCTCTGGGCTGGCTGCAGGCGCAACTTGAGCCTAGCCAGGAACCGAAGGTATGAGCGCGGTCCCCATCTTTGCCGACAACGACCGCGATGCTGGGGTTGTCGAAGAAATCTGTGGCTATCTCACTGAGGAGTCGCCCCGCAGCTACTTCCTTTTCGCCGGCGCAGGCTCAGGGAAGACACGAACGCTAGTTGAAGTGCTACGTCGGCTGACAGGCGTCCTGGAGCATGAGAGGGGAGGACAGTTTGCTCGACGCCTGCGGATGTATGGACGGTCCATACGGGTGGTCACATATACGAAGAACGCGGTCTCGGTCATTAATGGACGCCTTGGGGATAACGACTTGGTCGGGGTATCCACCATCCACTCGTTTTGCTGGGAGCTCATCAGCGGATTCAATGACGACATCCGAGCGGCACTCATCGCCGTCAAGGAAGCTCAACTCGAAAAGGAAACATCGGAGGCGTTAGCAAAGCCAAGGGGAATTACCCCTACTAAGCAGCGGGACCTTGATGAAATCAAGGAAGACATTGAAGCGTTTAGAACGACGGATGTGTTCATCTATCATCCGGACCGGAATACATACGGCCCCGGAGCGCTTGCTCACAATTACGTCCTCGACGCCACGGCTTGGCTCCTCCGGAACAGGCCTACGCTCCAGACCATCCTCAAGGACCGTCACCCCGTCGTACTCATCGATGAGTCGCAGGACACGATGAAGAGCGTTCTGGATGCCTTGATGGGCCTTGCGGAGCCAAGGGGTAGCGGTCTGACCCTCGGATTGCTTGGCGACCATCGACAACGCATTTATCCCGACGGGCACTCGGACCTTCCGAGTTTGGTTCCGCCGAGCTGGGCTACGCCAGAGCTGCAAATGAATCATCGCAGCCAGCGCCGAATCGTCACCCTCATCAACAGAATCTGGGAAGCGGAGCTCGAAGGCCGGACCCAACCTGCAAGTGGTGTCGAACAGCATCCACGAACAGAGAAGACGGGCGGAGTGGTTCGGCTCTACGTCGGTGACACGTCGCTTACTCCGGAAGACAAGGTGCGTGGCGAACGTTGGTGCGCAGACCAGATGTGGCAGGCGAGCGGGGCAGTCGCCTGGAGTCAAGGCGAATTCCAACTGCTCGCCTTGGAACACAAGCTTGTCGCAACTCGCGGCTCGTTTCTCGATGCATTTAGGGCCATGGTCCTGCTAGACCCGAATGCTGCCGCACCTACTGGAAGTGGCGAAAACAAGGGTCCCGCCGCAGTACAGGTTTTATTGAACGAACTTGCCTATTTAGAGGCATGCATCGGCGCCGATGGTGCTGTGGATGAGTTCAAGGCCACAGAAGTTTTTCGGCGCTACGGTCGCCTCGAGGACATGCCAGAAGACACGGCAGCGCGAACAAGCCGTGTCGAAGAGATGCTTAAAGCCATTGCGGCTTTCGCCGCCGCCTGTGCAAATCCGAAGTCCACTGTGGAAGAGGTGCTGAAGCCGGTTTTGAGCGCAAATCTGTTTGAGGTTGACCAACGCCTTTCAGCGGCGTATGCCGACAAGTCGCCCGCACCTTCGGCGCCTGGCCGAGGTGAAGAGGAGTCCAAACAGGACCGGATGCGTCGTGGCTGGTGCGCGCTGTTTGCCTCCCCCTGGGATCAACTCCAAAAGTACCGCACCTACCTTGCAGGGAATTCTGTGCTTGCCACCCACCAGGTCGTCAAGGGCTCTGAATTCCCCCATGTCATGGTGGTGATGGACGACACGGAGGCCGGCGGCAACCAAATTTCCTACGACAAGATTTTTGGAGGCACCGAGCTCAGCAAGGCAGACAGGCATAACGTAGAAATAGGCAAGGAGACGACTATCGACCGCACTTTGCGCCTCCTGTACGTCACCTGTAGCCGTGCCCAAGAGTCGTTGGCGCTGGTGCTCTGGTCTGCCGATCCTGCGGCTGCTCTAACGCGAATAAAGGATAGCGGCTGGTTGGCCGACGGCGAATTTGAAGCGATTCAGTAAAGCAATCCTTGTAACTTTGGAGGTCGCATTTACGCGTGTTCTGCGGCTACGCGCGGGCCCCTCACCTCTGCGGCATATCCCTAACCGAATACCCCAAACTAACCGTCGCATCCTCCGGAATAGCAGGCATCGTCGCATTCCAAGCCGCCCAATCCGCCCTCATAGCAGCCAGTCGTTCGGGCTCCTTCTTCCCCAGATTCGCCCGCTCGCGCTCATCCGCAGGAATGTTGAACAGGTACTCGTTCCCGTCCACCTTCAAGTACTTCCAGTCCCCATCGCGCATCGCTTCTTGCCCGCGATGGTTCATGCGCCAGTGCAACGGTCGGCGGAAGCTGTTCTTCGCATCTTTCAGCACGGGCATCAGCGACACGCCGTCCAGCGGATAGTCCGAGTGCGCTGAAACCCCGGCCGCGTCGAGCATGGTGGCTGACCAGTCCATGGTCATGCACAGCTGCGTGCTCTCGCCGCCCTTGCCGATCACCGCAGGCCAGTGCGCGATCCATGGCACGCGGATGCCGCCTTCGGTCAAATCCATCTTGCCGCCCACCAGTGGCCAGTTGTCCGAGAAGCGTTCGCCGCCGTTGTCGCTGGTGAACACCACCAGCGTGTTGTCGGCCATGCCGTGCTTTTGCAGCGCGGCCATGATCCAGCCGATGCCTTCGTCCATGTGATGGATCATGCGGCGGTACACATGAATGTTGCCGCCGGCCAGGTCGAACAGGTTGTCCTTGACGGTGGGGGCCTTCTCCGCGTCGTCGCGGGTTTCCCATGGCCAGTGCGGGGCGGTGTAGTGCAGGCTCAGGAAGAAGGGCGCTTCCTGCTCTGACATGCGCTCCACGTACTCGACCGCGCGTTTAGACAGGATGTCGGTGAGGTAGCCCTCTTCCTGCTTGTCTTCTTCGCCAAGCCACAGGTCGTGGCGGCCGGTGGAATCGCAGTGGGTGAAGTAGTCGACGCCGCCCGACATGGGCCCGAAGAATTCGTCGTACCCCGAGCGCAGCGGGCCGAAGGTGGGCGGGTAGCCCAGGTGCCATTTGCCGATGAGCGCGGTCTGGTAGCCGCTGGCCTTCAGCAATGAAGGCAGGGTGGGGTGGTCGGTGGGCAGGCCGAGGGTGGTGCTGCCGCGGCTCTTGCTGTTGATGGGCTCTTCGGCGGCGCCGCGCAGGCGGTACTGGTAGCGGCCGGTGATCATGCCGAAGCGGGTGGGCGAGCACACGGGCGAGTTTGCGTAGCCCTGCGTGAGCTTCAAGCCATTGGCGGCCAGGCCGTCGAGCACGGGAGACACGGGGCCGAACACGGCGTCGCGGCCGCCGTAGCAGCCGAGGTCGGCATAGCCGAGGTCGTCGGCAACGATGAAGATGATGTTGGGTCTGGTCATGTCTCTTTGACGTTTTTCTCTGAAGGGGTTCAGGGCTGGTAGCCCGATTTCTGGACGACAGGGGCCCACTGCGCGCGGTAGGCCTTGAGCATCGCGGCGGTCTGCGCCTGTGTGCTCACCACCGGGGTCATGCCGGAGTCCTTGAACTTGCGTTGCGTGTCCGGGTCTTGCATGACTTCGCGGATCAGGTTGGACAGGCGCTCGACCTTGTCCTTCGGCATGCTGTTCGGCGCGAAGAAGGTGTTCCAGCCGGTGGCGGCAAGGTCGAGGCCAGCTTCCTTGAAGGTGGGCACGTTCGGCGCAAAGGGCGAGCGCTTGGTGCCCGACAGCGCGAGGATGCGCAGCTTGCCCGCCGCGTGCTGCGGCAGCACCACGTCTTCGGTGTCCACGGCAATGGGCACCTGTCCGCCGATCAGGTCGTTCAGCAGCGGCGCCGAGCCGCGGTAGCCGATCACCTGGGTCTGCACGTTGGCCTTTTCGCCGACCATGAGGCCGAAGAAGTGCGGCAGGCTGCCGGTGGCCGGCACGCCCACATTGGCCTGCGTGGGGTTGGCGCGCATCCACGCGAGCAGGTGGTTCAGTTCGCGCACGGGCAGGCTGGGCGACACGGCCAGCGCAAAGTTGTAGTCGTTGACGTACGACACGGGCACGAAGTCGCGCTCGGGGTCGTAGTTGTTGTCCTTGAAGACCAGCGGCGCCACGATCATCACGGCGGGGTTGGCGAGCATCAGCACGTTCTGGTTGGCGGGCGTGATCTTCACCTGCTGCGCCGCAAGGCGGCCGCCCGCGCCGGGCTTGTTGTCTACCACCACCGCCACGCCCAGCTTTGCACCGAGCTTGTCGCCCACGATGCGCGCCACGCGGTCGGTGGCGCCGCCGGGAGCGTAGCCCACCACGATGTGCAGGGGTGTGTCGAACTTGGCCTGGGCGCTTGCCTGGGTGGCGAAGGCTGCCGCAAAGCCGGCAATGGCCAGCAGGCCGGCGGTGCGGCGGGTGAAAAGGGAGGTCGGCAGCATGATGGGCAAGTCCTTGTCGTCGTCTTCGGTCGGGCGGTGACCAGTAAGTGTGACCGCGAGGCTCGCGGTTGCGGACGATTCTGAAGACGCTGCGTTCGATTGATCAAATCAACCATTGCCGGGGTTTACCCCGCGACAACACCGGCCTCATCAGTCCACCTTCATGCCGGTTGCCTTGACGATGCGGCCGTAGCGCGCCTGGCTGGCGGCCAGGTGCTCGCTGGCTGCGTTGCCGGTTTCTGCGAGCGGCACCATGTCTAGCGAGGCCAGCCGGGCCTTGACCTCGGGCAGGGCCATCGCCTTCTGCAGCGAGGCTCGCAGCGTCTGCATCACCGGTTCGGGCGTGGCGGCGGGCACCATCGAGATATAGAGCACTTCGAACTCCAGGCCTTTCAGGCCCAGTTCGCCCACGGTGGGCACCTGCGGCAGCAGCGGCGAGCGTTGTTTGCCGGTAACGGCCAGCGCGCGCAGCTTGCCCGACTGAACTTGCGGCAGCAGGCCCGGCGTGGCGAGGATGCCGGCCTGCACCTCGTCGCCCATCAGCGCCAGCACGGCCGGCGAGTTGCCCTTGTAGGGCACGTGGGTGATCTTCGCGCCCGTCTCGGTTGCAAAGATCTCGGCGGCAATGTGGCCGGGGCTGCCGTTGCCGGCCGAGCTGAAGGTGGCCGGCTCGGCCTTGGCCTGCGCGATGAACTCGGGCAGCGTCTTCGCCTTGACGCCCGGGGCCACGCCGAAGCTCAGGCCCGAAGAGCTGAAGATCATCAGCGGCTTCAGGTCTTTGGCCGCGAAGGGCATCGACGCGTACAGATGCGGGTTGATGGTGAAGGTGCTGTCGATGCCCAGCAGCACGGTGTAGCCATCGGCCGGGCTCTTGGCGACCAGGTCGGCGCCGATGTTGCCGCCGGCACCGGGCCGGTTGTCGACGATGAAGGGCTGCTTCAGGTCTTTCTGCAGCGCATCGGCCAGCGCGCGGGCGAGGATGTCGATGGGGCCGCCCGCCGGGAAGTTGGTGAGGAACTTCACCGGCTTGGTGGGGTAGGGCGCGTCGGCTGCGGTGGCGTGGGTGGAGATGGTGCCAAGGACGAGTGCCGCGCAGGTAGTGATGGCAATGGCAAGGCGGCGCGTGCCGCCGAAGGCGTTCGGTGAACCGGTGGTCATGTCTCTGTTGTCTCCTTATGTCTTCGTGTCGAAGGCAACTCTAGGAGGCCAGCGCGGACTGCACAACTGAAAGCTCTTCTGCCAGGTATTCCTGCTGGTTATATTCAAACGGCCGCTCGCTCAAGGAAAGCCCCATGTCAGCCATGAACTTTGCACGCCTGAAGCTGCGCCATCTGCAATGCCTCGTGACGGTGGCGCAAGAGCGCAACCTCGTGCGCGCGGCCGAGGCGCTCTCGCTCACGCAGCCGGCGGTGTCCAAGACCGTTGCCGAGCTGGAAGAGATCGTCGGCCGCCAGCTGCTGCTGCGCCGCCGCCGCGGCGTGGAGCTCACGCCGGCCGCCGAGGTGCTGGTGCGCCATGCCGTCTCTGCCCTGCGCGGTCTGCGCGAAGGCATGGGCCTGGCGATGGACCAGCCCGAGGCCGACCAGTTGCGCATGGCCGTCGGCGCCCTGCCGAACATGGTGGCCAACCTGCTGCCCGAAGCCGTCGCCCTGCTGAACGACGCGCACCCCGCGCTGCGCGTGCGCGTGATGAGCGGCACCAACGCGCAGCTGATGACGCAGCTGCGCCAGGGCGAAATCGACGTTGTGCTCGGCCGCCTCGCGCAGGCCTCTGCCATGGCCGACCTGGCCTTCGAGCAGCTCTTCAGCGAGCCGCTGCTGCTGGTGGTGCGCCCCGGCCATCCGCTCGCGTCACGGCGCAAGCCAACGCTCGACGCACTGGCCGCACACCCGCTGGTGCTACCGGTGTCGGGCACGCTCATCCGGCACACGGCCGATGCCTTCCTGATCGCGCAGGGCCTCGCGCTGCCCAACCGGCTGGTGGAGGCGACCGACACGAGCTTCGTGGTGGGGCTGCTGCAGCGCTGCGACGCAGTATGGTTCGCGCCGCAAGGAGCGGTGGAAGGCTTCATCGCGCGCGGCGAGTTGAAGCGCGTGGCCATCGATACGTCGAGCACCGAAGGCCCGGTCGGGTTCACGGTGCGCCGCAGCGGCGAGCTGGGGGAGGGCGCGCGGCTGTTACTCGCAACGATCCGCGGGATCGTGCTCAAGCGAAAGGTTTGAGGCCCTACGCGGGAGCCTTGAGGTCGTTTTCCCGCAGCATCACGGGCTCCATCGAGCCCTGTGCCAGCCGGCGCCGCACGGCCGCGTCGATTTCCTCGGCATGAAGGCCGTAGGTGTTCAGTGGGTCGGCGTCTTCGCCGGTGCGGTAGTGATAGCGCAGGGTTTCTCTTCCGATGCTCGCGTTCACGTCGTGACCCTCCACTGCCACCGAAAAGCGTACCGTGCCCGAAGCGTCGTGAAAGAAGGCGGCGTCAGCCATCGCAAGGCCTGGTGTGTGTCATGGGAGTCCTTTCGGTGATGCGCAGAAAGACATCCGCGTGGGGCACTCTAGTCCTTAATGCCGGTGGCGTCTGTCCGGTCTCACGCTTATGGAGTCCCGCTCAGGCGCCGACGTAGGCCGCAAGGTGCTTGCCCGTGAGGGTTGAGCGGGCGGCGACGAGGTCGGCGGGCGTGCCTTCGAACACGACCCGGCCGCCGTCATGCCCGGCGCCGGGGCCGAGGTCGATGATCCAGTCGGCATGCGCCATTACCGCCTGGTGGTGTTCGACGACGATGACCGACTTGCCTGCATCCACCAGCCTGTCGAGCAGGCCGAGCAGTTGCTCGACATCGGCAAGGTGCAGGCCGGCTGTCGGCTCGTCGAGCACGTAGACGCCGCCTTTCTCCGCCATGTGAGTGGCCAGCTTGAGCCGCTGCCGCTCGCCGCCCGACAGGGTGGTGAGCGGCTGGCCGAGGCTGAGGTAGCCGAGCCCGACGTCGGCGAGCCGGTCGAGGATGGCGTGCGCAGCCGGCGTGCGGGCATCGCCAGCGCCGAAAAATTCCCTGGCCTCGGTCACCGACATGGCGAGCACTTCGCTGATGTCGCGCCCGCCGAAGTGATGCTCGAGCACCGAGGCGTGAAAGCGCTTGCCCTCGCACTCCTCGCAGGTGGTGGCAACGCCGGCCATCATCGCCAGGTCGGTGTAGATGACGCCGGCGCCGTTGCAGGCAGGGCAGGCGCCCTCGGAGTTGGCGCTGAACAGGGCGGGCTTCACGCCGTTGGCCTTCGCGAATGCGTTGCGAATCGGGTCGAGCAGCCCGGTGTAGGTGGCCGGGTTGCTGCGGCGCGAGCCGCGTATCGAGCCCTGGTCTACCGACACCACGCCCGCGCCGGCAGGAATCGACCCGTGCACGAGCGAGCTTTTGCCGGAGCCGGCCACACCGGTCACGACGACCAGCACGCCCAGCGGCACATCGACGCTCACGTTGCGCAGGTTGTGCGTCTTCGCACCGCTAATCGGCAGCTTGCCCGTGGGCTTGCGCAGCTTTTTCTTGAGGGCGGCCCGGTCGTCGAGGTGCCGGCCGGTGAGAGTGTTGCTGGCCCGCAGTGCCTCGACGGTGCCTTCGAAGCAGACAGTGCCGCCGGCAGTGCCGGCCCCGGGGCCGAGGTCGACGACGTGATCGGCGATGGCGATGGCCTCCGGCTTGTGCTCCACCACGAGCACGGTGTTGCCCTTGTCGCGCAGCCGCAGCAGCAGGCTGTTCATGCGCTGGATGTCGTGGGGGTGCAGCCCGATGGTCGGCTCGTCGAACACGTACGTCACGTCGGTGAGCGAGGAGCCGAGGTGGCGGATCATCTTCGTGCGCTGCGCCTCGCCGCCGGAGAGCGTGCCCGAGGGGCGGTCGAGGCTCAGGTAGCCGAGCCCGATTTCCACGAACGAGTCGAGCGTGTGGGCCAGCTTGGCGAGCAGCGGCGCCACAGAAGGCTCGTTGAGCCCGCGCACCCATTCGGCCAGGTCGCTGATCTGCATGGTGCAGGCATCGGCGATGTTGATCTTCTTTATCTTCGAAGACCGGGCCGCCTCGCTGAGCCGGGTGCCGTCGCACTCGGGGCAGGTGCTGAACGTTACCGCCCGCTCCACGAAAGCGCGGATGTGCGGCTGCATGGCGTCGACATCTTTGGCCAGGAAAGACTTCTGCACCTGCGGAATCAGCCCCTGGTAGGTGAGGTTGATGCCATCGACCTTGATCTTGGTCGGCTCCTTGTGGAGCAGGGCGTCCAGCTCCTTCTTCGTGAACTTGCGGATGGGCTTGTCGGGGTCGAAGAAGCCGCAGCCGTTGAAAATGCGGCCGTACCAACCTTCCATGCTGAAGCCGGGAATGGTGAGCGCGCCTTCGTTGAGCGATTTGCTGTCGTCGTAGAAAGCGGTCAGGTCGAAGTCGGTAACGGCGCCCCGGCCTTCGCAGCGCGGGCACATGCCGCCGGTGCGGTTGAAGCTTTGCTTCACGGTCTTGCTGGCACCGCGTTCGACGGTGATGACGCCGGTCGCCTTGACCGATGGCACGTTGAAGGCAAAGGCGCTGGGCGAGCCGATGTGCGGTTTGCCGAGGCGGCTGAAAAGAATGCGCAGCATCGCGTTGGCGTCAGTCGCGGTGCCGACGGTGGAGCGCGGGTCGCCGCCCATGCGCTCCTGGTCCACGATGATCGCGGTCGTCAGGCCGTCGAGCACGTCGACCTCGGGCCGCGCCAGCGTGGGCATGAAGCCCTGAACGAAGGCGCTGTAGGTTTCGTTGATGAGCCGCTGCGACTCCGCGGCGATGGTGCCGAACACCAGAGAGCTCTTGCCCGAGCCGGAGACGCCGGTGAACACCGTAAGCCGCCGCTTCGGCAGCTCGACGCTGATGTCCTTGAGGTTGTTCACGCGCGCGCCCTGCACGCGGATCAGGTCGTGGTGGTCGGCGGCGTGCGGGGTGTTCTTCGAGTCCTTCTTTGGGGCCTTGCTCATCGTGTCTCCGTCTTTCGGGGCGGTGGGTCAGCGCAATTGCTGGATGCGGATCATGTTGCCCGCGGGGTCGCGCACGGCGCAGTCGCGAACGCCGTAGGGTTGCTCGGTCGGCTCCTCGACGATCTCGGCCTTGGCGGCCTGCAGCCGCGCGAAGGCACCGTCGAGGTCTTTGGTGGCAAACAGGATCGTGGCGTAGGTGCCCTTGGCCATCATCTCGGCGATGGTGCGGCGCTCGTCGTCGGTGAGGCCGGGCGTGGCGGCCGGCGGATACAGCACGATCGAAATGCCGGGCTGGCCGGCGGGGCCGATCGTGATCCAGCGCATGCCGCCGTATCCGACGTCGTTGCGAATCTCGAAGCCGAGGGTGTCGCGGTAGAAGGCCAGCGAGGTTTCCGGGTCGTCGTGCGGGAGAAAGGTCGAGTGGATGGTGATGTCCATGGCGATGTTGTTGCTAGGTAGGCAGGGGTGGCCATGCTAGCTGCGGCTCCGGGGCCGGCGCTTCTCGATTCCTGATCGGTCGTGTCACTTGTTTTGCCACGCAAGACGGCATTCCCTCGGTCGCGCTCGCTTCCTGTCGCCGGTAGCTGCCGGGCGGCATGCCCACCAGTTCGGTGAAGCGGGTGGTGAAGGTGCCCAGCGACCCACAGCCGACCGCAAAGCAGACCTCGGTGACGCTGAGGTCGCCGCGCCGCAGCAGCGCCATTGCGCGCTCGATGCGCCGCGTCATCAGGTAGGCGTAGGGCGGCTCGCCGTAGGCGATGCGGAACTGTCGGCTCAGGTGCCCGGCCGACATGCCCGCGTCGCGCGCGAGCGTTTCGAGGTCCAGCGGCTGCGCGTATTCCCGGTCGATCCGGTCGCGAACGCGGCGCAGCCGTGCGAGGTCGCGCAGTTGCTGCGCAGCGGTGGGTCTGCTGGTCATCCGGTGGATCGTGCCACGGTGCGCCGCGGTGCTCAAGCCGAGTGGGGCGTTCGAGTTCAAGGGGCTTTTGAATAGCAGATCGGCCGCTTGGTCTAATGGTGGACTCATGAGAAAAGTCGACCCTGAACGCCAGTCGCTGGTCGACGCCCTGCGCGGCTTCGCGCTGCTGGGCATTCTTGTCGTGAACATCGCGAGCTTTTCCTCGACCTACTACGGCGTTGGCGTGCCCGACCCGATGGCGCAGTCGGCACTGGAGCGCGCGGCCTTGCTCGTCAGAACGCTGGTGTTCGAGACCAAGTTCTATCTGCTGTTCTCTTTTCTCTTCGGCTACAGCTTCACCTTGCAGATGCGCGCGGCCGAGCGCGACGGCAAGCCCTTCGCGCCGCGCCTGCTGCGGCGCCTGGGGGCGCTGTGGGTTATCGGCCTGCTGCATGCGGTGCTGCTGTACCACGGCGACATCCTCACCACCTATGCAGTGCTGGGCGCGGTGCTGCTGATGCTGCGGCGGCGTGGCGATGTGTTCCTCGTGCGCTGTGCGGTCGGGCTGGTGCTGGCGACGGCGCTGCTCTGGGCCGGCATCGGCTATCTGTGGGCGCTGGCTGGCATTCCGCAGGACACGATGGGCAATGCCTACGTCGAGGCGGCCGCGGCACTGGCGGCCTATCGCGGAACGCCCGCCACGGTGATCGTCCAGCACTTGCGCGAGCTGTCGCAGATCTGGTGGGTCACGGGGCTGGTGCAGGCGCCGACGGCGCTGGCGATGTTCTTCGCGGGCTTCATCGCCGGGCGGCGCGGGCTCTTCGCAAACGCCGATGCGCATCGTGCGCTGTTCCGGCGCCTGCTGTTCTGGGGGCTGGCCATCGGGCTGCCGGGGGCCCTGGTGTATGCCTTTCCGTCGATACGGCTGGACAACGCCGTCCGCGAGCTCTACGGCCTCGCAGCCACGCTGTTGACCGCGCCTTTCCTCGCCGCCGCCTATGCGTCAGGCCTGGTGCTGCTGATGCAGACGCCGCGCGGCCGCATGCTGGAAAGCGTGCTGGCGCCGGCGGGGCGCATGGCGCTGACCAACTACCTGATGCAGTCGCTGGTGTGCGCATGGCTCTTCCTGGCGTATGGGCTGCGCTGGATCGGCACGGTCGGCCCGCTCGCAGCCACGGCCATCGCCTTCGCAATCTTCGCGGCGCAGCTGGTGCTGAGCCGCTGGTGGATGAGCCGCTTCGTCTACGGGCCGGTGGAGTGGCTGCTGCGCGCGTTCACGAACCTTGCGCTTCCCGCGATGCGCCGCAGGCGCTGATCCCTGATCGCAGTGCTTACGGTGGCGGAAGCGGCCGCGACCACAGCCACGCCAGCACCGTCGCCATGCACGCGATGGCCAGCACGGCGAGCCAGGTGCGGTGTGCGGTGAAGGAAACGATCACGGCACACACCGCCATCGTGGCCGTCGCGCTCCACTTGGCGCGGCGGCTCACGGTGCGGCCGTTGGCCCAGTTGTGCAGCAGCGGCCCGAACAGGCGGTGATTCAGCAGCCAGGCGTGCAGCCGCGGCGAGCTGCGGGCAGCGGCCCATGCAGCCATCAGGATGAACACCGTCGTCGGCATGCCGGGCACGACGACGCCGATGAGGCCGAGCACCAGGCACAGCAGCGCAAAGCCGTACAGCAGGGCCCGCGTGAGCGTGGAGCGCCGTTCGGGGGCCGGTTGCTCTGGCTTCAAGGCCGGATCAGGCCGCGGCCTGCTGGTGTTCGCGCTCCTGATTGCCTTCGCTCGCGATGCGCGTCTTCGGCAGGAACTGCGGGTACTCGCGCTGCATGAAATCGATCAGCCCCTCGCGCACGCTGCAGCGCAGGTCGAAGGCCAGGCCCGAGGTGGCTGCGGTGCAGAGCACGCGGACCTGCATGGTGCGCTCGGTGGCGTCGGTCACGCGCAGGTTGAAGAAGCGGCCGTCCCACTCGGGCGCGGCCTTCACGATGCGCTCTGCCTCTTCGCGCAGCGGCGCGAGCGGCATGCCGTAGTCGACGTAGATGAAGACCGAGCCGAGCAGCTGGGCCGAGTGGCGCGTCCAGTTCTGGAACGGCTTCTCGATGAAGTAGGTGAGCGGCAGGATCAGGCGCCGGTCGTCCCAGATGCGGATGACGACGAAGGTGCCGGTGATTTCTTCGACGCGGCCCCATTCGCCCTCGACCACCAGCACGTCGTCGATGCGAATCGGCTGCGCCAGCGCGATCTGCAGGCCGGCTATGAGGTTGCTGAACACCGGCTTGGCCGCAAGACCGGCCACGATGCCGATCACGCCGGCCGAGGCCAGCAGGCTCGCGCCCACCTGTCGTGCGCCGGGAAAGGTCATGAGCATCATCGCGCCGCCGGCCACCACGACCACCGTCATAGCGGTGCGCGCGAGCACGCGTGTTTGCGTGAGCACGCGGCGGGCCTGCAGGTTGTCGGCGATGTCGGAGGGGTTCTGCGCCAGCACGCCGTCGGCAAAGCCGCTGATGGCCTTCACCGTGAGCCAGGTGGCGGCGGCGATGAGCAGCAGGCCGTTGAGGTGGCGAACGTTGCCGATGAAGCGCAGGTCGTCAGGCGCCGCCTGGAAGATGAGCAGCAGCGCCACCAGCGGCAGCACCAGCCGCGCCGGCGCGTTGCAGTTGATCACCATCGCGTGCACCGTGGGCACGGGACGGGTGATGCGCTTCAGGACAAGGCCGCCGATGCGGTGAACCAGAAGAGCGAGCGGGATGGCGACGAGGATGGCAATCCATGTGCCGAACCAGGGGTGGGCAAGTATCTCTTTGGTCATCAGGCGGTGGTCGTCGTGGCTGCTGTTGTCTCGTTCAGGGGTTGAAGAATGCGCGCCGCGTCGTCGCGCAGCTGCGTGGCCAGGGCCGTGGCCAGGTCGAGCCGGCGCAGCAGCCAGGGGCTGATGTCGTTGTCGAACGGGTCGGGCAGGGGGATCGGGCCACCGACGGTGGTCGAGCCGGCACTCTCGGGGTGAGAGGGGCCGGTGGTGGGAGTGGTTCCGATGGCCGCCTCGATGCGCTGCGCGGTGCGGCTGATGGGGCCCTCGACCTCTGCCGGCGTGAGGCGGTCGCGCCGCAGCACGAGCATCGACTTCACCGCGCTCAGTTGCGCGAGCAGCTGGTAGCTGTGGGCCTGCAGGTGTTCCAGCGGCTCCAGCGGCGGCTGCACGGCGCGCGGCTCCGACAGCGAGCGCTGCGTGGCCTGCACCAGCGCCGAGAGGCTGTCGTAGGCCTCGCGGCGCGCGAGACGCCATTCGAGCTCGGGGCTGCTGTCGATGGCCTGCAGCTGGCCCAGGCCGAGCGCCAGGCGCGCATGCCGGGCCTGCGCGGTGAGCACGCGCGACACCAGCGCCGGAATCTGCGTGCGCTCCCACGAGGGCAGCACGTAGCAGAAGCCCCAGGCCAGCGCGGCGCCGATGAGGGTGTCGGCGATGCGCTCGAACAGCGCGAAGATGGGCGCCACGCCCACGTTCAGCATGTGGGCCTGCACCAGGCCGAGCACGGTGGCGGCCACGGCGGTGATGAGATAGCGCCGCACCGCGAAGCTGTGTGCAATGGCCTGCGCCACGGTCACGATCACCAGCAGCATCAGCGCCGAAGGATGCGCCGACAGCAGCCCGACCGCGAGCACGCAGCCCAGCAGCGTGCCGGCCACGCGCGCGTTGCGGCGCTCCAGCGTCTGCGAGAGGCTGCCGCGCAGCACGACCACGATAGTCAGCAGGATCCAGTAGTCGTGCGAGCCCCAGGGCATCGACACCGCGATGGCGTAGCCGGCGGCAATGGCCAGCGCCGCGCGGATGGCGTGGCGCAGCGGCGGCTGGTCCCAGCGCCACAGCGTGAGGAAGGGGCGCAGCGACCAGTCGGTCGGGCTCACGAAGAGCTGCCAGTTGGCGCGCACCACGGCAAGGTTGGGCTCGGCATCGCCGCGCGCCATGGCCGACAGGCGCAGCACTTCGTCGTTGATGTGGCCGATACGGCTGGCCAGCCCGCGCGCGAGCATGGCAGCCGTGGGGCCGATGTGGCCACCGCCTCCACCGTGCATGTTTGCGCTGTCGTCAGCCGAAACGTGGATGGCCGCGAGGCGCGGGCGGCGGTCGGCCACGGCTTCGGGGTGGCGGCCCATCATGAGGGCGTCGGCCAGCGCGATGGTTTCGTCGGCGAGCTCCTCGAGCACGCAGCGCATTTCGATCAGCGCCTCGGCGTGCGCGGGGTGGGCGCGCAGGGTGTCCAGGTCGAGCTCGCTGGCCAGCAACTGGTCGCGCATTTCGAGCACGATCACCAGCATGGCGGCCAGGCGCTGGCGGCGCGGGGTGCGCGGCGATTCGAGCACGATGTCGCGCGTGGCCTGCAACTGGTCGGCCAGCGCGGCCTGTTCACGCAGCAACTGGCCCAGCACCGGCGCGGGGGGGTCGCGCACATCGCGGGTTTCGTCCTGCGGCAGGAATTGGCTGGCCTCGGTGCGCATGAGCGCGGCCAGCGAATACAGCACGTCGGCCACCGACTGGGTGCGAAAGCGCCCGTTGAGCGCCAGGTTGGCGAGCGTGGCCCAGATCACGTACAGGCCCGCGCCCAGGCCGAAGTGCCAGGTGCGCTCCAGCGCGTCGGCCATGCCGGTGGGAGCGGGCGTGGCCATGGAGAAGACCATCGAGAACATCACCGCAATGGCGATCGGGATGCCCCGCTTGCCCCAGGCCATGGCCAGGAAGGCCATGAAGGTGGCGGGCACCAGCAGCAGCCCGAGGCGAATGGGCGCGGTGTGCAGCATCTGCACGGCAAAGAACAGCGGCAGGCCGATGAGCGGCGCCGGCAGCATCTGGAAGAACTTGCCGCGGCGCGGGCCCGGCAGGTCGGGCGGCGCGGTGACGATCACGCCGGTGGCGGCGGCCGAGGCCGCGATGGTGCCGAGCCAGAAGTGGATGCCGCCCGAGATGAACAGCAGGCCCAGCGCAACGGTGAGCCCGCTCGCGACGTAGTGGCTCAGCGCAATGCGCAGAGCGGCACGAACGCGGGGCGCGGCGTTGGGCCCCAGCATCGTCACTTGGCGGAGGCGTCGCCCTCGCGGGGCTGGGGAGGGGTACCGTTGGCGGGCGCGTCACGGCGCACGCGCGTGAGCTTGCGGGGAGCGGGCTTCGCTTCGGCAGCGGCTTGGGTGGCGCCTTCGGCCGCTTCGTCGGCGAAGTCGACCACGGTGCTGCGGGCGTAGAGGTCAGCCGAGGCATCGTCCGCGTTCGACTTGGTCGAGGCGGAAACGGCGCGCACGCGGTCGCTGGCGCGCAGCTTGTCGTCCACGTTGGCGAACTTGGAGTACTTGGCGAGCAGCGGCACCAACTGGCCGTAGATGCGCGGAGCGCCGGCCAGGCATTCGCGCTGCTCGAGGAATTCGGGCTCGCCCGTGAAGTTG
Source organism: Variovorax multivorans (assembly GCF_051216835.1). NCBI lineage: Bacteria > Pseudomonadati > Pseudomonadota > Betaproteobacteria > Burkholderiales > Comamonadaceae > Variovorax > Variovorax multivorans. Next base: position 285,240 of record NZ_JBPJZL010000007.1, read on the forward strand.
CCGATGAGGCCGCCAGCCTCGGTGACCAGCAGCGAACCCGCGGCCACGTCCCAGGGGTTCAGGCCGGTTTCGAAGAAGGCGTCGGTGAAGCCGGCCGCCACGTAGGCCAGGTCGAGCGCCGCGGCGCCGGGGCGGCGCAGGCCGGCCGCGCGGGGCATCATGTCCGCCATGATGGCCAGGTACTGCTTGAAGTTGTCGCCGGTGCGGAACGGGAAGCCGGTGGAAATCAGGCACTCGTTGAGGCGGGTGCGCTTCGACACGCGGATGCGGCGCTCGTTCATGTAGGCGCCGCGGCCCTTGGTGGCGGTGAACAGGTCGTTGCGGGTGGGGTCGTACACCACGGCCTGCTCGATCTTGCCGCGCACCGACAGCGCGATGGACACGCAGTACACCGGGAAGCCGTGGATGAAATTGGTGGTGCCGTCGAGCGGATCGATGATCCAGACGTAGTCGGAGTCTTTGGCGCCGTATTCGGTGCCCGATTCTTCGGCCAGGATGCCGTGCCCCGGGTACGCGCCAAGCAGCGTCTCGATGATCGCTTTTTCGCTGGCGTGATCGACTTCGGTGACGAAGTCGTTGACCTGCTTCTGGGAGATGCGCACGGCCTCGACGTCGAGGGCGGCGCGGTTGATGATCGCGCCGGCGGCGCGTGCGGCCTTGACGGCCACGTTGAGCATGGGATGCAGGTTGGGGGACGACATTCTGGATTGTGAGAAGAACGGTGGGGTTGGTCCCCCGGAGGCGACCCGGCGATGCGGGCGGCGAGAATCGGGCATTTTACCGGCTCCGCCCGTTAGTGTCTCCAAACCCGCCATGCGCACCCGTTTCATCCTGATCCAGACCAGCCACGCCGGCAATGTGGGCGCCGCCGCCCGCGCCATGAAAACCATGGGTTTCGACGACCTCGTGCTGGTGGCTCCCCGCTGGGCCAACGTGCTGCGGCGCGAGGAAACCATCCAGCGCGCGAGCGGCGCGCTCGACGTGCTGACCAACGCCCGCATCGTCGAAACGCTGGACGAAGCCCTGGACGGCGTGACCCATCTGTGTGCCACGGCCATGATTCCGCGCGACTTCGGCCCGCCCACGCGCACGCCCCGGGAGCACCTGGAGCCCCTGTCGAAGCAGGGCGACCAGCACGTGGCTTTCCTGTTCGGCTCCGAGCGTTTCGGCATGCGGAACGAAGACGTCTACCGCTGCAACGTGGCCCTGAGCATCCCGACCGACCCGAAGTTCGGCTCGCTCAACCTGGGCGCGGCCATTCAGGTGGTCGCCTACGAGTGGCGGCTGGCGCTGGGCGGCTACGAGGTGCGCGAGGCCATCAACCCGGTGCAGGCGGCCGATGCGCAGGCGGTGGCCGGCATGCTCGACCATTGGGAGCGCTCCCTCGTGGAGATCGGCTTTCTCGACCCCGAGGCGCCCAAGAAGCTCATGCCGAGGCTGCAGCAGCTCTTCAACCGCGCCCAGCCCACGCCGGAAGAAATCCACATCCTGCGCGGCATTGCCAAGGCCATGAGCGACGCCACCCGCCCGCCGCGAGGCTCGTAGCCTTTTAAAACCTTATCGCCTGTAAGCGATGACGGCGGGTTATAGACTGCCCGCCCCATATCGATATAACGACAAAAGGCAGCGATGTTCTCTCGACTGCGCGCCGACATCCGGTGCATCCTCGAACGCGACCCGGCCGCTCGCAGCGCCTGGGAAGTGATCACGGTCTACCCCGGCTTCCATGCCGTGGTGCTGCATCGCTGGGCGCATGCCTGTTGGACGCATGGCTTCAAGTGGCCCGCCCGCTTCATCGCGCACTGGGCGCGCTGGATGACCGGCATCGAGATTCACCCGGCGGCCAAGATCGGCGAGCGGGTGTTCTTCGACCATGCCATGGGCGTGGTGGTCGGCGAGACGGCCGAGATTGGCGACGGCTGCACCATCTACCAGGGCGTGACGCTGGGCGGCACCTCGCTCTACAAGGGCACCAAGCGGCATCCGACGCTGGGACGCAATGTGGTGGTGAGCGCGGGGGCCAAGGTGCTTGGCGGGTTCGTCGTTGGCGACGGCGCCAAGATCGGCAGCAATGCGGTGGTCATCAAGCCGGTGCCGGCTGGGGCGACGGCGGTGGGCATTCCCGCACGCATCATCCCGTCGAAGACCGACGAGAGCGCCGACGTGGCCGAGCCGCAGAAGTTCTCTGCCTACGGCATCACGCAGGACGACGATCCGCTGAGCCAGGCGCTGCGCGGGCTGGTCGACAGCGCATCGGGGCAGGAGCACCAGATCGCGCTGCTGTGGCAGGCCATCGAGAAGCTGTCGGCGCAGCCCGGCACCAAGGACTGCGTGCCCGGCGATGCGGCACGCGACGAGAGCTTCGAGGCAGACAAGCTCACACAGCTCATCGGCAAATAGCAAGCCTGGTCAGCCGGCCTGACTAGCCGGCGCGCTTGGCGGGCGCATGCAGCGCCCCATGCACGTGGCCTGCGTGCTGACTGAAGGTCTCGGGTGCGAGCGCGGCGGTGTCCAGTTCCTGCAGGATGCCGCAGGCGCTCGCCGATTCGGGGCCGCAGCACTGTTGGCGCAGCGCCTTCAGCTGCTTTTCCAATGTCTTGAGCTCGGTGATGCGCGCGGCCACGTGGCCGATGTGGTCGTCCAGCAGCTGGTTGACCTCGCCGCAGTCTTCCTGCGGTGCATCGCGAAATTTCAGCAGGCTGCGGATTTCGTCGAGCGTCATGTCCAGCGAGCGGCAACGGCGGATGAAACCCAGGCGCTGGGCGTGGTCTTCGTCGTAGATGCGGTAGTTGCCGTCGGTGCGCGCGGGCTCGGGCAGCAGTTGCTCGCGCTCGTAGTACCGGATGGTTTCGACCGGCGTGTTCGCGACCTTGGCCAGTTCACCGATTTTCATGATGCGGCAAATGTACGAGTGGAAATGAGCGGTTGACTCTACACCTGCTTCAGGGTTTCCAATCGATTCCATGACGAATCAGAACACTCTGAACCCGGTCACTCCGGCCCTTCACCCGCACGATCACGACCATGGTCACAGCCATGCGCACGGACACACGCACGCACGTGCACCGGCCGAAACCTCCTGCTGCGGCAACCCGGTCTGCGGCTCTTCGCCGGCCCCAGCCGTCGACACGGCCGATATTCCGAAGGGTGCCTTGCTCTTTCGCATTCCCACGATGGATTGCGCCGTCGAAGAGTCCGAGATCCGCCGCGCGCTGGAGCCGGTAGCCGGTGTCCAGGGCCTGCGCTTTCGCCTCGGCGAACGCACGATGGCGATCACGGCCGATGCCGTAGCCTTGCCCCTGGCGCTCGATGCAATCCGCAAGGCTGGCTTCAAGCCCGAGCCTGTAGTCGAAGCGACAGACGCGAAACCCGTCGCGCCAGCGCGCATCGCGGGCATGAGCATCGGCCTCGCGCGCCTGGTCGCCGCATTGGTCCTCGCTATCGCGGCCGAGTCGATCTCCTTCATGGGACTCGAGGGCAAGGGCTTCATGGTTGCCGAGATGGCGCTCGCGCTGGGCGCCATCGGCCTTGCGGGGCTCGACACCTACAAGAAGGGCTTCGGCGCACTGGTGCGCGGACGCCTCAACATCAACGCCCTGATGGCCGTGGCCGTGACGGGCGCTTTCATCATCGGCCAGTGGCCCGAAGCCGCGATGGTAATGGCGCTCTATGCGATTGCCGAGCTCATCGAAGCCCGCGCTGTGGACCGCGCGCGCAACGCCATCCAGAGCCTGCTGGCGCTCGCGCCCGAGCAGGCCGAGGTGAAGCAGGCCGACGGCAGTTGGAAGACTGTGATGGCCGACACCGTGGCACTCGACACCATCGCGCGTATCCGCCCCGGCGAACGTGTGCCGCTCGACGGAGTTGTCACCGCTGGCATCAGCGCCATCGACCAGGCTCCGGTCACGGGCGAGAGCATTCCGGTCGACAAGACCATCGGCGACCCGGTGTTCGCGGGCACCATCAACCAGACTGCTGCGTTGGAGTTTCGCGTGACGGCCGTGGCGGCCAACACCACGCTTGCACGCATCATCCATGCAGTCGAAGAGGCACAGGGCTCGCGCGCGCCGACGCAGCGCTTCGTCGACAAGTTCGCCGCCATCTACACGCCCACCGTCTTCGCGCTGGCGCTGGCCGTCGCGACGCTCACGCCGCTGTTCATGGACTGGACGTGGCTGCAGGCCATCTACAAGGCGCTGGTGCTGCTGGTCATCGCATGCCCGTGCGCGCTGGTCATCTCCACGCCCGTCACGGTGGTAAGCGCGCTCGCATCGGCCGCGCGGCGCGGCATTCTCATCAAGGGCGGCACGTATCTCGAAGAAGCGCGCAAGCTCAAGGCTGTGGCGCTCGACAAGACGGGCACCATCACTGAAGGCAAGCCGAAGCTTGTGGAGTCCGTGCTGATCGACGCATCGGGCAACGAAGCCACGATGTTCGCCATTGCCGCCAGCATTGCGGGCCGCTCGGACCACCCCGTGTCGAAGGCCATTGCCGAAGGCTTGAAGGGGCAGCGGGACGAGGTCGGCGACTTCACCGCGCTGCCCGGCCGCGGCGTGCAGGCCACGCACGCGGGGCAGGCCTACGTGCTCGGCAACCACCGCCTGATCGAGGAACGGGGCCTGTGCACGCCGTCGCTCGAAGCCGAGCTGAAGCGCCATGAAGAAGCGGGCCGCACTGTCACGCTGCTCGCATCGGACAAGGCCGTGCTTGCGCTGTTCGCCGTGGCCGACACCATCAAGGAATCGTCGCAGGCTGCGGTGGCAGAGCTGCGCGCCCTGGGCGTCGTGCCCGTGATGCTCACCGGCGACAACACTGCCACTGCAAAGACCATCGGCGCCCACGCCGGCATCGACGACGTGCGCGGCAACCTGCTGCCCGAGGAAAAGCTCGACGCCATCAAGGCGATGCAGCAGCGCTACGGCGCCGCCGCGATGACCGGCGACGGCATCAACGACGCCCCCGCGCTCGCGCAGGCCGACATCGGCTTCGCGATGGGCGGTGCCGGCACCGACACCGCGATGGAAGCGGCCGACGTGGTCATCATGAACGACGACCTGCGCCGCATTCCCGAGACCATCCGCCTGTCGCGCCGCGCGCACTCGGTGCTGTGGCAGAACATCACGCTGGCGCTGGGCATCAAGGGCGTGTTCTTCGTGCTTGCCGTGTTCGGCAGCGCGACGATGTGGATGGCGGTGTTCGCGGACATGGGCGCGAGCCTGCTGGTGGTGGCGAACGGGCTGCGGTTGATGCGCGTGCCGAAGTGAGCCGCGACGCGAGCTGCCTTACCAGCGCGCGGCCCATTTCTCCAGCGGCACGCGCGCCGCGTTGCACACATAGCTCACCGAGTGATACCACCCCGCGAGCATCATCAGCTCGACCAGTTGTGCGTGGCTCCAGTGTGCGTTCAAGGCTTCCCAGAGCGCATCGTCCACATCGCTGGTGTCGTGCAGTTGGTCGACCATCGACACCAGCAGGCGGTCGCGCGGCGCGAGCAATGAGAGGTCGCTGTCCGCCGATGCCATCACCCGCCGGTCGGTCTCGCTGAAGCCGGCCGCGTCTGCGAAGCCGGTCCAGTGCACGCCCCATTCGTATTCGGCGCCGCAGCGGGCGCAGACCCGCAGGATCACGATCTCGCGTTCGCGCAGGCTGATGGCCGCCTTGCGGCCCAGCAGGTAGCGGCCCAGGTCGAGCGTGCGCTCGGCCAGCGCGGGGTTCACGGCCATCACGCGGAACAACGCGAGAACTTCGGGCGCTTGTGGCGGCGTCATGCGCGTGAGCAGATCGCCGATGGGTTCGGGGTAGGGGGCTTCGAGCGGGGGGATCCTGGGCGCGCGGTTGGCGGCGGTGTCGGCCATGGGTGGTTCCTTCGATGGAGTGGATGGAATCGCTACGGAAAGCGTAGCGATCAGATGCAGTCTATCGCTACGAAATGCGTAGCGAAAGGACGTACACTCGCGCATCGATCATCTGAAGGGCTTCGCATGGAAGACGCACAACCCACGGCATCGCGCCGACCCATCATGCGGCTGCTGGAGCAGCTCGGCCGCAAGGGCACGCTGCGCATCCTGTGGGAGCTGCGCGACGGGCTGCCGCAGAGTTTCAGGGCGTTGCGCGTCAGCACGGACGACATGTCGCCCTCGGTGCTGAATGACCGGCTCAAGGAGCTGCGCGCAGTCGGAGTGGTCGAGCTTGCCGACGCGGGCTATGTGCTCACCGAGTCGGGCAGCGAACTCGTCAAGCGCCTCACGCCGCTGAACCAGTGGGCCAATCGCTGGCTCGACGATGCGGCTTCGAACTAACATCGGCCGAATTTCTTCACCGATTCCAGTTCTTCGATGTCCGTCACTTCGCTCCTGCTGCAGCTCATCGTCATCCTGGCCACCGCGCGTTTATGCGGGTGGGTGCTTCGCCATGTGGGGCAGCCCGGCGTGGTCGGCGAGATGGCGGCGGGGCTGATGCTCGGGCCGGTCGTGATGGGGGCGCTGTTCCCCTCGCTGCACGCGCAGCTGTTCTCCAAGGAATCGCTGCAGGGGCTCTCATCGCTGTCGACGCTGGGGCTGGTGCTCTTCATGTTCGTGGTCGGCCTGGAGCTGCGAGCCTCGCAGGGCGTGCGCGAGCAGCTTCGCTCGGCGGGCTATGTGGGCGTGCTGAGCGTGGTCGTGCCGATGGCGCTGGGCATCGCGATTGCGCCGGCGCTGCATCCCACGCTTGCGCCGGCCGGCGTCGGCTTCTGGCCGTTTGCGCTGTTCATCGCGGCGGCGCTGTCGATCACGGCCTTTCCCGTGATGGCGCGCATCCTCAAAGACCGCGGCATGACGCGCACGCCCTTCGGCCAGCTGTCGCTGGGCGCGGCGGCCGTGGTCGACGTGTTCGCCTGGATCCTGCTGGCCTTCGTGGTCGCAATGGTCGGTGCGGGCGAGGGCTACCAGGGCCTGCTCAAGACCACGCTGGGCATGGCGGTGGTACTGCTGGCGCTGTTCTTCGGGCTCAAGCCGGCCTTCGCGCGGCTGCTGCGCGCCAAGGCGCCCGAGGGCGAGCCTTCGACCACAGTGATGGCGGCGCTGATGCTCGGCCTGCTGGCAACGGCGCTGGTCACCGAGTGGCTGCACCTGCATGCGGTGTTCGGCGCCTTCCTGTTCGGCGCCTGCCTGCCGCGTGACGACCGGCTGCTGAAGTCGCTCACCGAGCGGATCGAGCCGATTTCCATCGTCGTGCTGATGCCGCTGTTCTTCGCGCTGGCGGGGCTGGGCACCACGTCCAACGCCTTCTCGGGCGCGAGCCTCGGCGCGATGCTGCTGATCGTGGGCGTTGCCACCGTCGGCAAGATCGCCGGTGGCGCGGCTGGTGCGCGCATGGCGGGCTACAGCTGGCGCGACAGCCTGGCCACCGGCTCGCTGATGAATGCGCGCGGGCTGATGGAACTCATCGTGATGAAGATCGGCCTCGACGCAGGGCTGATCGGCCCCGAGCTTTTCACGATGCTGCTGGTGATGGCACTCGTGACCACGGCGATGACGGGGCCGCTGATCAACCTGTTCATCGGCCGCAAGGGGGCGGTTGCGGCAGATGCCGCGCACGCCAAGCCTTAGTCCTGGTTGCTGTTGCGCCGCACCGTGAACCCGATGCGCGTTTCGCCGCCCTGGCTGGCCGCGAACACGCGTCCGCCGTGCATGCGCGCGATGGCTTCCACGATCGACAGGCCAAGGCCGTGGTGTCGGGTCGAACCGTCCCGCGCCTGCGCCGCGCGGTAGAAGCGCTCGAACAGGCGGGGCAGGGCGGCGGGGTCTATCGGCTCGCCCTTGTTGACGACCGCGACTGCGAATTCATCGTCGTTCTCCGCGCCGATCTCGATGCGAATCGTCGAAGCCGGCGCCGCAAAGCGGATCGCATTGCCCAGCAGGTTGAAGAGCGCGCGCCGGACCAGCGCGGCGTCCACGTCGGCCATGGCGTCGCCCTTGACCTCGGCGCGCAGGCCGGCTTCTTCCAGCATGGCATCGTAGAAGTCGATCACGTCGCCGGCCTGCACCGCCAGACTCGTCACCGCCCGCGTGCGCATCGGCGCGCCGCGTTCGGCCTGCGAGAGAAACAGCATGTCGGTGACGATGCCCGAGAGCCGGCCGATCTCTTCGAGGTTGGAGGCGAGCACGGACTGCAGCTCTTCGTTGCTGCGTGGGCGCGTGAGTGCGAGTTCGGTGGAGCCGATCAGGTTGGCCAGCGGCGTGCGCAGCTCGTGTGCCACGTCGGCGTTGAATGATTCGAGCTGCACGTAGGCACGCTGCACCCGCAGCAGCAGTGCGTTGAACTGCGTGATCCATGGGCGCAGTTCTTCGGCGAAGTCCATCGCGTCGATGGGGCGGTTGGCCTTGTCGGGCGCCATTGCCGCAGTGCGCTCGGCCAGCGCCTTGAGCGGGCGCAGGCCGCGCCGCACCAGCCACATGCCCGTGAGCGAGACCAGCGCCGTGCCCAGCACGACGGCGCCCAGCAGCGTCCATGCGAGCCGTTCGAGCAGGCGGGCTTCCTGTGCCGTGTTCACTCCGAGCTGCACCTGCAGCTGCGTCGTCAGGCCACTCTGCTGCCAGGGCACCACGAGGTCGCGCCGCATCCAGCGGCCGCCGGCCGTGGGGCTGGACTGGAAAAGCTGCTTGCCCGCATGCGAGATCGACAGGCTCACGTCGTCCTGCATCGAGAAGAAGTCGTCGAGCTTGTGCTGCAGGAAGACGAGGTCGCCGCCTTTCTCGGCCTCCTTGAGCAGATGCTCCACCAGCACTGCCTTCTGGTTGAGCTCCTCTTCCTGTTTCTGCCCGAAGCTCCAGGCCGTGACGAGGTAGATGGCGAAGCAGATCACGCTGAGCCCGAACAGGGTCTGCGCGGCGAACCAGAGCGACAAGCGGCTCTGGAGTGAGTGCGGCCGGGCGGTCAAGACCAGGAGCGGTCTTCGAGAACGTAGCCCATGCCGCGCACCGTATGCAGCAACTTCACCTCGAACGGATCGTCGAGCTTGCTGCGCAGGCGCCGGATGGCCACTTCGACCACGTTGGTGTCGCTGTCGAAGTTCATGTCCCACACCTGCTCGGCAAGCGTGGTGCGCGACAGGATCTGGCCGCGCCGGCGCAGCAGCACCAGCAGCAGCGTGAACTCCTTGGCCGTGAGGTCGAGGCGCGTGCGGTTGCGCACGCACTTGCGGCTGAGGAGGTCGACCTCCAGGTCAGCCAGCCGCAGCATGGTCGATTCCTGTGGTTTGCCGCGACGCAGCAGCGCCTGCACACGGGCCAGCAGCTCGGAGAAGGAGAAGGGCTTGACGAGGTAGTCGTCCGCGCCCTGCTGCAGCCCCTGCACGCGGTCTTCGACCTTGTCGCGCGCCGTGAGCACCAGCACGGGCACGTTCTTGGTGCGCCGGATGGCCTGCAGCACGGCAAAGCCATCGATGCCGGGGAGCATCACGTCGAGCAGGACCAATGCGTATTCCCCCTCTGTGGCGAGGTATCTCCCCTCGATGCCGTCGCGGGCGATGTCCACGACGTAACCGTTCTCCTCCAGCCCCTTTTTTAGGTAGTCGCCTAGTTTGGGCTCGTCTTCGATGACAAGTATTCTCATTGCCGCATGGTATCGAAGCACTTTCAATACGCGGGTTACGTTTCGGTAATCCTATTGACGGACAAAACCCCACCCGCGTGTCATACATTGCGCCGGGCCTGCAGTTCGCAGGGCCATTGCCGGAATGCCCGCCGCTGGCCGTCGATATACTTTTTGCCTCCATGCGCCGCTGGCTCCTCATCTTCCTGCTCGTCCTGTTGCCGTTCCAGTTCAGCTGGGCGTCGGCATCGGCGTATTGCCAGCATGAGCGCGATACGCAGCCCGAGCACTGGGGCCACCACGAAAGCGAAACCCGCGGCACCGACCGCAGCCACAGTGGCGAGGGCGCGCAGAAAAACTCCAGCACCCAGCCCAATGCAGTGGTCGGCGAATGCGCTGTCTGCCATGCCGGCTATGCCCAGCATGCGGATGCTTCGGTGGAGCCGGTGCTGGCTGCGGCGCGCGTGGCCCAGGCCCTGCGCGCAATGCCTGCCGAGCGCTTCGCCTCGCACATCTCCGACGTTCCGGTCCGTCCCGACTGGTCTCTCGTCCTCTGATTCGGCGAGAGAACACATTCCCCCTCTGATACCCACCATCAGCTGAGCTCTTCTCGCCGAATTCGCCCGTCCGTTGTTTCGCAACCCAGGAGAATTCGATGCGCACGCTCTTCGTGCCGCTGGCCATTTTGGCCTTGGCGGCGCCCCCGGCTTTTTCACAACAGGCCGCAGTGTCGGCCGCTGCCGGCACCCCGTATTCACAGCAGGCCAACGCGGCTGCCCGCACGCTGGAGCCCGCGGGCCCGCTGACCCTGCGCAACGCCGTTGCGATGGCGTTGCAGGCCAACCCGGGCCTGTCTGCCGCATCACGCGAGCAGGAGGCCACCGAGGCCGCCATCGTCCAGGCCGGCGCATGGCCCAACCCCACGCTCGACGCGCAGATGGAAGACCTGCGCCGCGACAACCGCACCACCACGCTGCAGCTGAGCCAGCCCCTCGAGCTGGGTGGCAAGCGCGCGGCCCGCGTGACGGCGGCCGAACGCGCGCGCGACCAGGCCTCATCGGCGCTGGCCGGTCGCCGCGCCGAGGTGCGCGCGGCGACCGTTACCGCCTTCTTCGACGTGCTGACCGCGCAAGAGCGCCTGCGGCTCGCGCAGGATTCCGTAAGCCTCGCGCAGACGGCCACCCGCGCGGCCGCCAATCGAGTGGCCGCCGGCAAGGTCTCGCCGCTGGAAGAAACCAGGGCGCGCGTGGCCGAGGCCGGCATCCGCGTTGAGCTGTTGCAGGCCGAGGGCACGCTGCGCTCGGTACGCCAGCAACTGGCCGCGCTGTGGGGCAACCCGAACCCGCGCTTCACGCAGGTGGATGGCGCGGTCGATCAGCTGCCGGCGATGGCGCAGGACGTGGCCAGCCGCTTGGGCGCAGCGCCCGTGGTGCAGCAAGCGCGGCTTGAGGTTGAGCGGCGCAAGGCGCTGTCTGACCTGGAGCAGGCCAAGCGCATCCCCGACGTGACTGTGTCGCTCGGCGCCAAGCGCGTGCCTGCATCCGAAGGCGAGACCGGCAGCAGCCGGCGCAACCAAGTGGTCGTGGGCCTGTCAATTCCGTTGCCGATCTTCGACACCAATCGCGGCAACGTGGCCGAGGCGTTGAGCCGCGAAGAAAAGGCGCGTGACGACCTCGCTGCCGCCGAGCTGCAGCTGGGCACCGACGTCGCGCAAGCCTCCGAGCGCCTGCGCTCCGCACGCGCTACCGCCGAGACGCTGCAGCGCGACGCGCTACCCGGCGCCGAGACCGCCTACAAGGCCGCCACCAAGGGCTTCGAGCTCGGGAAGTTCAGCTTCCTGGAAGCACTCGACGCGCAGCGCACGCTGTTCCAGGTGCGCGCGCAATACCTGCTCGCACTGGCCGACGCGCACCGCGCCGCCGGCGACCTCGACCGACTGCTCGGCAACGAAGGCAACGACATCTCTGCCGCGACGCCACCCGTCGTGCGCTGACAAGCAAGCAAGAAACACCACAGATCATGAACACCCAAGAACGCAAACCTTTCGCCGAGCGCATCGGCAAGAAGCAGTGGATCGCCATCGCGGTCGTCCTGGTGCTGGGCCTCGGCGCGGGCGCGATGATCCTGCGCACATCACCCGCCAAGCCCGAAGCGGCCGGCCATTCGGAGGCTACCGGGCACGGCGACGGCGAGCATCACGAAGAAGGTGGCAAGGAAGCCAAGCAAGAGGGCAAGGACCACGACCACGATCACGGCGAGGCCAAGGGCCATGCCGACAACGAGCACCACGAGGAAGGCAAGGAAAAGGCCGCAACGTCGGAACACAAGGAAGACGAAGAAAAGATCGCCTTCACCGACGAGCAGATCAAGGCCGCCGACATGACCATCGAGAGCGCCGGCCCCGCGCGCATCAAGTCGTCGCTGCAGCTGCCCGGCGAGATCAAGTTCAACGAGGACCGCACGGCCCACGTGGTGCCGCGCGTGGCGGGCGTGGTCGACAGCGTGTCGGCCGACCTCGGTCAGGAGGTCAAGCGCGGGCAGGTGCTGGCGGTGCTTTCAAGCCCCTCGCTGTCGGAGCAGCGCAGCGCGCTGCAATCGGCGCAGCGCCGGCTGGAGCTGGCCCGCTCCACCTACGAGCGCGAGAAGAAACTGTGGGAAGAAAAGATCTCCCCCCAGCAGGACTACCTGCAGGCCCAGCAGGCCATGCAGGAAGCGCAGATCGCCGTGGCCAACGCCAACCAGAAGCTGCTGGCGCTCGGCGCCACGCCCGGCTCGTCGGCGCTGGGTCGCTACGAGCTGCGCGCGCCCTTCGACGGCATGGTGGTTGAAAAGCACATCTCGCTCGGCGAATCGGTGGGCGAGGCAGTCAACGTCTTCACCATCTCCGATCTGTCGACCGTGTGGGCCGAGATCAGCGTGGCCGCCAACAATCTGAACCTGGTGCGCATCGGCGAGCCGGTGAGCATCCGCTCCAGCGCCTTCGACCAGACCGCGACCGGCAAGGTGTCGTACGTAGGCTCGCTGATCGGCGCGCAGACGCGCACCGCCACTGCGCGTGTCACGCTGACGAACCCGCAGCGCATCTGGCGCCCGGGCCTGTTCGTGAACGTCGAGCTCGTGGCCTCCGAAACGGATGCCCCCGTGACCGTCTCGGCCGAAGCGGTGCAGACGGTGGAAGACAAGCCGACCGTGTTCCTGCGCGTGCCCGGTGGCTTTGTGCCGCAGCACGTGCAGACCGGGCGCAGCGACGGCAAGCGCATCGAGATCGTGAGCGGCCTGAAGCCCGGCGCGGCCTATGCCGCCAGCGGCAGCTTCGTCGTGAAGTCGCAGCAGGGCAAGAGCTCGGCCACGCACACCCACTGAGGAAGCACGCATGTTCGAACGCATCATCCGCTTCTCCATCGAGCAGCGCTGGCTGATCCTGCTTGCCGTGCTCGGCATGGCGGCGCTCGGCATCTTCAGCTACCAGAAGCTGCCCATCGACGCCGTGCCCGACATCACCAACGTGCAGGTGCAGATCAACACCGCCGCGCCCGGCTACTCCCCGCTGGAGACCGAGCAGCGCGTGACCTACCCGATCGAGACCGTCATGGCCGGCCTGCCGGGCCTGCAGCAGACCCGTTCGCTGTCTCGCTACGGCCTCTCGCAGGTAACGGTGATCTTCAAAGACGGCACCGACATCTACTTCGCGCGGCAGCTCGTCAACGAGCGCATCCAGTCCGCACGGGAAAGCATGCCCGGCGGCATCTCGCCGGTGATAGGGCCCATCTCCACCGGCCTCGGCGAGATCTACCTCTGGACCGTCGAGGCGGAAGAGGGCGCGAAGAAGGCCGACGGCAAGCCCTACTCGCCCACTGACCTGCGCGAGATACAGGACTGGATCATCAAGCCGCAGTTGCGCAACGTGGCGGGTGTGACCGAGATCAACTCCATCGGCGGCTACGCCAAGGAGTTCCACATCGCGCCCGACCCGGCCAAGCTGCTGGCCCACGGCCTCACGATGACCGACCTCGTCACCGCGCTGGAACGCAACAACGCCAACGTGGGCGCGGGCTACATCGAGAAGCGCGGCGAGCAGTACCTCATTCGCGCGCCGGGGCAGGTGAAGTCGGCGGAGGACATCGGCAACGTCATCCTGGGCAACGCCAACGGCATTCCGCTGCGCGTGCAGGACGTGGCCGAGGTCGGCATCGGCAAGGAACTGCGCACCGGCGCGGCCACCGACAACGGCCGTGAGGTGGTGCTGGGCACCGTGTTCATGCTGATCGGCGAGAACAGCCGCACCGTGTCGCAGGCGGTCGACAAGAAGATGCAGGAAATCAACCGCACGCTGCCCGCCGGCGTGAAGGCGGTGACGGTGTACGACCGCACCGTGCTGGTCGACAAGGCCATCACCACGGTGAAGAAGAACCTGTTCGAGGGTGCGGTGCTGGTCATCGCGATCCTGTTCCTGTTTCTCGGCAACATCCGCGCGGCGCTGATCACCGCGCTGGTCATTCCGCTGTCGATGCTCTTCACCTTCACCGGCATGGTGAACCAGAAGGTCAGCGCCAACCTCATGAGCCTGGGGGCGCTGGACTTCGGCATCATCATCGACGGGGCGGTGGTGATCGTGGAGAACTGCGTGCGAAGGTTGGCCCATGCGCAGGCCCACAAGGGCAGGCCGCTGACGCGCACCGAGCGCTTCCACGAAGTGTTCGCGGCCTCGCAGGAGGCACGCCGGCCGCTGCTGTTCGGCCAGCTGATCATCATGATCGTGTACCTGCCGATCTTTGCGCTCACGGGCGTCGAGGGCAAGCTGTTCCACCCGATGGCCTTCACCGTGGTGATTGCGCTGCTGGGCGCGATGATTTTGTCGATCACCTTCATTCCAGCGGCCGTGGCGCTGTTCATCGGCAACAAGGTCAGCGAGAAGGAAAACCGCCTGATGGTGTGGGCCAAGCGCGGCTACGAGCCGCTGCTGGCGCGCGTCATGGCGGCCAAGCCGCTGGTCATTACGCTGGCCGCCGTGGCGGTGGTGCTGTCGGGCCTGCTGGCCACGCGCCTGGGCACGGAGTTCGTGCCGAGCCTGAGCGAAGGCGACTTCGCCATTCAGGCGCTGCGCATTCCGGGCACCAGCCTCACGCAGTCAGTCGAGATGCAGAAGCAGCTCGAACGCACGCTGAAGGCGAAGTTTCCGGAGATCGAGCGCGTGTTTGCGCGCACCGGCACGGCCGAGATTGCTTCAGACCCGATGCCGCCGAACATCTCCGACGGCTACATCATGCTCAAGCCCGAGAGCGAGTGGCCCAAGCCTCGTCGTACACGGGAGGAGCTCCTTGCAGCGGTGCAGGAAGAAGTGGAGAAGCTCCCGGGCAACAACTACGAGTTCTCGCAGCCCATCCAGCTGCGCTTCAACGAGCTGATCTCGGGCGTGCGCAGCGACGTGGCCGTGAAGATCTTCGGCGACGACATGGACGTGCTGAACAAGACGGCGGCCGAGGTGTCGGGCGTGCTGGGCAAGATCGCCGGTGCGGCCGAGGTGAAGGTCGAGCAGACCACCGGCCTGCCGATGCTCACCGTGAACATCGACCGCAACAAGACCGCGCGCTACGGCCTCAACGTGGGCGACGTGCAGGACGCGATCTCCACCGCGGTAGGCGGGCGCGAGGCGGGCACGCTGTTCGACGGTGACCGTCGCTTCGACATCATCGTGCGCCTGCCCGAGAACCTGCGCACCGACCTCGAAGCCATCAAGCGGCTGCCCGTGGCCCTGCCCAAGGGCGCGGGCGCCGAAGGCCAGCGCACCAGCTTCATTCCGCTGGGCGAGGTGGCCACGCTCGACATCGCGCCCGGCCCCAACCAGGTGAGCCGCGAGGACGGCAAGCGCCGCATCGTGGTGAGCGCCAATGTGCGCGGGCGCGACCTCGGCTCCTTCGTGGCCGAGGCCGAAGAGGCCATGCGCAACGTGAAGATCCCCACCGGCTACTGGACCGTGTGGGGCGGCCAGTACGAGAACCTCGCTTCGGCCACGCAGCGGCTGCAGATCGTGGTGCCGGTGTCGCTGCTGCTGGTGTTCACACTGCTGTTCGCGATGTTCGGCAACCTCAAGGACGGCCTGCTGGTGTTCACCGGCATTCCGTTCGCGCTCACGGGCGGCATCGTGGCGCTGTGGATGCGCGGCATTCCGCTGTCGATCTCGGCGGCGGTGGGCTTCATTGCGCTGTCGGGCGTGGCGGTGCTCAACGGGCTGGTGATGATCTCGTTCATCCGCAACCTGCGCGAAGGCGGCCTGCCGCTGGACGCGGCCATTCGCGAAGGCGCGCTCACGCGGCTGCGGCCGGTGCTGATGACGGCGCTGGTCGCCTCGCTGGGCTTCGTGCCGATGGCCATTGCCACCGGCACCGGCGCCGAAGTGCAGCGGCCGCTGGCCACGGTGGTGATCGGCGGTATTCTTTCGTCGACCGCGCTGACGCTGCTGGTGCTTCCGCTGCTCTACCGCATTGCGCACCGGCGCGATGAAGAAGAGGAAGAAGTGCAGGAGCAGGTTCATGGCGCACCACTCGATCCTGCACCCGCATCAGCACTTCAAGGTTCCCATGGCACATGAGCATTCACACGCTGTAGGCGGCAACGAGAAGGCACTGCGCTGGGCGCTTCTGCTGACCACGGTCTACCTCGTGGCCGAGGTGGTCGGCGGGCTGGTGTCGGGCAGCCTCGCGCTGCTGTCCGATGCGGCCCACATGTTCACCGACACGGTGGCGCTGGCGATCTCACTGGCCGCCATCTGGATCGGCAAGCGACCCGCCGACAGGCGGCGCACCTTCGGCTACTACCGCTTCGAGATCCTGGCTGCTGTGCTGAACGCGGTGCTGCTGTTCTTCGTGGCGATCTACGTGCTGTACGAGGCCTGGCGGCGCATCTCGGCGCCGGCCGAGATCCAGTCGACCATGATGCTGCTGGTGGCGGTGGGCGGGCTGGTCGTCAACCTGATCGGCATGCGGCTGCTCGCGGCAGGCAAGGACAAGAGCCTCAACGTGAAGGGCGCGTACCTGGAGGTGTGGGCAGACATGCTGGGCTCGATCGGCGTGATCGTCGGGGCTCTGGTGATCCGCTTCACCGGCTGGGCGTGGGTCGATTCGGTGATTGCGGTCGCCATCGGCCTGTGGGTGTTGCCGCGCACCTGGCGGCTGTTGCGCGAGAGCCTCAACGTGTTGCTCGAAGGCGTGCCCGACGATGTAGACCTGCCCGAGGTCGAGCGTGCGCTGCTGGGCAGCGAAGGCGTCGCCAGCCTGCACGACCTGCATGTATGGGCACTCTCGAGCGGCAAGGTGAGCCTGAGCGTGCACGTGGTGTGCACGCCGGATGTGGGCGACATGGCACCGCTGATGCTGCGGTTGCGCGCCCTGCTGGCGGAGCGCTTCGACATCCACCATTCGACCGTGCAGGTCGAGCGCGTGCCGTGCGAGCAGGCGGCCGAAAGCCATGGTTTCGGGCCTGCGGTAGCGGCTACCTAGCTGACTGGAACGGTCGGCTCCGGGGATTTTTCGGTCCCGGTGTCACAAACGCCCCCCGCTGGACGTCTTGCCTGCATGGACGTCCACGGGGGCGTTCTTGACTCCGACTCTCCTTACCGAGGAATCAACCATGAAGATCGTCATCATCGGAGGCTCCGGCCTCATCGGCTCCAAGCTCGCCACGCGCCTGCGCGATGCGGGCCACGAGGTCAACGCCGCGTCGCCCTCGACTAGCGTCAACGCGCTCACCGGCGAAGGCCTGAAGGCCGCGCTGGCGGGCGCCAATGTGGTCGTCGACGTCGCGAATTCGCCCTCGTTCGAGGACGAGCCGGCGCTCCGCTTCTTCGACACCGCGGGGCGCAACCTGCTCGCCGCCGAGGCTGAGGCCGGTGTGGCGCATCACATCGCGCTGTCGGTGGTCGGCACCGACCGCCTGCTGGCCAGTGGCTATTTCCGCGCCAAGCAGCGCCAGGAAGAGCTGATCGAGGCCTCGCCCGTGCCCTGGACCATCGTGCAGGCCACGCAGTTCTTCGAATTCGTGGCCGGCATTGCCGACGGGAGCGTGCGGGGCGGCGAAGTCCGGCTGTCGAATGCGCTGATACAGCCGATGGCGGCGGACGATGTTGCCGCCGCGCTCGCCACCGTGGTGGCCGAGCCGCCCGCGCGGGGCCGGATCGAGATCGCCGGCCCGCAGGCCATGCCGCTCGACGCGCTGGTGCGCCGCCTGTTCGCGGCGACCGGCGACAGGCGGCCGGTCGTTACCGATGCCGGGGCGAGCTACTTCGGCGTGCAGCTCGACGACCGCTCACTGACGCCCGGCAACGCCCCGCGCCTCGGGACGATCCGCTTCGAAGACTGGCTGGCGCAGCGTGCGCTGGCCTGAAAGGCAACCCATGACCCGTTTTCAGAAAACCTGCGTTTCCCTCGGCCTCGCGTTCGGCACGTTCGTCGCCATGCCCGCTCTGGCGGCCCCTGAAGCCGCCGTGACCATGCTTATGACGAAGGACCTGGCGGACATGCCCGGCAAGGAAGCAGTCACGTTCGTTGTCGACTTTCCGCCAGGCTCAGTCGATCCCGTCCACCGCCACGATGCCCACGCCTTCGTGTACGTGCTCGAGGGATCGATCGTGATGGGCGTGAAGGGCAGCAAGGAGGTCACGCTCACCCCCGGCCAGACTTTCTACGAAGGCCCGGCTGACATCCACACAGTCGGCCGCAACGCCAGTGCCACCAAGCCCGCGAAGTTCCTCGTGACGATGGTCAAGGACAAGGGCGTGCCGTTGCTCACGCTGGTCAAGTAGCCGCTCAGCGCGGTGGGCGGATGGCCGACTTGGGCCTGAACGCCTTGCAGACCGCGTCGTCGGTCTCCAGGTACGGCCCGCCGATCAGGTCGATGCAATAGGGCACTGCCGCGAAGATGCCCGGCACGACCTGCACGCCCTCGGTGTCCTTCAGCCCTTCGAGCGTTTCCGCAATCGACTTCGGCTGGCCCGGCAGGTTGATGATCAGGCTCTTGTCGCGGATCACCGCCACCTGCCGCGACAGGATCGCCGTCGGCACGAAGCGCAGGCTGATCTGGCGCATCTGCTCGCCGAAGCCGGGCATTTCCTTGTGGGCCACGGCCAGCGTGGCCTCGGGCGTTACGTCGCGCAGGGCGGGGCCTGTGCCGCCGGTGGTCAGCACCAGCGAGCAGCCGGTGTCGACCAGTTCGATCAGCGTGGCGCTGATGCGCGCGGCCTCGTCGGGGATCAGCCGGGGCTCGAATTCGATGGGGTTCTTCAGCGCCCGGCCGAGCCATTCTTTCAGCGAGGGCAGGCCCTTGTCTTCGTAGGTGCCGCTGGAGGCGCGGTCGCTGATGGAGACGATGCCGATGCGGACCGGGTCGAACGAGCTCATGCGTCTTCTTCCCGGTCTTGGGCGGCGGCCGCTGCCGCGTGGTCGGCTCCGCCGTGCACCGCGAGCTGCGCGCGCACCAGCTGGAAGATCTCGCGGTAGGCCTTGCCCTGGCGGGGCGCCTCGCCGGCCGGGCCGGTCTTCATGTCCTTGCGGGCCTGGCGCACCAGGGCGCGCAGTTGCTGGGAATCGGTGGCGGGGTGGGTTTCTATCCAGCCGCCGAGGGCGTCGTCGTCGGCAATCAGCCGGTCGCGCCAGCGCTCGGCCTCGTGCAGGGCGGCGGTTTCGGCGGCCGGCGCGATGCTTTGCTCGGACAGGGCCTGCTTCACGGCCTCCAGCACTTCGGGCTCGAGCTTACGCATGAGCTTGCCGATGAACTGCATCTGGCGGCGCTTGCCCTCGAAATTGGTGATGCGCTTGGCCTCGGCGATGGCGTCGACCAGTTTTTCGTCGAGCTGGAGCGCGTCGAACAGGCCGGCGCGCAGCGTGAGCAACTCGGTGCCTAGCTTCTGCAGCTCGTCGCTTTCGCGCTTGAGGTCGGTGCGGCTGGCTTCGTCGGTGCCCTTGAGCTCGCGCTTGAGCTCAAGGTCGAGCTCGCTGCCTTCGGCAACGAACTGGCCACGGACGAAATAGCCTTTTTTGGGTTTGCGGGACATGGAGTGGATTCTGGGCCGCACCGTGCGGCGTTGCAACGCGGTGCAACACGCAGTGGGAAGCTGGGGGAAACGGGAAATGGGGGCGCAAGTATCATAGCCACCACATGACGACATCCTCCTCGCGCGCCGATTCCGGCTTCGCCTACAGCCGCTCCTTCTTCGAAAACCTGGTCGACACCGCCTTGGCGCACGCCAGGAAGCTCGGTGCCACCGACGCCGGGGCCGAGGCCTCCGAGGGCTGCGGCCTGAGCGTATCGGTGCGCAAGGGCGAGCTCGAGAACGTCGAGCGCAACCGCGACAAGTCGCTGGGCATCACGGTCTACGTGGGCCACCGCCGCGGCAACGCCAGCACCTCCGACTTCTCCGAAGGGGCCATCAAGCAGACCGTTCAGGCGGCCTACGACATCGCCCGCTTCACGGCCGAAGACCCCGTCAGCGGCCTGCCGGACGAGGAAGACATCGCCAAGGTGCACCCCGAGCTCGACCTGTTCCACCCCTGGGACGTGACGAGCGAGCAGGCCGCCAAGCTGGCGCTGGAGTGCGAAGAGGCGGCCCTGTCGACCGACAAGCGCATCACCAACAGCGAGGGCGCGGGCGTCTCGGCCCAGCAGAGCCACTTCTTCAGCGCCCACACGCACGGCTTTCGCGGAGGCTACGCCAGCTCGCGGCATTCGATTTCGGTGGCGCCCATCGCCGGCAAGGGCGACGACATGCAGCGCGACGCCTGGTACAGCTCCATGCGCTCGGCCGATGAACTGGCCAGCCCGCAGGCCGTGGGCCGCTACGCCGCCGAACGGGCGCTCAGCCGCCTGAAGTCGCGCAAGATCAAGACCACCGAATGCCCGGTGCTGTTCGAGTCGCCGCTGGCCGTGGGCCTGCTGGGCGGGCTGGTGCAGGCCGTGAGCGGCGGGTCGCTGTACCGCAAGAGCAGCTTCCTGCTCGATTCGCTGGGCAAGCCCGTGTTGCCCAAGCATGTCAACGTGGCCGAGGACCCGCACGTGCTGCGCGGCAAGGGCAGCTCGCCCTTCGACGACGAAGGCGTGACCACCCGGGCGCGCAAGGTGGTCGATGCCGGCCGCCTCGAAGGCTACTTTCTCTCGACCTACTCGGCCCGCAAGCTGGGCATGAAGACCACCGGCAATGCTGGCGGCTCGCACAACCTGACGCTGAGTTCGCGCCTCACCAAGCACACCGACGACCTCGACGCCATGCTCGCCAAGCTGGGCACCGGCCTGTTCGTGATCGAGCTGATGGGCCAGGGCGTGAACTACGTGACCGGCGACTACTCGCGCGGCGCCAGCGGCTTCTGGGTCGAGAAGGGCAAGATCGCCTTCCCGGTGCAGGAGATCACCATCGCCGGCAACCTGAAAGACATGCTCATGGGCATCGAGGCCATCGGGGCCGATGCCTATACCTTCGGTGCCAAGACCACGGGATCGGTCCTGGTGAACCGGATGAAGATCGCCGGCAGCTGAGAAAGCACCGCCGGCTACCGCGCGAAGGCTCACAGAACCATGAGACACAACGCAGCGCGCAAGCCGGAACTCGAGCACGAACTGCTGCGCGACCCGAGGCTCGGCTTCGAGCCGGCGGGCGGCAGCTCGGTGCGCTGCCTGCAGCACGGCGTGCCCTGGCCCTTCGACTGTTGGCACTACCACGACGAATACGAGCTGCAGTGCATCAATCGCAGCAGCGGTGACGCCTTCGTGGGCGACCACATCGGCCGCTTCGAGCCCGGCTACGTGGCCCTGGTGGGCGCCCGGCTGCCCCACACCTGGATTTCGCACGACGTGCCGCCCGAGGGCATTGCCGAGCGCAGCATGGTCATCCACTTCCGCGACGAGCCGCTGCGCAAGGGCACCGACCTGTTCCCCGAGCTGAAGGCGGTGCTGCCGATGCTCGACCGCGCGAAGCTGGGCATCGAGTTCTTCGGCATCCATGCGCTGGTGCACGAACGCTTCCTGCGCGTGCAGGCGCAGGAGGGCATGGCCCGGCTGGCGGAGTTCATCGGCCTGCTGCACGAGCTGGCCCGCTGGCCCGACTGGCGCCAGATTTCGAACACCACAGGCACGGCGAGCGAAGACCCGAGCGCCAACACCCGCATGCGCCGCGTGCTCGACTACCTCGACCAGCACCTGACCGAAGAGCTGTCGCTGCCGGCCGTGTGCGCCGTGGCCAACATGGCCGAAAGCAGTTTCTCGCGCTACTTCCACAAGCACATGGGCGCCACCTTCACCGACTTCGTGACGCGGCTGCGCATCGCCAAGGCCTGCGAGATGCTGCAGACCTCCGACCGGCTGGTGAGCGACATCTGCTACGAAGTGGGCTTCGCGAACCTCGCGAACTTCAACCGGCGCTTTCTGCAGCTCAAGGGCATGACCCCCTCGGCCTACCGTCAGCAGGCACAGGACCGCTTCGGCCTGCGCACCGCGCAGAACACGCCGCTCGCCACCACGGCCTGAGCTTCCCGGTGCTGAAGCTCATCAGGGGCTGGCATCCTGCGGCGTCAGGTGCCGGGTCATGGCCCAGAACGCCAGTGCCAGGCCGCTGGTGAGGGCCCCGGCCAGGCAGACGCTGTTCCAGCCGCCGTGTGCGTACAGCATCGTCGAGGCGATCGATCCAGTGGCGGAGCCGATGGAATAGAAAATCATGTAGCCGGCTGTCAGGCGGCTCTGGGCTTCCGGGCGCACGCGGTAGATCAGGCTCTGGTTGGCGACGTGCACCGACTGCAGGCCGAAGTCGATCGTGACCACGCCGACCACCATCGCCCAGATAGACCACGGCAGCATGGCGATGAGCGCCCACGACAGCAGCATCACCGACAGCCCGATGCCGGTAGTGCGCTGAGCGCGACCCCGGTCTGCCTGTCGACCCGCGCGTGCAGCGCCCATGGCGCCGGCCGCACCCGCCAGGCCGAACAGGCCCACTTGCGTGTGCGACAGCGAGAACGGCGGCGCCGTGAGCGGCAGCACCATCGGCGTCAGCAGCATCGTGATGGCCATGAAGATCAGCATGGCCAGCACCGCGCGGATGCGCAGCACGGGCTCTTCGGCGAAGAGCGTGAAGACCGACCGGATCAGCTGCAGGTACGAGATGCGCACCGGGGGTGGCGCGCGCCGGGGAAGCGCCTTCCACAACAGGCCGGAGACGACCAGCGTGGCCGCGGCGGACACCAGGTACACCGAGCGCCAGCCGACAAGATCGGACAACGTGCCCGACACCGCCCGCGCCAGCAGGATGCCGACGATGATGCCGCTGGTGACGATGCCGACCACGCGGCCGCGCTCGCCCGGCGGCGCCATGAGCGCGGCGTAGGCGACCAGCACCTGCGTCACGACGGCCAGCACGCCCACGGCGGCCATCGCCGGCAGCAGGATCGCCGCGCTGGGCGCCAGCGCGACGCAGAGCAGTGCGACCACCGACAGCAGCGATTGCCCCACGATCAGCTGCCGCCGGTCGATC
Source organism: Variovorax multivorans (assembly GCF_051216835.1). NCBI lineage: Bacteria > Pseudomonadati > Pseudomonadota > Betaproteobacteria > Burkholderiales > Comamonadaceae > Variovorax > Variovorax multivorans. The sequence continues at coordinate 308,320 of NZ_JBPJZL010000007.1, forward strand.
AGGTCGCCCAGAGGAACGACCAGCAGCAGCCCCAGGCCGTAGCCGACCTGGGTGATGGTGATCACGATGCCGACCGTGGCGGGGCGGATGCCGAAGGTGGCCGCCAGCGTGTCCAGCAGCGGCTGGGCGTAGTAGACGTTGGCCACGGCCAGCCCGCAGGCGACCGCGAACAGCAGCGCCATCGCGGCCGTTATCGGCGGCGCGGTGGGCCGTGCCTGTGTATCCCGGGCCGCGGCTGCATCGATGTTCAATTGCATGGCGATGCTCTGCCGTCAGGCACGCAGGGCGTCGTGGAAGCGCTCGATGTGCGCGGCGATCGTTTCGCCCAGTTCTTCGAGCGCGAAATGGCCGGTGTCGAGCAGCTTGAAATCGATCTGCCGGAGATCGCGCTGGTAGGGATACGCGCCCGACGGCGGAAAGATCACGTCGTTGGCGCCCCAGACGACCAGCGTCGGCGGCTGGTGCTGGCGAAAGTAGGCCTGCCAGGCCGGGTAGTGCGAGAGGTTGCGGCCGTAGTCGTGCAGCAGGGCCGCCATCGCGTCCTTGTTGCCGGGGCGGGCCAGCAGGGCGCGTTGCAGCAGCCAGTTGTCCGGGTTGATGCGCGCTGGGTCTTTCACGCCGTGGGTGTAGTTCCATTCCAGGGCCGCGTCGGACATGGCGGCTTCGCGGATCCTGGCGTAGTTGACCGGCGACGGGTCCCTCCACAGCTCGCGGGCCAAACCCCAGAAGTCGTCCGGCAATCCCTCTTCGTAGGCGTTGGCATTCTGCACGACCAGGAAGCTCACTTTTTCAGGGTGGCGGCTGGCCAGCCGGAATCCCACCGGGCCGCCGAAATCCTGCATGTAGAGGCCGTAGCGCTTCAGGCCGAGTTGGTCGGTGAATTTCTCGACGATGTCGGCGAGGTGGTCGAAGGTGTAGCTGAACTCGACGACCGAAGGCGCATCGCTATGACCGAAGCCGGGGTAGTCCGGCGCGATGACGTGGAAGCGATGGGCCAGCCGTTCGATCAGCTCCCGGTACATGAAGGAGGAGGCTGGAAAGCCGTGCAGCAGGAGCAGGGTTGGCAGCGCCGGGTCTCCAGCCTCGCGGTAGAAGATGTTCAGGCCGTCGATGGTGGCTGTGCGGTAGTGGGTCATGGTGGATTCCAGAAATGGCGTTCTTGGTTTCAAAACAAAACCACGCGGATTCTATCGATCTGGTTTTACATTGCAACTGATTGGCGAATTCGCGCGCCACCCCCGGCAAAACCCCAAGCCCGCTGGTCATCGAAGTACCAGTCCACCGGCGCGCGTGTACGCGGCGCCGGGCCGCGGCTGAATACGCTTCGTCCCTCTCGCAAGCCCTTCACAAACAAGACCAGGAGACGAACGATGACGAACCGAACCACTCGCCGCATTGCGGCCGGCACGCTGTTGCTGGCGGCATTGGCCGCGGCGGGCCATGCGCAGGCGCAGCAGGCCTGCAAGGACGATGTGCGCGTGCTGTCCCAGCCGCGCGACGGGCTGACCCTGCTGGAAAAGTACAAGGACGAGTTCAAGGCCCTGAGCGGCGCGTCGTTCAACATCGACAACCTCAACGAGAACGACCGCCGCACCAAGACCCGCGCCGACGCCTCGACCGTCGGCAAGTACAACGTGTACTACGTCGACGAGGCCAACGTGCCGCTGTTCGCCCAGTCGAAGTGGATCGTGCCGCTGGCCAAGTACTACCCCGCCGACTACGACTACGCCGACTTCGACCCCGGCCGCCAGAAGGTCGCCACTTTCGACGGCCAGGCCTGGTTCGCGCCGCTCACCGGTGGCGGCGACTTGCTGGTCTATCGCAAGGACCTGCTCGAGAAGGCCGGCATCAAGCCGCCCACAACGCTTGAGGAATTCGCCGAAGCCGCGAAGAAGCTCAACGACCCGGCCCACGGCATCTACGGCGTGGCCCTGCGTGGCCAGCGCGGTTCGGGTGCCAACGTGTGGCGCTGGATGCCGTTCTTCCGCGGCTACGGCGGCCAGTGGTTCGATGGCGACAAGCCCGTGTTCGATTCGCCCGCCGCGGTGAAGGCCACGCAGACCTACCTCGACCTGTTCAAGTACTCCGCGCCCGGCACCAAGACCGGCGGCTGGGACGAAGCCACCGGCGCCTTCCTCGCGGGCAAGGTGGCGATGCTGATCGAGTCGACCCCGCTGGCGGGCAATGCGCTCGACCCGAAGATGTCGACCGTGATCGGCAAGGTCGCCTACCTGCCGCCGCCCACGCCGCTGACCGGCGGCGGCTACGGCCACGGGCTGGCCATCGGTGCCAAGGCCAACAAGACCGAGGAGGCGAAGAAGTGCGCGGGCCTGTTCGTCGCCTGGGCCACCTCGAAGAAGCAGGAGCAGCGCCGCCTCGCCGAAGGCCAGTTCGGCGAACTCAACCGCACCAGCGTGCTGGGCAGCCCCGAGTTTGCGAAACGCTACGGCGCCGACCTCGGCAAGGCGCTGGCCGACACAGGCAAGCTCACGGCCGTGAACTTCTGGCAGGACGCCGCCTGGCCCGACCTCGGCGACCGCTGGGGGATCATTCTCGAAGAGCTGATCACCGGCTCGCGCACCGACATCAAGGCCGGCCTCGATGAGCTCGACGCCTACGCAAAGCAGCTGATCGCACGGCGCAAGAAGTAATGTGATGGCCACCAGGGAGAAAAGAAAAAAGACAAGACTGCCGGTCGTCTTCATCGGGCCGGGCCTGCTGGTGCTCGCGGTGCTGGCGCTGGTGCCGACGCTGTTCGCGATCGGCATCTCGCTGCAAGACCGCGAACTGGGCCAGGCCGATTCGAGCTGGGTCTGGTTGTCGAACTACATCCAGCTGTTTTCCGACCGGCGCTTTCTCAACTCCGTGCGGGTGTCGCTGGTGTGGGAGGTGCTGACCGTCAGCGCGACCATGGGGCTCGCGGTGCTGCTGGGTGTGTTGCTGTTCCAGTGCGCCACCGCGCGCTGGCGCAACGTGTTGTCGATGCTGTTCATCGTGCCCGTGCTGCTGCCGCGCGTGTCGGCCGCCTTTGTGTGGAAGTTCGCCTTTCATCCGCTGTTCGGGTTGCTGACGTATCCGTACAAGGCGATCACCGGCGAGCCGCTGGATCTGCTGGCCAGCCCGCTCACGGCGCTGATGACGGTGGCTTTCGTGGACGTGTGGCAGTGGGGGCTGTTCTTCGCAGTCATCGTGCTGAAGCTGCTCGAGACGCTGCCGCCACAGCCCTTCGAGGCCGCGCGCATGGACCATGCGAAGACCTGGGAGGTCTACGCGTATGTCGCGCTGCCGATGCTGAAGGCGCCGCTCATCAGCTTGACGTTCGTGAAGATGGTCGAGTCGTTGCGCGCCTTCGACCTGATCTACGTGATGACGCGCGGCGGCCCGGGAATCTCGACCGAGACACTGGATATGTACGCCTTCTCGCAGGGCTTCATCGAGTCCGGGCGCATCTCGTACGCGTCGAGCATGGCGGTGCTGATGATGGTCGCGTCGACAGTGGCGTTCACCTACATCTGGAAATGGACGCGACCGAAATGAGCGCTTTGCCAAAAAAGAAAAAACCGTTCTCCCTCGGCACGCTGCTCGCCCGGCTGGTGCTGGTCGGCGCAGGGCTCTCCGCGCTGGTTCCCGTGCTCTGGACCTTTCTCAACTCGTTCAAGAACCGGGTCGACATCGTCTCTGCAGTGCCGAAGATTTTCTTCACGCCCACGCTGGAGAACTACATCTACGTGCTGAGTCGCGAGGCAGTGGCGCAGGGGCTGGTCAACTCCATCTTGGTGGTAGGCGCGGCGGTGATCGCCGGTGCGTTGCTCGGGCTGCCGGCCGCCTACGCGCTCGCGCGCTATCCGCTGCGCTGGGCAGACGACATCCAGTTCTTCGTGCTGTCGATGCGCTTCCTGCCGCCCGTGGCCGTGGCCATTCCGCTCATGGTGATCTGGCTGCAGCTGGAGTTGTACGACACGCGCTTCGCGCTGATCGTCACCTACACGCTGCTCACGCTCTCGACTGTGATCTGGCTCGCCATACCCGCCTTCAAGGCAGTGCCGAAAGAGGTGGAAGAGGCCGGCCGCGTCGACGGCTACGGCCCCTACGCGATCTTCTTCAAGGTGGCGCTGCCGATTGCCGCGCGCTCGCTGGTTGGCGCCATCGCCTTTGGCTTTGTGCTGGTGTGGAACGAGTTCCTCATCGCGCTGATGCTCACAACGTCGGATGCGAAGACGCTGCCCATCGTTGCCTCGGAGCTGAGCCAGCTCGGGCGCGACGTGCCGTGGGGCATCTTGAATGCCTCGGTCATCCTGCTGTCGCTGCCGCCGCTGCTCATGGTCGGCGTGCTCAGCGGTTTTCTCAACGCCGCCTTCAAGCGCAAGCGCGATGCCGCATGAGCCAGATCATTTCTTTTTCCTCGAAGAACAACATGTCCGCAATCAGCTGTCACAACATCATCAAGCGCTACGGCGAAACACAGGTCGTGCACCAGTTCGACCTCGACGTGTCCGACAACGAGTTCGTCGTGTTCCTCGGTCCCTCGGGCTGCGGCAAGTCGACCATCTTGCGCATGCTCGCGGGGCTGGAAGACATCTCCGATGGTGATCTGCTGATCGGCGGCCAGCGTGTGAACGACCTGCCGCCGCAGGAGCGCGGCATTGCCATGGTGTTCCAGAACTACGCGCTCTATCCGCACATGAGCGTGCGCGACAACATCGCGTTCGGCCTCAAGCGCCTGAAGGTGCCCAAGGCCGAGATCGATGCGCGCATCAAGGAGGTATCGGACACGCTGGGGCTGGAGCGCTACCTGCAGCGCAGGCCCACCGAGCTGTCGGGCGGCCAGCAGCAGCGCGTGGCCATTGCGCGCGCCATGATCAAGACGCCCAAGGTGTTCCTGTTCGACGAGCCGCTGTCGAACCTCGACGCCAAGCTGCGCAACCACATGCGCATCGAGATCGCCAGGCTGCACCAGGCGCTGAAGACCACCACGGTCTACGTGACCCACGACCAGCACGAGGCCATGACGCTGGCCGACCGCATCGTGCTGCTGCGCGACGGGCGCATCGAGCAGGTCGGCTCGCCGCGCGAGATCTTCGAGCGGCCGCGTTCGGCCTTCGTGGCCGGCTTCATCGGCACGCCGCCGATGAATCTGGTCGAGATGATGGTGCGCGATGCTGACGGCAGCTTCGAACTGGCGGGCCGCGAAGGCACGGTGCGCGTGGACGCGCGTCGCTTTGCACTCGAAGGCCGCGAGCGCGTGACGCTGGGCGTGCGGCCCGCGCACCTGCAGGTCGACACGCAAGGCGGTCGCGCAGGGGGCTTTGCCGGCGAGGTGCAGCTCATCGAGTACCTCGGCAACGAGGTGCTGGTGAGCTTCGGGCAGGGCGAGAGCGAAATCGCTGCGCTGATGCCCTCGGCCCAGTGCCCGCGGCTGCGCGATGCGGTGCGCTTCGTGGCCGACCCGTTGCAGGTGCACCTGTTCGACATCGACACGGGCGCCTCGCTGCTGCGCACCGACACCCCTTTGCATTGACGCACTGACACACCCAAACACCCCTTCAAGGACGCAAAGAAATGAAAGCACTGGTTCTGGAAAAAGCGCATGAGCTCAAGCTGCGCGACGTAGACCTTCCCCTGGACATGGGGCCGCGCGACGTGAAGATCCGCATGCACACCGTGGGCGTGTGCGGCAGCGACGTCCACTACTACCAGCACGGCGGCATCGGCCCCTATGTGGTGGACGAGCCGATGATCCTGGGCCATGAAGCCTCGGGCGTGGTGACCGAGGTGGGCGCCGAGGTCACGCACCTCAAGCCCGGCGACCGCGTGTGCATGGAGCCCGGCATTCCGCAGATGGATTCGCGCGCCACGCTCGAAGGCATCTACAACCTCGACCCGGCCGTGCGGTTCTGGGCGACGCCGCCGATCCACGGCTGCCTCACGCCCTTCGTGGTGCACCCGGCGGCCTTCACCTTCCGCCTGCCCGACAACGTGAGCTTCGGCGAGGGCGCCATCGTCGAGCCGCTGGCCATCGGTCTGCAGGCTGCGAAGAAGGCGGCGCTGAAGCCGGGCGACGTGGCCGTGGTCATCGGCGCGGGCACCATCGGCGCGATGACGGCGCTGGCTGCACTTGCGGGCGGTGCGGCGCGCGTGATTCTTGCGGACCTCGTGCCGGAGAAGCTGGCGCTGTTCGCAAGCAACCCGGCCGTTACCACTGTCAATGTGCGCGAGACGAAACTCGCCGACGCCGTGAAGGCGCTGACCGACGGCTGGGGCGCCAACGTGGTGTTCGAAGCCAGCGGCAGCGCGCGCGCCTTCGACGACATCTTCGAGCTGCTGTGCCCCGGCGGCTGCCTCGTGATGGTGGGCATACCTGCTGCCAAGGTGGCCTTCGACATCGTTGCGATCCAGGCGAAGGAGGCGCGCATCGAGTCGGTGTTTCGCTACGCCAACATCTTCCCGCGCGCGCTGGCGCTGATCGCGTCGGGGCAGGTCGACGTGAAGCCCTTCATCTCGCGCACCTTCGCGTTCGAGGACGGCATCAAGGCCTTCGAGGAAGCCGCCGCGGGGCGCGCGACCGACGTGAAGATCCAGATCGAGTTTGCGGAGCCCGTCACTTCCTCGTAGCTTCTTCAGGGGGCGCGATCAGGTGCTCGAGCATGCGACGTGCATTGAGCGGCAAGTCTTCCGACGAGCGCACGCAGGCCATCAGCGTGCGCTCGGCCCATTTGTCGGCGAGCGAGGCGCGCGCGATCTTCATCGAGCGGGCGCAACGTTCGGCCGCGGTCTGCGGCACGATGCCGACGCCGATGCCGTACTCCACCATGCGGCATACGGCCTCGAAGTTGCGCACGCGCACCCGGTAGGCCAGGTGCTTGCCGAGCGCACGCACATGCTGGGTTATCAGCAGCTGCAGCGCGCTGTCCGCGGGCAGGCCCACGAATTCGCTGTCGACCACGTCGGCCAGCTGCACGCGCCGGCGTCCGGCAAGGGCGTGGCCGCGCGGCATCACGAGCACGAGGTCGTCGCGGCGGAAGGGATGGCATTCGAGGCCTTCGCTGTCGATGGCGTCCGAGACGATGCCGATGTCGCACAGGCCGGCGCGCAGCGCGTCCACCGTGTCGGGGCTGGGGCGTTCCTCGAGGTCGACCGAGATGCGTGGATGCTCGGCGAGAAAGCGGCTCAGCACCTCGGGCAGGTGTTCGGTCAGCGCAGAGGTGCCACACATGAAGCGCACGTGTCCCTTGAGGCCCTGGCCGTACTCGCCGAGTTCGCCGCGCAGCCGCTCCATCTGCTGCAGCACGACGCGCGCATGGTGCAGCAGGGTGCGGCCGGCCTCGGTGGGGCGAACGCCCTGCGCATGACGGGTGAGCAGCGGGGTGCCGAGCGCGTCTTCCATGCCGCGCACGCGCTGGCTGGCCGAGGCGAGCGTCATGTGCGAACGCCCGGCGCCGCCGGTGAGGCTGCCGGCTTCGACGACGTTGAGGAAGAGCCGCAGGTCGGTGAGATCGAATCGCATGGTTCGGCGGAGTGTGCACCAGGAGCCTCAGCCGCAGCCTGAGGCTACCTCTGCAAATGCCCGATTTCCAGAGGCCGGCTTCGTCGGCAGAGTCGTGTCCCGATGACGCATTCGATCGACACAACGAGTTTCTGGGCCGCCGCCGCGGCGGTGTACCTGCTGGCCGGGGTGATCAAGGGCGTGGTCGGCCTCGGGCTGCCGACGGTTTCGATGGCGCTGCTTGCGCTGTGGATGTCGCCGGTACAGGCCGCGGCGCTGCTGATCGTGCCGTCGCTCGTCACCAACATCTGGCAGACCGGGCCGCGCGCGACCTTCATGCCGGTGCTGCGGCGCATCGGCGGCATGCAGGTGGGGGTGGTGATCGGCACGCTGGGCGGGGCGCTGTGGCTGGGCGTGCCGGCGGGGGCCTGGGCTTTGTTCGCGCTCGGGGTGGCGCTGCTCGTCTACGCGGTCTGGGGACTGACCGGGCGGCAGCTTCACGTGAGCGACGCGCAGGCGCGCTGGGTGGGGCCGCTGGTGGGCGTCGTCACGGGGCTGGTGACGGCGGTGACGGGGGTGTTTGCGGTACCGGCGGTGCCGTACCTGCAAGCGCTGGGGTTCCAGCGCGATTCGCTGATCCAGGCGATGGGGATTTCGTTCACCACCTCGACGGTGGTGCTGGCCATCGGGCTGGTCGGGAACGGGGGCTATCCGATGTCGGCGATGGGCGGGTCGATCGCGATGCTGGTGCCGGCCATCGGCGGTATGGTGCTCGGGACCTGGCTGCGGCAGCGGCTGTCGGTGGCGGTGTTCAAGCGCTGCTTCCTGATCGGGCTGGCGCTGCTGGGCCTGTACATGGCCGCGCGCGCCGGGCTGTGAGCCGAAGTCAGGCTGCCAGCAGCAGGGCCGCGCGCACGCGTTCGATGGTCTGGCGGTAGGGCAAGGCGAAGTCGTCGAGTGCGTCGCCGGCTTCGAGCCAGCGAAACGTGAACACCAGGCCTTCTTCTTCAGGGCTGCCCGTGGCCATGTGCGTGAAGGTTTCGGGCAGGGCGCCTTGGGCGCGCATCAGGAACAGGTGCCACAGCTGCGGGTGGCGGTGCGTGTTGCCTTCGACGCCGGCTTCGCATTCGCGGTGCAGCGTCCCCAGCGATTGCAGCGGGCCGGTGTAGTCGAGGCCTGATTCCTCGAGCAGTTCGCGGCGCACCGCCACTTCAGGCGATTCGCCGGGCTCGATGGTGCCCTTGGGCAGCTGCATGTTGCCATCCTCGGGATGGCGGAACACCAGCAGCCGGCCCCGCGCGTCAACCATGCAGGCGCAGGCCTTGGGGATCGTGGCGGAGGGGCTGCTGCCGGTGTTGTTCATCATCAGGCGCCCGTCAGAGCGGCCTTGACCGCTGCGCTGACCTGGCCCATGTCGGCCTTGCCGGCGAGGCGGGTCTTGACCACGCCCATCACTTTGCCCATGTCGCCGGGGCCGCTGGCGCCCAGCTCGGCCACGATGGCCTTCACCGCGGCCACCGTTTCATCGGCGCTCATGCGCTGGGGCAGGTAGGCCTCCAGCACCTTGATCTCGGCGGCTTCCTTGTCGGCCAGATCGGGTCGGCCACCGGTGGTGAAGGCGGCGATCGAGTCCTTGCGCTGCTTGACCATCTTGTCGACGATGGCGACGACCATGGCGTCGTCGAGCTCCACGCGCTCGTCGACTTCCTTCTGCTTCAGGGCCGCGAGCAGCAGGCGGATGGTGGCCAGGCGCTCGGAGTCCTTGGCGCGCATCGCCGTCTTCATGTCTTCGGTGATTTGTTCTTTGAGAGTCATTCGGCAACCTTTCGGAAAAAACAAAAGCCGCGGCAGGTTTCCCTGGCGCGGCTGAGGCAACTGGGCGGCGGTGCTGACTTTCGTCTGGAGCCGGCCGCCCCGGGTGTTGCTTAGTACAGCTTCTTGGGCAGCTGCATGCTGCGCACGCGCTTGTAGTGGCGCTTGACCGCGGCGGCCTTCTTGCGCTTGCGCTCGGCGGTCGGCTTTTCGTAGAACTCGCGGGCGCGCAGGTCGGTCAGCAGGCCGAGCTTTTCGATGGTGCGCTTGAAACGGCGCAGTGCGACGTCGAAGGGCTCGTTTTCTTTAACGCGGATGGTGGTCATTGATGAATCGTTGAAATGAATTTGGCTTGGAGAGATCGAGGCCCCAAGCCGGGGTTCCTCAACTGAAAAACATGTGCGGCCGTTGAGGGGAGGCCAAGAGTTAGCCCGCGATTATAGCGCGGTTGCGCACGCGTGGGCGCTTGCCCAGGCCCATTGGAAGTTGTATCCGCCCAACCAGCCGGTCACGTCGACCACTTCGCCGATGAAATAAAGGCCAGGCTGCTTCGATTCCATGGTCTGGGACGACAGGTCGCGGGTGTCGACGCCGCCGGCCGTCACCTCGGCTTTTTTGTAACCTTCGGTGCCGCTGGGGGTGATCTGCCAGCGGGCGATGCGCTCCGACAGGGCTGCCAGCGACTTGTCAGCGGCTTCGTTGACAGGGCGTTGCAGCGCCGGATCCTGCCCGACCCAGGCGTCGGCCAGCCGGGAGGGCACCAGCGCGGCCAGTTCGTTGGCGATGCGCTTTTTCGAGCGCAGCTTGGCTTCGCCCAGCGCCTCGGCCACGTCCACGCCGGGCGCGAAATCCAGTGTGAGCGGGGTGCCGGGTTTCCAGTAGCTCGAAATCTGCAGCACCGCCGGGCCCGACAGGCCCCGGTGGGTGAAGAGCAGGTCTTCGAGGAAGGCCATTTTTTCCTTCTTCGCGCCGGTCTCGATGCGCACCGGCAGCGCCAGGCCGGCCAGCTCGGCGTACGGCGCCCATGCGTCGCCGCCGAAGGTCAGCGGCACCAGTGCCGGACGGGGCGTGACGAGGCGCAGGCCGAATTGCTCGGCAAGGCGGTAGCCGAAGTCGCTGGCGCCGATCTGGGGGATCGACAGGCCGCCGGTGGCGACCACGATCTTCGGCGTCTCGATCAGCCCGCGATCGCTCTCGATTTGATAGCTGCCAGCGCCCGATCCATCAGCATCAACGCCAGAAAACGCAATCTTCCCGATCTTGCACGGCTGCCAGCGCTCGACCCCACCCGCCGCGCATTCCGCCAGCAGCATGTCGACGATCTGCTGCGAGGAGCCGTCGCAAAACAGCTGCCCCTTGTGCTTCTCGTGGAAGGCAATGCCGTGTTTCTGCACCAGCTCGATGAACTGCTGCGGCGCATAGCGCGACAGCGCCGAGCGACAGAAATTCGGGTTGTCGCCAATGAAGTGGCGCTGCGGCGCGCGCACGTCGAGGTCGCGGTTGGTGAAGTTGGCGCGCCCGCCGCCCGAGATGCGGATCTTCTCGCCCACCTTTTCGCTGTGATCGACCAGCAGCACCTTGAGCCCGCGCTGGCCAGCTACGCCGGCGCAGAACAGCCCCGCAGCCCCGGCGCCGATCACGACGACGTCGAAGCGGGATGAAGCGGCCGCGCTCAAGGGCCGTCTGCCGCGAGCAGCGGCGGCGGGTTGTATTTCAGGTGGCCCACGTAGCGCAGCGGCTGCGTGGCGGCAATGGAAGGCACGTCGCCCTCGCGCATGTGCAGCAGGTCGGACGGGCTCACCCAGCGCGGGTCGGCATTGGTGATCGGCAGGCCTGCCTGCCTGTAGGCCTCGAGCACGAACTGCGAGCAGAAGAACTGGTCGTCGCGGCTCGCACCCAGCTGCACCATCGCCATGCCGCTCACGCAGTAGCTGCTGACCGCGCTTGGCACCAGCGGCAGTTCGCACAGACGCCGGTTGAGCACGAAAGGCGCATTCAGCAGCACGCCCACGGTGTTGTAGCGCGCGCCGACCTGCGACAGCGCCCATTCGCGCATGCGCCCGGCACCGGCTTCGTCGACGCCCGGCACGCGAAAGGCCACCACCATCTGCTCTTCATCGACCAGCTCGGCCAGCGGCCGCGCGCGCACGCCGGTGCCCACGGCTTCGGCGATCTGGCCGTCGCCGAGGTACAGCACCGCATGGCTCACCGGCGAGAAGGTGCCCAGCCGGATGCCGAAGGAGTTCACCGTGGCGATGGAGGTCAGCAGGATGTCGCCCGGCTCCAGCGCGTCGGCGGCGATGAGCTCGCCGCCGTTGCCCGGCGCGATGACCGAGCTCTGCACCCGCAGGCGCAGTCCGGCCTCTTTGGTCGGCAGGTCGATGCGGGTGGCGCAGGCCGTGAGCAGCAGGGCAGCGCCCGCGGCAACGACGACCGCGGCGGTCTTGAACGCGGCGCGCATCAGCCCTTCCAGATGAACGGAAACTTCAGCTGCTTGAAGAAGCCGTTGGGCACGTAGTCGCCCAGCACGCCGTATTTTTCGGGCCAGAGCTTGGTGCTCTTCACCGCGGTGCCGAAGATGTAGTCGAGGAAGGCGTAATGCGCCGCGTAGTTCTTGTCCAGCGCTTCCTGGTCCTGGCTGTGATGCCAGTGGTGGAAGTTGGGCGTCACGATCAGGTAGCGCAGCGGGCCGAGCCGCACGCTCACGTTGCAGTGGTTGAACACCGCCTGGAAGCCGACCACCACGATGTAGGCGTCGATCACGTCCTTGCTGAAGCCCAGCACATAGATGGGGGCGAGCACCAGCGTGCGCGTGATCAGCAGCTCCAGGATGTGCTGGCGCGAGCCCGCCATCCAGTCCATGCTCTTCACGCTGTGATGCACCGCGTGCAGGCGCCACAGCACCGGCACCTCGTGGTAGGCGCGATGCGTCCAGTACTGCACGAGGTCGGCCACCAGAACGATCAGCAGCAGCCCGGCCCAGAACGGCAGATTGCCCACCCAGCCGCGAATGCCGTCATTGGCCGCCCAGCCGAAGAGCTTGTGCACCATCAGGTTGGTGGCCAGCAGCACGAAGCCCACGATCATGTGGTTCACCACGAAGTGGTGGAAGTCGGTCTGCCACTCTTCGCGGAACACGGGCTGGTCTTTGCGCAGCGCAAAGAGTTTCTCGATGAAGATGAAGATCAGCGACGAGCCCAGCAGGTCGAGGATGAACCAGTCGAGCCCGATGTACGGCGTGTTGTCCGCGAAGTCGTGCACCGGCACCTTGTGTCCGCCGAGCAGCGCCGACGCCACCACCAGCAGGAACGCCGCCGACGAGAGCCAGCGCGAGCGGTTGAAGATGATGTTGACCAGCGACAGCCCACCCGAAATGACCAGCGCCGCCAGCAAGATGTAGCGCATCACGTCGACGTTGTAGCTCTTGCGCAGTTCGGGCGTCGTGAGGTACTGCGGAAAGTGAAAGGCCAGTACGCCGAGGAAGCACAGGATGGCCAGGCTCAGCGCGATGGTGCCTGTGACCAGCCCTTGGCCACGGCGCAGTTCGCCGTGGTTGTGGGTGAATTCGTTGAGTTTGTCGATGTCCAGCATGCCCGCCTCTCTCGCTTGTACTTTGTGTTGGAGCGCGATTTTAGAGGCGGCTGTAGGAAAAATCTCACCTGGGCCGCACGGCCCTGCGGCGCAGCAGCGCAGCCGAGCCCAGAGCCACCGCCATCACGAGCAGCGACACCACGGTGGTCACCGTGCCCAGCGCATAGATCGACGGCGTGGTGACGGTCGAGGTCAGCCCCTGCAGTTCGAGCGGCAGCGTGTTGACGTCGCCGATGGCCTGCGAGGTGCGCGCAATCTCGTCCCACGACAGCGTGAAGCCGAACATGCCGATGCCCACGATCGACGGGCCGATCAGCGGCAGCACCACGAAGCGGAAGGTCTGCCACGGCGTGGCGCCGAGGTCGCGTGCGGCTTCCTCGTAGGCGGGGTTGAAGCGGTTGAACACCGCGAACATGATGAGCAGGCCGAAGGGCAGCGTCCAGGTCAGGTGCGCGCCGAGGGCTGAGCTGAACAGCCCCAGCGCGGTGCCGTAGCCTTCGAGCAGCGTGGTCGCGTCCATCGCCGTCAGCACGCTCTTGATGCCCGTGTCGATCAGCCGGAACTGCAGGCCGATGCCAAGCGAAATGATGATCGACGGCATGATGAGGCTGGCCACCGTGACGAAGAACAGGGCGTTGCTGCCGGCGAGCTTCTTGCGAAAGGCCAGGCCGGCCAGCACCGATAGCACGACGGTGAAGGCCATCACCACCGCGCCCAGCGCCAGTGAGCGCCTGAAGGCTGCGCCGATGTCCACCGTGCCCAACCCCTCGGCCAGCTTGTAGAACCAGTGCAGCGAGACGCCGCGCAATGGAAATGTGAGGCCGCCCTCGGGGCCCTGGAAGCTGAGCACGAAGATCGTGATCATCGGGCCGTAGAGGAACAGCACGAACAGGGCGAATACCGTGGCGAGAGGCCAGAAGCCGGGGCTGCGTTGTTCGCCTATGCGTTGGCTCATTTGTGTTTTTCCTTCAGGGCGAGTGCCGAGAACACCGGGTACTCCCCTCCGCGAATGTCCCCCGCCTTCGGCTCCTCCTTTATTTCGCTGCGGGGAGCACCCGATGCTCTCGGCACGGGGCACGCTGTTGGTTTGCGGCCGATCAACCACCGCTGCGGATAACGCTCACGACGGCGGGGTGCCTTGCGCAGCGAAATAAAGGAGGAGCCCGAAGGGCGGGGGACATTCGCGGAGCAAGGTACCCCGTCGGCGTGAGCGAGCCCTGAAGAACAAGAGCTCACCCTAGAGCTCCTTTCGAATGTCGACCAGCCGGGTCAGTCCCCAGATGATCATCAGCACCACCGCCAACAAAATCATCGCGTTGGCCGCAGCCAGCGGAAACTGCAGGTACGAGGTCTGCACCTGGATGATCTTGCCGATCGAGGCGATCTGCTGGCCGCCCATCACGCCGATGGTGACGAAGTCGCCCATGACGATGGTGATGACGAAGATCGACCCGATCAGGATGCCGGTGCGCGACAGCGGCACCACCACGTTCCACAGCGTCTGCCAGCCCGATGCGCCCGCATCGCTGGCTGCTTCGAGCAGCGAGCGGTCGATGCGCATCATGCTGTTGAAGATCGGCACGATCATGAACATCGTGTACAGGTGCACGAAGGCCAGCACCACCGAGAAATCGGAGAACAGCAGCCACTCCACAGGCTGGTTCACCAGTCCCAGGCCCATGAGCGCCTGGTTGACCAGCCCGTTGCGTCCCAAGAGCGGCACCCACGAGATCATGCGGATCACGTTCGAAGTCCAGAAGGGCACGGTGCACAGCACGAACAGCACCGTCTGCATGGTCGACGAGCGCACATGGAACGCCAGGAAGTACGCAACTGAGAAGCCGATCAGCAGCGTGATGCCCCACACCAGCACGCAGAACTTGAACGTGCTCAGGTAGGTGTTGAGCGTGACGCACAGGTCGCCGTTGTCGGTGAGACGCGAGCAGCCCTCGAACAGGCTCAGGTAGTTGCGCAGCGTGACTGCCGGGATCAGCTCGTATTCGTTGAAGTTCCACAGGCTGACCATCGCGACCAGCGCCAGCGGAACCAGGAAGAACAGCAGGAACACCAGCGCGAACGGCGCCGCCTGCCACCACGCCTTGACGGCATGGATGGGCGTGGTGGCGACGGACGCGCTGGTCGAGGGAGCGCTCACAGGCTCAGTTCGAAGGTCAGGCCGCGACGAACTCGTTCCACTTGCGCACCATGTACTCGTTCTCGTCCATCACAGCGTTCCAGCAGGCGATGCCGCCCATGCGCTGTTCGTAGCTGCCGCCGTCGCGCACCGAGCCAGCCTTGGCGATCACGTCACCTTGCGGGCTCTTGATGTCCTGCGCGGCGGGCTTGCCTTCCATCCAGTAGGCCCACTCGTAGGCTTCCATCTTGGTCTTGGCGGTGTCGAGCACGGCGCTGTAGTAGCCCTGGCGGTTGAGGTACGCGCCGGCCCAGCCGTCGAGGAACCAGTTGATGAACTCATAGGCGCCGTCGAGCTTCTTGCCCGAGAGCGTGGCCGGCAGGCCGAAGCCCGAGGCCCAGGCGCGATAGCCTTCCTTGAGCGGCTGGAAGGTGCAATCGATGCCCTTGCTGCGCACGGCCGTGACCGCGGGCGACCACATCGACTGGATCACGACCTCGCCCGAGGCCATGAGGTTCACCGACTCGTTGAAGTCCTTCCACAGCGCGCGGAACTGGCCGGCCTTCTTGGCCTCGATCAGGGTCTTGATCGTCAGGTCGATCTCGGCCTTGGTCATGTTGCCCTTGTCGGCGTACTTGTGGATGCCCTTGGCCTCCACCACCATCGCGGCGTCCATGATGCCGATCGACGGAATGTTCAGGATCGCGGTCTTGCCCTTGAACTCGGGGTTCAGCAGCTCGGCCCATGAGCCGATCGGCCGCTTGATCAGGTCGGGGCGGATGCCCAGCGTGTCGGCGTTGTAGGTGGTCGGGATCAGCGACATGAACTGCGTGGCCGACTTCGCGAAGACCTTGCTCTTCTCGCCCTCGAGATAGATCACCTTGACCGGCGCCGTGCCCTGGTTGCCGACCTTCTTGCCGGCCACTTCGCCCTTGGTGAAGAGCGAGGTGATCTTGTCGGCGTTCTTCACGCGCTTGGTGTCGATGCCCTTCAGGTTGCCGGTCGGCACGATCTTCTTGAGCGAGAAGAACTCGGTGTCGATCAGGTCGAAGCTGTTGGGGGCGGTCACGGCGCGCTTGGTCACGTCGTCGGTGGTCACGGCCACGTACTGGATCTCGATGCCGGTGTCGGCCTTGAATTTTTCGGCGATCGCCTTGTCCTGGTTCACCGCGGTGCCGAGGTAGCGCAGCACGATCTTTTCCTGCGCATGCACGAAGGGCGCGATGCCCGTGGCCAGGATGCCGGCCGTGCCTTGCAGGAGGGTGCGGCGCTTGACGCCGTTGGACGAGTCGATGGAATCGGTCATGGCTGAGTCTCCAGAGAAAAAAGTGGAAAGAAACGAACGCAGGAAAAAGAGAAGCAGGTTGCGGATGCGCTCACAGGGTCATGGCGAGCGCGGCCGTGTCGTCGCGCTGATGTGCCCCGGCACCGGCGGGTGCCGAAGCCCGCTCGCCCGGCGGCTTGACGCCGGGGCCGAGCACGCGCGCGTCGGCCTCGGCCCACGAGAGGCGCACCGCCTCGCCGTGCGCATAGGGGCGCGCGAGGAAAGCGGCTTCGCCGAGCAGCACGGAGACGTTCTGGCGTCCGGCGGCAGCGCCTTCGAGTGCCAGGCCGAGCAGCACGTAGGTGCCCTGGTACTCGACGTCGGTGACGGTGGCGACAAGGGCAGTGCCAGCCGCGTCGCCCTCCGAAGCCGCGGCGATCCGCATGCGGTCGTTGCGCACCGCGATCGGGCCGGCCGGCGTGTCGAACACGTTGTGGCCGCCCATGAAGCGCGCGACAAACTCGCTAGCCGGGTGGTTGTAGACCGCGTGCGGCGAGCCGACCTGCTCGATCACCCCGTGGTTCATCACCACCATGGTGTCGGCCAGCGCCATTGCCTCTTCCTGCGAGTGCGTGACGTGCACGAAGGTCAGGCCCAGTTCCTTCTGCCAGCGCCGCAGCTCGGCGCGCATCTGGATGCGCAGGAAGGGGTCGAGCGCCGACAGCGGCTCGTCGAGCAGCAGCACGCGCGGCTCGGTGATGAGTGCACGCGCCAGCGCCACGCGCTGCTGCTGGCCGCCGGAAAGTTCACCCGGCTTGCGGTTGGCCAGGTGGCCCATCGCGACGCGCGCGAGCAGGTCGTTGGCACGCTTGTGGCGCTCGGCCTTGCCGACGCCTTTCATCTTGAGGCTGAAGGCCACGTTGTCGGTGGCCGAGAGGTGCGGGAACAGGGCGAAGCTCTGGAACATCATCGCCGTGCCGCGCGCGGCCGCGGGCAGGTCGGTGATGTTGCGGTTGTCCAGCAGGATGTCGCCGCTGGTGACGGACTCGTGGCCCGCGATCATGCGCAGCGTGGTGCTCTTGCCGCAGCCCGACGGGCCGAGCAGGCAGCAGTAGCTTCCGCTGGCGATGCGCAGGTCTATCTGGTCGACGGCGGCCGGTGTGCCGGGGGCATAGCGCTTGGTGAGCGCGACGATCTCGACTGCGGCGGGTTCGGGCGTGGCGACGGCATTCATTGCCGATGGCTCAGCACGATCCATGCCACGTTGTGGTGCGCGGCGCCCGTGCCGCTCGTGCTGTCCTCGCCCTGGTCAGGTGCCGATCAGGTACCGAACTTGTCCGCGTCCACCGGTACCTCGGCGGCTGCCAGTCCGCGCAGCACGTCGCCCACCACGATCACCGCCGGGCTGGCCAGGCCGGCCTCGGCGATGCCGTTCTGCAGGTTGCCCAGCGTGGTCGCGATGTGCCGCTGGTGCGGCAGGCTCGCGTGCTGGATGACGGCCACCGGCGTGTCGCCCGGCAGGCCCTGCAGCAGTTCGCATTCGATGTGCGCCGCGCCCGACACGCCCATGTAGATCACCAGCGTGAGCCGCGCGTTGTAGGCCGTCGCGGCCAGCGCGCGCCAGTCGGTCGGGTCTTCGGCCGCGCCGGCACCGGTCTTGGCATGCCCGGTGACGAACACCACGCCCTGCGCATGGTCGCGGTGCGTGAGCGGCACGCCCAGCGCGGTCACGGCCGCGAGGCCGGCGGTGATGCCGTTGACCACGGTGCATTCGATGCCGGCTTCGCGCAGGTGCTCCACCTCTTCGCCGCCGCGGCCGAAGATGAATGGGTCGCCACCCTTGAGGCGGACCACGGTCTCGCCTTCGCGCACTGCGGTGATCATCAGCCGCTCGATGAAGGCCTGCGGCGTGCTCTTGCAGCCGCCGCGCTTGCCCACATGCACGATGCGCGCTCCGGGGCGGGCGTAGGCCAGAATCTCGTCGTTCACGAGGTCGTCGACCAGCAGCACCGTCGCGGCCTGGATCGCCTTCACGGCCTTGACGGTCAGCAGCTCCGGGTCGCCCGGGCCGGCGCCCACCAGCGTGCAGCGGCCGGTGATGAGGGAGGTGGGGGTGTCGTTGTTCATGCGTGGGATGCCAGTTGCGTGATGTGCCTGACCTGCGCCGCAATGGCTTCGGGCACGGGAAGCGCGCCTGCCAGCACGCGGCGCGTGTAGTCGGCTGTGGTGGCGACGTCGATTTCCTTCGGCAGACCGGGCACCTCGGCGGTGGTGCCGGCCTGCTGCGCCTGCAACTCGGTGCGCACGCCGCGCACGAAGCCGTCGATCTGCGCGGTGCGGCGCGGGTCGGACACCACTTCGCCCTCGAGGCCGCGTGAGAGCAGGGCGGTCATGCCCGTGAGCTCGAAGGTCTCGCCCATGGTGCGGGCGTATTCGGGGTGCGTGTAGCTGGCCACCACCACGCAGGGGCCGGCGGTGGGCTGCATCAGCTTCACCACGCTGTGGCCCGGGTTGCGCAGGCCGACCACGCGGCGCACGTCGAGCAGGCGCTTGAGCGCGGGGTTCAGCAGTTCGGTGGGGGCAAAGGCCGCTTCGCCGTTGGCGATGGGGCGAATGTCGGTCATGGGCGGCACATCGAGCGCCGAGAGCACGTTCGACGCCAGCACGCGAGATGTTTCGCTCGCGCTGCCGTGCACCAGCACCGGCAGGCCTTCGCGCGCCAGCAGCAGCGCCAGCAGCGGCGTGAGCACCGGCAGCTTGCGCGCGCCGTTGTAGCTGGGCAGCACGACCAGCGCCCGGTCGCCGGCCGGAATGCGGTTCAGCCGCGCATGGGTGGCATCGAGAAAGCCGGCCATCTCCTCGGGCGTTTCGCCCTTGATGCGCATGGCCAGGCAGAAGCCGCCGATTTCGAGGTCGGTGACGGTGCCGTCCAGCACCTGGCCGAACAGGTCGGTGGCCTGTTCACGCGTGAGCGGCTTGGCGCCTCGTGCGCCGCGGCCGATTTCCTTGATGTATTGGCTGATTCCCATGGGTAGGCGGATTGTCCTGCAACGCTTATGCCGGAATGTGAGTTGGCTTATGCATCGGGTGTCTTGTCCCCTCTCCCGCTTGCGGGAGAGGGTCAGGGTGAGGGCAGCGGCCTTGCAACATCGCGCGGACGTCATTGCCGCTCACCCTCACCCCAGCCCTCTCCCCAAGGGGAGAGGGGGCAATGCAGACGGCGCATCACAACGTCGCCTCCGCTTCCACCGGCGTCGCCCGCACCATGCGCTTGAGCTCAGGAATGCACGAGCCGCAGTTGGTGCCGCACTTCAGCGCCCCCTGCAGCTTGGCCAGCCGCTCGTCGGCGGTGCCGGTGCAGCGGCCCAGTTCGGTCTGGATCGCCACGTCCGCCACGTTGAAGCAGGTGCACACCGTCTTGCCGCGCGACTGCACCGCCACCGGCGCCTTCGAGCCCGGCGACAGCAGCAGGCGGCCGTAGCTCTGCGCCGGCAGTTCCTCTCGCAGCAGCGTGGAGATCCAGGTTTCGGCGCTGGTGTCGCCGCCCAGCAGGAAGGCTTCGAGGCCGGCGCTGCCGTCGGCACGGCGCACCAGCCGGGCCGAGCGGCGCTGGCCGCGGCGGCGGTCGGCGTAGCGCAGGGTGTCGGCGGTCTGCAGGCCGAGCAGGGCTTCGATCTTCTCGACCAGCGTGTCGTCGGGTGCGTCGTGCGCGGCGGCGCGAAAGAGCAGGCCGCTGCGTTCGGCGCCCTGCGTGTTGCCGGCAAACGGCACGCAGGTCGCAAAAGGAAACAGCGCCATCATCGGCTGCAGCGCGCGGTGCGCGGCCAGCGCGTCGCCATCGGGCAGCCAGGCCATGGCCAGCAGCGACCACGGCAGCTCGGCCTTGAGGATCTTCACCGGCGTGTGCTTCAGCTCGGGCTGCTTCGAGGTCGGACAGTAGGCCGGCGTGGTCAGCGCGTTGATGCCCGCGAGCCGTGTGCCGTTCGACGAGCAGCCGCTCAGGTACTCCTCGCCCCAGTGCATGGCGACAAAAGCCTGGCTCATCCCCACCTCGGCGCTGGCACGCGCGGGCAGCATGATCGAGCCGCGCTTCGACGTCAGATGCACCAGGTCGCCTTCGCGGATCTGGCGGCGCGCCATGTCCTGCGCGTTCATCTGCACCACCGGCTCAGACACATGGCCGAACAGGCGGCCGACAGTACCGGTGCGGCTCATGCCGTGCCACTGGTCGCGCAGGCGGCCGGTGTTCAGCGAGAAGGGGTAGCGGGCCTCGCGGGCTTCGGCCACCGGCTTGTAGACCGTGTCGACGAAGCGGGCGCGGCCATCGGGCGTTGGGAACACGCCGTCTTCGTAGAGGCGCACGCGGCCGGTGCTTTCGCCTTCCTTCAGCGGCCATTGCTGCGGGCCGGCGGTTTCCAGCATCGCGTAGCTCATGCCGGTGATGTCCAGGTCGCGCCCGCGCGTGGATTCGCGATGCTCGTTCCAGACCGATTCGGCCGTCTCGTACGGGAACAGCGTGAACGCGCGGCCCAGCTGCCTTTCGAGCCGGTGCGCGAAGGCCACCGCAATCGACCAGTCGTTGCGCGCCTCGCCGGGCGCCGGCACGGCCGGGCGCACGCGCGAGATGCGGCGCTCGCTGTTGGTCACGGTGCCTTCCTTCTCGCCCCAGGTGGTGGCGGGCAGCAGCAGGTCGGCAAAGGCGCAGGTGGCGGTGGTGGCGAAGGCTTCCTGCACCACGACGAACTCGGCGCGTTCCAGCGCGCGGCGCACCGTGGCCTGGTCGGGCATCGACTGCGCCGGGTTGGTGCAGGCGATCCACAGCGCGCGGATCTCGCCGTCGGCCGCGGCCTGGAACATTTCGACCGCCGTCTTGCCCGGCTTCTCGGGCACCGAGGGCACGCCCCACAGCGCGGCCACTTCGGCGCGGTGATCGGGGTTCGCCAGGTCGCGGTGCGCGCTCAGCAGGTTGGCGAGGCCGCCGACTTCGCGCCCGCCCATTGCATTGGGCTGGCCGGTCAGCGAGAACGGGCCCGCGCCGGCGCGGCCGATCTGCGCGGTCGCCAGGTGCAGGTTGATGAGCGCAGCGTTCTTGGCCGTGCCGCTCGACGACTGGTTCAGTCCCTGGCAGTACAGGCTCAGCGTGGCCGGCGACGTGGCAAACAGCTGCGCTGCTTCGAGCAGGTCTTCTTTCGAGATGCCGCACACCTGCGCCACCTTGTCCGGCGTGCATTCGCGCACCGTGGCCTTCAATGCGTCGAAACCGTTGGTGTGCGCCGCGATGTACTTCGCGTCGATCCAGCCTTCCCACAGCATCAGGTGCAGCATGCCGTTGAACAGCATCACGTCGGTGCCGGGCTGGATGGGCAGGAACAGGTCGGCGATCTCGACCGTGTCGGTGCGGCGCGGGTCGGCCACGATGATCTTCAGCGCCGGGTTCGCGGCCTTCGCGTCCTCGATGCGGCGAAAAAGAATGGGGTGCGCCCACGCCGTGTTGCTGCCCACGATGAAGAGGCAATCGGCATGCTTCAGGTCGTCGTAGCAGGCCGGCGGCGCGTCGGCGCCCAGCGTCTGCTTGTAGCCGGCCACGGCGCTGCTCATGCACAGGCGCGAGTTGGTGTCGACGTTGTTGGTGCCAATCAGGCCCTTGGCGAGCTTGTTGAAGACGTAATAGTCCTCGGTGAGCAACTGGCCCGACACGTAGAAGCCGACCGAGTCCGGGCCGTGGTCGCGGATCACCTGCGCGAACTTGCCGGCGGCGTTGTCGAGCGCGGTGTCCCACGTCACCGCGGTGGGCGCTTCTGCGCGCACGAGGCGCTGCATGGGCTGCAGCAGCCGCGTCTGCCGCGTGACCGTGGCGCTGGCCGTGAGGTGCAGCGTCGAGCCCTTGGTGCACAGGCGCCCGAAGTTCGCCGGGTGGTCAGGGTCGCCGCGCACGCCGGTGATCTCGCTGCCCTGCGATTCGATGATGACGCCGCACCCTACGCCGCAGTAGGGGCAGGTGGAGCGGGTCTCGAGCGTCATGGGTTATTCCAGCGGAAGAACCGTCAGCACCGCGAACGGCTTCGGGCCGGCGACCGGGCGTTCCAGGTCGATGGCGTGCGTGGCCAGCTCGCCCGCGTCCAGGTGCACCACGCCGTCTTCCACCTTCACGGCGAACTTCGGCGTGCAGCCTTCGTCGGGCGACCTGGCGCAGCCGTCGTCCAGCCCGATGGCCCAGTTGTGCAACGGGCAGGCCACGCTGGTGCCGAACACGATGCCCTGGCTCAGCGGGCCGCCCTTGTGCGGGCAGCGGTCGAGTAGCGCGAACACCTCGTTCTCGGCGTTGCGGAACACGGCAACGTCCACGCCGGCAGGCCGCGTCACGCGGCGGGCGCCGAGCACGGGGATGTCGTCGATGCGGCAGATGACTTTCCAATCGCTCATGGTGGGGCTCTCTCGTCTATGTCTTGATTTCTGAATACAGGCCGGTCACGCGGTCCATGATCGCCAGCAGGTTCTCGCTGCTGACGAACACGTCGGACATCAACGCAGGCGAGGCGCCGGCGCCTTCGAGGCGCTGCAGGCCCCGGTTGAAGAAGATCCATTGCGCATCGGCCAGCACCAGCTCCTGCCTGATCTGCGCAGTGGCTTCGGGCGCGTTGCGCAGCACTTCGAGCGCGGCCAGGAATTCGGCGCGCGACTTGCCGATCTCGGCCGTGCTGCCCGCCGGATCGATCTGCATCGCCGTGGCCAGGTAGAACTTGGCCATGCGCTGCGACAGCATGCGCTGGCGGCCGGCAATGTTGACCAGCTTGCCCACCGGTTTGCCCGAAGCGGCTTCGTACTGCGCGGTGCCCTGGTTGGCGAGCGCAAGCACCGTGGCGTCCAACTTCACCACTCGGGCGGCTTCTTCCATGCTTGGCGCTGCATCCGTGAGCTCGTTCTTGAATGCGTTCCAGGCGCCGTCGAGCGACTCGTAGGTGGCGCGGATTGCCGGGCTGGGCGCAAAGGCCTTCAGCTCGCCAAGCTGGCGCTCGAACAGCGAAATCGACTTGTCGAGCACCTGCTGCGCATTGCGCGATTCCACCTTCTGCACCAGCGCCAGGTAGGCCTTGCTCACGCGCTGCGACAGCATGCGCTGGCGGCCCGCCTTGTTGATCGCGTCGTTGAGGTCGGCAACCTGCGCGTTGACGCCCAGGCCAACGCCTATGCCGGCGATGGCGGTGGAAGCGATGAAGACTCTGCGCTTCATGCCGTCAGCGGCGTGAACTGCCGCACGTCCACCGAGGCCTGCGCCGATTCGAACCACGGATCGGGCTCGCCGTCGAGCGCGAACTGCAGGCGTTCCCACAGCGCCTTGCGGCCTTCGGCGTCCTCGAGGATCTTCTTCTTCACGTAGTCCAGTCCCACGCGGCCGATGTAGTGCACCGTGCGCTCCAGGTACCAGCCCTCTTCGCGGTACAGCTGCAGGAAGGCGCCCGAATACTCCATCACTTCCTCGGCCGTCTTCACCTTCACGAGAAACTGCGCCACTTCGGTCTTGATGCCGCCGTTGCCGCCCACGTAGAGTTCCCAACCCGAGTCGACGCCGATCACGCCCACGTCCTTGATGCCGGCCTCCGCGCAGTTGCGCGGGCAGCCCGACACCGCCAGCTTGACCTTGTGCGGCGAGTACATGGCCCACAGCGCGCGCTCCAGGTCCTTGCCCATCTGCGTGGAGTCTTGCGTGCCGAAGCGGCACCACTCGCTACCCACGCAGGTCTTCACCGTGCGCAGCGACTTGGCGTAGGCAAAGCCGCTGGGCATGCCGATGTCCTTCCACACGCCTTCCAGGTCTTCCTTCTTCACGCCCAGCAGGTCGATGCGCTGGCCGCCCGTGACCTTGACGGTCGGAATCTTGTACTTGTCGGCCGCGTCGGCAATGCGGCGCAACTCGTCGGGCGTGGTGTGGCCGCCCCACATGCGCGGGATGACGGAGTAGGTGCCGTCCTTCTGGATGTTGGCGTGGCTGCGCTCGTTGATGAAGCGGCTCTGCGGATCGTCCTTCGCCTCCTTGGGCCAGGTGCTGATCAGGTAGTAGTTGATGGCCGGGCGGCAGGTGGAGCAGCCGTTGGGCGTGCGCCAGCCGAGGTTGCGATACACCTCGTCGTGCGTCAGGTAGTGCTCCTTGCGGATTGCGTCGCGCACGTCCTGGTGGCTTGCGTCGGTGCAGCCGCACACGGCCTTTTTCTTGGGTGTGGCCGAGTAGTCGCCGCCGGCGGTGAACATCAGGATCTGCTCGACCAGCCCGGTGCACGAGCCGCAGCTTGCGCTGGCCTTGGTGTGCTTCTTCACCTCGTCGAGCGTGAACAGGCCCTTTTCCTTGATGGCCTTGCAGATGGTGCCCTTGTTCACGCCGTTGCAGCCGCAGACCTCGGCGTCGTCGGGCATGCTCGCGGCCTTGTTGTGGCCCTCGTGGCCGGTGTCGCCGATGTTCGATTCGCCGAACATCAGCTTGTCGCGGATGTCGTGCACGCTGCGGCCGTCGCGCAGCAGCTTGAAGTACCAGCTGCCGTCCACCGTGTCGCCGTAGAGGCAGGCGCCCACCAGCTTGTCGTCCTTGATCACCAGCTTCTTGTAGACGCCGCCGAAGGGGTCGCTCATGACGATCTCTTCCGTGCCTTCGCCGCCCATGAACTCGCCGGCCGAGAACAGGTCGATGCCCGTCACCTTCAGCTTGGTGGAAGTGAGCGAACCCAGGTAGCGGCCGATGCCGAACTGCGCCAGGTGGTTGGCCGCCACCTTGGCCTGCTCGAACAGCGGAGCGACCAGGCCGTAGGCAATGCCGCGGTGCGCCGCGCATTCGCCGACCGAGTAGATGCGCGCATCGGTCACGGTCTGCATCGTGTCGTTGACGACGATGCCGCGGTTGCAGTGCAGGCGCATCTTCTCGGCCAGCTCCACGTTGGGGCGGATGCCCACGGCCATCACCACCAGGTCGGCGGCCACTTCGGTGCCGTCCTTGAAGCGGATGCTCTTGACGCGGCCATCTTCACCGCCCACCAGGTCTTGCGTCTGCGCGCCGATCCGGAACTTCAGGCCCCGGTCTTCCAGCGACTTCTGCAGCAGCTTGCCCGCCACGTCGTCGAGCTGGCGCTCCATCAGCCAGGGCATCACGTGCACCACTGTCACGTTCATGCCGCGCAGCATCAGGCCGTTGGCGGCTTCCAGGCCCAGCAGGCCGCCGCCGATGACCACCGCGTTCTTGTGCGTGCGCGCGGTCTCGATCATGTAGTCGGTGTCGGCGATGTCGCGGTAGGCGATCACGCCCTTCAGGTCCTTGCCGGGCACCGGCAGCATGAAGGGGTTGGAGCCGGTGCACATCAGCAGGCGGTCGTAGGCGGCCTCGGTGACATCGCCTTGCGAATCCACGGCGCGCACGATGCGCTTGACGCGGTCGACTTCCACCACCTTCTTGCCGGCGTGCAGCGTGATGTTGTTGTCCGTGTACCACTCCCAGCTGTTGAGCACGATCTCGTCGACCGTCTGCTCGCCCGCCAGCACCGGCGACAGCAGGATGCGGTTGTAGTTGGGATGCGGCTCCGCGCCGAAGACGGTGATGTCGTACAGCTCGGGCGCGATCTTCAGCAGCTCTTCGAGCGTGCGCACGCCGGCCATGCCGTTGCCGACCATCACGAGTTTCATTTTCTTCATGGGGCTGGACCTTTCAGGGAAATCAAGCAAACGGGCGCCCGTGGCGCGCGTTCAGAATCGCGCCATGAGCTTTGAAGTGGACATCGGCTACAGCAGCCAGCGCGGACCGCGCGAGCTGAACGAAGACTTCGCCGGTGCAGTGCATGCGCCGCCGGGCGACGAGGCTCGCGGCCTCATCGCGGCCATTGCCGATGGGGTGTCGAGCGGCGGGCACGGCCGCGAAGCGGCGCAGACCACGGTGATGGGCCTGCTGGCCGACTACTTCGCCACGCCCGCAACGTGGGAGCCGACCGCCGCGCTCGACCGGCTGATCGGCGCGCAGAACGGCTGGCTGGCCGACCACAACCGCCGGCGCCAGAGCAAGCAGGACGGCGGCACCGCGCTCACCACGCTCACCGCGCTGGTGCTGCACGGACAGAGCTACACGCTGGCGCACGTGGGCGACACGCGCGCCTGGCGCGTGCGCGCCGGCGGCGGGCCGGCCGTGCCGCTCACGCAGGACCATGCCTTCGACCACCCTGACATGCGCAGCCGGCTCACGCGCGCCATCGGCCTGGACGACCAGGTGCGCGTCGACTACGCCCAGGGCGACGTGCGCGTGGGCGATTGCTTCGTGCTGAGTTCCGACGGCGTGCACGGCGTGCTCAAGCCGCAGCAGGTGGCCGCGCTGGCCCTGCAGGGCGATGCCGAAGCGGCCAGCGAGGCGCTGGTGCATGCGGCGCTCGATGCCGGCACGCGCGACAACGCGACCGCGCTGGTCATCCGCGTGGTGGGACTCGATGCGCGCCAGCTCGACGACGAACTCGGCGACGGTCGCCGGCTCGCACCGCCGCCCGCGCTGAAAGTGGGCGACGTGCTCGACGGCTACGCCATCACCGCGCTGGTGGCCGACACCGGCGTGCACCTGCTGTACCAGGCGCGGCATCCGCAGACGCGCGAGCTGGTCGCGCTGAAGACGCTGCATCCCTCTCGTGCCGGCGATCCGCAGGAACGCGCGATGCTGGCGCACGAGGCGTGGCTGGGGCTGCGCGTCGGAGGTATTGGCGGCAGTGGTTTCGTTCGTGTGCACGAGCGTGCCGAGAACGCGAGCGCGCTGTACATCGTGTTCGACTGGCATGGCGGGCGCACGCTGGAGCAATTGCGCAAGGCGAATGCGCGCGGTGTGGTGGCCGAGGTGGTGGCCGCCGGCATCGAGCTGAGCCGTGCGCTCGGCCGGCTGCACCGGCAGGGCGTGATCCATCGCGACATCAAGCCCGGCAACCTGCACCTGGGCGACGACGGGCGCTGGCGCATCATCGACCTCGGCGTGGCACTGTCCGGCCGCGAAGGCGCTGCCCAGCGCGAGCTGCATGCCGGCACGCCGAGCTACATCAACCCCGAGCAGTGGGATGAGGGCGGCACCGCCGACGCGGCCAGCGACCTGTTCGCGCTCGGCGTCACGCTGTACCAGTGGCTCACCGGGCATCTGCCCTACGGCGAGATCGAGCCCTACCAGGTGGCGCGCTACCGGCGCGATCCGGTCGCACTCTCGCGCATCCGTCCCGACGTGCCGATCTGGCTCGACCATCTGGTGCGCAAGGCCGTTGCCCGCGATCCGCGCGAGCGCTTCGAAACCGCCGAGGAACTGCTGCTCGCGCTGGAGCGCGGCGCTTCCCGCCCGGTGAATGCGCCCGCCGCCACGCCGCTGATCCGCCGCGATCCGCTCGCGCTGTACCAGCTCGCGCTTGGCGTGTCGGTGCTGTTCAACGTGCTGCTCATCGTGTGGCTGCTGTTCCTGCCACGTTGAGCGGAAGACGGCGGGACGTGTCATGAGCGTGCCGTCTTTCGAATATGAGTGGCCGTGGCGTGCGGTGTCGTGACGCGCGCGCGTCCACCCTTTTCGGCCCAGGTGCGCGTCCAGCGGATCTGCATCACGCGCATCACGCCCAGCATCACCAGCGACAGCGCCGCGAAGAAAACAAAACCCCAGATGTAGCTGCCCAGGTACTGCTTCGACAGGCCCATCGCGTTGGGCACGAGGCCGCCGCCCAGTGCGCCGATCTCGCCGATCATCGAACCGGCCACCGCCGTGCTTGTGGGCCAGCGCAGCGGCACCAGCTGGAACAGCGCGCCGTTGCCCGCGCCCAGTGCACCGAAGCAGACGATCAGCACCAGCGTGGTGACGGTCAGCGAGCCTGAAGAGAAGCCCACCAGCACGAGGCTCACGGCCACCACCAGCAGCACCACCGTCAGCGTGTTCACGCCGCCCCAGCGGTCGGAGATCCAGCCGCCCACGACGCGCACCGCCGCGCCCATGAAGGCCGCGAGCATGGTCAGCTGGCCGGCCTGCACCTTGCTCACGCCGAACTGGTCGTAGTAGTAGGAGGGCAGGAAGGTCGTGAGGCCGATGAAGCCGCCGAAGGTCACGCCGTAGATCAGGCTGAACACCCAGCCGTCTTTCTCGAACAGGCAGGCAATGTGCTCGCGGAAGCTCGAATGGGCGTTCACGTCCGGCGGTTCCTTGGCGAACACCACCATCACGACCATCGGAATGAGGATGGCGACAGCGGCCACGCCATACACCGCCTGCCAGCCCAGCCAGTTCGCCAGAGGCGGCGCCACCAGCACCGACACCGCGGTGCCCACGTTGCCCGCGCCCACCAGGCCCATGGCCAGGCCCTTGTGCTGCGGCGGGAACCAGCCCGAGCCCAGCGACAGCGCCACGCCGAAGCTCGCGCCTGCGATGCCCAGCAGCACGCCCATGGCGAGCAGGTCGTTGAAGCTCTTGACGAAGAAGAAGCCGAACAGCATCGCCACCGCGATCAGCGCCATCTCGACCAGCGTGGCCTTCTTGCGCCCGATGTACTGCGAGAGGATGCCCAGCGGAAAGCGCATCAGCGCGCCCGCGATGATCGGCACCGACAGCATCAAGCCCTTCTGCGCCGGCGAGAGGTTGAAGGTTTCGCCGATGAAGGGCGCCATGGCGCCGTTGAGCACCCAGATGCAGCAGGAGAACGAGAAGTACAGGAAGGCCGCGAACAGTGTCGGGCTGTGGCCTGATTGCAAGAAATTCCTGAAGCTGGACATGGCGTTCAAAGATGCGAAAAGCCGCGGCGCGACCCTGGAGAGGTCGTGTCGACGGACGGGGTTGGGGGCGGAGTGCCGGCAGCGGACGCTGTCGGCGTGGGGGTGTGCACGGCGTGTGAATTGCCGGGCCGGCTGCAGGAGCCTGCAGCCTCATCACCAAAGCGGTGCTTCGTTACACCGCGCTCCGTTTCATGCAAGAGGCGTGCCCGCGAGTTCGCGCGGGCGTGGCCTATGCTCGCGGTGCGTTCCCACACCGCTTCCCCAAGATGTCCCTTCTCGTTGTCCTGCCCGATGAACCTGCCGGCCTCGTGCTGCCCGAGGCGCTTGCGCGGGCACTGTCCGTCGCTGGTCTCGACGTGCTCGGCTGCGCGGATTGCGGCAGCTTCGCGCGGCAAGTCGAGGCGCTGGCCCCTCGACAGGCCTTGATCTGCCTGCCTTTGCCCACGCCCGCGCTGCTCGACGCATTGCGCACGTGGTCCGGCCTGCCGCCGTGTGCGCTGAGCCTTGTCAGCGCGCCGTTGAGCGGTGCTCAGCATGAAGAACTGGTCGCACTCGGCGTGCACGCGTGGATGCAGATCGATGCCATCGATGCCGCATCGCTCGCCGCATTGACCGCCCGAGCCCAGTCGCGCTGGCAGCGCGAGGCCACTTTGCGCACCGAACTGGAGAGCCTGCGCACCCGCATGGACGAGCGCAAGTGGGTCGACCGCGCCAAGGGCCTGCTGATGTCCGCGCGCGGCATCGGCGAGGACGAAGCCTTCGGGCTGCTGCGCGGCGCCGCGATGCACGCCAACTTGCGTCTGGGCGAGGTGTCGCGCTCTGTCATCGAGGCGGCGCAGTGGGCCGATGCGATCAACCGCGCCGGACAGTTGCGCATGCTCTCGCAGCGTCTGGTGCGCGTGGCGGCGCAGCTGCTGGGCAGCATCGACGCGCAGCGGGCGCGGGTGCTGCGCACGCAGTCGGCCGAGCGGGTGCAGCAGAATCTTGATCATCTGGCGGCCCTCGGGCTCGGCGCGGTTGGCGCGCAGGCGCTGGGGGATGCGCAAGCCGCGTGGAGCGGGCTGGCCACTGCCTTGACCGCACGGCCGACGGCAGCAGGGCTGGCCGACATCGACCAGCGCGCGGAAGTGCTGCTCTGCGCCGCCGAGGCCTTGACCGAGGCGCTCGAAACCTCGGGCGCACGGCGCGCGCTGCGCATCGTCAACATCTGCGGGCGGCAGCGCATGCGTGCGCAGCGGCTGGCCAAGGACGCACTGCTGGCCGCCGCGCTGAAAGAGAAGGCCGCGAACGCGCGGCTGGTGCCGACCATGGCCGAGTTCGAGGCCGCGTTGCTCGAACTGGAGCACGCGCCGCTCAGCACCACCGAGATCCGCGCCGCGCTGGCCAGCGCCCGTGACGAATGGCTGCGGCTGGTCGGCGGCGTGCGCACGCTCGACAGCGCTGACGGCCGTGCCACGCTGGTGCGCTCCAGCGACGCGCTGGTCGATACCTTCGAGCGCCTTACCGCGTCGTACGAGCACAGCCTGCAAGTGATCATGTCTTGACGCCGGTTGTGCTGGCGCGGGCGCAGCGTCAGGCCGCGACCTTCTCCACGTGCGCCTGGCGCGTGTAGAGGAAGTCGATCACCGCCTTGCGCGCGTGCACGTAGGCCGGGTCTTCGGCCAGCTCCACGCGGTTGCGCGGGCGCGGAATGTTCACTGCGAGCACGTCGCCGATGGTGGCGGCCGGGCCGTTGGTCAGCATCACGATGCGGTCGCTCAGCAGCACGGCCTCGTCGACGTCGTGCGTGACCATGACGACGGTGCTGTGTGTCTTCTGCACGATGGCCAGCAGCTCGTCCTGCAGCTTGGCGCGGGTGAGGGCGTCGAGCGCGCCGAAGGGCTCGTCCATCAGCAGCACCTTGGGCTCCATCGACAGCGCGCGCGCAATGCCCACGCGCTGCTTCATGCCACCGGAGATTTCGCCGGGCCGCTTCTGCGCGGCGGGCGTGAGGCCCACCAGCGCCAGCGCCGCATCGGTGCGTGCGCGCAGCTGCGCCTTGCTCTCGGTGGCCGCGAACACGCGCTCGACCGCGAGGTACACGTTCTCGAAGCAGGTGAGCCAGGGCAGCAGCGAGTGGTTCTGGAACACCACCGCGCGCTCGGGGCCGGGCCCTTTGATTTCCTTGTTGGCGCACAGCAGCGAGCCTTCGGTGGGCGTGGTGAGCCCGGCGATCAGGTTCAGCAGCGTCGACTTGCCGCAGCCCGAGTGGCCGATGAGCGTGATGAACTCGCCCTTGGCCACGTTCAGGTTCACGTCGCGCAGCGCGACGAAGCGGCCCTTGGGCGTCTTGAACGCCTGCTCGACACCGTGGATCTGGATGTACTTGCTGTCGTCGATCATGACTTCACCTCTTCGAACGTGAATGCCGTTGCCAGCTTGATGAGCGCGAACTCCAGCACCAGGCCGACGATGCCGATGACGAAGATCGCGATGATGATGTTGGCGACGTTGAGGTTGTTCCACTCGTCCCACACCCAGAAGCCGATGCCGACGCCGCCCGTGAGCATCTCGGCCGCCACGATCACCAGCCACGCGGTGCCCACGGCCAGCCGCACGCCGGTCAGCATGTAGGGCAGCACGGCGGGGAACAGGATCTTGGTGAGGATCTTCCATTCGCTGAGGTTCAGCACCTTGGCCACGTTCATGTAGTCGCTCGGCACGCGCTGCACGCCCACGGCAGTGTTGATGACCATCGGCCAGATCGAGCAGATGAAGATGGTCCAGATGGCGGCCGGGTTGGCGCCCTTGAACACCAGGAGGCCGATGGGCAGCCAGGCCAGCGGCGACACCGGGCGCAGCAGGCTGATCAGCGGGTTGAACATGCGAGCGAGAAATTCGAAGCGCCCGATCGCAAAGCCCGCCGGAATGCCGACCAGCGCCGCCAGCCCGAAGCCCAGCGCCACGCGCTGCAGCGACGAGAGCACGTTCCAGCCCACGCCCTGGTCGTTCGGGCCCTTGCTGTAGAACGGATCGCTGAACACCGTCACGGCCTGCTGCCAGGTGGCCGCGGGCGTGGGGAAGCCGGTGGTGCTTTTCATGGCCACCACTTCCCAGATCAGCAGCAGCAGGCCGAAGCCCGCGAGCGGCGGCAGCACGCGCATCCAGAAGGCGCGCAGGTCGATGGGCGTGCGCACCCGGGGCTCGGGCGCCGGGGCGGGTGTCGGCTTTGGAGCTGCCGGCCTGGCCGCGACGGAAGGGGCCACCTGCGTCACCTGTGCGGTGGTCGCTTCGAGCGGCGAGTGAAAGACTGCGCTGACCATGTTGTTCTCCCTATGCATGAAGCTTGAACGACTCGGCGTATTTCTTCGGGTCCTTGCCGTCCCACACCGAGCCGTCGAACAGCTTGCTGGTGCGCATCGTTTCCTTGGGCACCGGCGTCTGCGTGGCTGCGGCGGCCTGCTTGTAGATGTCGATGCGGTTGATCTCGGTGGCCACCTTCAGGTAGTCGGGGTGTTCCTTCAGCAGGCCCCAGCGCTTGTGCTGCGTGAGGAACCACATGCCGTCCGACAGGTACGGGAAGTTCACGGCGCCGCCGTTGTAGAACTTCATGTGGTTGGGGTCGTCCCAGCTCTTGCCCAGGCCGTTGGTGTAGCGGCCCAGGATGCGCTGGTTGATGGCGTCCACGCTGGTGTTGACGTAGCTCTTGTCGGCGATGGTCTCGGCCATCTTGTTCTTGTTCTGCAGGCCGGTGTCGATCCACTTGCCGGCCTCGAGGATGGCGGCGGTCACGGCGCGTGCGGTGTTGGGGTATTTCTTGGTGAACTCGGCCGTGGTGCCGAGCACCTTCTCGGGGTGGTCCTTCCAGATGTCCTGCGTGGTGATGGCCGTGATGCCGATGCCGTCCATGATGGCGCGCTGGCCCCAGGGCTCGCCCACGCAGTAGCCGTCCATGTTGCCCACGCGCATGTTGGCCACCATCTGCGGCGGCGGCACGGTGATGTTCTTCACGTCCTTGAACGGATCGATGCCGGCGGAGGCGAGCCAGTAGTAGAGCCACATGGCGTGAGTGCCGGTGGGGAAGGTCTGCGCGAAGGTGTATTCGCGCTTCTCGCTGGCGATGAGCTTGGCGAGCGAGGCCGCATCGACCGCGCCCTTGTCCGAGAGCTTCTTCGACAGCGTGATGGCCTGGCCGTTGTTGTTGAGGGTCATGAGCACGGCCATGTCCTTCTTGGGGCCGCTTACGCCGAGGTGCACGCCGTAGATCAGGCCGTAGAGCACGTGGGCCATGTCGAGCTCGCCGTTGACCAGCTTGTCGCGCACGCCGGCCCAGCTGGCTTCCTTGCTGGGCACGATCTTCACGCCGTACTTCTTGTCGATGCCGAGCACCGAGGCCATCACCACGCTGGCGCAGTCGGTCAGCGGGATGAAGCCGATCTTCACTTCCTCCTTCTCGGGCTTGTCAGAGCCCTGGGCCCAGACGGCGGCGCGCAGCGCCGGGTCGATGCCGACGGCGCCGATGGCAGCGGCTTGCAATACGCGGCGTCGGCTGAGGCGGGTTTTGAGCAGGTCGGTCATGGGGCGGGGCTCCGGTTGAAGACAAACAAAAACAAGAAAGACAAAAACGAAAAGGCGTCCGCACCGCGCAGGGGCTGCTCGAAAACGAGCCCTTGCGGGATGGGGACGCCTTTGTCCGGTTCGGTGGGAGACACCCGCCGTTGGGTGCCGCCTGCCTGAAGACCCATTGAGGGGCCTACGAACTTATTGCTTGCAAGCGGTGTGCCAGCCTTCGGGAGCTGTGGGCTGCTATCAAGAAAGTAGCGGGATGCGGCCCTACAGCATGGGAGAGGGCCCGATCAGGCCGGGAAGTGCCGATGGCACGGTTGTTGTGCACTGCACCAAGTTGAACGGTCCAGGCCGCTTCAGCGCGGCGGCGCGCGGTCGAGCATGGGCAGGTAGTCGGCCATTGCCAGCATCGACTCGGCCACGTCGACCAGCCGCCGCTTCTGGTTCATGGCGGTCTGGCGCAGCATCTTGTGCGCGTCTTCTTCGCTGAGCCGGCGGTGCGCCATCAGCAGGCCCTTGGCGCGCTCGACGATCTTGCGTTCGTTGAGCGAGGCGCGCACGGTTTCGAGCTCGTCGCTCATGGCCTGCAGGCGGTGCGATTGCTCCTGGACCATGTCGAGCACCGAGCGTTCGAGATGGCGGCCGAACTGGGCAGGCGCGGCCGACTGCGCATCGGCATCGTCGAAGAACAGGGCGCCGGCCTGCGGGGCCAGCGTGTCGAGCAGTTGCCGGTATTCCTGCAGTTCGCTACGGGCCTGCACGGTCTTGCGTTCGCACAGCGCGCGCAGGTCGGCGGCCAGACGGTCTTCGACGATCTTCATGGCGTCGATGCGGCGGGTGCAGCAGTCGAACCAGGCCTGGCTGAGCGGCACGTCGGCCGGGGCAGAGGTGTTGCCGCGCCGGCGAATGCGTTCGAGCTCGACCACTTCAGCATCGGGCTGGCTGTTGCGCCAGAGCGCGAGCACTGCCTCGCCGGAGAAATCGGCGAACACCTGGAAGCAGCGCTCCTGCGATTCGATCAGGTGCAGCCACTGCAGGCGCTGCGCCTCGTCGCTGCGGCCCAGCGCCAGCGCGGCGGAGCCGAAGGCGCGCTCCTGGCCGGCGAATTCCTTGCCCTGCATGAAGTTGAACATCGCGACGAGCAGGCGCGAGATCTCGGGGTCGGTGGCGCCGTCGGCGGCTTCGAACACCACCGACAGCAGGCCCGCGACGAGCTTGGCGAACGCAGCGGTGGACTGCGCGGGCTTCAGTTCGAGCGCGTCGATGCGGCGGCGCAGGCCGGGCAGGGCGTCCAGGCCGGGGAGCACCCAGGCGATGCGGCTGAACAGGCGCGCGCTGTTGCCGGGGCCCGCGCCGCGGTGGTTGTCGGCCTCGAGCTGGTCGAAGCCGGCGCGCACCTCCTGCTCGAGCGCAATGCATTCGGCGATCTGCGGGCCGCGCTGGTCGGCGAAGCGGGCGCCGCGCGAGGTGAGGAACATGTTCGACATGCCCCGCTCGCGCTGCAGCGCGTGGACGAGGCGGCCGATCACGCCCACCAGCTCGCT
The DNA here is from genome assembly GCF_051216835.1 of Variovorax multivorans. Lineage (NCBI taxonomy): Bacteria > Pseudomonadati > Pseudomonadota > Betaproteobacteria > Burkholderiales > Comamonadaceae > Variovorax > Variovorax multivorans. Next base: position 343,431 of record NZ_JBPJZL010000007.1, read on the forward strand.
GGTGCGGGCGAGCTGATCCAGCTCGTCGATTTCGCAGCGGCGAGCGGCAATCAGAAAACTCAGTCCGGATTTCATGGTGGGTGGGCGCGGGGCTCTGGCTCAGTCACTGCAACATCCGTGCCCCGGGGGCGTGGAGGCCGGCACCGTTTGCCCCTTCGCGGGCGCCAGCGGAGGGCGCCGCCTACACTCGGCGGCATGCTCTTGTTGGGAATCGAATCATCCTGCGATGAAACCGGCGTGGCGCTGGTCGAGTCGCACGGCGACGCGCTGCCGCTGCTGCTTTCGCACGCGCTGCACAGCCAGATCGCCATGCACCAAGCCTACGGCGGCGTGGTGCCCGAACTGGCCAGCCGCGACCACATTCGCCGCGTGCTGCCGCTGACCGAGACCGTCATGGCCGAAGCCGGTCGCACGCTGGGCGAGATCGACGTGGTGGCCTACACGCGCGGACCGGGCCTGGCAGGCGCGCTGCTGGTGGGCGCCGGCGTGGCTTGCGCATTGGGCGTGGCGCTGGGCAAGCCGGTGCTGGGGGTGCATCACCTCGAAGGGCATCTGCTGTCGCCGTTCCTGAGCGCCGATCCGCCGGAGTTTCCGTTCGTCGCGCTGCTCGTGTCGGGCGGCCACACCCAACTGATGCGGGTGGACGGCGTGGGCCGCTACAAGCTGCTCGGCGAAACCATCGACGACGCGGCCGGCGAGGCCTTCGACAAGAGCGCCAAGCTCATGGGCCTGCCGTACCCCGGCGGGCCGTGGCTTGCGAAGCTGGCTGAAGGCGGCAATGCGACGGCCTTCAAGCTGCCGCGGCCGTTGCTGCACAGCGGCGATCTCGATTTTTCCTTTGCCGGCCTGAAGACGGCCGTGCTCACGCAGGCCAAGAAGCTCGGCGACCAGCTCGAAGCCAACAAGGCCGACCTGGCAGCGTCCACGCAGGCGGCCATCGTCGAGGTGCTGCTGAAGAAGTCGCTCGCCGCGCTCGACCAGACCGGACTCAGGCGGCTGGTGGTTGCGGGAGGAGTGGGAGCCAACAAGAATCTGCGCGAGCAGCTGAATGCCGCATGCGCGAAGCGCAAGGTGCGCGTGCACTACCCGGAGCTGCACCTGTGCACCGACAACGGCGCGATGATCGCCATGGCTGCGGCGATGCGCTTGCAGTCAGGGCTGTCGCAGGCGAGCGAGCGCTATGCCTTCGACGTCAGGCCGCGATGGCCCATGGCCTCGCTGTCGCCAGCGGCTGAGGCTTCGCTACCGGAGACTGCGTAAGCAGTTGCTTCGATCGACCGATTGCCGGCAGCGGCAGTACGTCAAGCACATTGCGCCACAGCTGGCGCCACTGCGGCCAGTCGTGGCCACCCTCGGTCGTGAAGACGCGCCCCGGCGGCAGGGCGTCGGCCAGCAGCTTGTGGTTGCTGGCAAAGCGGTCGTCGAGCCCGAAGCCCAGATACAGCGGCGGCAGGTTCTGCGACGGCTGGGCTTCCAGGTACTGCTGGAAGAAGGGCCAGAGCTTGCGGTCGGGCTCTTCGTCGGGCTGCGGCCCGGTGGGCGCCTGCCAGGCGCGCAGGCCGCCGGCCTTCTTGATCTCCGCGCCGAGCACCCGGCGCCCCAGGTAGGGCGCGAGCGCCACGATGCCGTCCACCGAGCCCGGCCGTGCCAGTTCGTGAATGAGCGCACCGAAGCCACCGATGGAAATGCCCACGAGCCAGATCGACTTGTAGCCCTTGGCGCGCTGCGGCTCGATGACCTCGGTGTGGAGGCGATCGCTCAGCGTCTGCTCGTAGTAGTAGGAGACATCCGCGTCCACCAGCAGGGAGTCGGCCGCCAGATGGCGTTCGCGCACGGCTGCGATGAACCCTTCGCGCTCGAACTCGTCGGGCTTCAGGTATGCCCCGGGCAGGAACACCAGGAGCGTGTCGGATTGTTCGTTGGGGTTGGCGGATTGAAGGTGCGTTTTCATGGTGCCTTTGGGGGCACCCGAACCGCACCGTAGCGAGTTCGGTGCGTTTACGAGACGCCCACGAAGAAGAAAGTTCTGGGAAAACGTCACATCATGTGACGTTATCTAGCGCTATTGTGAATAAGGTGCTCGTTTAAAGTCAAAACGAGGCCTTAACTAACATTTTCCTCTTGTGGGCATAGGCCAAATTAGTTGATTTGTAACTGAGTGGCTTGGCTCACGGGGACCAGTTTGCCGAGCTTCAGCGTGAGCACGCCGTTCTCGAGCTTCGCTTCGCTGGTGGCCACGTCGATGTCTTGCGGCAGCTCGTAGGCGGCCTTGAACTGGCGCTTGGCTTCGGCCTTGCTGTCGATGCGCAGCACGGCGCCTTCGATGCTGATCGCGAGGTCTTCGCGCGTGAAACCCGGCACGTCGAGCGAGAGGGTCCAGCTCTTGTCGTCCTGCTCCACGAGTGGCGAGCGGCGGGCACCGGCGAAGGCTTCGTTCACGAAGCGTTCGAACGAGCGGTCATAGGCGCGAGGAGCGAAGCGGGCGGTGCGAAGGGTGGGGGCGAAAAACATGATGAAGAACTCCTGAATCAACACAATGGGGACAAGGAATGTGTGTCCCTTACACTGCGCGGCCGTTCAATCGTGAGTGCCGCTTGACACCTCATCTAGGCGCAGCCGCACGCGTTTCAAGACAATGAATCCCCCCTTTATTTGGCGCCGCGAGGCCTTGAAATTCGCAGCGCTGGCGCTATGCGCGAGGCCCTTCGCCGCGCTCGCGCAGGCATCGGTTTCGGCGCCACCTGCGCCCATTCGCCTGGCTCTCATCGAAAGCATGAGTGGCCCCTTCGCCAACACGGGTGAAGCCGTGTTCCGCAATCTGCTGTGGGCGGTGGAGCGCGTGAATGCGCGCGGCGGCATCAAGCTGCCCGGCGGCGCGCGGCCCCTGCAGCTCGACCGCTACGACAGCAAGGGGCAGAACGAAGAGGCGCTCTCCGCACTGCGCGCCGCGATGGACGACGGCGCGCGCATCGTGCTGCAGGGCAACTCGTCGGCCACGGCCGCGGCGCTGGTCGATGCCATCGACAAGAACAACGAGCGTGACCCGTCGCGGCGCGTGATCTTCCTCAACTACGCGGCGGTCGACCCGGTGCTCACGAACGAGCGCTGCAGCTTCTGGCACTTTCGCTTCGACGCCCATGCCGACATGCGCGTGGCCGCGCTGATGGACGTGGTGAAGGACGACGCAGCGCTCAAGCGCGTCTACCTGATCGGGCAGGACTACAGCTTCGGCCAGGCCGTGCTGCGCGAGGCGCGCCGGCAGCTCGGCGTGCAGCGGCCCGACGTGGAGATCGTCGGCGACGAACTGCATCCGATGGGCAAGGTGAAAGACTTCGCGCCCTACGCCACCAAGATCATCGCGAGCGGTGCGCAGGCCGTGGTCACGGGCAACTGGGGCAACGACCTCACACTGCTGGTGAAGGCGGCGCGCGAAGCCGGTTTCAACGGCACCTTCTATACCTTCTACGGCAATGCACTGGGCGCGCCCGCAGCCATCGGCGATGCGGGCATTGGGCGCGTGATCGCGGTGGCCGACTGGCTGCCCAACGTGCAGACGGCGCAGTCCGAAGCCTTCTATCGTGCCTTCCGCGCGCGCTTTCCGAAGCCAGCCGAAGACTATGTGCACATGCGGCTGGCGCTGATGATCGAAGCGCTTGTACAGGCCATCGAACGCGCGGGCAGTGTCGACGCAGTGCCGGTGGCGCGCGCGCTGGAGCAGGCCGATGTGAGCCTGTACGGCCAGCGCGGGCGCATGCGCGCTGTGGACCACCAGTTCCAGCAGCAGCTCGTGGTCGGCGTGATGGACAAGCAGGGCCGGCCGGGCGTGCAGTTCGACGTCGAGGGCTCCGGCTACGGCTTTCGGGTGGTCAAGACCATCGCCCCCGAACGTGCCGAACTGCCGACCTCGTGCAAGATGAAGAGACCTTGATGACGATGATGATGAACAGGACGACCAGACATGCGTGAAGCAATCCACAACCTCGAAGCATCGAAGATCCGCGAAGTCGCCAATGCCGGCATGGGCCGCGACGACGTGCTGGCCTTCTGGTTCGGCGAAAGCGACGAAGTCACACCCGAAGTAATCCGCCAGTCGGCCATCGAGTCGCTGCAGCGGGGCGAAACCTTCTACGCCCACAACCTCGGCCTGCCCGAATTGCGCGACGCCATCGCGCGCTACACCAGCGGGCTGCATCCGGCGGTCGACGCCTCGCGCATCGCCGTCACCTCGGGCGGCGTGAGCGCGCTGATGCTCGCGGTGCAGGCGCTGGTCGATGCGGGCGACGAAGTGGTCGCCGTGACGCCGGTGTGGCCCAACCTGACGGCGCAGCCCGCGATCATGGGCGCGCACGTGCGCACGCTGTCGCTGGTGCCGGTGAACGGGCAGTGGACACTCGACCTGCCCGCGCTGCGCGCAGCGGTCACGTCGAAGACGAAGCTGCTGATCGTCAATGCGCCGAACAACCCCACGGGCTGGACCATGAGCCGCGACGAGCAGCAGGCCGTGCTCGACCATTGCCGCCAGACCGGCACGTGGATCCTGGCCGACGAGGTGTACGAGCGGCTGTACTACGAGCCGACGCCCAATGGCTGCGCGCCGAGCTTCCTCGATATCTCGAAGCCTGACGATCGCCTGGTCGTCACGCACAGCTTTTCGAAGAGCTTCCTGATGACGGGCTGGCGCCTCGGCTGGCTGGTGCTGCCGCCGTCGATGGTGGACGGCATCGGCAAGCTGATCGAGTTCAACACCTCGTGCGCCAGCGTGTTCACGCAGCGCGCCGCCATCACCGCCATTGCGCACACGAGCGAGATCACGCCGCGCGTGGTGGCGCACCTGAAGCAATGCCGCGACACGCTGGTGCCGCTGCTGGCGGCGCTGCCGGGCGTGCAGGTGGCCTCGGCCAAGGGGGGCATGTACGCCTTCTTCCGGCTCGAAGGCTTCGGCGATTCGCTCGAAGTTGCCAAGCGGCTTGTGGCAGAGGCGGGCCTGGGGCTCGCGCCGGGCAACGCCTTTGCGCCCGAGGCACAGGGCTGGCTGCGCTGGTGCTTCGCGTCGAAAGATCCGCAGCGGCTGGTGAAGGGGGTGGAGCGGCTGCGTAACTGGCTGGCGGAGCAGCAACCCGGCAAGGGCTGAGCCGGCTGCAATTTCGTTCAATACGCGGCGTGCCGGGGTCGCGAAGCTCGGGCTTTTCTCGAAAGCGAAAGGCTCGGCATGTTGTCGCAACGGTTGAAGGGGATGGCGCTGTGCGCGCTGGCAATGGTCACGGTGGGCAGTACGGTGGTGGCCAGCAAGGTCATCGCGGGCGGGCTGCCTCCGTTCACCGCGACCGCACTGCGGTTCGCGATGGCGCTGCCGGTGTTCTTGGTGCTGCTGCGGCTGACCCGCACACCATGGCCGCGACCCGGCCGGCGCGATCTGGCGCTGCTGGTGTGCCAGGCGGGTCTGGGGAGCGTGGGCTACACCGTGCTGCTGATCCTGGGCGTGCGCTGGGCGCCGGCAGCCAGTGCGGGCGTGGTGGCGGGCACCTTGCCGGCTGTGGCGGCGCTGGTGGCGGTGATTGCGCTGCGCGAGCGGCCAGGGCGGTTTCTGGTGGGAAGCATCGTGCTGGCAACGGTGGGGGTGCTGGCAATCAGTTGGCCCGGGGCGGGCCCGGTTTCAGCGGGGGACTCGAAATCTCCCGCGGCGCTGATCGGCAACCTGCTGGTGCTGGGCGCGGTGGTCTGCGAGGCAATGTTCATCCTGCTCAACAAGCGCCTGCGGGTGCCAGTGCGTCCGCTGGCGCTGTCGACGCTGATGACGGCCTTCGGGCTGCTGCTGTCGCTGGTGCCGGCCCTGTTCGAGCGGGCATGGGAGCATCCTTTGCCGGCGGAGGCGCTGGCCGGCGTCGCCTACTACGCGCTGGTGCCGACGGTGTTGGGCTTCGTACTGTGGTTCGCCGGATCTTCCCGGCTGCGCGGGGCCGAGGCGGCGCTTTTCACCGCCGTTCTGCCGGTTTCGGCGCTGGTGCTGGCCGCGCTCTGGCTGGGCGAAAGCATCAGCCTGGCGCAGATCGGCGGGGCGGTTTGCGTGCTGGGCGCCGTGGGGCTGGCTTCGCTCGATGGAAGGCCCCGCAAGGGGCCTGAAAGCCCGATCAGGACGGTCGGGCTATAATTCCAAGGCTTTGCATGCCGCAAGGCGCACGGTGGGTGCAGTTCCAGCGCACACCGCAAGTCAAACATCCCGGAACAAGGAAATCAACATGATCGCAGCCTCCATCAAGGCAGAAGTTGTCAAGGACAACGCCCGCGCCGCCAACGACACCGGCAGCCCCGAAGTGCAAGTCGCACTGCTGACCGCCCGCATCAACGAGCTCACCCCCCACTTCAAGACGCACGCCAAGGACCACCACGGCCGTCGCGGTCTGCTGCGCATGGTGAGCCGCCGCCGCAAGCTCCTCGACTACCTCAAGTCCAAGGACGCCGACCGTTACACCGCGCTGATCGCCAAGCTGGGTCTGCGCAAGTAAATCGAATCGCATGAAAAAACGCCTGGGTTAGTCCGCTAGCTCAGGCGTTTTTTACTTCGCGATCCACTTTCGGAGTGCCCAAACAGAGCGAAGCTGTGTCATTCCAATGAAGTTCGCCCCGAGCTTCGCTGGAATGGCATCGTGTTCTGAGAAGCCTCCGTCTCTTGCGGATTCTGTGTAGTCCGCTATCAAAACAGGAGCAAAACATGAGCCTCTTCAACAAAGTCACCAAGTCGTTCCAGTGGGGCGACAAGACCGTCGTCATGGAAACGGGTGAAATCGCCCGCCAGGCCAGCGGCGCCGTGCTCGTCGACATCGACGGCACCGTCATCCTCGCGACCGTGGTCGCCTCCAAGTCGGCCAAGGCCGGCCAGGACTTCTTCCCGCTGACCGTCGACTACATCGAGAAGACCTACGCCGCAGGCAAGATTCCCGGCAGCTTCTTCAAGCGCGAAGCCAAGCCCAGCGAACATGAAACGCTGACCAGCCGCCTGATCGACCGCCCGATCCGCCCGCTGTTCCCCGAAGGCTTCCTGAACGAAGTGCATGTGGTCATCCACACCGTGTCGCTCAACCCCGAAGTCGATGCCGACATCGCCGCCATGATCGGCGTGAGCGCCGCGCTGTCGATCTCCGGCGTGCCGTTCAACGGCCCGATCGGTGCCGCCCGCGTGGGCTACATCAACGGCCAGTACGTGCTGAATCCGGGCCAGACGGCTCGCAAGGATTCGCAGATGGACCTCGTCGTCGCCGGCACACAATCCGCGGTGCTGATGGTCGAATCCGAAGCCCTGCAACTCAGCGAAGAAATCATGCTGGGCGGCGTGGTGTTCGGCCACGAACAAGCCAACATCGCCATCAACGCGATCCATGAACTCGTGCGCGACGCCGGCAAGCCGGTGTGGGACTGGCAAGCACCCGCCGAAGACGAAGCCTTCGTTGCCAAGGTCAAGGGCTTGGCCGAAGAAAAGCTGCGCGCTGTCTATCAAATTCGCAGCAAGCAAGCCCGCACGCAAGCCCTGCGCGAAGCCAATGCCAGCGTGATGGCATCGCTGAAGGAAAGCGGCGAGCCTTTCGACGCCGGCAAGGTCAACGACCTGCTGTTCTCGATCGAATCGAAGATCGTGCGCAGCCAGATCCTGTCGGGCGAGCCCCGCATCGACGGCCGCGACACGCGCACCGTGCGCCCCATCGAAATCCGCAACTCGGTGCTGCCCCGCACCCACGGTTCGGCCCTGTTCACGCGCGGTGAAACCCAGGCGCTGGTCATCACCACGCTCGGCACCGAGCGCGACGCACAGCGCATCGACGCGCTGGCCGGCGAATACGAAGACCGCTTCCTGTTCCACTACAACATGCCTCCCTTCGCCACCGGCGAAGTGGGCCGCATGGGCTCGACCAAGCGCCGCGAAATCGGCCACGGCCGCCTGGCCAAGCGCGCACTCGTCGCCGTGCTGCCGAACAAGGAAGAGTTCCCGTACACGGTTCGCGTGGTGTCGGAAATCACCGAGTCGAACGGCTCGTCATCGATGGCTTCGGTCTGCGGCGGCTGCCTCTCGATGATGGACGCCGGCGTTCCCATGAAGGCTCACGTGGCCGGCATCGCCATGGGCCTGATCAAGGAAGACAACCGCTTCGCGGTGCTGACCGACATCCTGGGCGACGAAGATCACCTGGGCGACATGGACTTCAAGGTTGCGGGTACCACCAACGGCATCACCGCGCTGCAGATGGACATCAAGATCCAGGGCATCACCAAGGAAATCATGCAGGTCGCACTGGCGCAGGCCAAGGAAGCGCGCATGCACATCCTGGGCAAGATGCAGGAAGCCATGGGCGAGGCCAAGGCCGAAGTCTCCAGCTTCGCACCGCGCCTGACCACGCTGAAGATCAACCCCGAGAAGATCCGCGACGTGATCGGCAAGGGCGGCTCGGTCATCCGTGGCCTGCAGGAAGAAACCGGCACGACGATCAACATCGACGAAGACGGCACCATCACCATCGCTTCGACCGATCCGGAAAAGGCCGAACTGGCCAAGAAGCGCATCGAGCAGATCACGGCCGAAGTCGAAATCGGCAAGGTCTACGAAGGCCCGGTCACCAAGATCCTGGACTTCGGTGCGCTCATCAACCTGCTGCCCGGCAAGGACGGCCTGCTGCACATCAGCCAGATCGCGCACGAACGCGTCGAGAAGGTGACCGACTATCTGAGCGAAGGCCAGATCGTGAAGGTCAAGGTTCTGGAAACGGACGAGAAGGGCCGCGTCAAGCTGTCCATGAAGGCCCTGACCGAGCGTCCCGCCGGCATGGAATACAGCGAGCGCCCGCCGCGCGAAGACCGCGGTGACCGTGGCGATCGCCGTGAACGTGGCGATCGCGGTGGTGATCGCGGCGGCGACCGTGGCGAGCGCGCACCGCGCTTCAACAACGAGCAACAGCAGCCGCGCAACGAGCAGCCGCAGGCCCCGGCCGGCGAGCAGCAGCAAGCCCCGCGCGAGCCTCAGGAGTAAGAAGGGCGCAACGGCGGTCTCCGGCCGCCGTTGCTATCTTTTGAACATCAAGCTTCGCCCCATCTGCGGGCGTTGGAGGCCGAAAGACCATGAAAGCCATTGAAATCACTTCGTACGGCGCCCCTGAGGTGCTGCGCGTTGCGCAGCGTCCCGACCCGGTAGCGGGTGCGGGCGAACTGCTGATCCGTGTGGCGGCAAGTGGCGTCAATCGCCCGGACGTGCTGCAGCGCAAGGGGCACTACCCCGTGCCGCCGGGCGCTTCCGATCTGCCGGGCCTCGAAGTGGCCGGCGAGATCGTCTCGGGTGACGCTGCGGCGCTGGCCGAGGCGGGCTTCAAGGTTGGTGACCGTGTCTGTGCGCTGATCGCCGGTGGCGGCTATGCCGAGCTGTGCGTGGCGCCCGTGGCGCAATGCCTGCCGGTGCCCAAGGGGTGGAGCGATATCGATGCAGCTTCGCTGCCCGAAACCTTCTTCACCGTCTGGAGCAATGTGTTTGACCGCGGCCGCCTGCAAAAGGGCGAGACGCTGCTGATCCAGGGCGGCTCGAGCGGCATCGGCGTCACGGCGATCCAGATCGCCAAGGCGCTCGGTGCGACCGTGATCGTCACGGCCGGCAGCGACGACAAGTGCGAGGCCTGCCTGAAGCTTGGTGCCGACCATGCCATCAACTACCGCACGAGCGACTTCGTCGAAGAGGCGAAGAAGCTCACTGGCGGCAAGGGTGTGGACGTGGTGCTCGACATGGTCGCCGGCGACTACGTGGCGCGCGAGATCGAGTGCCTGGCCGAAGATGGCCGGCTCGTGATCATCGCGGTGCAGGGCGGCGTGAAGAGTGAGATCAATGCGGGCCTCGTGCTGCGCAGGCGGCTCACGATCACCGGCTCGACGCTGCGTCCGCGGCCAGTGGCGTTCAAGGGCGCTATTGCCAAGGCCCTTTGCGAGAAGGTGTGGCCGCTGCTGGAAAGCGGTGCGATCAAGCCCGTGATCCACAGCATCTTTGCGGCGGCGGGCGAGCCAAGTGGCGCAGCCCAGGCTCACGCGCTGATGGAATCGAACCAGCACATCGGCAAGATCGTGCTGACATGGTGAGTGACGGGAAGACGAACGCGATGACGACCAAGAAGAAACTGATCGCTGGCAACTGGAAGATGAATGGCAGTCTGGCTGCCAACGAGGTGCTGGTAAAGGCCTTGCAACAAGGCCTGGCCGCAAGCCCGGCGGCTTGTGACGTGGCGCTGTGTGCGCCTGCACCGTACTTCGCGCAACTGCAGTCGCTGCTGGCAGGTTCGCCAGCACTGGCGCTGGGTGCGCAGGACATTTCGGCGCATCCGCAAGGAGCATTCACCGGCGAGCAATCGGCGGCGATGCTGAAGGACTTCGGTGTGCGCTATGCCATCGTCGGTCACTCCGAGCGTCGGCAGTATCACGGCGAGACCGATGAAGCGGTCGCGGCCAAGACGGCGGCAGCGCTGGCCAACGGCATCACGCCGATCGTCTGCGTTGGTGAAACGCTGGCACAGCGCGAAGCAGGGCAGACCGAAGAAGTCGTCAAGCGTCAGCTGGCTGCGGTCATCCATGTGAACGGTCATTGCATCAGCGAGATCGTCGTGGCGTACGAGCCGGTCTGGGCCATTGGCACAGGCAAGACGGCCACGCCGGAGCAGGCGCAAGCGGTGCACGCGGTGCTGCGCGCGCAGCTGCATCACGCAGCGAGCGAGCATGCCGCCGGCATCCAGATTCTTTATGGCGGCAGCATGAACGCCGCCAACGCCGCAGAACTGCTGGCGCAGGCCGACATCGATGGCGGCCTCATTGGCGGCGCTTCGCTCAAGGCACCCGATTTTCTGCAGATCATTTCCGCCGCTGCGCGCTGAACGCGCAACGGCTGTATCACTTAGGAGTAAGAACGAATGAACCTGGTCCTCAATCTACTGGTCGGCGTGCAGATGCTGACGGCCCTCGCAATGATCGGCCTGATCCTGATCCAGCACGGCAAGGGCGCCGACATGGGCGCGGCCTTCGGCAGCGGCAGTGCCGGCAGCCTGTTCGGTGCCAGCGGCAGTGCCAACTTCCTCTCGCGCACCACGGCTGTGCTTGCTGCGGTGTTCTTCGCATGCACGCTGCTGCTGGCCTATTTCAGCCATGCACGTCCTGCAGGCGGTGGCAGTCTTCTTGAGCGCGCTGCAGTGGGTGCGCCGGCCACGCCGGCTTCTGGTGCAGCGAGTGAAATTCCTGGTGCGGCGGCTCCCACTGCGCCTGCTTCGGCTCCTGCTGCCCCGGTTTCGGGCGCGGGCCAGATTCCGAGCAAGTAATCAACTCGTTTTCATGAGTTGCCTGTGAGAAATGGCTTCATTTCAGGGTAAACTCTAAATCTGTTCGGAAAGCCAAATGCCTCTTGCAGGTACCTCATGCCATCCGAACAGCAAAAACCGCGGTCGTGGTGAAATTGGTAGACACGCTATCTTGAGGGGGTAGTGGCGAAAGCTGTGCGAGTTCGAGTCTCGCCGACCGCACCAAATCTCATCGGCAGAAAGCCTCATCCAGGGGCTCCTCTTGCCGGTGGCAAGCGGTGAAAAACTCTCGATGAATCTCGACTCCTACCTCCCCGTCCTTTTGTTCATTCTGGTCGGAGTCGGCGTAGGCGTCGCCCCTCAGGTCATCGGATACATTCTCGGCCCCAACAGGCCCGACGCCGCAAAGAACGCTCCCTACGAGTGTGGCTTTGAAGCCTTCGAGGACGCACGCATGAAGTTCGACGTGCGCTACTACCTCGTTGCGATTCTCTTCATCCTGTTCGATCTCGAAATTGCCTTTCTCTTTCCGTGGGCCATTGCGCTCAAGGAGATCGGTGCTGTCGGCTTCTGGGCCATGATGATCTTTCTCGCCATCCTCGTCGTGGGCTTTGCCTACGAGTGGAAAAAAGGCGCGCTCGACTGGGAATGACAAGGAATCACGATGGCCATTGAAGGCGTTCTCAAAGAAGGTTTCGTCACCACCACCTACGACTCGGTGGTGAATTGGGCGAAGACCGGATCTCTCTGGCCGATGACCTTCGGCCTCGCATGCTGTGCGGTGGAAATGATGCACGCGGGCGCCGCCCGCTATGACATCGATCGCTTCGGCATGCTGTTTCGCCCCAGCCCGCGCCAGTCCGATCTGATGATCGTGGCCGGCACGCTGTGCAACAAGATGGCTCCGGCCTTGCGCAAGGTCTATGACCAGATGCCCGAGCCGCGCTGGGTGTTGTCGATGGGTTCGTGCGCGAATGGTGGTGGCTACTACCACTACAGCTATTCCGTCGTGCGCGGCTGCGACCGCATCGTGCCGGTCGATGTCTACGTTCCGGGTTGCCCGCCCACCGCCGAGGCTTTGCTCTACGGCGTGATCCAGTTGCAGCAGAAGATTCGCCGCACCAACACCATTGCCCGCGCCTGAGGGATTGCCGACGATGACTGACTTTGCAATTTCGCCGGAGGTGCTGCGCGCCACCATCGCCGAGACGCTCGGCGCCAAGGCCAAGAGCGTGACGCTCGCCCTGGAAGAGGTGACTGTGGTGGTCGGTGCTGCCGACTACATCGAAGCCGCCTTGCTGCTGCGCGATGCGCCCGGCTGCCGCTTCGAGCAGCTGATCGACCTTTGCGGCATGGACTACTCCGACTACCGCGAAGGCGAGTGGCAGGGCGAGCGCTACTGCGTCGTCACCCACCTGCTGTCGGTAAGCCTCAACCAGCGCGTGCGCCTGAAGGTGTTTGCACCGAACGAAGACCTGCCTGTGGTCGATTCGCTGCAGCCCGTCTGGAATGCCGCCACCTGGTTCGAGCGCGAGGCCTTCGACCTCTATGGCATCGTGTTCGACGGTCACGACGACCTGCGCCGCATCCTGACCGACTACGGCTTCATCGGCCACCCGTTCCGCAAGGACTTCCCGGTGTCCGGTCATGTCGAGATGCGTTACGACGAAGAACAGAAGCGCGTGGTCTACCAGCCGGTTTCCATCGAGCCGCGCGAAATCACCCCGCGCGTGATCCGCGAAGACAACTACGGCGGCGGTTTGCACTGATATGGCCGAAATCAAGAACTACACACTCAACTTCGGTCCCCAGCACCCTGCGGCGCACGGCGTGCTGCGCCTGGTGCTCGAGCTGGACGGCGAAGTGATCCAGCGCGCCGACCCCCACATCGGCCTGCTGCACCGCGCGACCGAGAAGCTTGCCGAATCGCGCACCTTCATCCAGTCGCTGCCGTACATGGACCGTCTCGACTACGTGTCGATGATGAGCAACGAGCACGCGTACTGCCTCGCCATCGAGCGGATGATGGGCCTCGAAGTGCCGATCCGCGCACAGTACATCCGCGTGATGTTCGCCGAGATCACCCGCCTGCTGAACCACCTGCTGTGGCTCGGCGCGCACGGTCTGGACTGCGGCGCGATGAACATGCTCATCTACTGCTTCCGCGAGCGCGAAGACCTGTTCGACATGTACGAGGCCGTTTCCGGCGCGCGCATGCACGCGGCGTACTTCCGTCCGGGCGGCGTGTACCGCGACCTGCCTGACGCGATGCCGCAGTACAAGGTCAGCAAGATCAAGAATGCCAAGGCCATCGAGCGCCTGAACGAAGATCGCCAGGGGTCGCTGCTCGACTTCATCGACGCCTTCTGCAAGCGCTTTCCTAAGATGGTCGACGAGTACGAGACGCTGCTCACCGACAACCGCATCTGGAAGCAGCGCACTGTGGGCATCGGCGTGGTCACGCCGGAGCGCGCGCTGAACCTCGGCTTCACCGGCCCCATGCTGCGCGGCTCGGGCATCGAATGGGACCTGCGCAAGAAGCAGCCCTACGACGTCTACGACCAAATGCAGTTCGACGTGCCCGTCGGCAAGACCGGCGACTGCTACGACCGCTACCTGGTCCGCGTCGAAGAGATGCGACAGGCCAACAAGATCATCCAGCAGTGCTCGGCCTGGCTGCGCGCCAACCCTGGTCCTGTCATCACCGACAACCACAAGGTCGCCGCGCCCGCGCGCGAATCGATGAAAGCGAACATGGAGGAGCTGATCCACCATTTCAAGCTCTTCACCGAAGGCTTCCATGTGCCCGAAGGCGAGGCGTATGCCGCCGTCGAGCATCCGAAGGGCGAGTTCGGCATCTATCTCGTGAGCGACGGCGCCAACAAGCCGTACCGCCTGAAGATCCGCGCCCCTGGCTTCCCGCACCTCGCCGCCCTCGACGAAATGTCGCGCGGTCACATGATCGCCGACGCTGTCGCGGTGATCGGCACGATGGACATCGTGTTCGGCGAGATCGACAGGTGAGAAAGAGCGAATGACGACTTCCTCGACCCACCATGACGCGGCGCCCTCGGCGCCGTTGAAGACTACGATCCTCGAGCGCTTTGCGCGCGAGGTCGCCAAGTACCCCGAAGCAGGCAAGCAATCCGCCGTGATGGCCTGCCTCGCCATCGTCCAGCAGGACGAGGGCCACGTCAGTCTGCAGCGCGAGCGCGAGATTGCCGAGTACCTCGGCATGGCGCCCATCGCCGTGCATGAAGTGACGACCTTCTACAACATGTACAACCAGCATCCGGTGGGCAAGTTCAAGCTCAACGTGTGCACCAACCTGCCCTGCCAGCTGCGCGACGGCGTCACTGCCCTCGTGCACCTCGAGAAGAAGCTCGGCATCAAGATGGGCGAGACCACGGCCGATGGCCTGTTCACGCTGCAGCAGAGCGAATGCCTCGGCGCCTGTGCCGATTCGCCCGTGATGCTGGTCAACGACCGCACCATGTGCAGCTTCATGAGCAACGAGAAGCTCGACCAGCTCATCGAAGGCCTGCGCGGTTCCACCAAAGGGGAGGCTGCCTGATGTCACCCGAACAAGTGCTCCAGCAGTTCCAGGCGACAGGCGTCCAGACCTGTTTCCATGACCGCCACATCGAACCGCAGATCTATGCGGGCCTCGACGGCACCAACTGGCGTCTGGCCGACTACGAAGCGCGCGGCGGCTACCAGGCCTTGCGCAAGATTCTCACCGAGGGCCTCACGCCCGACCAGGTGATCGCCGAAGTCAAGGCTTCGGGCCTGCGCGGCCGTGGCGGCGCAGGTTTCCCGACCGGCCTGAAGTGGAGCTTCATGCCCCGCCAGTTCCCGGGCCAGAAGTACCTCGTCTGCAATTCGGACGAAGGCGAACCGGGCACGTGCAAGGACCGCGACATCCTGCAGTTCAACCCGCACATCGTGATCGAAGGCATGGCCATCGCCGCGTATGCGATGGGCATCAGCGTGGGCTACAACTACATCCACGGCGAGATCTTCCAGAGCTACGACCGCTTCGAGGAAGCCCTCGAAGAGGCGCGCGCCGCCGGCTACCTCGGCGACAAGATCATGGGCAGCACGTACAACTTCCAGTTGCACGCCGCCCACGGCTTCGGCGCCTACATCTGCGGCGAAGAAACCGCGCTGCTCGAATCGCTCGAAGGCAAGAAGGGCCAGCCGCGCTTCAAGCCGCCGTTCCCGGCCAGCTTCGGCCTGTACGGCAAGCCGACCACCATCAACAACACCGAGACCTTCGCGGCGGTGCCCTGGATCATCCGCAACGGCGGTCCGGCCTACCTTGAATGCGGCAAGCCGAACAACGGCGGCACCAAGATCTACTCGGTGAGCGGTGACGTCGAGCTGCCCGGCAACTACGAAGTGCCCATGGGCACGCCGTTCTCCAAGCTCCTCGAGCTAGCCGGTGGCGTGCGCAAGGGTCGCACGCTGAAGGCCGTGATCCCCGGCGGATCGTCGGCGCCGGTGCTGCCGGCCGACATCATGATGGCCTGCACCATGGACTACGACTCCATCGCCAAGGCCGGCTCCATGCTCGGTTCGGGCGCGGTGATCGTCATGGACGACAGCCGCTCGATGGTCGAGTCGCTCAAGCGCCTCTCGTACTTCTACATGCACGAGTCCTGCGGCCAATGCACTCCCTGTCGCGAAGGCACGGGCTGGCTCTACCGCGTGGTGGACCGCATCCACAACGGGCAGGGCAAGCCCAGCGACCTGCAACTGCTGGACTCCGTCGCCGGCGACATCATGGGCCGCACCATCTGTGCGCTCGGCGATGCGGCAGCGATGCCGGTGCGCGCCATGATCAAGCACTTCCGTCACGAGTTCGAAGCCCTGATCCCGGGCTACGTTCCGACGGCGCCCGTCAAGGCCTGAGCGCGAGAAGAAACATACTCATGATCGAAATCGAACTCGACGGCAAGAAGGTCGAAGTGACCGAAGGCAGCATGGTGATGCATGCTGCCGACAAGGCGGGCACGTACATCCCGCACTTCTGCTATCACAAGAAACTCAGCATCGCGGCCAACTGCCGCATGTGCCTGGTCGACGTGGAAAAGGCGCCCAAGCCGATGCCGGCCTGCGCCACCCCCGTCACGCAGGGCATGATCGTTCGCACCAAGAGCGAAAAGGCCATCAAGGCGCAGCAGTCGGTCATGGAGTTCCTCCTGATCAACCACCCGCTGGATTGCCCCATTTGCGACCAGGGCGGCGAGTGCCAGCTGCAAGATCTGGCCGTGGGCTACGGCGGTTCTTCTTCGCGCTACGAAGAAGAAAAGCGTGTCGTGTTCCACAAGGACGTCGGCCCGCTGATCAGCATGGAAGAAATGAGCCGCTGCATCCATTGCACGCGCTGCGTCCGCTTTGGCCAGGAAGTGGCCGGCGTGATGGAGCTCGGCATGTCGCACCGCGGCGAGCACTCCGAAATCGAAACCTTCCTCGGCGACTCGGTCGACTCCGAGCTCTCGGGCAACATGATCGATATCTGCCCGGTCGGTGCGCTCACGAGCAAGCCTTTCCGCTACAGCGCCCGTACCTGGGAGTTGTCGCGCCGCAAGTCGGTGAGCCCGCACGACTCCACCGGTGCCAACCTGATCGTCCAGGTCAAGAACAACCGCGTGATGCGCGTGGTGCCGCTCGAGAACGAAGACGTCAACGAATGCTGGATTGCCGACCGCGACCGTTTCTCGTACGAAGCCCTCAACGGCCCGGAACGCCTGACGCAGCCCATGCTGAAGCAGGGCGGCCAGTGGCAGCAGGTCGACTGGCAGACGGCGCTCGAGTACGTCGCCAATGGCCTGAAGCAGATCAAGGCTGACCACGGTGCACAAAGCATCGGTACGCTCGTCAGCCCGCACAGCACGCTCGAAGAGCTGCAGCTCGCCGCCATGCTCACGCGTGAACTCGGCAGCGACAACATCGACTACCGCCTGCGCAATGCCGAATTCACGGCGTTCGAAGGCGTGCGCTGGCTCGGTACCTCGATCGCTTCGCTCACGCAAGTGCAGCGCGCGCTGGTCGTGGGCTCGAACCTGCGCAAGGAACATCCGCTGTTCGCGCAGCGCATCCGCCAGGCCGTGCGCAAGGGCGCCGCGCTATCGGTGATCACCTCGGCCAGCCTGATGGCTGCCCGCGACGCCTGGGCCATCGACGTGGCGCAATCGTCCATCGTCGAAGCCGACCAATGGGTCGAGGCGCTGGCCGCAGTTGCCGCCGCCATCGGCCAGACCAATGGCGCAACCGCGCCCCTGGCACCGAAGAACGCGCCGGACGCCGCCGCGCAAGCCATCGCAGCCTCGCTGCTGAGCGGCGAACGCAAGGCCATCCTGCTCGGCAATGCCGCCGCCCACCACGCACAAGCCAGCAGTCTGCTGGCCCTGGCGAACTGGATCGGCGCGCAAACGGGCGCCACCGTCGGCTACCTGACTGAAGCCGCCAACACCGTTGGCGCGCAGATCGTCGGCGTTTTCCCGAAGAACGGCGGTCTCGATGCGGGCCGCATGCTCGCCGCCGGTTCCGGCCTGAAGGCCGTGATGCTGCTGAACACCGAGCCGGTGTTCGACTCGGCTGCTGGCGCCGCCGCTGCCGATGTCATCGGCAATGCGCAAATGGTCGTCACGCTGAGCCCCTTCAAGGCCAACCTCGAGTTCAGCGACGTGCTGCTCCCGATCGCTCCTTTCACCGAAACCCCCGGTACCTTCGTCAATGCCGAAGGCCGCTTGCAAGGTTTCCATGCTGTCGTGAAGCCGCAAGGCGAAACGCGTCCGGCGTGGAAGGTGCTGCGCGTGCTGGCCAACCTGCTGGGTCTGCCCGGCTTCGCGTTCGAATCGACTGCCGATGTACTGGCCACCATCGGTGACAAGGGTGCGGTGCCGGCGAACGCGCTGAGCAACGCCACCTCCGCCAATGCCGTCGCTTCCAGCGGTGCGACTGCCGCTCCCGTGGTCGCCAGCATCTACCAGCTCGACTCGATCGTGCGTCGCGCACCGTCGCTGCAACTGACTGCCGACGCGCGCAATGCATCGGCTGGATCGAACGTGTCGGCGCGTGCCGAGGAGGCACTGGCATGATCGTCGACACCATTCATGGCTTCGGCCAGGGGCTGGTTGCCGCAGGTTGGTGGACCGCCGTGGTCTGGCCCCTGATCTGGACGCTGATCAAGATCATCGTGGTGGTGATCCCGCTGATGCTGGCCGTGGCGTACCTCACGCTGTGGGAGCGCAAGGCCATCGGCTTCACGCAGATCCGCATCGGCCCGAACCGCATCGGACCACTGGGCCTGCTCCAGCCGATCGCCGACGCGCTCAAGCTGATGACCAAGGAAATCATTCTTCCGACGGTCGCCAACAAGGGTCTGTTCCTGCTGGGCCCGATCATGACCATCATGCCGGCGCTCGCCGCATGGGCCGTGATTCCCTTCGGCCCCGACGTGGCGCTGGCCAACATCAACGCTGGCCTGCTGTTCGTGATGGCCATCACCTCGCTCGAGGTGTACGGCGTGATCATCGCCGGCTGGGCCTCGAACTCGAAGTACGCCTTCCTGGGCGCGTTGCGCGCCTCGGCACAGATGGTGAGCTACGAAATCGCGATGGGCTTCTGCTTCGTCGTGGTGCTGATGGTCACGGGCAGCCTGAACATGAGCGAGATCGTGAACGTTCAGGGCAAGGGCATGTTCGCCAACATGGGCGTGGGTTTCCTGTCGTGGAACTGGCTGCCGCTGCTGCCGATCTTCGTCGTGTACTTCATCTCCGGCCTGGCCGAGACCAACCGCCACCCGTTCGACGTGGTGGAAGGCGAGTCCGAAATCGTTGCCGGTCACATGATCGAGTACTCGGGCATGAGCTTCGCGATGTTCTTCCTGGCCGAGTACGCCAACATGTGGCTCGTCTCGATCCTGACCGTCGTGCTGTTCCTCGGCGGATGGCTGCCGCCGTTCGAGTTCCTGAGCATCATTCCGGGCTGGATCTGGCTGGGCCTCAAGACCTTCTGCGTGGTCACCATGTTCCTGTGGGTGCGCTCGACGTTCCCGCGCTTCCGCTATGACCAGATCATGCGTCTGGGCTGGAAGATCTTCATTCCCGTCACCCTCGTGTGGCTGGTCGTGGTCGGTGGCTGGATGCAGACGCCGTTCAACATCTGGAAATAACAGGAAGCGCCAACATCATGTCTGCTGCGCACACCGCAACACCGTCCGCGCCGTTCTCGCTCAAGGACTTCCTGGGCAGCTTCATGCTGTTCGAGCTGTTCAAGGGCCTGGCCATTACCGGCAAGTACGCCTTCGCCCGCAAGATCACGGTGCAGTTCCCCGAAGAGAAGACGCCGCTGTCGCCGCGCTTCCGCGGTCTGCACGCGCTGCGCCGCTATGAAAACGGCGAAGAGCGCTGCATTGCCTGCAAGCTCTGCGAAGCCGTCTGCCCGGCGCTGGCCATCACCATCGAATCGGATGTGCGCGACGACGGCTCGCGCCGCACCACGCGCTACGACATCGACCTGACCAAGTGCATCTTCTGCGGCTTCTGCGAAGAGAGCTGCCCGGTCGACTCGATCGTCGAGACGCACATCTTCGAATACCACGGCGAAAAGCGCGGCGACCTGTACTTCACCAAGGACATGCTGCTGGCCGTGGGCGACCGCTACGAAAAAGAAATCGCAGCGAACAAGGCGGCTGACGCCAAGTACCGCTGATTCCGACCAGCCCGAACCCCGTACCAATTCGAATTCCAATGGACGTCAAGACCGGTCTGTTCTATCTGTTTGCCGTGGTGCTGCTGTTTGCAGCGTTCCGCGTCATCACCGCCCGCAACCCCGTGTACGCCGCGCTGTACCTGGTTCTGGCCTTCTTCCAGGCATCGGCCATCTGGCTGCTGCTGCGTGCCGAGTTCCTCGCGATCTCGCTCGTGCTGGTATATGTCGGCGCCGTGATGGTGCTGTTCCTGTTCGTGGTGATGATGCTGGACATCAACGTCGACGGCTTGCGAGAGGGCTTCTGGAAGCACTTTCCGCTTGCGGCAGGCGTGGGTGCGCTGATTGCGCTCGAAATGGCGGCCGTGCTCATGGGCGGTTTCCGCCTCGGCGAGCCGCGCGCTGCTGCCGGTGCGTTAGGGGCCAACACTTCCAATACGCTCGAACTCGGCAAGCTGCTTTACTCCGAATACCTCTACCCGCTGGAAATCGCCGCGGTCATCCTGCTCGTGGCCATCGTGGCCGCCATCGCGTTGACGCTGCGTACCCGCAAGGACAGCAAGTACGTCAACCCGGCCGACCAGGTCCGCGTGAAGGCGCGCGACCGCGTGCGCATCGTGCAGATGCCGGTAACGCGTGCTGCCGAGCCTGTGGTTGAAGCTGCGGACGCTGCAAAGGAAAACAAGGCATGACGCTCACGCTCGGACACTTTCTTTCGCTCGGCGCGATGCTCTTCGCGCTGTCCGTGATCGGCATCTTCCTGAACCGCAAGAACCTGATCGTCCTGCTGATGGCCATCGAGCTGATGCTGCTCGCGGTCAACATGAACTTCGTGGCGTTCTCGCACTTCCTGGGCGACATGCACGGCCAGATTTTCGTGTTCTTCATCCTGACGGTGGCTGCGGCCGAGTCGGCCATCGGGCTGGCGCTGCTGGTCCTGCTGTTCCGTAACAAGTCGAACATCAACGTCGACGAACTCAACTCGCTCAAGGGTTGAAAGCAACATGAGCGCAACCCTTTCCGCATCCACCTTGCTGGCCGTGCCGCTGGCACCCCTGGTCGGCGCCGCTGTCGCCGGCCTGTTCGGCACCAAGTTCGGCGGCAATCACATCGGCCGCAAGGTCACGCATTCGCTGACCATCCTCGGCGTGCTGGTCGCCTTCATCATCTCGGCCATGACGCTCAAGAGCGTGGTGGCCGACGGCGCCCGCTTCAACGAAACCATCTATGAATGGATGGTGGTGGGCGGCCTGAAGATGGAAGTCGGCTTCATGGTCGACGGCCTTACCGCGATGATGATGTGCGTCGTGACCTTCGTGTCGCTGATGGTCCACATCTACACCATCGGCTACATGGAAGAAGACGACGGCTACAACCGCTTCTTCGCGTACATCTCGCTGTTCACCTTCTCGATGCTGATGCTCGTCATGAGCAACAACATGCTCCAGCTGTTCTTCGGCTGGGAGGCGGTGGGCCTGGTGTCGTACCTGCTGATCGGCTTCTGGTTCAACAAGCCGACCGCGATCTTCGCGAACATGAAGGCCTTCCTGGTCAACCGCGTTGGCGACTTCGGCTTCATCCTCGGCATCGGCCTGATCGCCGCCTACGCCGGCACGCTGAACTACACCGAAGCCTTCGCCAAGGCAGGCACGCTGGCAGGCATCACCTTCCCGGGCACCGAGTGGATGCTCATCACGGTGATCTGCATCTGCCTGTTCATCGGCGCGATGGGCAAGAGCGCCCAGTTCCCGCTGCATGTGTGGCTGCCCGACTCGATGGAAGGCCCGACGCCCATCTCCGCGCTGATCCACGCGGCAACGATGGTGACGGCCGGCATCTTCATGGTGGCGCGCATGTCGCCGCTGTTCGAGCTGAGCGATACGGCCCTGAGCTTCATCCTCGTGATCGGTGCCATCACTGCGCTGTTCATGGGCTTCCTGGGCATCATCCAGAACGACATCAAGCGCGTGGTCGCGTATTCGACGCTCTCGCAGCTCGGCTACATGACGGTGGCGCTCGGTGCCTCGGCCTACTCGGTCGCGGTGTTCCACCTGATGACGCACGCGTTCTTCAAGGCGCTGCTGTTCCTCGGCGCCGGCTCGGTGATCATCGGCATGCACCACAACCAGGACATCCGCTGGATGGGCGGCGTGCGCAAGTACATGCCGATCACCTGGATCACCTCGCTGCTGGGTTCGCTTGCGCTGATCGGCACGCCGTTCTTCGCCGGCTTCTACTCGAAGGACAGCATCATCGAAGCGGTGCACGAAAGCCACCTGTGGGGCGCGAACTTCGCGTATTACGCGGTGCTGGCCGGCGTGTTCATCACGGCGTTCTATTCGTTCCGCATGTACTTCCTGGTCTTCCACGGCAAGGAACGCTACGACCAGAACCCCGACGCGCACCATGACGACCATGCTCACGGTCATGACGATCATGGTCACGGTCATGACCAGAAGCCGCACGAGTCGCCGATGGTCGTCTGGCTGCCGCTGGTGCTGCTGGCCATTCCCTCGGTGGTGATCGGCTTCATGACGATCGAGCCGATGCTGTTCGGCGAGTTCTTCAAGAGCGCGATCTTCGTGGATGGTTCGAAGCACCACGCCATGAAGGAACTGGAAGAAGCCTTCCACGGTCCGGTGGCCATGGCCATCCACGGCCTGCAGGCCGCGCCGTTCTGGCTGGCGCTGGCTGGCGTAGTCCTGTCCTGGTACATGTACATGATCAACCCGGCGCTGCCGGCTGCGATCAAGCGCGCCTGCGGCCCGATCTACCGCCTGCTCGAGAACAAGTACTACATGGACTGGTTCAACGAGAACGTCATTGCCCGCGCCACGCGCGCGCTTGGCACCGGTCTGTGGAAGGGCGGCGACCAGGCGCTCATCGACGGCGCCGTCGTCAACGGTTCGTGGAAAGTGATTGGCCGGATTTCGGGTGTGGTGCGCTGGATGCAGTCTGGCTATATCTACCACTACGCCTTCGCGATGCTGCTCGGCATCTTCATCCTGATGACGTACTTCGTCTGGTTCAAACGCTGAGCCTAGCGCTGGAGAAAAAGAAAAATGGGTTTGTTGAGCCTTGCCATCTGGGTGCCGATCGCATTCGGCGCCGTGCTGCTGGCGTTTGGCCGTGACGAGCATGCCAAGGGCGTGCGCTGGGTCGCGCTAGTCGGTGCCATCGTGAGCTTCCTGGTCACGGTGCCGCTGTTCACGCGTTTCCAGAACGGCACTGCCGCGATGCAGTTCGTCGAAAAGACGGGCTGGATCGCACGCTTCAACGTCAACTACCACCTCGGGATCGACGGTCTGTCGCTCTGGCTGGTGCTGCTGACGTCGTTCATCACGGTCGTCGTCGTGATCTCGGCCTGGGAAGTGATCACCGAGCGCGTGAACCAGTACATGGGCGCGTTCCTGATCCTGTCGGGCTTCATGATCGGCGTGTTCTCCGCGCTCGACGGCGTGCTGTTCTACGTGTTCTTCGAAGCCACGTTGATCCCGATGTACCTGATCATCGGCATCTGGGGCGGCCCGAACAAGATCTACGCGGCGTTCAAGTTCTTCTTGTACACCTTGCTCGGCTCGCTGCTGATGCTGGTTGCACTGATCTTCCTGTACAACAAGTCGGGCGGCAGCTTCGACATCCTGGCCTGGCACAAGCTGCCGCTGAGTTCGACCGCGCAGACCTTCCTGTTCTTCGCCTTCTTCGCGGCCTTCGCCGTGAAGGTGCCGATGTGGCCGGTGCACACCTGGCTGCCCGACGTGCACGTCGAGGCGCCCACCGGCGGCTCCGCCGTGCTGGCCGCGATCATGCTGAAGCTGGGTGCCTATGGCTTCCTGCGCTTCTCGATGCCCATCGCGCCCGACGCCTCCCACGAATGGGCCTGGCTCATGATCGCGCTGTCGCTGATCGCCGTGATCTACGTGGGCCTGGTGGCACTGGTGCAGCAGGACATGAAGAAGCTGGTGGCTTATTCGTCGGTGGCCCACATGGGCTTCGTGACGCTCGGCTTCTTCATCTTCAACGAGCTCGGCGTGTCCGGCGGCATCGTGCAGATGATTGCGCACGGCTTCGTGTCGGGCGCCATGTTCCTGGGCATCGGCGTGCTGTACGACCGCGTGCACTCGCGCCAGATCGCCGACTACGGCGGCGTGGTCAACACCATGCCCAAGTTCGCCGCGTTCGCGCTGCTGTTCGCCATGGCCAACTGCGGCCTGCCGGGCACCGCCGGTTTCGTGGGCGAGTGGATGGTGATCCTGGGCGCCGTGAAGGCCAACTTCTGGATCGGCCTCGGCGCCGCCACCGCGCTGATTTTCGGCGCGGCCTACACCCTCTGGATGTACAAGCGCGTGTACCTGGGTCCGGTCGGTAACGACCACGTCAAGGAGCTCAGCGACATCAACGCCCGCGAGTTCCTGATGCTGGCACTGCTGGCCATCGCCGTGCTGTGGATGGGCCTGTTCCCGAAGCCGTTCACCGACGCGATGGACGCCTCGGTGACCGAGCTCCTGCGCCACGTGGCAGTTTCGAAGCTGCCTTCCTGATGCCACGCTGAAGAAGAGAACGAGATGATTGACAAACTCAGCTGGGTCACGATCTACCCCGAAATCGTGTTGCTGGTCATGGCCTGCATCATTGCGCTGGTCGACCTGTCGGACACGAGCCCGCGCCGTACCCGCACCTATGTGCTGACGCTGGCCACGCTGGCCGTGGTCGCCGTGCTGTCGGGCCTGCAGGCCCTGGACGCCAAGACGATCTACGGCTTCGGCGGCATGGTCGTCAGCGACCCGATGGGCAACTGGCTCAAGTGCTTTGCCACCGTCGCCCTGATGGTCACGCTGGTCTACGGCCGTCCCTATGCGGCCGACCGCGAGATGCTGCGCGGCGGCGAAATGTTCACCGTCAGCATGTTCGCGCTACTGGGCATGTTCGTGATGATCTCGGGCAGCAACTTCCTGCTGATCTACCTGGGCCTCGAACTGCTCACGCTGTCGAGCTATGCCCTGGTGGCGCTGCGCCGCGACAACGCGGTGGCCAGCGAAGCCGCCATGAAGTACTTCGTGCTCGGCGCGATGGCCAGCGGCTTCCTGCTGTACGGCCTGTCGATGATGTACGGCGCGACCGGCTCGCTCGACGTCAACGAAGTGTTCAAGACCATCGCAAGCGGCAAGGTGAACCACCAGGTGCTGGTGTTCGGCCTGGTGTTCATCGTCGCCGGCCTGGCCTTCAAGGTGGGCGCTGCGCCGTTCCACATGTGGGTGCCTGACGTCTACCAGGGCGCTCCGACTGCGATCACGCTGCTGATCGGCGCCGCGCCCGAGCTGGCTGCCTTCGCCATCATCATCCGCCTGCTGGTCGATGCGCTGCAGCCGCTGGCCATCGACTGGCAGCAGATGCTGGCCGTGCTGGCCATTGCCTCGCTGCTGGTCGGCAACCTGGCGGCCATTGCGCAGAGCAACTTGAAGCGCATGCTGGCCTATTCGACGATCTCGCAGATGGGCTTCATGCTCCTCGGCCTGGTTGCCGGCTCGGACCAGCAGGGCACTTACAACGCCCAGTACGCCTACAGCGCCTCGATGTTCTACATCGTGACCTACGTGCTGACCACGCTGGCCAGCTTCGGCATCATCCTGCTGCTGGCGCGCGAAGGCTTCGAAAGCGAAGAGATCACCGACCTGGCTGGCCTGAACCAGCGCAGCCCGCTGTACGCCGGCGTCATGGCCATTGCGATGTTCTCGCTGGCCGGCCTGCCGCCGCTGGTCGGCTTCTACGCGAAGCTGGCCGTGCTGCAGGCGCTGATCGCCTCGGGCCACGCCATCTACATCGGCCTGGCCGTGTTCGCGGTGATGATGTCGCTGATCGGCGCGTTCTACTACCTGCGCGTGGTCAAGGTCATGTACTTCGACGCGCCCGTCACGGCCACCACCGTGTCGGCACCGCGCGACGTGCGCACCGTGCTCACGATCAACGGCGCGCTGATCCTGATCCTGGGCATCGTGCCCGGCGGCCTGATGACGCTTTGCTACGACGCGATCGTGGCAACCCTGGCCCACTGACGCGGCCGACCTGGTGTCGCAAACCGCGTCGGTCTGGGTCGTTCTGCTGGTGGCCCTGGTGGCCGCCAACCTGCCGTTCTTCAACGACCGCCTGTTCGGCGTCGTGCCGCTTGCGACGAAACCCAAGCCGCTCGCGGTGCGCCTCGCCGAACTGGTGGTCTTGTACTTTCTGGCCGGTGGCATCGGGCTGCTGTTCGAGCGCAGGGCAGGGCAGATCGCCCCGCAGGGCTGGGAGTTCTATGCGGTGACCGGCGCGCTGTTCATCGTGCTGGCCTTTCCAGGGTTCACCTGGCGCTATCTGATGAAGCACAGGCATTGAGGACGACGACATGACCACGCCCATCGACACCACCGATTCCCACCTGAAGGAAGAGCTCACGAGCCGCGAAGAGTTGTTCAAGGGCAAGTTCCTGGAGGCCAGGCGCGACACCATCCGGCTGCCCGACGGCCACAGCGCCACGCGCGAGTACGTGGTGCACCCGGGCGCCGTGGTGGTGATTCCGCTGCTGGACGACGGCCGGGTGGTGCTGGAGCGGCAGTTCCGCTATCCGGTCGGCCACGTGATGATCGAATTTCCGGCGGGCAAGCTCGACGCGGGCGAAGACCCGTTCGACTGCGGCCGGCGCGAACTGCTCGAGGAAACGGGCTACACCGCGCGCGAATGGGCGTATGCGGGCGCGATGCACCTGGCGGTGGCGTACTCGACCGAAATCATCCACATCTACTTCGCGCGTGGCCTTTCGCTTGGGGAGCGGCAGCTCGACCACGGCGAGTTTCTCGACGTGTTCACGGGCACGCCCGATGAGCTGGCCGGCTGGTGCCGCGACGGCAAAGTGACCGACGCCAAGACTCTGACCTGCACGCTCTGGCTGCAGAACGTCCTTTCGGGCGCATGGGCACTGGATTGGAAGGCTGCCCCTGCGGAAGGCAGCGCGGGATAATCCCCGCATGAAGGTTCTCAATCTCCGCTGCGCGCACGGCCACGGCTTCGAGGGCTGGTTCGCGTCCAACGAGGCCTTCGACAGCCAGTTGGCTAGCGGACTGGTCGAGTGCCCGATCTGCGGCGACACCGCCGTCGTCAAGCTGCTGAGCGCGCCGCGACTCAATCTGAGCAATGCCAAGGCGCCTGAGGCTGCGGCACCAATTGCTGCTGCCTCAAGCGTTCCTGCCGAACTCTCGCCCGAAGCCCGCTGGATGCGCGCCGTGCGCGAGGTGCTGGCAAAGACCGAAGACGTCGGCGACCGCTTTGCCGACGAAGCCCGCAAGATGCACTACGGCGAAGCCCAGGAGCGCGGCATTCGCGGCCAGGCGACGCCGGAGCAGACCGAAGCGCTGCTCGACGAAGGCATTCCGGTGATGGCGCTGCCGATTCCGGCGGCGCTGAAAGAAACCCTGCAGTAATCGACCAGCCGGTCGCAGCCGTTCAGGCCGTGAACTGAAGCGCAGCCAGGCGCGCGTACACACCGCCCTGCGCGACCAGCGTCGCATGCGTTCCCTGCTCGACGATTCCGCCGTGGTCCAGCACCACGATGCGGTCGGCCTTCTGCACCGTTGCCAGCCGGTGAGCGATGACCAGCGTGGTCCGGTTCTCCATCGCCGATTCAAGCGCCGCCTGCACCATGCGTTCGCTTTCCGCGTCGAGTGCGCTCGTGGCTTCGTCGAGCAGCAGCAGCGGCGGGTTCTTCAGGATCGCGCGCGCAATCGCGATGCGCTGGCGTTGCCCGCCCGACAGCCGCACGCCGCGCTCGCCGAGGAAGGTGTCGTAGCTCTCAGGCAGCGCCTGGAGGAAGTCGTGGGCGAAGGCGGCGCGTGCTGCGGCATGTACTTCATCGGCCGTGGCTTCGGGACGGCCGTAGCGGATGTTCTCGAACGCGGTGGTCGAGAAGATCACGGCGTCCTGCGGCACGAGGCCGATGCGGGTGCGCAGGTCGGGCAGGGCGAGCGAGGCCAGCGGCGCGCCGTCGAGCAGCAGGCGGCCCGATTGAGGATCGTAATAGCGCAGCAGCAACTGGAACACCGTGCTCTTGCCCGCGCCGCTCGATCCCACCAGTGCCACGGTTTCGCCCGGCGCGACTTCGAGACTGAAGTCGCGCAGTGCTGGCGTGCCCGGCCGCGACGGGTAATGGAAGGTCACTGCATCGAACTTGATCGTGCTGCCCGCCACGGGAACGGGCGTGACCGTCGGGCTCGGCGGTGAAAAGATGGCGGCGGGCGCATGCAGCAACTCCATCAGCCGCTCGGTCGCGCCGGCTGCACGCAGCAGGTCGCCGTACACCTCGCCGAGCACGGCGGTCGCGCTGGCCAGGATGGCGACGTAGACGACGGTCTGGCCCAGATGGCCGGCCGTGATGTCGCCGCGCAGCACCGCCTGCGTACCTTGATAGAGACCCCAGAGCAGCGCCGCCGAGGTCGCGATGATGATGAACGCCACCAGCACCGAGCGTGCCTTGGTGCGGCGCACGGCGGTGCGAAAGGCGTTCTCGGTCGAGCCGTTGAAGCGCGCGGCCTCGCGGTCTTCGGCCGTGTAGCTCTGCACCACGGGAATGGCGTTCAGCACCTCGGCGGCGATGGCGCTCGAATCGGCCACGCGGTCCTGGCTGGCGCGCGACAGCTTGCGCACGCGGCGGCCGAACCACATGCTCGGCAGCACCACCAGCACGAGGATGCCCAGCACCTGCACCATCACGTAGGGGTTGGTCCAGATCAGCACCGCCAGGGCGCCCACGCCCATCACCGCGTTGCGCAGGCCCATGCTCAGCGAAGAGCCGACGACCGTCTGCACGAGCGTGGTGTCGGCCGTCAGGCGCGACAGCACTTCGCCGGTCTGCGTGGTTTCGAAGAAGACGGGGCTTTGCTTCAGCACATGGCCGTAGACCGCGTTGCGGATGTCGGCCGTCACACGCTCGCCCAGCCAGCTCACTGTATAGAAGCGCGCCGCCGAGAAAACGCCCAGCGCCACGGCCACCGCGAAGAGGGCGCCGAAGTGCTCGCGCAGTGCCATGGTCTGGGCGCCTTTGTCGGTGCTGATCAAGCCGCCGTCAATCAGGCTGCGCAATGCGATAGGGAAAACCAGCGTGGTAACCGCCGCCAGCACCAGAAAGAGGGCCGCCAGCACGATCTGCACGCGGTAGGGCCGAAGAAAAGGGCTCAGGCCCGACAGCGACCGGGGCGAGCCCTTGGCCATGGAAGACGGTGGGGTAGAAGCCATGCGCCGATTCTAACGATCCCTTGCCTCCACAAAGGCGGCCTTGACAATTACTGCCGCGGCAGCTAATATTTCGACCCATGAGCGATGCAAACACTCCAGAAGCCTCGTCGGCCCCCGCCGACGCTGAGCGTCGCCCGCCTGTCTTCTATCGCGCGGAGACTTATTCGACCGAAGACAGCATCGGTTACCTGATGCGCCGCATCGTCACCGCGGTCGGTCAGGCAGTAGAAACCCGCATGTGCGAGCCTGGCGGCCCGACCTATCCGCAATGGGTGCCTCTATACAAATTGCACACCGGCGCCGCCACCACCGTGGCCGAACTGGCCCGCGCCTGCGAACTCGACACCGGCGCCATGACGCGCCTGCTCGACCGCCTCGAGGCCAAGGGCCTGTGCCGCCGTGTGCGCTCGCTCGAAGACCGCCGCGTGGTCAACATCGAGCTCACCGACGAAGGCCGTGCCGCCGCCAAGGAAGTGCCTTACGTGCTGAGCCGTGTGCAGAACGAACACCTCGCTGGCTTCAGCGCCGAAGAATGGGAGCAGCTCAAGGGTTACTTGCGCCGCATCCTCGACAACGCCCAGGCTCTCGCGGCCCGTGGAGATAAAAATGACTGATTCCCTCGCCGTGCGCGCTGTGCGTCGCACCCCCGTCGTGGCCGCAGCATTGCTCGTGGTCGCACTTGCCGGCTGTGCCGACATGGCCGGCATCGGCTCGCAGGCCAAGCTGCGCGACGCTTCGTCGC
Source organism: Variovorax multivorans (assembly GCF_051216835.1). Taxonomy (NCBI): domain Bacteria; kingdom Pseudomonadati; phylum Pseudomonadota; class Betaproteobacteria; order Burkholderiales; family Comamonadaceae; genus Variovorax; species Variovorax multivorans. The sequence goes on from NZ_JBPJZL010000007.1 coordinate 373,455, forward strand.
TGGGCATCGCGCCCGACAGCGCCGCGGCGCCTGTGTCCCGCCTCGACAGCCAATGGTGGCTCGCCTTCGGCGACACGCAGCTCAATTCGCTGATCGACCAGGCTGTGGCCGGCAACCCCAACCTGCAGGTCGCCCAAGCCCGCCTCGCGCGCGCGCAGGCCTCCGCCGACATCGCCGGCTCGGCCCTCAAGCCGAAGGTCAACGCCGAGCTCGACCTGGATCGCCAGAAGTTCAACAGCAACTACATCTACCCGGCACCGCTGGGCGGCTCCACGCAGAACATCGGCCTGCTGCAGCTCGGCGCAAGCTGGGAGCTCGACTTCTTCGGCAAGAACCGCACCGCGCTCGACGCTGCCATCGGCTCGGCGAATGCCGCGGCCGCCGACGCGGACGCCGCCCGCGTGCTGCTTGCGAGCAACGTGGCACGCAGCTACTTTCAATGGGCGCGCCTGAACGATCAGCTCACCGTCGCCCAGCGCACGCTGGCGCAGCGCGACGAAACGCTCAAGCTCGTGCGCGACCGCGTGTCCGCCGGTCTCGACACCCGCCTCGAACTGCGCCAGAGCGAAGGCGGCCTGCCCGAGGCACGCCAGCAGATCGAATCGCTCAACGAGCAGATCGCGCTGCAGCAGCACGCGCTCGACGCGCTCGTCGGCCAGCCGAACGTGTCGGCATCCCTCAAGCCGCCGGTGCTGGCCGGCGTCAAGCCGATGGCACTGCAGGGCAGCATTCCGGCCGACCTGCTCGGCCGCCGCGCCGACATCGCCGCCGCGCGCTGGCGCGTCGAGGCCGCCACGAGCGACGTGGCCAACGCCAAGACGCTCTTCTATCCCAACGTGAACCTCACGGCCTTCGTCGGCTTCCAGAGCCTGGGCTTCGGCAAGCTGCTGAAGTCGGGCAGCGAGCAGTGGGGCGTGGGCCCGGCCATCAGCCTGCCGATCTTCGAGGGCGGCAAGCTGCGCGCCAACCTGCGCGGCAAGTCGGCCGACCTCGACGTGGCCATCGAAAGCTACAACGCCACCGTGCTCGACGCGGTGCGCGACGCGGCCGACCAGGTCACGAGCGCGCAGTCGATCACGCGCCAGCAAACCGAACAACGCGCCGCGCAGACCGCCGCCGAAGGCGCCTACGACATCGCCGTGCAACGCTACCGCGCGGGCCTCGGCAACTACCTCAACGTGCTGACGGCGGAAACCTCCGTGCTGGCGCAGCGCCGGCTGGCCGTCGACCTCGCCGCCCGCGCGCTCGACACGCAGGTGGGCCTGGCGCGCGCACTGGGCGGCGGCTGGCAGCCCCCGGCCACGGCCACCGCTTCGGCCCCCGCGGCCGCTGTGAACTGAACAAGAACCGACCAGAACTGACCCGACTTCCTCGTCTTCGGAAAGAACTTCATCATGAGCGACAACAACACTCCGACGCCCGCTGCAGCCGCAGCTCCTGCAGCCCCCGAGGCGCCCGCCGGCAACGGCAAGCGCCGCCGCGCACTCACCGCGCTCGCCGCGGTGGTGATCGTCGTCGGCGGCGGCTGGGGCCTCTACGAATGGCTGGTTGCCAGCCACTACGAGGACACCGACAACGCCTACGTGCAGGGCAACGTCATCCAGATCACGCCGCAGATCGGCGGCACCGTGATGGCCATCGGCGCCGATGACACCGACTTCGTGAAGGCCGGCCAGCCGCTGGTGCAGCTCGACCCGGCCGATGCCAAGGTGTCGCTCGAACAGGCCGAAGCCGCGCTCGCGCAGGCTGTGCGCCAGGTGCGCACGCTGTACGCCAACAACGGCTCGCTGGCCGCGCAAGTCACGCTGCGCCAGTCGGACATCGTGAAGGCGCAGAGCGACATCGCCAAGGCGCAGGACGACCTGCAGCGCCGCCGCGCGCTGTCGGGCAACGGCGCCGTGTCGAAGGAAGAACTCAACCACGCCGAGACGCAGCTCGACACCGCCAAGAGCGCACTCGCCGCGGCGCAGGCCGGCGTGGTCGCCGCGAAGGAAGCTCTGGTCAGCAACCAGTCGCTGACCGACGGCACCAGCGTGGCCCAGCACCCGAGCGTGCTGGCCGCAGCCGCCAAGGTGCGCGAGGCCTACCTCGCCACCCAGCGTGTGGCCATGCCCGCACCGGTCGACGGCTACGTCGCCAAGCGCACCGTGCAGCTCGGCCAGCGCGTGGCCGCCGGCACGCCGATGATGTCGATCGTGCCGCTCAACCAGCTGTGGGTCGACGCCAACTTCAAGGAAGTGCAGCTGCGCAACATCCGTATCGACCAGCCCGTGAAGCTCACGGCCGACGTGTACGGCAAGAAGGTCGAATACACCGGCAAGGTCGCGGGCCTGGGCGTTGGCACCGGCAGTGCGTTCGCGCTGCTGCCCGCGCAGAACGCGACCGGCAACTGGATCAAGGTGGTGCAGCGCGTGCCCGTGCGCATCGCGCTCGACCCCGAGCAGCTCAAGGCCAACCCGCTGCGCATCGGCCTGTCGATGGACGCCGAAGTCGACATCTCGTCCAAGAGCGGCAAGATGCTCGCCGACGCGCCGCGCGCTACCGCGCTGACACAGACGCAGGTCTACAGCCAGCTCGACCGCGGCGCCGACGCCGAAGTCGACCGCATCGTCGCGGCCAACCTCGGCCGCAGCGCACCGGCAACGGCCACCGCGCCGTCGAAGGGCTCGGCGGCACCGTCGAGCGCACCCGCCGCGGCATCGGTGGCAGTGCAGGGGCAGCCGGGCTGATCGCCCGCGCTTCCCTCGGGTAACTCAGGCAAACAGTTCGCGCGACCGCAATGGCCACCGCTGCTCCTGCTTACGTTGCGCATCCACCGCTCGAAGGCGCAGCCCGCGTCTGGGGCACGGTAGCGCTGTCTGCGGCAACCTTCATGAACGTGCTCGATTCGTCGATCGCGAACGTGTCGTTGCCCGCCATCTCGGGCGACCTGGGCGTGAGCACCACGCAAGGCACCTGGGTCATCACCAGCTTCGCGGTGGCCAACGCCATCGCGGTGCCGCTCACGGGCTTCATGACGCAGCGCTTCGGACAGGTGCGCCTGTTCATGGCCAGCGTGATCCTGTTCATGGTCGCCTCGCTGCTGTGCGGCCTGGCGCCGAACATGACGACGCTCATCGCCTTTCGCGCGCTGCAGGGCTTCGTTGCGGGCCCGATGATCCCGCTGTCGCAGACGCTGCTGCTGTCGAGCTATCCGCGCGCCAAGGCAGGCCTTGCGATGGCCATGTGGTCGATGACCACGCTGGTCGCGCCGGTGATGGGGCCGCTGCTGGGCGGCTGGATCACCGACAACATCTCGTGGCCGTGGATCTTCTACATCAACATCCCCGTGGGCATCGTCGCGGCGGCCATTACCTGGGCGCTGTACCGCAAGCGCGAGAGCACCACGCACAAGGTGCCGATCGACGCCATCGGTCTTGCGCTGCTGGTGCTGTGGGTGGGCTCGATGCAGCTCATGCTCGACAAGGGCAAGGAGCTCGACTGGTTCCATTCGCCGCAGATCGTCACGATGGCGGTGGTGGCCGTGGTCGGCTTCGCGTTCTTCCTGATCTGGGAGCTGACCGACAAGCACCCGGTGGTCGACCTGTCGCTGTTCAAGCGCCGCAACTTCTGGTCGGGCGCCGTGGCAACGGCCGTGGCCTACGGCCTGTTCTTCGGCAACGTGGTGCTGCTGCCGCTGTGGCTGCAGCAGTGGATGGGCTACACCGCCACGCAGGCGGGAATGATCATGGCGCCCGTGGGGCTGCTGGCGATCTTCTTCTCGCCGGTGGTAGGGCTCACGGTGGCCAAGATCGATCCGCGCCGTTACGCGACCTTCTCGTTCCTGGTGTTCGCACTGGTGCTGTGGATGCGGTCGAACTTCAATACGCAGGCCGACTTCGTCACCATCATCATCCCGACGGTGATCCAGGGCATCGCGATGGCGTTCTTCTTCATCCCGCTCGTGACCATCACGCTGTCGGGCCTCACGCCCGACCGCATCCCGGCCGCGTCGGGGCTGTCGAACTTCCTGCGGATCACGGCGGGTGCAATGGGCACGTCGATCACCACCACGCTGTGGGACAACCGTGCCACGCTGCACCACACGCAACTGGCCGAGACGATCAACCAGGGCAACAACGCAGCCACGAGCGCGATGTCCGGGCTCAACGCCAGCGGCTTCAGCGCCGACCAGGTGCTGGGGCAGATCAACCGTATCGTCGATCAGCAGGCCTACATGCTGGCCACGAACGACATCTTCTACGCGTCGGCGATCCTGTTTCTGCTGCTGATTCCGCTGGTGTGGCTGGCACGGCCCCAGAAGGGCGGCGCCGGTGGCGACGCAGCAGCAGGCGCGCACTGACAGCGCATCGTCTTCACACCAATCACCCCCAGTCTTCGCAAGGAGCCTGGGGGTTCTTATTTGCGCAGCGCCCTGAGCACGTCGTGGCACGCGCCCATGGTGTGATAGTCGGTCTTGCCGGCGGGGCTCTTCTCGTCGCTGATCTTCCGGTTCTGCGGCGTGAGGATGCGGTACCAGGCGCCGTGCCGGTGGTCGACGAAGTGCTCCCAGCTGTAGGCCCAGATGCTGTCGTACCAGTCCCAGTAGCTGGCCTCGCCGGTGCGCACCGCGAGCAGGGCGGCAGCCGCGAAGCTCTCGGCCTGTACCCAGAAGTACTTGTCGCCGTCGCACACCTTGCCGTCGGGGCCGAAGCCGTAGACCAGCCCGCCGTTGTCGGCATCCCAGCCGCGGAACATGGCGGTGTCGAAGAAATGGCGCGCGCGCGGCACGATCCAGTCGGCCGTACGGTCCTTGGTGGCGAGATGGCCTTCCAACTGCAGCAGCAGCTTGGCCCACTCCGTCAGGTGGCCTGTCTGGAAACCCCAGGGCCTGAAGATGTTGGTCTTGTCGCCGCGGTTGTAGTCCCAGTCGACCGACCAGTCTTCGCGGTAGTGCTCCCAGACCAGCCCGTCGGCCAGCGCGGCCTGCTTGCCGGTCACTGATTCGGCTACAGCCAGCGCGCGGTCGAGGTAGGGCGTTTGCTGCGTGGCTTCGAATGCGGCCATCAGGGCCTCGCAGGCGTGCATGTTGGCGTTCTGTCCGCGATAGGCGCCGATGCGCCAGTCGGCCGTGGCCTCGTCGGCATAGAGCTGGTGTCGTGGCTCCCAGAAATGCTGTTCCATCAGTTGCCAGGTGTGCTCCAGCCCCGCATGCGCCTCTTCGATGCCGGCCATCAGCGCATGCGCTTGCGCGAGCAGCACGAAGTCCAGGCCGTAGCAGTGGTTGGTGCCGTCCTGCACGGTGGCGCGCTGCTGGTGCCAGTCGATCTGCCATGCATAGCCGCCGCCCGGCTGCCGATGCGCATGCTCGACGAACGCAAGGCCGTGCCGAGCGGCCGCAAGATGCGCGGGAATGCCGAAGCGGCGATACGCCATTGCGTGGTTGAAAACGAAGCGTGTGCTGCTAACCAGGTGGCGCGTACGCCGGTCGTACACCGTGCCGTCGTCCTTGAAGAAATGAAAGAAGCCGCCCGTGGCATCGAGGTCGCGCGGCTCGTAGAAAGCCAGCGTGTGCAGGATGTGGTCGGTCAGGAAGTCGGGAGAGCGGAAGTCCGGCATGTTGGCTGCAGTCTACGCAGACCCCTGTGCGCACCGGCTTGGGGTTTCCGATGCCGCCGGAGCTTTCTTTGTCGTCATAACGACAGTCCCCGATTCGAATGTGCGCCGGTCCGTGCAGGTTGCACTGCAGCATAGGCATTTGCCCCAGTATGCAAGCGGGGTAGGCCCACGAACAATCGGTCCGCGCTCGATGGTGGCGCATTGAGATGGACCGCATGACCGACATTCTTTTTCCGTACCCGGGCGACTTCGCGAGATGAGCGACGTCATTCTCGAAACACGCCAGCTCACCAAGGAATTCAAAGGGTTCACGGCGGTCAGCAAGGTCGACCTGTCGGTGGTGCGCGGATCCATCCACGCGCTCATCGGTCCGAACGGTGCCGGCAAGACGACCTGCTTCAACCTGCTCACCAAGTTCCTCGAACCGACCACCGGCACGATCCTGTTCAACGGGCAGGACATCACCGGCGAGCGGCCCGCGCAGATCGCGCGGCGCGGCATCATCCGCTCGTTCCAGATCTCGGCCGTGTTCCCGCACCTCACGCTGCTCGAAAACGTGCGCCTCGGGTTGCAGCGACGCCTCGGCACCTCGTACCACTTCTGGAAGAGCGAGAAGTCGCTCAAGCCATTGGATGCCAGAGCCCGCGAGCTGCTGGCTGAAGTCGGCCTCGAAGAGCTCGCCGACGAACAGACGGTAAACCTGCCCTATGGCCGCAAGCGCGCGCTCGAGATCGCGACCACGCTGGCGATGGAGCCCGAGCTGATGCTGCTCGACGAACCCACGCAGGGCATGGGCCATGAAGACGTGCACCGCGTGGCTGAACTCATCAAGCGCGTGTCGGCTGGACGCACCATCCTGATGGTCGAACACAACATGAGCGTGGTCTCGACCATCGCCGACACCATCACCGTGTTGCAGCGCGGCGCCGTGCTGGCCGAAGGCCCGTACGCCGAAGTCTCGAAGAACCCGCAGGTGATGGAAGCCTACATGGGCACTACCGACGGCCAACTCCAAGGGGCTCACTGATGACCGCCGCGTTGGAGATCAAGGGCCTTCAAGCCTGGTACGGCGAATCGCACGTGCTGCACGGCGTCGACATGGTCGTGCAGCCGGGCGAAGTCGTCACGCTGCTGGGCCGCAACGGCGCGGGCCGCACCACCACGCTGCGGGCCATCATGGGCCTGACAGGCGCGCGCAAGGGCAGCATCGAGGTCAACGGCAAAGAGACCATCGGCATGCCGACGCACCGCATTGCGCACCTGGGCATCGGCTATTGCCCTGAAGAGCGCGGCATCTTCGCCAGCCTCTCGTGCGAAGAAAACCTCCTGCTGCCGCCCGAACTCAAAGGCGCAGGGCAGGGCATGTCGGTCGAAGAGATCTACGCCATGTTCCCCAACCTGGCCGAGCGCCGTAACAGCCAGGGCACGCGCCTGTCGGGCGGCGAGCAGCAGATGCTGGCCGTGGCGCGCATCCTGCGCACGGGCGCCAAGCTGCTGTTGCTCGACGAAATTTCCGAAGGCCTCGCGCCGGTCATCGTGCAGGCGCTGGCCCGCATGATCACCACGCTGCGCTCCAAGGGCTACACCATCGTCATGGTGGAGCAGAACTTCCGCTTCGCCGCGCCGCTGGCCGACCGCTTCTACGTGATGGAGCACGGCCGCATCGTGGAGAAGTTCGGCGCGGCCGAGCTCGAAGCCAAGATGCCGGTGCTCACCGAGTTGCTCGGCGTCTGAAGCAAAAGACACGTCCACAAGACCTTTTCTCGCATCCCACAAAGATTTCTTCAGGAGACAACACCATGAATAAAAAACTCGGCCTCATCGCTACCGCCGTCGCCGTCCTCGCCATGAGCGCGGGCGCCGCGCAGGCGCAGGAAAAAGTGAAGATCGGCTTCGTTACCGACCTGTCGAGCCTGTACGCCGACCTCGAAGGCAAAGGCGGCGCCACCGCCATCCAGATGGCCATCGACGACTTCGGCGGCAAGGCGCTGGGCCAGCCCATCGAGCTGCTGGTGGCCGACCACCAGAACAAGGCTGACATCGCCGCCTCCAAGGCCCGCGAATGGATCGACACGGCTGGCGTGACCATGGTCTTCGGCGGCACCAATTCCGGTACCGCGCTGGCCACCGCCAAGGTGGCGGAAGAGAAGAAGCGCGTGTACTTCAACAACGGCGCGGGCAGCTCGGTGCTCACCAACGAGCAGTGCAGCCCCTACACCATCCACTACGCCTACGACACCGTGGCGCTGGCCAAAGGCACCGGCGCGGCGGTTGTAGACCGCGGTGGCAAGAGCTGGTTCTTCCTGACGGCCGACTACGCCTTCGGCCACGCGCTCGAAGCCGACACCACCAAGGTGGTGAAGGAAAAGGGCGGCACGGTGGTGGGCGCGGTGCGCCATCCGCTGAACGCTTCGGACTTCTCCTCGTTCCTGCTGCAGGCGCAGAACTCAAAGGCGCAGATCCTGGGCCTGGCCAATGCTGGTGGCGACACCATCAACTCGATCAAGGCGGCCAAGGAATTCGGTATCAACAAGACCATGAAGACGGCCGGCCTGCTGGTCTTTCTGAGCGACATCCACAGCCTGGGCTTGAAGAACACCGAAGGCCTGCTGCACACCACCAGCTGGTATTGGGACTTGAACGACGAATCGCGCAAGTTTGCCAACCGCTTCTTCGAGAAGACCAAGCGCATGCCGACCGACGTGCAGGCCGCCGACTACTCGGCCACCATGACCTACCTGAAGGCCGTGGCCGCCGCCAAGACCACCGACTCCGACAAGGTGATGGCGCAGCTCAAGAGCACGAAGGTCGACGACTTCTATGCCAAGGGCACCATCCGCGCCGACGGCAGCTTCATCCACGACATGTACCTGGTCGAGGTGAAGTCGCCCGCCGAATCGAAGAAGCCCTGGGACTACCTGAAGGTGCTCAAGACGCTGCCGGGCGACCAGGTCTTCACCACGAAGGCCGAGACGAAATGCGCTCTCTGGAAATAAGCAGCTGACGCTGCCCCAGACCCTTCCACCGAAGTCAACCAAGAGAACCATCCCATGAAACGCACGCTCATCGCCTCTGCCTGCCTCGCCGCTACCTGCCTCATGGCCGTTGGCGCCGCGCAGGCCCAGGACAAGGTCAAGATCGGTTTCATCACCGACATGTCGAGCCTCTACGCGGACGTGGAGGGCAAGAACGGCGCCCTCGCGATCCAGATGGCCATCGACGACTTCGGCGGCAAGGTCAATGGCATGCCCATCGAGCTGCTGCAGGCCGACCACCAGAACAAGGCCGACATCGCCGCCTCCAAGGCGCGCGAATGGATCGACACGCAGGGCCTGACGATGCTGTTCGGCGGCACCAGCTCGGGCACAGCCCTGGCCATGGCCAAGGTGGCGCAGGAGAAGAAGCGCGTGTTCGTCGTGAACGGCGCGGGCAGCTCGGCGCTCACCAACGAGCAGTGCAGCCCCTACACCGTGCACTACGCTTACGACACCGTGGCGCTGGCCAAGGGCACCGGCAGCGCGGTGATTGCGCGCGGCGACAAGAGCTGGTATTTCCTCACGGCCGACTACGCCTTCGGCCAGGCGCTGGAGGCCGATGCCTCCAAGGTCGTGAAGGAGAAGGGCGGCACCGTGGTGGGCAGCGTGAAGCATCCGCTCAACACCTCCGACTTCTCTTCGTTCCTGCTGCAGGCGCAAAACTCCAAGGCCCAGGTGCTCGCGCTGGCCAATGCCGGTGGCGACACCATCAACTCGATCAAGGCGGCCAAGGAATTCGGCATCACCAAGACCATGAAGATGGTCGGCCTGCTGGTGTTCGTGACCGACGTGCACAGCCTGGGCCTGAAGAACACCGAGGGCCTGCTGCTCACCACCAGCTGGGACTGGAACCTCGACGACAAGACGCGTGCCTTCGGCAAGCGCTTCTTCGAGAAGACCAAGCGCATGCCCACCGATATCCAGGCCGCCGACTACTCGGCCACCATGACCTACCTGAAGGCCGTGCAGGCCGCCAAGACGGTCGATGCCGACAAGGTGATGGAGACGATCAAGGCCACGCCCATCGACGACTTCTACGCCAAGGGCACCGTGCGCGCCGACGGCCGCTTCGTGCACGACATGTACCTGGTGCAGGTCAAGTCGCCGGCCGAATCCAAGCAGCCGTGGGACTACTACAAGGTGATCCAGAAGCTCAAGGGTGAAGAGGTCTTCACGACGAAGGCCGAAAGCAAGTGCGCCCTCTGGAAGTGATCCCCCGCGGGCGCGCAGCCGCCCGGGTTCGTTGAAACGCTTATGACCATTTCCCTTCCCGCGCTTTTGAGCCAGCTCCTCCTGGGGCTGGTCAACGGCTCCTTCTACGCCATCCTGAGCCTCGGGCTGGCGGTGATCTTCGGCCTGCTCAATGTCATCAACTTCGCGCACGGCGCGCTGTTCATGCTCGGCGCTGTCCTCACGTGGATGGCGATGGAGTACCTCGGCGTCAACTACTGGGTGATGCTGATCGCGGCGCCCGTCGTCATCGGCATCTTCGGCGTGGTGATCGAGCGCCTGCTGCTGCGCTGGATCTACAAGCTCGACCATCTCTACGGCCTGCTGCTCACGCTGGGCCTCACGCTGCTGATCGAGGGCGTGTTCCGCTCGATCTACGGCGTGTCGGGGCTGCCCTACGACGCGCCCGATGCGCTGTCGAGCGCCACCGACCTTGGCTTCATGGTGCTGCCGAACTACCGCGCCTGGGTGGTCGTCGCCTCGCTCGTGGTGTGCTTCGCCACCTGGTACGTGATCGAGAAGACGCGCCTGGGTGCCTACCTGCGCGCCGGCACCGAGAACCCGCGGCTCGTGGAAGCCTTCGGCGTCAACGTGCCGTTGATGATCACGCTGACCTACGCCTTCGGCTGCGCGCTCGCAGCCTTCGCAGGCGTGCTGGCCGCGCCGGTGATGCAGGTGTCGCCGCTGATGGGGCAGAACCTCATCATCGTGGTGTTCGCCGTGGTGGTGATCGGCGGCATGGGGTCGATCATGGGAGCCATCCTCACGGGCCTCGGGCTCGGTGTGATCGAAGGGCTCACCAAGGTTTTCTATCCCGAGGCATCGTCTACGGTTGTGTTCGTGATCATGGTCATCGTGCTGTTGATTCGCCCCGCCGGCCTGTTCGGCAAAGAGAAATAAGGCGAACGGCATGAACATGAAAAAAATCTCCACCGTCGTCTACGTCTTGCTGTTGGTCGCGCTGCTGCTGGCGCCGTTCTTCGGCGCCTACCCGGTGTTCGTGATGAAGCTGATGTGCTTCGCACTTTTCGCCGCGGCCTTCAACCTGCTGTTGGGCTTCACGGGCCTGCTGTCGTTCGGCCATGCGGCCTTCCTCGGCGGCTCCGCGTATGTGGCCGGCCATGCGATCAAGGTCTGGGGCCTCACGCCCGAGCTTGGCCTGATCGCGGGCACGCTCACTGGCGCTTTCCTCGGCTGGCTGTTCGGCGTGCTGGCCATCCGCCGGCAGGGCATCTACTTCGCGATGATCACGCTGGCGCTCGCGCAGATGATGTTCTTCGTCGCGCTGCAGGCCAAGTTCACGGGCGGCGAAGACGGCCTGCAGGGCGTGCCGCGCGGCAAGCTGTTCGGCCTGATCGACCTGTCGAACGACCTCACGATGTACTACGTCGCGCTGGTCATCGTGGTTGCGGCCTTCCTGCTGATCGTGCGCACCATCCACTCGCCCTTCGGCCAGGTGCTCAAGGGCATCAAGGAGAACGAGCCACGCGCGCTGTCGCTGGGCTACGACGTGAGTCGCTTCAAGCTGCTGGCCTTCGTGATCTCCGCGGCGCTGTCGGGCCTGGCCGGTTCGCTCAAGACGCTGGTGCTGGGCTTTGCCACTTTGTCGGACGTGCACTGGACCGCCTCGGGCCAGGTCATCCTGATGACGCTGGTGGGTGGCCTCGGCACGCTCTCGGGTCCGCTGGTGGGCTCGGCCGTGGTGGTGCTGCTGGAGAACAAGATCGGCGAACTCGGCAACTTCCTGGCGCGCATCACGACCATCGACTGGTTCAACACGCTGGGCGAGTCGGTGACCATGGTCACGGGCCTGATCTTCGTGATCTGCGTGCTGGCATTCCGCAAGGGGATCATGGGCGAGATCATTGCGTTCATCGAGCGGCGACGAGCCAAATAGCAAGCAAGGCAACTGCAATGAAAAAGGGAGCCGAGGCTCCCTTTTTCATTGCATCAGCAGTTGCCTTTTTTCGCCTGGCCGGGCGGGCAGAAATCGCCGCGGTCGCGATCGTGGTCATGGCCGCGCCGATAGTCGCGATCGTGGTCGCGGCGGCGATGCTCTTCTTCCCACTCGCGTTCGCGGCGCGCTTCACGGTACGCCTCGCGCCGGCGCCAGTCGCCTTCGGTCCAACGCCAGCCGCCGCGGTCCTCGATCCAGCGGCCCGGGGCATAGGCGTAGCCTGCGCGCTCGGGCTGCCAGCCACCCGGACGCCATCCGTAGGCACGGCCGTCCCAGGCCCAGCGGCCCGGCACCCAGACGAAGCCGCCGCGCGGCGGTGGCAGGGGTTCGTAGCGTGGTGGCGGCGGCGCCGTCATCACCAGCCCTGGCACGTTGATGTTCACCGAGACCTGCGCGTTGGCGGCAAGAGGGCTCGCAAGGATTGAAAGGGCGCCGGCCATGGCCAGTACTGCGATTCGGATTTTCATGATGGGGCTCCTCTGTCTTAGGACGGTTCTGGTAATTTTTCCCAACGCACGGGGGAGTCGTCCGGTTGTCAGTTCTTCTACGCCGCTACAACAGTTACAGCTTCAGCGGTGGCTGTGGCCAGTGACCTCTAAATTCGATTCGGATGAATGGCAAGCGCCGAAAGAACGTACTCGAATAGCTCTGGGGGGCTATTTGTCAAACCAATGGCGCCTCGATTTCGAGCTTCGACTTTCTGACCGTTGGCATTCGAGCCCCCATAGATGATGTACGGTGTCCTGTTTCCTGGAGTCCGGATTTTGTCGAGGAGCGTGTAGCGCCTGTCGCGAGGGCTGCTAGTTGGCCTTCGGAAGCACGGTGATTTCGATCTCCCGGCTGGCCACGTAGTACGGCACGTGCGCGTGGTTGGCGAACAGCAGGCGCAGCTTGTGCTTGCCGGGCGGCAGGTCGAGCACGGCCTCCGTTTCTCCGTTCCCATAGTGCTTGTAGTGCTGGTGCAGGTACTCGTCGGGCTTGTCGAAGGGAATCGGCGCCTTGATATCCACCGGCAGCGGCATGTCGATCAGGATGTGGTGGTGACCGGTGTTCTTGATGTCGCCGGCAACCACGGGCGAGACCCCCATGCCCGAAGCCACGAACGCGACGCGAAACGGTGACTTCACCTGGTCCCCGTTCTTGATGTTCGTGAAGTACAGCAGTTTTTCCCCGGGCAGGAAAGGGCGCGTGCGATCGCTCGCGCTGATGTCGCTGATCACGGATTCCGTGGTCTCCAGCGGTTTGAGCGCGACGTCGGGCGGCGCTGCGATGGCGAAAGAGGTGCTGATCGACAGCAAGGCACTGGCGATGACCGGCGTTTTCAGGTGGTGATGGGTGTTCATGGGGGGACTTACGATTCCGGCCGAAAAACGGATGCACTCTACCGTTTTCTTTTTGGAATGTTGTGGTGATGTTGCGATGTTTGGGGCGCGCTCACGCCGACGGTGTGCTCTGCTCCGCGAATGTCCCCCGGCCTGCGGCCTCCTCCTTTATTTCGCTGCGCAGAGCACACCATCGACGTGATCGATGGACGCAGCGGTCGATCGGCCGGCACAAGAGCCGCGCTCATGTGCGAATGGCACCGGGTACTCCCCGCAGCGAAATAAAAGAGGAGCCGAAGGCGGGGGACATTCGCGGAGGGGAGTACCGGGTGTCATTCGCACGCACCCCGAACGAACACACGCCCCTAGAAACGCACAAAGGCTACAGCCGCAGCGGCGCAGCGTAGCCCGTCATCTCCAGATAGCCACGCCCCACGCGGCGCCCTTGCGCATCGAGCAGATCGCTCACGCCTTCCCAGTACACGCCGCCGGTCGAGCCGCGGCTGTCCAGTTCCTGGTCGTCGAGCAGGGCGCGCACCTCGAAGCTGCCAGCGGGCGTCTGCACGCGCCATTGCGTCGGGTACTTTGCCTGCGTGCGCGGGCTGTCCCAGGTCTTGAGGCTCTCGAAACGCACTTCGTCGTTCCTGAAGATGCGAGCCGCGCCATCGCGTGGGCGGAACGAGCCGCCGCCCCACAGTGCACTGCCGTCGCTGCGCCGCAGGTGGAAGGCGGTGAGGGCGCTGCCGTCGTCGAGGTTCATGCCGATCCAGTCCCAGCCCACGGCCTCGGGGTGCATCAGCGCCTCGCTCCATTCATGGTCCAGCCATGCGGTGCCGCCCACGTCGAAGGACTGTCCCTTGAGCGTGAGCTTGCCTTGCGCCTTGAGCTGCGGTTCGCTGTAGTAGTAGCTCGCCTGCGATTCATCGGGCCCCTTGCGCGAGAGGCCGGCGTTGCCTTGCAGCAGCACCGGCTGCGTCGGCGTGAAGCGCAGGTCGAGCGAGAACTCGCCAGCCGGAATGCGCGCGACGTAGATGCCGTCTTTTTCCCGCACCAGCGACCAGTCACGGATGCGCACGTCGGTGTCGCTCGTGCTCGCCTCCGCCACGCCGAAGCCCGTGCGCGCGATGCGCTGGTCATGCAGCAGCACGCGGCCTTCGAGGTCGGTGACGGCCGCGTGCGCGAACACGAGATGCTTCGCCGCGAAGGCCGAGCGCATGCCCTGCGTGGCCTCGACGCGCGAGCGGAAGAAGGTCACCTGATAGCCGAACTCGCGCCCCGCCGGCGTCTTCGCATGACCGGTGATGTACCACCACTCGGTGTGCAGGTCAGGGTGGCTGCCGAAGTCGCGCGGAAACTCCAGCCGGCGCTCGGGCAATGCCCATGCCGCCAGCGGCCCCGCCGCGAGCGCCGCCAGCAGCAGGCCGCGGCGCGACAGCAGTGGCAGGGGAGACATCACGACGCCACCAGCGCATCGATGCGCTGCTGTGCCGGCCCGATGTCGCCGAAGGCGTTCTGCACCCACGCTGCGTCGTGGTAGCTCGGCAGGTAGCGTTCGCCCGCATCGCACAGCAGCGAAAGAATGGAACCCTGCCGCCCCGCCGCGCGCATCTCCTGCGCCACGGCCAGCATGCCGATGAAGTTGGTGCCCGTCGACGGCCCGACCTTGCGCCCCAGCAGCGCCGACAGCGCATGCATGGCCGCTACCGAATCGAGGTTCGGCACTTCGATCATCCGGTCGACCAGCGTGCGGATGAAGCTCGGCTCCACGCGCGGACGGCCAATGCCCTCGATGCGCGAGCCGGCGGCCGTCAGCGTGGCGTCGCCCGTGCGGTGGTAGGCCGAGAACACCGAGCCTTCGGGGTCGGGCACGCACACCTGCGTGTCGTGGCAGCGATAGCGCAGGTAGCGACCGATGGTCGCGCTGGTGCCGCCCGTGCCCGCGCCCACGACGATCCACTTGGGCACCGGATGCCGCTCGCGCGACATCTGCTGGAACATGCTCTCGGCGATGTTGTTGTTGCCGCGCCAGTCGGTCGCGCGCTCGGCATACGTGAACTGGTCCATGTAGTGGCCACCGGTGCGCTCGGCCAGCGCGCGGGCTTCTTCGTACACCTGCGCGGCATGGTCGACGAAGTGGCAGCTCGCGCCGTAGAAGGCGATCTGCGCGATCTTCTCGGGCGAGGTGGTGCGCGGCATCACCGCGATGAAGGGCAGGCCCAGCAGCCGCGCGAAGTAGGCCTCGCTCACGGCCGTCGAGCCGCTGGAGGCCTCGACGATGGTCGTGCCTTCGCGCACCCATCCGTTGCACAGCGCATAGAGAAAGAGCGAACGTGCGAGCCGGTGCTTGAGGCTGCCGGTCGGGTGCGTCGATTCGTCCTTCAGGTACATGTCGATGCCGTGCGCGGCGAACGAGGGCAGGGGCAGCGGGATCAGGTGCGTGTCGGCACTGCGCTGGTAGTCGGCTTCGATGCGACGGATCGCGCCGCCGAGCCAGCCGCTGCAGGAGGGGATGGAGGGTGTTTGCTGCATGGCGCTCAGTCTACAAGTCATGCCTTGTAACGCCCACGCAAGGCGCAAATCGGGATACTGTGCCCTGCCATCTACAACAAGGCAGGAGACGAGACACATGAAAAGAACAAACCTGCGCCTAGCATCGCGGCGCTCGTTAGGTCAAAGGCATTCCTTCGGCGTCGTTGCGCTCGCGGCCCTTGTGCTCGCGGGTTGCGCGTCGGGGCCTCCCGGTTCGCAGACGCCCACGCGCCCTTCTTCATCGTTCGCCGTGCCCGGTCTCGAGAAGCCGGCCGAAGTGCTGGTCGACCGCTGGGGCGTGCCGCATCTTTATGCGGGCACGCTCTACGACGCATTCGTGGCGCAGGGCTTCATCGCCGCGCGCGACCGCTTGTGGCAGATGGATCTCTGGCGCAAGCGCGGCCTCGGCGAAATGGCGAAGGACTTCGGCCCCGCCTGGGTCGAGAACGACCGCGCCGCGCGCGCCGTGCTCTATCGCGGCGACATGTACCGCGAGTGGCTGGCCTATGGCTCCGACGCCAAGCGCGTGGCCGAGGCCTTCACGGCCGGCGTCAATGCCTATGTGGCGCAGGTGCGCGCGCAGCCCTCGTTGCTGCCGCCGGAGTTCGCGCTGCTGGGCTACCAGCCGGCAACGTGGTCGCCCGAAGACGTGGTGCGCATCCGGCATCACGGCCTCACGCTCAACTTCACGTCGGAGATCGATCGCGCCCGTGCGTACTGCGCGGGCGGAGCCGGCGTCAAGGCCGACTGGCTGCGCCGCGAGCTCGATCCGCCGATCAACCCGCGCGTGCCGCCGGGGCTCGACCCGTGCACCATTCCCGCGGCCGAACTGCGCGCTGCCTACATGCGCGCAACAGAGTCGCCGCAGTTCACCAAGGCCAACACGCGGCTGGCGTCACCGGTGGCCCAACTGCCGGGCAGCGACGAAGCAGAACAGCTGCAGGCATCGCAAGGCGACCCAACCGGCGCCTACGGCAGCAACAACTGGGTGATCTCGCCGAAGCTCACGTCCACCGGCCGTCCCATCCTGGCCAATGACCCGCACCGCGCCCACGGTGCGCCCAGCCTGCGCTACATGACGCACCTGAGCGCACCGGGCATGGACGCCATCGGCGCGGGCGAGCCCTTCCTGCCTGGTCTGTCGATCGGGCATAACGGCACCATCGCCTTCGGCCTCACGCGCTTCTACATGGATCAGGAAGACCTGTACGTGTATCAGCTCAACCCGCGCAATGCCAACGAGTACCGCTACCAGGGCCGCTGGGAGCCGATGGTGCGCGTCACCGAACGCATCGCGGTCAAGGGTGAGAGCGCGCCGCGCGAGGTGGTCAACACCTTCACGCGCCATGGCCCGGTGCTGCTGTCCGAACCGGGCAAGCAGCGCGCATATGCACTGCGCGCGGCGTGGCTGGAGCCCGGCATGGCGCCGTACTTCGGTTCCATGGACTACATGCGCGCGCGCAACTGGGACCAGTTCCGCGCCGCCATGAACCGCTGGGGCGCGCCGGGCGAGAACCAGGTCTATGCGGACACGAGCGGCAACGTCGGCTGGATACCCGGCGGCCTGACACCCATCCGGCCCAACTGGGACGGGCTGATGCCGGTGCCGGGCGATGGGCGCTACGAGTGGTCGGGCTTCCGCAACGGCGACGAGCTGCCTTCGGAGTTCAACCCGGCGCGTGGCTATGTGGTGACCGCCAACGAGAACAACATTCCGCCCGACCATCCCGCCGCGAAGAAGGGCGTGGGCTACGAGTGGAGCGACGCGGCGCGTGCGCGGCGCCTCAAGGAGCTGTTCGCGGCCAAGGTGGCGGCGGGTTCGCGCTTCTCCATCGAAGACTCGGAGCGCATGCAGAACGACATCGTCGCGACGCCCGCGCAGCGCGTGCTGAAGCTGCTGGCCGGCCTGCGCAGCGATGACGCGCAAACGGCAACAGCGCTGCGCATGCTGCAAAGCTGGGACGGCACCATGGACCGCGACAGCGCTGCCGCCGCGCTGTACGAGGTGTGGAGCAGCAAGCCCTTGCGCGCCGCCGTGCTCAAGGCCGGTGCGGGCGATGCCGGCGCCGCGCTGGCCGCGCCCGGCGACAGCACGCGCATGGTGCTGCTGCTCGAGAACCCGTTCGGCTGGGTCACGAACGAGCAGCGCGATGCACTGCTGCTCAAGACCTTGCCGGCAGCGATGCAGGAGCTCACCACCAAGCTCGGCCCCGACCCCGCGACCTGGAAGTGGGGCGCGTTGCACCGCGCCGAGTTCCGCCATCCGCTCGGCGGCGTGGTCGATGCCGCCACGCGCAAGAAGCTCGACGTGGGCGACTGGCCGATGTCCGGCTCTTCCTTCACGCCGATGGCGGCCACCTACCGGGCCAGCGACTACAAGCTGACGGCGGGCGCATCGTTCCGCATGGTGCTGGACGTGGGCAACTGGGACGCCTCGCGGGTCATCAACACGCCGGGCCAGTCGGGCAACCCGGAGAGCCCGAACTACCGCGACCTTGCGCCGCTATGGCTCGAAGGCAAGTACGTGCCGCTGGTCTACAGCCGGGGAGCCGTCGAGAAGGAAACGGTGGAGAGGATCCAGCTGACGCCGGCGCGCTGAGGCGCTGAGGCCGCCTACCAGTCTTCCTTCACAGCCAGCACCACGTCCTTGCCGGCCGCGGCTCGCCCGGCCAGCCAGGCCGTCACGGTGCCGGCGGCCACCACCGCGCCGCACAGCACCAGCAGACGCTCCCAGGGCACCAGCAGGTCCATGCTCCAGTGGAAGCTCTGCGGGTTCACGACCTTCACCAGCACCACTGACACCGCCAGCCCCAGTCCCAATCCAGCCACGGCGCCGATGGCGGTCCACGCGGCGCCTTCACCGGCCACCACCGCCAGCACCTGCCGCCGTGTGAAGCCTAGGTGCGCGAGCAGCCCGAACTCCTTGCGCCGCGCCAGCACCTGCGCGCTGAAGCTAGCGGCAATGCCGAACAGCCCGATGGCGATGGCCACGGCCTGCAGCCAGTAGGTCACGGCGAAGCTGCGGTCGAAGATGCGCAGCGAGGTCGCGCGGATCTGCCCCACCGATGCGATCTCGACGGACTCGGCGGATGAGCCGCCCTGGCGTGCCGCCAGCGCGCGCACCGCGGTCTGCACTGCGCCTTCCGACGCTCCGGGCGCAAGCCACAGCGCCACGTCGCTCACATTGCGCTCGCCGGTGATGCGCTCGAAGTCCCGCGCATCCATCGTGACCGTGCCGAACTGCCGCGCGTAGTCGCGCCACACGCCCGCCACGAAGAACGTCTGCGCCTTCTTCGAGCCCGCCCGCAGGCCCATTGCATCCGACAGCGGCGTGAATGCCGTGCCCGGCTTCGCGCCATACAGCTCCACCATCGGCTCGCTCACGTAGATGCCGATCTGTCCCTCGGGCACGGGCAGCGCGGCACCCACCAGCGGCAACGACTGCGTTGCCCCGCCTTCCAGGCTGCGCGCAATCAGCGTCACGGTGGGCCGTGTTGCATCGAGCTGAAGCGATTGCGTGCGCAGCGTGCCCGTGCGTGCCACGCCGGGCAGCTGCGCCAGCGACTGCACGAAGGCCGGCGAGAAGGTAGCGGTGTCGGTGCTGCTGCTGTTGCCGCTGTTGCTGCCGCGCCCGCCCGAGGTGGCGCGCACGTACAGGTCGGCCGGCAGCACCACATCGAGCCAGTGCGTCACCGAATCGCGAAAGCTCGCGACCATCACTGTCAGCGCGACCGCCAGGCTCAGGCTCGCGACCACGCCGCTGACCGCCACTGCCGCCGTGCCACGCATGCGGCGCGCGCGCTCGACCGCCAGCATCGGCAGCACGTGTCGCGCGAACATCGGCGCCACTCGGTCGTACAGCAGCGCGATCAGCCAGGGCAGGGCGGTGATGCCTCCGACCAGCAGGCAGCCCACCGACAGGTACGCCGCCACCGGAATGCCGCCGATGGCCGGCATGTTGGCCAGCACCGCGCCGAGCGCGATCAGCCCCAACGCCAGCCAGTGGCCGTTGCCCTGCGTGGGCGCGGCGCCCAGGCCCTTGAGCGTCTGCGCTTCGGGCAGCGCCTGCGCAGCGCGCGCGGGCCACCAGCCGCCGACCAGCGCGGCCAGCACGCCGAGGCCGCCGTACAGCAGCGCCGAGCCCGCGCTCCAGTGCAGCGTGGGCGCCACGCCTTCGAAATACCCGCCGCCGAGATCGCCGCCCAGAACGCGCAGCGCAAAGGCCGCGAGCGCCGTGCCCAGCGCGAGACCGGCTGCACTGCCGATCAGCCCCAGCACCAGCGATTCGGCCAGCACCAGCCGCAGCCGCTCGCGCGGCGTGAGGCCCAGCACGCCGAGCAGCGCGAACTGCTGCGCGCGCTTGGCCACGCTGAGCGCCAGCACCGAGAACACCAGGAACGCACCCGTGAACAGCGCCACCAGCGCCAGCACCGTCAGGTTCACGCGGTAGGCGCGCGACAGGTTGCTCACGCGCTGCGCCGCATCGCCGGGCTCGGCAAACTGCACGCCTGCTGGCCAGCCCGGCGACTGCTGCAGCGAGGCCATGAAGGCGGCCCTGTCCGTGCCGGGCGTCAGTCGCAGGTCGATGCGACTGAGCCGGCCGATCTGGCCGAACAGCTCCTGCGCGGCAGCGATGTCCATCACCGCGAGCGCCGTGCCGCCGGCTGCGAGATGGCCGGCGACGTCGAGCTTGTGCCATGCGTCGCCGCTGCGCAGTTGCATCGTCTCCGTCGTTCCGGTGGGCGTTTCCGCCGGCAGGCCCAGTGCGCTGCGTGCCGCAGCGTTGAGGAACACATGGCCCGGCGCAAACAGCGAGAAGCGGTCTGCGCCGGCTGTGGCCTGC
Organism: Variovorax multivorans; assembly: GCF_051216835.1. Taxonomy (NCBI): domain Bacteria; kingdom Pseudomonadati; phylum Pseudomonadota; class Betaproteobacteria; order Burkholderiales; family Comamonadaceae; genus Variovorax; species Variovorax multivorans. The sequence goes on from NZ_JBPJZL010000007.1 coordinate 393,969, forward strand.
GGCATCAGCGCGGGCGCGATGGTGGGCAGCACCAGCGCATCGACGCCGATCACGCGCATCGGCACTTGGCGCTCGCCGGCCAGCGCGAGACCCTGGAACTCGACCACGGGGCTCGCCAGCGACACCTGCGGGTGCCGGGCCAGCCGCTCGAACACGGTCTCGTCGAAGCCGCCCTGCACGGCGCGCACTTCCAGGTCGGGCTGGCCGTTGACCGAGCGCACCGCGCTCGCGAACTCGTCGAGCGCCGACGCGTTGATCAGCTGCACCGAAAAGGCCAGCGCCACGCCCAGCATCACGGCCAGCACAGCCGCCGCGTTGCGCCAGGGGTGGTGGCGGAGTTCCTGCCAGGAGAAGGTGGTGAGCAATGCGCGCATCGGGCAATTGTCGCGGCGCACGCGGTGTTACGCCGCCGTGGCACGATGGCGCCTCTTCGACGACGCCTGAGGAACCTGACGATGCGGCTCTTGCCCCGTGCCCTGTACCGCCCCTGGCTTGCCGCCTGGTTCCTCGCTCCACTGCTGGCAGGCCATGCCGCCGCGCAGCTTCAGCAGCAGCCCCTGACACTCGCCAGTGACCCGACGGTGCTGGCCAAAGCCGCTCTCGGTGCCGAGCGGGGCACGCTGGTGGTGGGCACGCTGCGCAACGGCCAGGCAGCCTACGGCGCCGCCTACAACCCCGAGCCTCCGTCGTCGCCGCGCGCCATCGCGGCCGGCAGCGCCGAGCAGCCCATGTTCGAGATCGGCTCCGTCACCAAGGTCTTCACCGGCCTGCTGCTTGCGCAGTCGGTGGAGCGCGGCGACCTGAAGCTCGACGACACCGTGGGCAAGCTGCTCGCCGGCAAGGTCGATGGCCTCTCGTCCGCGGTGGCCTCGGTCACGCTGCGCCAGCTCGTCACGCACACGGGCTGCATGCCGGTGATGGCCGATGGCGTAACGGGCGGCGCGTCGCTCGCCGAACAGTTCCGCACCTTCGACAAGCCCATGTTCTGGGCGTCCCTCGCGCGCATCAAGCTCACGGCCGCCGCGCCGCCGTGCGAAGGCGCGTACAGCAACTTCGGCATGGCGCTGCTCGGCCAGTTGCTGGCCGAGCACTACGACACCTCGTGGGGCGAGCTGGTGCGCGCGCGCATCACCGAGCCGCTGGGCATGAACGACACCGTCATTTCGCTCGGCGACAAGGCCTCGCGCATGGCCCCGGCCTTCGCAGGCGACCGCCGCCAGCCGCTGTTCGATATGCTGGCCTACGCGCCGGCCAGCGCGCTGCGCTCCACCGCCGCCGACATGATGACCTTCAGCCGCGCCATCCTCGCGGGCGCTGGCGGCCCGCTCGGCCCGGCCGCCGCGCGCATGCTTACGCCGCTGGCGCGCTACGAGGGCGCCGAGATCGGCTACGCGGTGATGGTGCGCGGGCCTGATGGCGGCCGGCGCACCTACTGGCACGCGGGCGTCACCGAGGGCTACCGCACGCTATGGCTGCTCGCGCCCGACACCGGCGAGGCGCTGATCGTGCTCAGCAGCAACGCACGCGCGCCGATGCAGCCCGTGATGCTGGCCATCGGCAAGAGCCGCTACCCGGTGCCGACAGTGGAAGTGCCGGTCGATCCGAAACGGCTGGAGGACTACAAGGGCGAGTTCCGCGTGACGAAGACCAAGTCGTTGAGCTTCACCGTGCGCAGCGGCAAGCTGCTGGTGCGCGAGACCGGGCGTGGCTACAACGCGCTCACGCCCACCGGTAACGACCGGTTTGCCGTGACTGGCATCGGGGCGCAGTTCGTGTTCCGGCGGGATGCGGGGAATGCGGTGGTTGCGGTGTCGCTGACGCAGGGTGGGAGCCAGCTCGATGCGAAGCGGGTGGGGGAGGCTGTTGCTATGCCGCAGGAGTGAGCGCACGACGCGACTAGCCGGCCAGCGCCAGCAACTGGTCGGCCATCTGCTCCATTTCGCCGCGCATGACGAGTTGCCTGAGCCAGCTCTCCGGAATGCCGCCGATGCCATAGAAGGCGCCCGCCAGCTGGCCGCAGATCGCGGCGGTGGTGTCGGCGTCGTCGCCAAGATTGGTCGCGGCGAGCACGGCCCCCTCGAGGGATTCGGTATGCGCGAAGCACCAGAGGGCTGCTTCGAGCGACTCGACGCAGTAGCCTGATCCCTTGATGTGCTCGATGGGCTTCGAGGCGTAGTCGCCGCGTGCCAGTGCCGCGACCTTCTCGCTCAGCGGCTCCAGCGGCACGGTCGCAAGAATCGCCGACTTGCCTTCGCCGTGCAATGCCGCGCGCAGTTGCAGCGCGAAGAGCCGCGAGCACTCGATGGCCTCCAGCGCGCCGTGTGTGGTGCGTGTGCTATCGCCCGCCTGCTGCCATGTGGCCTCGGCGCTCGCTGCATAGAACATCGGCACCGGCGCGAGTCGCATCAGCGCGCCGTTGCCGGCCGTACGCGGATCGGGGTCGCCCGAGAACGGATCGCCCGACGCGAGATAGCGGGTGAGCGCACCCGACACCGTCAGGCCGATGTCGAAGCATTGCCCCGTGCTGCTCATGTAGCCCACGCTGCGCCAGTTGCAATAGCGGTTCATCTGGTCGACCGCATCGAAGCCCTTGCGGTGGATCAGGCTCGCCGCGAGGCACAGTGCCATCGAGGTGTCGTCGGTCCATTCGCCGGCAATCAGTCCGAAAGGGCCACCACCCTGCATGCCCGTCACGGGGGCGAAGCTGCCGCGCGTGCGGAACTCGACCGTGGTGCCCACGGCATCGCCACAGGCCAGGCCGAGCAGGCAGCCTCGATAGCGTTCGATGTCGGTCATTGCGCTTTCCTCAGCGCATCGCGTGCGGCCATCAGAGCAAAGCCCAGCAGGTTGAGGCCTTTCCATTCGCGTGGGTCTTGCGCCGCGGGATCGGTGGCCGCGAGGCCAATGCCCCAGATCGAATCGACCGGGCTGGCCTCTACCAGCACCTGATGGCCGGTGCCGAGCAGGAAGGCGCCGAGTGTTGGGTTCTGCGAGAACTTCTCAATGTTGCCCTGCGTCACGATGTCGAGGCGCGCGGCCACCCATGCCGCTTCGTCGAATCCGTGGATCTTGCGGCCGAGCTTCTTGGCTTCGCCCGGCGTGCGGGCCGCGAGAATCTGCTCGCAGGTTTCCGCATCGTTGAACAGGCGCGACTTGCCGGCCATCATGAAATGCTCGGCTGTGCGGTAGTGCGTGCCATCGACGGTGAATTCGGCCTCGAACCACTGGCTGAAGCAACTCTTGTTCACGCCGGTCCTGGGCGCCTGGTGCCCCCAGAACAGCAGGTACTCGGGCTGACGGCCCTGTGCGAAATACGCAGGCAGGTCCTGGATGCTGCGCGGTGTCGTCGTCATTTCTTTTTTCTCCTCAGGTGCCGATGTCGAGCGGATGCTCCACCGGCAATTGCAATTCGGGGTTGTCGTTTTGCGCCAAGGGACGCTGTGCGTCCACGAAAGCGCGCATGTCGATGACCTCCAGCAGTTCTTCGTGCGCGAAAGCTGCGAGCGTACGGCCGCGCAGGCCTAGCTGGATCGCGCGGCGTTCCAGCTTGTGGCCGCTGGGCGAGTGATCCGGGTCCCATTGCAGGCGCACTTCCGAGCTCTCGACCGCTGCTTGCCATGCCTCGCGGCTCGGGTAGTTGAGGTTGAAGGTCGATGGCACGGCCTCGCGCACCACGCGCTCGAAGAAAGCACGGCGCAGCCGCAGGCCGAGCGTGACCTCCTGGCCTTCCTTGGCGCCCCAGCCGCAGCGGTACATCATCCAGAGGAAGTTGGGCTTGATCCAGCTCATGCGCGAAAGGCTGAAGTCGGGGCCGTCGAGCCGGCCGTGGCGAATCGCATATTCGCCGATGGCGGGACGGTAGGCTTGGTAGACGACGACGGATGCCGCGTCGTGGTGAGCGAGGATGTGTTGGCCGCTTTGTGGCCAGCGCGCGCGCTGTGTCAGGTGCGATTCGGTGGGCAAGGGCGCGTTCATGGCGCGAGTACTTTCTTGAATGTCTTGTAGATATCTTGTTGTGCAGAGGTGTCGAGCACCGCGAACACGATGCGTTCGAACCGATTCGCCCAGAAAGCGCTGCCGCACAGGTGATTGCGGAAAATCTGGGCCACCATGGCCGGGTCGTTCCGGAACACGCCGCAACCCCAGGCGCCGAGAACCAGAGTGGCGCAGCCTTGTTGGGCTGCCAGCGCCAGAACGAGTTCCAATCGGGTGCGAAGGACGTCTTCGATCCTCGGGATATCTCCCGGCTGATTCTTCGCCACGGCGCCTGCATTGGGCGCTGCGCACGTGATGAAGGTGGCGAGCTCGGGTTGGTCCATCAAGATGCCGTCGTCACTGCGGAAGACGGGGCAGTTCGGTGAAACGATCATCGAGTCCGAATACAGGGCTGCTGCCGAAGCGCGATGCCGCTCGTAGAAAAGCGGTGCACGCAGAAGCGATGCGTAGAGCGCCGAGCAGCTCGCCAGCGACTCCTCCTGAGCGAGGCTGCCGTTCAGGAAACCGCCACCGGGGTTGCGCGCGGATGCGAAGTTCAGTGCCGCAACGGGGCCACCGTTCTCGCGCAGCACGCGAGAGATGCCGGCCAGCGTGGTTTCGTTGATCACTTCGATGGAGGCGCCATGGGGACGCCCCGGCAGTTCCCCGGCTTGCCGGAGGAGGACGCCGGTGTCGGATGCGTCGATATAGCGGGTCGAGCGCAGGCATGCGTCGACGGTCGCCGCGATGTCTACGGTTTGGTGGGCCGAGGTTGTATAGCGCCCTTGCTCGAGGATGGCCAGGGTTTCATGGGCGACGGTCATGCGTTGGTTGCGATTCATTTTTCTTTTTCTTGGTGATGATGTGTGACAGCATTTCTATTGGTTGCTCTGTACAACTAATATAGGGTTGTATAGTACAACTAAATAGCCGAGAGTCAAGCCACCCTGTGACCCAATACAAGTCGAACTTTCCGGCCCTGACCTTCCCGCGGCCGCTGGTCACGGTCGACGTGGTGACGTTCACCGTGCTCGACAACATGCTGCAAGTCTTGCTGGTGAAGCGGCCCGCCGACATGGTCGAGCCGTTCCCCGGCAAGTGGGCCTTGCCGGGCGGCTTCGTGAACATCGACGAAGACGCCACGCTGCTCGATTGCGCCTTGCGCAAGCTGCGCGAGAAGACCGGCGTGGTGACGCCCTACCTCGAACAGCTCGGCAGTTGGGGGGGCGCGCAACGCGACCCGCGCGGCTGGTCGGCCACGCACTGTTTCTATGCGCTGATTCCCGCACAGGCGATGCAGTTGCGCAGCGGCGCCAACGCGGCCGAAGTGGCATGGTTCGAGGTCGATGCCGCTTCGCGCAAGCGGCTGGCCTTCGACCATGGCGAACTGCTCGATGCGGCTGTCGCCCGGTTGCGCAGCAAGGTCGAATACACCTCCCTGCCGGCCTTTCTGCTCGAAGAGCCGTTCACGCTGCCAGCGCTGCAGCAGACCTACGAGGTGGTGCTGGGCCGGGGCATCGACAAGAGCGCCTTCCGCAAGCGCATGCTCGACGGCGGGTTCATGGAAGAGGCGGGAATGCTCACCGGCAGCCTCGGCCGACCGGCCATGAGCTACCGGCTGCGCGATCGTTCGCAGGCAGCGCTGTTTCCCCGCACGTTCAACGCGAAATAAGTCTGGGGCCCTGAGCCGTTCGCTCAAAGCCGATCCGACATCGCATGCAGGTACGCACGAACCGCCGCGCTGGCGCTCAGTCCGATGGCGCGGTCATAAGCCTGCCGCGAGGCGGAACGTGCACCGCCGGCCGCGAGCAGATGCGCACGTGCTGCCCAGAACGGCTGGTAGTTCGCCACCTCCAGCGCGGGAATAGCTTCGAGCGCCCGCAAGCCGATTTCGGGGCCGCGCGCGTTTGCCAGCGCGCAGGCTCGGCTGACCTGGGCGCCGATGCTCGGCCGCAGCGCCAGCAGGCCTTCGTACAGCGACACCAGCACTTCGGGCTCCACCGGCGCGCCCACGCGGCGCTCGCAGTGGGCCGATTGGATGGCCGCTTCAAGCTGGTACGCGCCGAGAGATTTCATTTCTGATGCCCGCCGCAGACAACGCTCGGCCTCCGCGAGCAGATCCGGGTCCCAGCGCAGCGGGTCCTGCTGGTCTAGCGGCACGTAGGCGCCGGTCTCGCTGCGCCGGGCCGCGGCGCGGCTTTCGCAGAACAGCATCAGCGCCAGCAGGCCCAGTGGCTCGGGCTCGTTCGGCATCAGGCCGCACAGGATGCGGCAGAGGTCGATGGCCTCGGCCGTGAGGCCGCGGGGCAGGGCGTCGGCGCCGTCCACGTCGTCCCAGCCGGTGCCGTAGGCGGCGTAGATGCCGTCGAGCACGTCCTGCAGCCGCTGCGGCAGGTCGCGCGCCTGCGGGTATTCGAATGGAATGCCGGCCGCGCGGATACGGGCCTTGGCGCGTACCAGCCGCTGGCCGAGCGTGGCCGGCGCGGTGAGAAAGGCGCCGGCCATGCGCGCCGCATCCAGGCCGAGCACGGTCTGCAGCATGAGCGGCGCGCGCGCCGGCGCATCGATGGCCGGGTGCGCGCACACGAACAGCAGGCGCAGTCGCTCGTCGGGCACGGCCGCGCCGTCGGTGGTGCCTTCGTCGACCTCGCCGGCCAGCAGCAGCAGGCTCTGCGTGGCGGCGTCCTGCACGCGGGTGTGGCGCCAGGCGTCGAGCTTGCGGTGCCGTGCCACGCTCAGCAGCCAGGCATCGGGCTGCACGGGAATGCCGTCGGCGGGCCAGCGTTCGAGCGCTCGCGCAAAGGCGTCGGCGAGCGCGTCTTCCGATGCGGCGATATCGTGCGTGCGCGCCGACAGGATGGCCAGCAGCCGCCCGTACGAATCGCGCGCCGCACGTTCGGCGGCCCGGTGAGCCGCCGGCTCGCTCATGCTGCTACAGCCGTCGCCATGAAGACAGGCCGTATCTCCACCCCGCCGCTGGTCGCGCAGGGCGCGCGCGCCGCCCATTCGAGCGCGGCGTCGATGTCGGGCACGTCGACCACGAAGTAGCCGCCAAGCTGTTCCTTGGTGTCGGCGAAGGGGCCGTCCTGCACCTGGCGCTTGTCGCCGCGCACGCGCAGCGTGGTGCCGGTCATGGGCGGGAAGAGGCCGTGGCCGCCGAGCGAGATGCCGGCCTGGCGCACGGCGTCTGCATACGCGATCCAGCTGGCCCGGTAGGCCTGCGAGGACGCGTCGTCGCGCTGTTCGAATTCGGCCGCGGGCTGATAGAACATCAACATGTACTGCATGGTGTCTCTCCGTCAAGGAAAAGGCTGTTGAGCAAGATCGCTCACCACAATGACGGCCCGCCGGCGGTCATTTCGACACGAGGTGCGTGCCGAGCAGATTATTTTTTATGTGATTGCCGTTCGGCGCAACGGTTGAGCTACCTAGGCTGTCATGCGGCCTTTGCCCTGATGGAGGGCGCGAACATGGCTTCCATTTCGTTGCGCAGCCTGTAGGCGGCGGTCGAGGTGTCGATCGCCACGTCGGCCCAGCTCAGGCTCTGGCCCTTCTTCACGGCGCGCACCAGCTTGACGTTGTGCGCCAGCCCGAGCGGCAGGCCGCCCAGGCGCAGCGAGCGCTCGGCCGGCAGCAGCTTGCCCCAGACCGTGTAGCCGCCTTCGCCGTCGAGCATCTCGCCCGCCGAGAGGTCGCGCTTGGCTGTGGCGACCACGTCGGCGTTCCAGCAGGTGGCCACGCCGGTGGGCTCGCCGCGAAGCGCCACACTGGCCACCGACATGCCGACTTCCAGCCCGATCAGGTGCCAGCGCTTGTAGAGCGTGAAGTAGCGCCCGCTCGGGTCGGTGTGGGCGTTGTATTCCTCGAAGCAGTTCTTGATGTAGTCGGTCTCGGCCTCGACCGTGACCCACACGCCCATGCGGATGTCGTAGGGAATCTTCCGGCCATCGGCTTCGAGCGACGACACCACCTCGACCATGCCCTTGCGCTCGAGCACGCCGCCTTCGCTCCTGGGCCGCGTGACGAAGGGAATGTCTTCCACGCTCGCGGGCGGATAGAGCAGGCCGTCCGAAGGCACCGTGAGCCCGGTGGCGTTGGCCACCGCCGAGCTTTCGATGGAAGGCTTGGAGCCGTCGAGAAAGCTGTTGAACATCTTCGGGTTGAGCCCGCCGCGCTTCGCCTGCTCGGGCGTGAGGCCGTAGTTGCCCCACACCGTCTCGGGCGTCGATTCGGTGAAGTGCGGCAGCCATTTGTGGCCGCGCCCGGCCGCCACCACCGGAAAGCCGCAGGTGCGCGCCCAGTCGACCAGGTCGCAGATCAGCGCGGGCTGGTCGCCGAAGGCCAGCGAATAGATCACGCCGGCCTGCTGCGCCTTGTGCGCGAGCAGCGGGCCGCAGAAGGCGTCGGCCTCGACCGTCACGTTCACCACGTGCTTGCCGTGCGCGAAGGCGTCGAGGCAGTGGTCCACCGCCGCAATGGGGTTGCCGGTGCACTCGACCACGATGTCGATGGAAGGCTCGCGCGTTACGGCCTGCCAGTCGTCGGTGATCCAGGTGGTGCCTTGCTTCAGCGCCTCTTGCACTGAGCCGGCAGCGGCGCGCTCGGGCTGCCAGCCCACGCGTTCGAGGTTGACGCGGGCGGCGTCGGGCGACAGGTCGGCAATCGCCACCAGCTGCACGCCGGGCGTGCGCGGAATCTGCGCGAGGTACATCGAGCCGAACTTGCCGGCGCCGATCAGGCCGATGCGGATGGGGCGGCCTTCGGTGGCGCGTTGTTGCAGGCGGGTGTGCAGGCTCATGGGGTCAGGCCTGTGCGATGTCGAGCACGTCGAGCGAGGTGCGCAGCGCGCTCTCGGGCAGGCCGTTTTTCCACGGCACTTCGACCGGGTAGGGCTTCAGCAGGCAGTCGTCGGGCAGCATCTCGATGGGCGTGAAGTCGCGGTGCGCGATGTACTCGGGCCGCTTGTGGCGCCGGATGTGGTTGCCGACCGCGCACAGGCTCAGGTACACCGCCACGCGGTTGAAGGGCGAGAGGTTGCTGCCCGAGGCATGCACCAGGCAGCTGTGGAACAGGATCATCGAACCGGCCGGGCCCTTGGGTGAGACGATGCCGCCGTGCCTGCCTCCGGCGCGATCGACCAGCTGGCGGATCAGCTCGTTGTCCACGGTCCACAGCGGGTAGCTGGTGGTCGTGAGGTCATGCTTCGCATCGACCACGCCCTTGCGGTGACTGCCCGGAATGAACATCAGCGGGCCGTTGTGCTCGGTCACTTCGTCGAGAAAGATCGCGACGTTCATCGCGCGCTCGGTGGGCATAAGGTCGTCGTTGAGCCAGGTGCCGTAGTCCTGGTGCCACTGCCACACGTCACCCTCGAAGGCCATCTTGCCGTTGATCTTGAACTGGTGCATGTAGACCTCTTCCTCGAAGAGATCGCTCACCGGCCCCACCATGCGTGGGTGTCGCGCCAGCCGCGCAAAGGGCTCGCTGATGAGGTGCGCGGCGAAGTTCGTGCGCACGGCGTTGGAGCCTTTCTCGCGCACGTTGAAGGCTTCGCGCCTGCTGTAGAGGTCGGGCACCGCGTCGGTCAGCACCTTCGTCTCTTCGGCCGAGAAATGGCCGGGGAAGAACAGATAGCCGTCGCGCTCGAACTGCGCGCGTTGCTCGGGGGTCAGCTTCATGCCTTGTCTCCTTTTTTCGTGGGGGTGGGGGATGCGGCTCGCGCCAGTTGCTGCGCGAGCCGTTCGCTCAATGCCTCGCTGGCCCGCGAGACGTGTTCTTCGCTCAGGCGCGAGGCGCGCTCGACATTGCCGGCGGCGATGGCCGTGGCGATGGCCTCGTGTTCGTCCCACAGCGATTCGCGCTGTGGCTCGGCCTGCAGCACCGCGCCCATCGCGCGGCGCAGGTGGCGCCAGTGCGGATCGGCGCTCTGGCCGATCAGTGGGTTGCCCGATGCGTCGTAGATGGCCTGGTGAAAGGCCACGTCGGCGTCGATCATGGCTTCGACATTGCGCCCGCGCGCGGCACGCCGGCCGCGTTCGATGAGCTTCGGGTCGATGCGAAAACGCTGCTGCGCCGCCAGCCGAGCGGCCAGCACATCGAGCGCGCCGCGCACCTGGTAGACCTTGCGCATCGCCTCGGCTTCCAGCGGCGCCACCAGCACGCCACGGCCGGGCGCGTCGAGCACGAAGCCGTCTTTTTTCAGCAGCCGAAGCGCCTGCAGCACGGGCTGGCGCGACACCGAGAGGCGCTGCGCGATGTCTTCCTGCGTGATGCGTTCGCCAGGCGCGAGCGTGCCGCTGCTGATGGCGCCGAGCAGGGCGCGGTAGACCTGATCGACGAGGTCGGGGGCGGCTTCGATGCTGACGAGCTGGGCGGGCATGGGCGCTTTCTTTGAACTCTGTATACAGAGTACGGAGTTCACGGCCGACGCGTATCCCGGGTTTTTACCCATCGGGGCTGCAAAAATTTGCAAGCCGCCGCTAAGCTCGGACACATGCAACTACCTACCTACGACGACGTCATTGCCGCGGCCGCGCGGCTCGAAGGCCATGCCCACCGCACGCCGGTGCTGCGTTCCACCACCGCCAACGAACGCTGGGGCGCCGAGTTCTTCTTCAAGTGCGAGAACTTCCAGCGCATGGGCGCGTTCAAGTTTCGCGGTGCTTTCAACGCGCTGTCGAAGTTCGACGCCACGCAGCGCAAGGGTGGCGTGATCGCGTTCTCGTCGGGCAATCATGCGCAGGCCATCGCACTGTCGGCGCGCCTGCTGTCGATGCCGGCCGTGATCGTCATGCCGAAAGACGCACCGGCCGCCAAGGTCGCCGCCACCAAGGGCTACGGCGCCGAAGTGGTGATGTATGACCGCTTCACCGAAGACCGCGAGGCGCTGACGAAGCAGCTCGCACAGGAGCGCGGCATGACGATGATTCCGCCCTATGACCATCCCGACGTGCTGACGGGGCAGGGCACGGCGGTGAAAGAGCTGATCGAGGAAACCGGCCCGCTCGACCATCTTTTCGTGTGCCTGGGCGGCGGCGGGCTGCTGTCGGGTTCGGCGCTGTCGGCGCGCGCGCTGGCGCCGAGTTGCAAGGTCTATGGCGTGGAGCCCGAGGCGGGCAACGACGGCCAGCAGTCGTTTCGCGCGGGGAAGATCGTGCACATCGAAACGCCGAAGACCATTGCCGATGGCGCGCAGACGCAGCATCTGGGCGAGTACACCTTCGGCATCATCCGCCGCGACGTGGACGACATCTTCACCGTTACTGACGAGCAACTCGTCGATGCGATGCGCTTCTTTGCCGAGCGCATGAAGATGGTGGTGGAGCCGACAGGCTGCCTCGCCTTCGCGGGTGCGATTGCTGCGGGCAAAGCGATTACCGGCAAGCGCGTGGGCATCGTGATCAGCGGCGGCAACGTCGACCTGTCGCGCTACGCGACCTTCCTCGCGCCGCAGACATAAGGCTTCAGGCCGTGCGCAGCGAACCGAAGAGCCCTTCGGTTTCGTCCTGCGGCCCGGCCGCGAAGTACAGCGCATTGCTGTCGCCGAGCGCCACGCCATTGCCGAACTGCAGGCCCCAGAGGCCGGCGATGGACACGGGCCGGTCCTGCGCATCGCGCAAGTCGTCCACATACTGGCCGCTGGCCGGATCGAAAGCGCAGATGCGGCCCGCCCCGCCGAAATTGCCGACCAGCAGCAAGCCCGACAGCGCGCCGAAGTCAGCGGGCGCAATGGCCACGCCCCAGGGCGCGTTGAGCCGGCCGTCATCCGCATAGACGCGCAGCAGACGACCATCCAGATCGAATTCGACGAGCCTGCCGCGCGAGGGGCGATTGCCCGTTGCGGCTTCGGCCGCGGCATCCAGCGCATCTTCCTCGCCGGCGTGGAAGGCATGCGCTTCGGCTGGGCCGGCCTGGCTGATCGCATACAGCACGAACACCCGGTCCCGGGTTCCGTCGTTCACCACCTGGATGTTGAAAGGCACTGGGTCGCCCGGCCGTGCCGCGCCTGCCGGTCCGCTCGCGAAGGGGTTGGCGAAGCCCTGAGTCGGCACCAACTGCCACTGCGCGTCCAGTGTGCGTATCTGCGGTTGCGCGCCGAAGTCGGCCAGCCACAGCCGGTCCCAGCGGCCGGTGTGGATGGCGGCGCCGAAGAAGGCCATGCCCTGATCGGCACCGTTGAAGACCTCCACGGCCGGGCCGTCCATGCGCACGATGGCGCCGCTGTCTGCATCGCGCTCGGTCCAGGCGCTGACGCTACCGCTGTCGGTGACGAAGACGAAGCGCGCCGAACCGTCCAGCGTGCGCTCGCCGGCCGGCTGGCCTTGCACCCGGAACAGGTCCGAAGTCAGGGCCGCGCCGTTGAACACGACGCCGGTGACCTTGCCTGCGCTGTCGTCGCTCGTGCTGGCATCCGAGCCCGGTACGGTCACTTCGCGCAGGCCGTCCTGGTGCAGTGCGCGCAATGCCGGGTCGGCCGAACGCGTGACGTCGCCGAGGTATTGCCAGGAGATGCCACCGCCGCCAACCCAGAAATGGCCGCCGGCACCGACCGGGCGGATGGCGATGCCCCAGCCATTGATGAATTCCGGCTCCGTGAAGGAAGCGCCGTAGCGGGTGTGGCTGGCCAGCAAATTGGCCTGGCGGTATCGGTTGACAGCGGCGCTATTGCTGCTGCCGCTGTTGCCGCCACCACAGGCGGCCGGCGCTGATGAACATTGGTTGGCAGCGGTGTCGTTGCCCCCGCCACAAGCGACTAGCGCCGATGAAGCGAGCGTGCCTAGAACGAAGTTTCTTCTGTCGAGCATGAGTGATCCCCCTGATTGCATTGCAAAGCCGTTTTATGAATTGGCTGAGCACGCGGGACCACCATGCCTTTGAAGCAGATGAACTGCAGGCGTCGGTGTGTTCGCAGGTGGCTTGGCTACGGGCCGTCGAATGCTATGAGCACCCGTCTTGGAGGTTCAAAAATCCGGCTCTGTTTCTGCCAACTTTTGCCGGACTTGGCGATGGCATTGGGCGTAGCCAGGAAGTCTCAGGTGGCGATGCCGTCGGCGCGCAGATGCAGCAGGCGGTCCGCGCGGGCGGCCGCGCTCTCCGAGTGCGTCACCAGCACCAGCGACGCGCCGTGCTCGCGGGTCTGGCCGATCAGCAGCTCCATCACCTTCGCGGCAGTGGTCGGGTCGAGGTTGCCCGTGGGCTCGTCGGCCAGCAGCAGGGCGGGGCGGTGCACCAGCGCGCGCGCAATCGCCACGCGCTGCAACTGACCGCCCGACAGCGTCTGCGGCAGCCGCGCGCCCATGCCGGGCAGGCCCACCGCTTCGAGCATGTGGGCGACGCGGCCGTCGTTGTCCTTCTGCTGGCCCAGCAGCATCAGCGGCAGCGACACGTTCTGCGCCACGTCGAGGTGCGGCAGCACGTGGAAGGCCTGAAACACGAAGCCCACGTGGCGCCGCCGCCAGAGCGCGCAGGCTTCGCCGTCGAGCGCGCCGATGTCGGTGCCGTCGTGCGTCACCGTGCCCTGGTCCCAGCTGTCGAGGCCGGCCATGCAGTTGAGCAGCGTCGACTTGCCCACGCCCGATTCGCCCACGATGGCGACGAATTCGCCGGGCTCGACGCCGAGCGTCACGTTCTCGAAGACAGGCGCATCACCGTAGTGCTTGCCGAGGTTGGAAATGCGCAGCGTCATCCGGGTTGAGTGGTCTTGGCGATCAGTTGAACGGCGGTCTGCACCGCGTCGGGGGCGTCGCAGGCGATCACGGTGCGCTTCGGCATGCTGCGCAACCAGGTGATCTGCCGCTTGGCAAGCTGGCGCGTGGCGGCGATGCCGCGTTCGCGCAGACCGGTGATGGCCCGGGCATCGGGCACGGCGTCGCCGCAGGCGTCGAGTGTTTCCCATGCCTGCCGGTAGCCGACGCAGCGCATCGAGGGAAGGTCGGTCGACAGGTCGCCGCGCGCACGCAGGGCGCGTACTTCGTCGAGGAAGCCGGCTGCCAGCATCGCATCGAAGCGCTCGGCAATGCGCCTGTGCAGCCAGGCGCGGTCGGTCGGTTCGAGCGAGAACAGCACGCCGCCTTCGACCGCGCTGGCAGTCTTGTTGTCGCTCGCATGAAAGCTCGACAGCGGCTGGCCGCTGCTTTCCCACACTTCGAGCGCGCGCTGGATGCGCTGGCTGTCCTGCGGTGCCAGCCGCGCGGCCGTGACCGGGTCCACCTGCGCGAGCCGCGCATGCATGGCGGGCCAGCCGAGCGTGGCGGCATCGGCATCGATGCGCGCGCGCACCGCGGCGTCGGCTGAGGGCATGGCGTCGATGCCGTCGAACAGGGCCTTGAAATACAGCATGGTGCCGCCCACCAGCAGCGGCAGCGCGCCACGCGCGCGAATCTCGCCGATGAGCCGCGTGGCGTCGGCCACGAAGGCGGCTGCGCTGTAGCTGTCGCGCGCATCGAGGATGTCGATCAGGTGATGCGGCGCGGCGGCCTGCTCGGCGGCCGTGGGCTTGGCGGTGCCGATGTCCATGCCGCGGTAAACCAGCGCCGAGTCGACGCTGATGATTTCGACCGGTTGCAGCCGCGCCAGCGCCAATGCGGCGGCCGTCTTGCCTGAAGCGGTGGGGCCGGCGAGTGCCACATAGCGCGGCGGACCGGAGCGCGCAGCGGCGGGCGATGCCGGGGGAGCGGCCTCGGCGGCCGGTGCGGAGCTGGGAAGCATGATGCGCCGAGGGTAGCAAATGGCGCGCGCCGGTCTGCAGCGCGGGTCTTGCTCAGGTCGTTTCCCGCATCCGCTTGATGTCGCGCAGCGGTGGCGCCCCGAACAGGCGGGCGTATTCGCGGCTGAACTGCGAGGCGCTTTCATATCCCACGCGCACTCCCGCGGTGCCGGCGTCGATGCCCTGGTTCAGCATCAGTTGCCGGGCCTCTTGCAGGCGCAGCTGCTTCAGGTATTGCATGGGGCTCATGCCCGCCACGGCACGGAAGTGCTGCCGGAACGTCGATGGGCTCATATGCACGGAAGCAGCCAGGTCGTCTGCGAGCACGGGCTGCGTGAAATTCATCTTGAGCCAGGCCATGCTCTGCGCCACCTGCTGGCCTGGAGAGCCGACTGCCACGAGGCGCTGCAACTGCTGGCCGTGGCGCCCGGCGAGCAGGCGAACGGCGATCTCCTGTTGAAGCAGTGGAGCGATCTGGGGAATCAGTTTGGGCTCGGCAAGCAGTTCGACGAGCCGCGTCACTGTGCCAAGCAGTGTCGGATCGAGATCGCCGAGCGACATGGCTCGATAGCTGTAGTCCTTTGTCGGTTGGGGCAACGCCATCTCGGCTGCAGCCTGCACGATGGCGCGCGAGTCGAGCTTGAGCATGAGGCCCAGAAAGGGCCGCGCGGCGCTGGCCTGGGTGACATGCGCCACGACGGGAAGGTCGGCCGTGGTCAGCAGCGATTGCCCCGCGGCGTAGTCGAAAAATTCCTCGCCGAGCGCAACCCGCTTCTGCCCGCTGACAGTGATGCCCACACCAAAGCCATAGATGCAATGCACAGGCTCGGTCGCGGCACTGCGACGGTGGAGCGAGAGTTCGGGAATGGCGGTGATGAAGTCGCCGTCATTTTTGACAACGCTTCCGACCGCTTTGGCCAAGCCGCTCAGGACGGCCGATTCGCTTTGCTGCGTCAGCTGCGGCGCTTCCATTTGAATCCTTTCGGGGTGCTCCGACAAAGTCTAGCTCGCGCATTTCGCTCGGCCCGCATTTCTGGCGCAGTCTCATCGTTTCAGGCAAGAACACGCGCGCTTTCGGCAAACGGGTCCATGGCCCCTGGGCAGACACTGGCACCAACCGAAAGGAACATTCCCATGACCGACAAGAAAATCTGGTTCATCACCGGCGCAGGCCGGGGCCTGGGCGTCGACATCGCCAAGGCCGCCCTGGCCGCCGGCCATGTTGTCGTGGCCACTGGCCGCGATCCCGTGAAGGTGGCTGCGGCCATCGGCTCCCATGCAGACCTGTTGAGCGTCAAGCTCGATGTCACCCGCCTCGACGACGCACAGGCAGCAGTGGAGGCCGCCATCGCGAAGTTCGGGCGCATCGACGTCCTGGTCAACAACGCGGGCAACTTCTACGCCGGTTTCTTCGAGGAGCTGAGCCCCGAGCAGGTCCGCAACCAGATCGAGACACTGCTGTTCGGCCCGATGAACGTCACCCGCGCCGTGCTGCCGATGATGCGCAAGCAGCGCTCGGGTCTGGTGCTCACCATCTCTTCGACTGCGGGGATTGCCGGCGGAATGTTCTGCACTGCCTATGCCGCGGCAAAGTTTGGCGTCGAAGGATGGATGGAGTCGCTTGCCCCTGAGCTTGCCCCCTTCGGCATACGCACCATGCTGGTAGAGCCGGGCTTCTTCCGCACCGAGCTGCTCACCGCCGACTCGACCACTTTCGCCGAGCCGAACATCGACGACTACGCCGAGCGCACCAGGGAAACCGTTGCAGCCTGGAGCAGCATGAGCGGCAAGCAGGGCGGCGACCCCGCCAAGCTCGCAGACGCCATCGTGCGGCTTGCCGCGCTCGAAGAGCCGCCGGCCCGGTTCGCCGCAGGTGCCGATGCCGTGCAGACCTTCGAAGCCAAGGCCAACGCGCTGCTTGCACAGGCTGGCGCGCATCGCGACTTGTCCACGTCTCTTGCCTACGACGACCGGAAACAGCAATGACCAACGACAGCATCGCAACCGTCCAGCGTTCCTTTACCGCTTCCCTCGTCGTAGCGCTGGGTATTGGCGTGAGCGTCGTTGCATGGCCGGCACGCGCAGTGGCCAGCCAGGCGCTGGCGCAGAAGTACGCGTGCGTCGCATGCCACCAGCCCGCGGCCAAGGTAGTGGGCCCGTCCTGGAAAGACATCGGGGCAAGGTACGGCGAAGGAAAGGGAACGGCCGCTCAGCTGGCTGCAAGCATCAAGGCCGGCAGCTCGGGAAAGTGGGGCGCGATGCCGATGCCGCCGCAAACCCAGATCCCCGACGCGGACCTGCAGTCGCTCGCGCAATGGGTGCTCGACGGGGCCAAGTGAATCCGATCCAACCTACTACCTAGGAAGAACCGAACATGAGCGTGCTCCACATCAACGGCCGTGAACACACGGTCGACGCCGACCCCGGCACTCCCATCCTCTGGGCCTTGCGCGACACGCTGGGCATGACCGGCACCAAGTTCGGCTGCGGCGCGGCGCTGTGCGGCGCCTGCACCGTGCATCTGGACGACCAGGCCATCCGCTCGTGCATCACACCCATCTCGGCCGCCGAGGGCAAGAAGATCACCACCATCGAAGCAACGACCAGCGGCAGCGATCGGGTCGGCGCAGCCGTGCACACCGCATGGGTCAAGCACGACGTGGCGCAATGCGGCTACTGCCAGAGCGGTCAGATCATGAGCGCGACTGCCTTCCTCAAATCGCTGCCCCGAGGCAAGCAGCCCAGCGCGGACGAGATCGATTCGGCCATGGTCGGCAACATCTGCCGCTGCGGCACCTACGCCCGCATTCGCGCCGCCGTGGCCGATGCGGCCAAGACCCTCGCCTGAAGGAGCCGCCATGCTGCCCAACATTGCCAACATCGATTACCGCGAACTTCCGCGTGCCATGCAGCGTCTGATGGCCCAGGCCCCGACCAGCGAAGCCGCCACGCTGCCCCGTCGCAGCTTCCTGAAGATGGCCGGAGCCGGCGGCCTCGTGCTCGGCGCCTTTCCTCATCTGGCCATGGCGCAGGCCGATGGCGCAGCGCAGGTGGCCGGCGCGCTCAAGCCGACGCAACAGCCGTCGGCCTTCGTGCAGATCGCACCCAACGGCGAAGTCACGGTGACCATCAACCGGCTGGAATTCGGCCAGGGTGTACAGACCGGCCTGCCGATGATCCTGGCCGAGGAACTGGACGCGGACTGGGCCCTGGTGCGCAGTCGCAACGGATCGAACGACCCCGCTTACGTCGACCCGCTCTTCGGCATCAACATGACTGGTGGCTCCCACTCGATCAAGAACAGCTTCACGCAGTACCGCGAACTGGGTGCACGCGCCCGGGCCATGCTGCTGTCGGCGGCAGCGGCGCGCTGGAAGGTCGATGCGGCCACGCTGCGCACGCAGGCCGGCACGGTGCTGGGCCCGGGTGGGCGCAAGCTGGGCTATGGCGAGCTGGCCGAAGCAGCGATGGCGCTACCGGTGCCTGAGAAGGTCACGTTGAAGAATCCCAAGGACTTCCGGATCATCGGCCGTCCGACCACGCGCCTGGACGCGCGCGCCAAGAGCAGCGGCTGGCAGGACTTCGGCATCGACGTCAAGCATCCCGGTCAGCTCACGGCGGTCGTGGCCCATCCACCGGTGTTCGGTGCCCGCCTGGCCTCGGTGGACGACAGCGCGGCGCGCGCCGTCAAGGGCGTGAAGGCCGTGCTGCGCGTGCCGCTGGACCGCGGCGCCGAAGGCGTGGCCGTGGTGGCCGATGGCTACTGGCCGGCCAAGCTGGGCCGCGACGCACTGAAGCTGCAGTGGGACACGGCCTCCGTCGAGAAGGTGGACACCGAAAAGCAACTGGCGCAGTACCGCGAGCTGGCCGGGCGCCCGGGCTCACGCAAGTTCGACGCCGACATGGCACCGCTGGCCACCGCGCCCCGGCAGCTGGAAGCCGAGTTCGTCTTTCCTTATCTGGCCCATGCACCCATGGAGCCGGAGAACTGCACCGTCAAGCTGTCGAATGGGCGCGCCGAGCTGTGGGTCGGCACCCAGTGCGCCGGGCTGGACGCTGCCGCCGCCGCGCGCGTGCTGAGCCTCAAGCCCGAGCAGGTGACGGTGCATGTGCAGATGGCGGGCGGTGGCTTCGGCCGGCGTTTCGTGGGCACCAGCGACTTCGTGGTCGAGGCCTGCGAGATCGCCAAGGCCGCGCGTGCCGCCGGCTTCGACGTGCCGGTGCGCCTGCTGTGGAGCCGCGAAGACGACATCAAGGGCGGCTACTACCGCCCCATGCATCTGCACCGCGCACGCATCGGCTTCGACGAGCGCGGCAGGATTCTGGCGTGGGACCACGTCATCGTCGGCCAGTCGATCACCACGGGCACGGTGTTCGGAGAATTTCAGGTGAAGGACGGCATCGACGCCACGGCCACCGAGGGCATGCGCGATCCGTACCCGCTTCCGATGCGCCTGACGGTGCATCACCCCCAGGTCAACGTGCCCGTGCTGTGGTGGCGCAGCGTGGGTTCCACCCACACCGCCTTCGTGATGGAGACCCTGATCGACGAGATCGCCCGCAGCACGAAGCAGGACCCGGTGGCATATCGGATGCAGCTCTTCGCAGACAAGCACCCACGCCACCGCGCCGCGCTGCAACTGGCCGTGGACAAGAGCGGCTACGGCAAGAAGCAGCTGCCCGGCGGCCGTGCCTGGGGCGTAGCCGTGCACGAGTCATTCGACTCCGTGGTGGCCTATGTGGTGGAAGCTTCGGTGAAGGACGGCCAGCCGGTGCTGCATCGCGTCACCAGCGGCGTGCACTGCAACCTGGCGGTCAACCCGCGCAGTGTGGAGGCGCAAGTGCAGGGAGCGGCGGTGATGGGACTGTCGACGTGCCTGTCCGGCGGTGCGATCACGTTGAAGGAAGGCGTTGTGCAGCAGAGCAACTTCGGCGATTTCACCGTGGCCCGCATCACCAACATGCCGGAGTTCGAGATCCACATCGTGCCCAGCGCCGATGCACCCACCGGCATGGGCGAGCCCGGCCTGCCGCCATTGGCACCCGCGTTCGCCAACGCCATCGCGCGGCTGACCGGCAAGCCCTTGCGTCAGCTGCCCTTCAATCTGGCTTGACGACGGGGCGCGCGGACGAAACCTAGATAGCGGCCGGTGCCGGCGCGCGCACCTCGCCCCGCACATCCTGCGGCGCAAGCGCGGCGGCGGGCGGCGCAAGCCGTGGCTGCGGCCGGTTCGCCGCGCCGCCATTGCTGGCGACCATGCTCTCCGGCTTCATGCGGAACAACTGCGTCAGCGCCGCGCGGTACTGCGCCTCGCCGATCGAATTGGTGTTGTGGTGCGAGCCGCCCTCGACCAGCACGAACAGCTTGGGCACGGTGGCCGCGTCATACAGCTTGCGGCCCAGCGTCGGGTTGATGAGGCTGTCGGCCGTGCCATGCACCACCAGCAATGGCGAGCCAATGTCCTTGACCGTATTGATTGCCTCGAAGCGTTGCGTGATGAACGGGCCGAAGGGCAGCCAGCCCCACTTGAAGCCGCTGACCACGTCGGCGATCGAGGTGAAGGTGCTCTCGACGATGGTGCCGCTCTCGTCGTTCACATGCGCCGCCAGGTCGATGCCGATGGCGCCGCCGAGCGAGTGGCCGAAGATGTAGCGATGTTGTTTGGGGTGGCGCGCGGCCAGCCAAGTCCAGGCGGCGCGGGCGTCTTCGCGGGCCGATTCCTCCGAGGGCAGGCCCTTGGAGCTCTTCCCGAAGCCGCGGTAGTCGATGGCCAGCACCGAGAAGCCCAACTCGTGCATGCGCTGGATGCGCGGCGCCGAGCCGGCCACGTTGTAGCGGGCGCCGTGCAGGTACAGCATCACGGGGGTGTCGGTGGTCTCGGGTGCGCCGCCCAGCCACAGGCCGTGCAGGCGCGCGGGCTCGCCGGTGAGGGAAGACTGGAAATCAATCCACACGTCTTCCATGCCCTGGGTCATGGAGGCGGTGTTGCCCCAGCTGCGGTCGCTGGGCTGGAAGATCCATTCGCGTTGCTGTTCGTCAAGCGTCGAGCAACCGGCTGCCAGCAGGGCACAAAGCGAGAGGACAGACGCGAGGAGGGTCCAGCGTTTCATCATGGGGTTGAGGGACAGCGAAGTCGGCGGAAAAGTTCACCTGCTTTCACCTTGGTGCGCCGACACTGCACCTTGGTAACCCCCCGAAACAACGCTCACTGGCGCTTTACCGAGCCTATGCAACGTGCGTGCCCGCAATCCCGATGACTGCGGAAAACCCTAGAAAAAAGGCTTAAAGCGCTGATTTGGCCTATCGGCCGCGCATGAACAGCGAATCCAGCTCGCGAACCGACAGCTGGCGCCAAGTCGGCCGGCCGTGGTTGCACTGGTCCGAACGTTCTGTTGCTTCCATCTGACGTAACAGTGCGTTCATCTCGTCGATGGTGAGCTTGCGGTTGGCCCGCACCGCCCCGTGGCAGGCCATGGTGGACAGCAGTTCGTTCTGAGCGCGCTGTACCACCGTGCTCGCGTCGTGCTGGCCCAGCTCGGCCAGCACGCTGCGCGCCAGCTCCACCGGATCGCCGTCGGCCAGCGTTCCGGGCACGGCGCGCACCGCTAGCGTGCGTGCCGAAAAGGGGGTGATTTCCAAGCCCAGCGTCGGCAGCACCTCGGCGCAGGCCTCGGCCGTGGCCACTTCCTGCGGCGTGGCCGCGAAAGTGGCCGGAATCAGCAGCGGCTGGCTGCTGATGGCCGCGCCGTCGAGCTGCGTCTTCAGCCGCTCGTAGACGATGCGCTCGTGCGCCGCGTGCATGTCGACGATCACGAGGCCCTGGCTGTTCTCGGCCAGGATGTAGATGCCCTGCAGCTGGGCCAGCGCGCGGCCAAGCGGCCAGGCTTGTTCGTTGGTGGCGAGGGCGGCAGCCTCAGTGTTGGCCGCGGCCATGGGCAGCCCGGTAGGGGTTTGGAACGTTGCCGGAGCCGCACTGGCCTGGGGCCAGAGAGACGATGCGGCCGATTCCGCCGCATGCTGCGCCGGCTGCTCACTGCGTCGAGGCCACATTGCCTCGAAATCGCCGGCGCCGCGCTCCTGCGATGTGAAATTGATGGCGGGCTGAGCCCAGCTGGCGTTCGACGGCAGCGGGGTCTGCTTGAAAAACGGCTGCGGTGCTGCGCCCGCTGGCGCCACTGCATCGCCGGCACGCGGGGCCGCCAGCGCATCCTCGATGGCATGGCGCACCGCCTGATGCACCTCGCGTCCGTCGCGAAAGCGCACCTCGATCTTGGTCGGGTGCACGTTCACGTCGACCCGTGCCGGATCGATCTCCAGGTACAGCGCGTAGATCGGCTGGCGCTGGCCGTGCAGCACGTCTTCGTACGCGCTGCGCACCGCGTGCGACAGCACCTTGTCGCGTACGAAGCGGCCATTGACGTAGAAGAACTGCTGGTCGCCGCGCGAGCGCGCCGCATCCGGAATGCCGGCACGGCCGACCACGCGCACCGGGCCGCCTTCGCGATAGACGGCCACGCTCTGCGACACGAACTCGTCGCTCAGCGCATCGGCCAGCCGTTGCTCGCGCGTGGTGGCGGCGCGCCACTGCTCGACCAGCTTGCCGTCATGCCACACCGAAAAGCCCACCTCGGGCCGCGCCAGCGCATGACGGCGCACCGCCTCGATGCAATGGGCCAGCTCGGTGGCGTCGGTCTTCAGAAACTTGCGGCGCGCGGGTGTTGCAAAGAACAGTTCGCGCACCTCGACTGTGGTGCCGGTGGAGCGGGCCACCGGTCGCAGTTCGCCAGTGCGCCCATCGAGCGCGAAGGCGGTGTCGGAGCCGGTGAAGCGCGAAAGAATGCTGAGCTCGGCAATCGCATTTATGGCCGCCAGCGCCTCGCCGCGAAAGCCCATCGTGCCGACCGTTTCGAGGTCGTTGAGGCTGGCGATCTTGCTGGTTGCGTGGCGGCGCAGGGCCACCGTGAGCTCTTCGCGCGGAATGCCCAGGCCGTCGTCTTCCACCGAAATCAGCCGCACGCCGCCCGAGGCCAGCCGTACCGTGATCTGGCTGGCGCCCGCGTCGAGCGCGTTGTCCAGCAGCTCGCGTACCACCGATGCGGGGCGCTCGACGACTTCACCGGCGGCGATCTGGCTGATCAGTTCGTCGGGGAGTTCGCGGATCGGTCGGCGTTCGGAAGGGGTGATGGAAGTGGGGAGGGCGCTCACCGGGGCATTCTAAAAGCCGTGTCGTTTTCAGCGCGGCATCAGGGTGTTCGACGGCAGCGTCTCGTCCAGCAGCTTGCGCGCCGTCTCGATGCCTGCCACCGGCAGCAGCTTCGCATCGAGCAGACCCACCTGCACCAGCACGCTGGCCTGGTCCCAGTAGATGTGCTCGTGATAGAGCTTGTCGCCGCGGAACTTGATGACCGCGAGCAGCGGCACTTCCACGCGCTTGCCCGTGGGCGCAACGCCCGGGAGCATCCACGGAATCTCGGTGGTGTGGGTGAAGCTGAAGAGCAGTTCGTCGACCACCTGCGTGGCGCCCACGGTGCGCGAGATCGACGTGAGCGCGGTGTCGGGCGGATTGCTGTTGACGAAGTGGTTCGTATAGAACGCGTGCAGCGCCTTGTAGCCCACGCCGCCGGTCATGGTCGGGATATGGTTGACGTACGGCTCGGCCACCATGGTCGACATGGTGTCGTCGACGTTGCGGGTGGCGAACTCGTATTCGCAGTGCTTGTCCCACAGCGCCGAGAGGTCGTAGTGCGGGCCGATGGCGTCCTTCAGCGTGGCGATGCTGCGCTCGTGCGCCATCAGCGCCGAGGGCTTGTGGAAGTGCTCGCCGCCGGCGCGTGCGAAGGCGTGGTCCATGCCGGGATACACATACAGCGAGACGCCGGGCCGGCCCTGGAGCGTGGCGACGATGCGGTCGCGCGCCTCGGGTGGGCAGAACTTGTCGAGCTCTGCGATGTGCAGTGTGAGCGGGCGCTTGATCTTGTCGGCCTCGTCGAGCGCGGCGTCGATGCCCACGCCGTAGTAGCCGACGGCAACATCCGCATCGGTGCGACAGGCCGCGAGGTAGGCCAGCTTGCCGCCCAAGCAGAAGCCGAGCACGCCGACTTTCTTCGAGGGCACCTCGGCGCGGCCACGCAGCGCGTCGATGGCGGTCTGCATGTCCTCCATACCCTTGGCCTCGTCGAAGCCGCCGTAGAGCGCGAAGGCGCGTTGCCAGTCGGCTTCGCTGTAGCCGAGCTCCACGTTCGGCTCCTGGCGCCAGAACAGGTCGGGCACCAGCGCCACGTAGCCTTCTTCGGCGTAGTAGTCGGCCACCTCGCGCATCGTGTGGTTGATGCCGAAGATTTCCTGCGCGATCACCAGGCCCGGGCCTGTGCCGGCTTCGGGCAGGGCGAGGTAGCCGCGGAAGGTGCCGCTGCCGTCGGCGGCTTTCATCTGGATGTACTGGCCTGTCATCGTGTGTTTCTCCGGGTGGGGTAAGTAAGTCTTATGGCTGCTGCAGTTGCTTGAACATGACGAAGGCATCCACGAAGCCAAGCTGCGGATGCCTGAACGCGCCGGGCAGCGTGCCGACGATGGCAAAGCCCAGCTTGCGCCACAGGCGCACCGCGCCTTCGTTGGTGGACACCACGAAGTTGAACTGCATCGCGCGAAAGCCCATGCGAAGGGCCTCCTGCTGCGAGTGTTCGCACAGCGCCGATGCCACGCCCAGGCCGCGCGCGGCCTCGGACACTACGTAGCCGCAGTTGCTCACGTGCGAGCCGTGCCCGGGCTGGTTGGCCTTGATGACGTAGGTGCCGAGCAACGCGCCTTGCGCGTCGCAGGCCACGAAAGTGGCGGCGGGCAGGTTCATCCACGCATGGCGGGCCTCGGCTTCGGTGACGTCGGTCGCGAAGGTGTATGTGTCGCCGCGGCGGAAGGTGGGTTCGAGCACGGACCAGATGGCCGGCCAGTCTGCGTCGGTGGCAGCGCGTATGTGCAGCATGGGGTGATTCACAGGGCGTTCGGTTTCAACAAGGATAATCCGCGGCCATGGAAATCATCAGCTTTCTCGTCGACTTCATTCTTCACGTCGACAAACACCTCGAGGCCTTTGTCATTGCCTATGGCCCCTGGGTCTATGCCTTGCTGTTCCTCATCGTCTTCGTCGAGACCGGTGCGGTGGTGATGCCGTTTCTGCCCGGGGATTCGCTGCTCTTCATCGTCGGTGCGTTGTGCGGCGCGGGGCTCATGAGCTACCCGCTGGCCTGCGGGATCCTGATTGCGGCGGCCATTCTGGGCGACCAGTGCAACTACTCGATCGGCCGCTACTTCGGGCCGAAGGTGTTCCAGTGGGAGAACTCGCGCTTCTTCAACCGCAAGGCCTTCGACCAGGCTCACGGCTTCTACGAGCGCTACGGCGGCATCACGATCATTCTTGCGCGCTTCATGCCGTTCATTCGCACCTTCGCGCCGTTCGTGGCCGGCGTGGCCGAGATGAGCCGCGCGAAGTTCACCATGTTCAACGTGGTCGGCGCGCTGATCTGGGTGCTGGGCATTGCAACAGCGGGTTACTTCTTCGGCAATCTGCCGTTCGTGCGCCAGCATCTGGACAAGATCATCTGGGCGCTGATCTTCGTGCCGGGGCTGCTGGCGATCTTCGGCGCGTGGCGCGCCTCGAAGGCCGAGAAGGCACGCGAGGCGCAGGCCTCGCAGGCCTGACGACTGCCTGGCCGATCAGGCCGATCAACCAGCAAAAAAGCGCGCCGCTGGCGCGCTTTTTTGTTCAGGCCGTATCTCAGTAGTTCGGGCCGTTGCTCGGGTAGTAGCCGCTGCCTTGCGGATAGCGCTGCTGGTTGTAGTAGTTGCGTTCGTCGGCATTGCGGCCGACCTGGTTGCCGATGATGCCGCCGATGGCTGCGCCACCCACAGTGCTCGCAGTGTTGCCGCCGATGGCGTGGCCCACCAGCGCGCCGCCGACAGCGCCCACACCAGTCCCGAGGTTCTGGTTAGGGCCGCTCGCGCAGCCTGCAATCGTCATGACCGAAGTGGCTGCGAAAGCAGCGATCCAGAGACGTGTGTTCATGATGTCCACCTTTCGAGGAGTGATGAGTCATCATGTCCAGAAGGCCGGTGGCATCTGTGTAGGAGCCTGCCGCGCCTGCCTGTGCGGACTCGTGGGCCGCACGGCGTGGGACAGCAGTGCACGCTTTGGCTTTACAAAGCCGCGCGGCCGATCAGAGCTGCCGGCTGCGCGCCAGAGGCGGGTTCTGCGCAAAGTAGCGCTGAATGCCGCGCATCAGCGCATCGGCCAGGTTCTCCTGATAGTCGACGCGGCGCAGGTTGGCTTCTTCTTCCGGATTGCTGATGAAGGCGGTCTCCACCAGCACGCTCGGGATGTCCGGTGCCTTCAACACTGCGAAGCCGGCCTGTTCGACCTGGCCCTTGTGCAGCCGCGCGCCGATGTTCTTGATCTCGCCGAGCATCGCGCCGCCGAGCTTCAGGCTGTCGTTGATCTGTGCGGTGGTGCTCATGTCGAGCAGGGCGCGCTGCACCTGCGCCTCGTGGCCGCCCACATTCACGCCGCCGACCTTGTCGGCATCGTTTTCCTTGTTGGCCATCCAGCGTGCCGCGCTGCTCGACGCGCCGCTCTGGCTCAGCGCGAACACGCTGGCGCCGCGTGCTGCGGGCGTGGTGAAGGCGTCGGCATGGATGCTCACGAACAGGTCGGCCTGCACGCGCCGCGCCTTCTGCACGCGCACGCCCAGCGGCACGAAGAAGTCGGCGTCGCGCGTGAGAAAGGCGCGCATCGGGCTGCCGTTCACGCTGCTCGCGTTGATGCGCTCGCGCAGCCGGTGCGCCACTTGCAGCACGATGTCTTTCTCGCGCGTGCCGTTGGGGCCGATGGCTCCAGGGTCTTCGCCGCCGTGGCCGGGGTCGAGCGCCACGATGATGATGCGGTCGGTGCGGCTGGCCGTGGCGGCAGTGCTGTTGCTGCCGCCGCGTGCGGCAGCCACTGGGGGAGGGGGCGTCACAGGCCTGACGGGCGCGGTGCCCACCACGGGCGGTGGCGGCGTAACGAGCACGGGTGGCGGCGTCTGCGGGCCCGGGCGCATCGACTGTTGCGCCATCAGTTCGCCGAGTGGGTCGGCGGCCGGTGCGGCCGGGGCAGAGGGCACGATGCCGGCCACGGCTGGAGCGTTGTTCGTGTTGCTGCCGCTGCCCGCGCGAGGCGCATCGCGCAGGCGCTCGGCAATCAGCGCTTCCATCGGGTCGATCGCCTGTTCGGGGTACAGGTCGAGCACCAGCCGGTGCTTGTATGCGGCCACGGGCGCGAGCGAGAACACCTGCGGCACCACGGCCTGCTTCAGGTCGAACACGATACGCACCACCTTCGGCGCGTTCTGCCCGACGCGCAGGCCATTGATGAACGGGTCGCCCGGCTTGATCTTGCCGACCAGCTCGCGCAGTTCGGGGCTGAGGTCGATGCCCTCGATGTCGACGGCAAGCCGCGGCGGGCTGCCCACCACGAGTTGCTGCGAATTGAGGCGGGCATCGGACTCGATGGTCACGCGCGTGTAGTCGGCTGCGGGCCACACGCGCACGGCGAGGATGGTGGCGCCGCGGGCGATCTGGTGCACGCCGAGCATCAGCGCGATGCTGCCGCCCTGCAGCAGCACGCGCCGTTTCAGGCCGGTCGCCTTCATGCGGCGATGCGCGCCAGCAGATCGCTGCCGCGAGGGGTGTTCGCCAGGAGGGTCACGCTGCGTGTGTCGTCAGTCATTGCTTCTATTTTAATAGCGAGGTCGGCAACCGGTGTGCGGCCCGCGGCGTTTTCCGGCCATTCGGCCAGCTTGAGGCCCGGTCCCGCGAAGATGTCGCGGAAACCGGCGTCGTCCCATTCGCGCGGATCGGCGAAGCGGTAGAAATCGAAATGGAAGATCTGCAGGCCGTCGGGTGCCTCATGGGGCTCGACCACCGCATAGGTGGGGCTCTTGATGCGCCCCGCGATACCGAGCGCGCGCAGCAGGTGTCGAACGAAAGTGGTCTTGCCGGCGCCAAGGTCGCCATGCAGCGCAATGAAGGCATCGCGCAATGCGGGCGAGGACGCGAGGGCCAGCGCGAAAGCGTCGGTGTCGTCCTCGCCGCGCCAGCGCAGGGTGCGGGCGTTCTGGGTCGTTTCTACAATCGGCAAGTGATCGTCAGCCATCCACTCGTTGTTCGTATTCAGGCTTTGGCCCGGGAACTCGGATTCTCCCAAATCGGAATCGCGGGCGTCGATTTATCGAGCGCCGAGGCCGGTCTGATGCAATGGCTGGCCCATGGGTTCCATGGCGAGATGCAATACATGGCAACACACGGCACGCGCCGCGCCCGTCCTGCCGAGCTGGTGCCGGGCACGGTGAGCGTGATCACCGCGCGCATGGACTACCTGCCGCGCAGCACGCAGCCCGAGTGGCAAGCCATCGAGTTCGACCGGCTCACGCGGCCCGGCGAGGCCATCGTGTCGGTCTATGCGCGAGGCCGCGACTATCACAAGGTGCTGCGCAACCGGCTCGCGAAGCTGGCCGAGCGCATCGCCGAGGAAGTCGGCCCCTTCGGCCACCGCGCCTTCACCGACTCGGCCCCCGTGCTCGAAGCCGAACTGGCCTCGCGCAGCGGGCAGGGCTGGCGCGGCAAGCACACGCTGGTGCTCGACCGCGACGCCGGCTCGATGTTCTTCCTGGGCGAAATCTATGTCGACATGGAACTGCCGCCGAGCGAACCGGTGACGGCACATTGCGGCAGCTGCAGCGCCTGCATCGACATCTGCCCGACGCAGGCCATCGTCGCGCCGCAGCGGCTGGATGCGCGGCGCTGCATCTCGTACCTCACCATCGAGCACGGCGGGCCCATTCCGCTGGAGCTGCGTCCGCTGATGGGCAACCGCATCTACGGCTGCGACGACTGCCAGCTCATTTGCCCCTGGAACAAGTTCGCGAAGAAGAGCGAGTTGCCCGACTTCGATGCGCGCGAAGGGCTCACGGGCCGCACTCTGGCCGAGCTTTTTGCATGGACCGAAGACGACTTCCTGCGCCGCACCGAAGGCAGCCCGATCCGCCGCATCGGGCATGAGCGCTGGCTGCGCAACATCGCCGTGGCGCTGGGCAATGCGGCGCGAGCGGGTGAGGGCGATGCGCAGGAGGCGCTGGCGACGCGGGCCGAACACCCGAGCGAACTCGTGCGCGAGCATGTCGCCTGGGGCCTGGCGCAGCAGGCCACGAGCTGAGGCTTCAGGCAGGCAGGATCTCGCGCACGCGCCCCCATGGCCGGCACATCAGCGTGCCGCGCGGCGACACCACGATGGGCCGCTGCAGCAAGATGGGGTGCTCGACGATGGCGTCGAACAGCTGGTCGTCGGTCCACTTCGGATCGGCCAGCTTCAGTTCTTCGTACGGCGCTTCCTTGGTGCGCAGCAGTTCGCGCGCGCCCATGCCCATCGCCTTCGCGAGCTCGCGCAGCTTTTTCTTCGGCGGCGGCGTTTCCAGGTACAGGACGATCTCGGGCTCCACGCCGCTTTCGCGGATCAACGTCAGCACGTTGCGCGAGGTGCTGCAGTTGGGCTTGTGATAAATCGTCATCGGGTAGACGGTGGTCGGTGTGCGTGCGGTCATGGTGTCGATGATAGAAAACAGGACTCAGCCTCCCGGAGCGCTCGGGTCCATCGTGAAGGGAAAGCGCGCTGCCCAGAACTCCGCCAGCCGAGGGTCGGCGTCCACGCGGCGCACCACCCGGGCCATGCGCGGCGCCACGCGGTAGAAGCGCCTGCGGCCCGGCGTCCAGCGCGACATCACGGTCACGTACAGGTCGAGCATGCTCAGCTTCTCGCCCAGAAGGTAGGGCCCGGGCTCGTCGATCTGCGTGTCCATCAGGTGCCAGCAGTGCGCGATGCGCTCGGCCGAGCGTTCGAGCATCGCGGCTTGTGCGGTGGGGTCGGGCACGAGGCGCTGCGGGTCGTCGCGTACCCAGAACAATGAGTAGATGGCCGCCGGCAGGTAGACCATCCAGCGCAGGTAGCGTGAGCGAAGCGGGTCGTCGAGCGCAGGGCAGAGCCCGGCTTCGGGGTAGCGGTCGCCGAGCCAGATCAGGATGGCCGCGCTCTCGGTCATCACCTCGCCCGAAGGCAGCACCAGCGCGGGCACCTGGCGCATCGGGTTGACGCCCGACACGCGTTCGCGCTCGGCATCGCTTTCCCAAGTGGCGACGTCGACGGTATCGACCTGCGCACCGATCAGCGTCAGCGCGGCGTGTATCGGCGTGGCGCCCGAACCGGGCGCGCCGTAGAGGGTGTAGCGGTCTTCGCGGGCGGATGATGAAGAGCTCATCCGCCCAGATTACTGCAGGCTCGCGCCTGTTGTCACGCAGCGGCCAGCAGCGCGTCGACCTTCTTCAGCCCTTCGAGCGTCTTGAAGCAGGCCTCGGCCACTTCCGTGCCCTTGACTGCGAAGTGGCGGTGGAAGTACTTGCGATGCTCCACATGCTCGTGGAAATGATGCGGCGTGAGCACGGCCGAGAAGATCGGCACGTCGGTTTCCAGCTGCAGCGACATCAGCGTGCTGACCACCGTGTTCGCGACGAACTCGTGGCGGTAGATGCCGCCATCGACCACCAGCGCGCAGCCGATGATGGCCGCGTACTTGCCCGAGTTGGCGAGCCGCTTGGCGTGCAGCGGAATCTCGAAGGCGCCGGGCACGTCGAAGATGTCGATGAGCTCGCGTGCCACGCCGAGCCGGTCCATCTCTTCGAGGAAGGCGTCGCGCGCCTGATGGACGATGTCGGAATGCCACTGCGCCTCGACGAATGCGATGCGCTCGCCGCGCGGCGAGCCCGACGCGGTGACGGCAGAAAGGGGAAGGTCGTTGATCTGACTCATGGTGTGCCTCTTGAAAGCAGGTTTCCTGAATCAGGGCGCACGAAACCGCAAGGCTACCTGCGCGCACGGCAAAGCAATGCGCGCGGGCGAGCCCGCATTTCGCGCTCTCTTTCATCCGGACTGTGACCGTCGGCTTCGGAATCGCACCGAAATCTGCTGACCCTGGAGCTTGTTGCAAGCTCCAGGCGCTCGCGGGCTTGTGCAGCCTTTCAGCCGCCATCACCGCCGGTGGGGAATTGCACCCCGCCCTGAGAACGCTTGTCGCCCGGCGAACCGGGCAACGGCGCGATTCTAGGAGCCCACCGCCGCGTGGGCCTGTCGCCCGCGCGGCAGACCTTCGACCGAGCGGGGATTTTCTTCGGAGGCGGTACGCGGCCGCAGCAGTCAGGGTACGGCTCGCCCTGCAAGGAACTGCGTCATGCGCTGCAGTTCGTCGTCGAGCGCCGCCCGGAAGGCCGCGTCGCGCGGTTTCTTGCCGGCGTAGCCGAAGGTTGGCTTCAACCGGCCTTCGGGCGCGGTGACGTTGGCCCAGCCGATCACGCGGTCATGCCACAGCATCGGCAGCGCGTAGTAGCCGAACTGGCGCTTGGGTGCGGGCGTGTAGGCCTCGAACTTGTACGTCCAGTCCCAGAGCAGCTCGAAGCGGCGGCGGTCCCACACAACGGGGTCGAAGGGCGCGAGCAGGCGCACCGCGTCGTCGGGTGCGTGGCGGCGCGAGGCCGGGTTCTCGCCAGCGGGCCAGTACCAGGTCGTGCCGTCGATGCGGCAGCTCGCGAGTAGTTCTTCGCGGGCGATGCGCAATGCCGCCTGCGTTTGCAGCGAGAGATGCGGCGCACCGTAGCCGAGCAGGCGCACGAGGTAGGTGAGGCTCGCGGCCGGCAGCGGCGCATATTTGCGCACCACCAGTTCGATCAGCGCGGCGGCGCGTTGCGCGCGGCCAGCGGGGCTGTCGTCGGCGGGCTGGTGCGTCACGGCCTCATAGACGCGCGTGCCGCTGTCGCGCCGCACCACGCGCAGCATGCCGCGGTAGTGCATTTCGTCGAGCAGGTGCGTGGTCGCGTTGCTCGAACCGCCCCAGTAGTTCTTGATGCGGCCGTGCGCGAAGTGCTGCTCCACCTGGCGTGGATGCACCGGGCCGTGTTCCTGCACGTAGGCGAGTACATCGGCGGCCTTGCGCCGCGTGTCGGCGTCCCATGCGCGCTTGGCTTCGCGCGGGTGCATCAGCGCCAGGTGCTCGCGTGGCAGGAAGCCGTAGTTGACGAGGCAGTCTTCCTCGATGGCGAGGCGGGTGTAGCGGCTTTCCAGATCGCCTGCGCGGTAGTCCTTTACGCGGTGGCGCAGCGTGAGGTCTTGCGCGCGTGCGGGGGCGCGGATCGGGTCGGCCTGTACGAAGCCCAGGTGCCGGATCGCGGCGGGCAGCGTCGTGGGCTTGAAGAGGGTGCGCGCCACCGCGTAGCGGCGCAGGTCGTCGAGGGTCGGGGCAGGCATCAGCGGATTGCAGCACAGGCGGCGGACTTTCGCTTTGCTGCGTTGTGCGTTGGGCTCCGTTGTCGTTCAGGGCGCGCTCACGCCGACGGGGTACCTTGCTCCGCGAATGTCCCCCGGCCTGCGGCCTCCTCCTTTATTTCGCTGCGCAAGGCACCCCATCGGCGTGAGCGTTCAGCGCCGCTGCGGAAGCTGCATTTGTTGGCGGTCGTCGGGACTTCATGCCGCATGGAGCGGCTATTTCGCCGGGTTCTTCTCTAGAGTGGATGCCCCTGTCACTCGATACCCCAACAAAGGGAGAAGAAAGGCGCAACACACCCAAGTCACCCAGATGTTTGAAGACTGCTTGCCTCGCGGCAGGTTGTCGGTGCGAAAGCAGCGATGCAGATGCGAGGTATCAAAAGGCGACGGCCGGGGTGTTATCAGCACCCCAACCGTCTAACCAAGTTCGTGCAACCCCTCAAAAGAAGCGCACAAAAATGGCTACCAAGACTATAGCCCGGCCTCGCACGCCGGTAGCTTCCGAAGACAACGCCCAAGACCCGGCGGATCTTCTCGAAAACACCCTCTCTCAACTCGAAGCTCTACTGTGGGTCTGCCATGGGGAAGACATCGACTGGTGCAGCGGTGACGGGCCTCGGCGACTGGACAACCTGCTTTGGCTTGCGGCTGAACTGGCGCGCAAGGCCGGAGAGCTGTTTCAGCTGAGCGAGAAGGCGCGATGTGAGGCGCCTGAGACCGGCGGTTAGCGGCCCGTCCGCGGGCTGCGGATTTCGCGGCCCGCCTGAAGCCTTCTTGGTGAAGGGAATTCGGGTTGATTGAAGTTTGCGGGTAGGGCTCGATGGGAGCTATGTGCTCCGAGCTGATCGGCGGCGGACAATGCGCGCATCTGCTTTGCAGCGGTTGCTGCCCCTCGGTGCCGGGGGATGACTGCCCGCGCCCCGCCAGAAGCAGCAGCTCAGCGGCAAGCCGGCTACACCAGCTCTCTGCCACTTGCCTCGAGCGGGCATGTGGTTCACGTCTCACCGGCACGACAATGAGATCTATGCCCAAGGTAGCCCGGCAAGACGAGCGCTCCTAGCATGGAGATTTCAGAGAAACCGTAACCCTATGCTGGTGGCATCTGAGCGAAAGGCACAATTGGCGAATGCTGCGGGATAACTTCAAGGAGTCAATCAAGGCTGCGCTTCGTGATCGCGTCGCGCATCGCTGCTCCAACCCTGAATGCCGAGTCCCTACCTCGGCCCCGAGATCCGGGACCACAGGCGTAGTTCGAGGAGGCGATGCCGCACATATCACCGCGGCCTCACCGAAGGGACCTCGTTACGACGAGAGCATTTCTGCGACCGAGCGATCATCCATCGAGAACGGGCTCTGGCTCTGTGTTGTCTGTGCACGCAAGATCGATCACAACCGGGATGCATATCCAGTCGAGCTTCTGCGCGAGTGGAAAACTTCTGCTGAAGCTGCCGCTACGCAGGAATTTGGCAAGCCGCTCCTCACAGATGCTCGTTTGCATACGCAGACGCAAATACTCATCACGCAGCAAGATCAAGTCCAACGAGAAATACTTGCCAAACTGAGCTCCATTCAGGCAGATCTTGCCAATGGACGCACATCAGATCAGATGGGCGTTGAACCACTCGATCATTTGTTGGAAGCCTTGAGACGACTTGCGGACAGTGGCAAGGCTCGCGGATCAGCTGCCATACAGCTGAGCAGCGACGGTCGCTATGCGGATGCCGCAACAGAAGCAATTCGCCTCGCTGAAGACGAAGCCAGTGCTGCGACTTATCTTGGGAACGCCGCCGAGAAGGCTCGTGGCCGTGCGGCGGCCCGGTGGGTCGATGCTGGAGATATCGCCTTCGTCTCGGACCGTCGGCAAGCCGCAAACGCCTACGAGCGTTGCACCGAAATTGACCCGTCAAATCCCTACGGCTGGAGTCGATTGGGCGAGGCTTCTTGGTGGGTGGGTCGCTTGGATAAGGCGTTGCATGCCTTTACTCGACTGTGGTACCTCCTGCCGGAAGGGGTTGAAACGCTAGCCAGAGCAGAGGATTCGCCTGAAGTACAGCGGGCTCGTTTCATGATTGATCACCCGGACGTCACCCACGAAGCATATATATGGACGGTTAGAGGCGTCATGATCGCTGGGCTCAACATTATTGAGATCTTGCGGCGTGAGCCATCGTTGGTCTCGAAGTGGGTCTTGCGGCTTGTGCCCGTGGATCGGCTCGACGAGCGACGAGAGCCGACAGAATTTGATGCGCCTGGGATAGTCAAGTTCTTTACCGAACGGGCCTATAACCTAGGCAACGTGATCGGCCTCAGCGCTGCACCGACTGAGCATCGCCGCATCCTTGAAGGCCTGGCGCGAGTCGCTAGTCATCGCGGCGAACTCGACGAAAGTGAAGAGTACCTACAGCGTGCGCGTGCCATGTCCGTCGAGCAGAGAGACTTCGTGGCTGAGGCGGTCTATCTTTGCAATCTGGGTGTCGTCGCTGGCATGCGAGGCCAGGCAAATACTGCGCGAGACTACTTTGCCCAAGCTCTCGCCCTGTGCAGAGGAGATCCACGTCAAGGACGGCTAATCGTCGGAACCAAACTTATCAGCGTTGAAGAGGCGGCTTGCCGTCGTGAGCAACATGCGCAGAAACTGGCAAATGGCACGGCCGTTGCATCTCCCGAAACCGACGAGATCGAGGTTTGCAACCTGCTTGCTGACGAATTTGATCGCGCCCCTGAAGTTGCCATGCGAAGAGCGCTAGTCCTGAAAGAGACAGAAGGCAATGCACACGGCAATCTAGGCAAGCTTGCGATGGTAGATGGCAATCTTGATCTAGCGCGGCAGGAGTTCGAAGTGTCACTGGCACTTCACGAATCGATTGGCCACTCTCGTGGAGTTGCGGCTACACGTAGTGCGATGCTGCACTTAGGTCAGCCCGAAACAGGCGCACAGGACTGATGACGTGCGCCTAATGTCGTCATGGCCCCGTCGCCTAGCAACTTCGCAAAGCGATGAACGTCGGAATTCGGCAGCGACTGTCATTCGCTGGCTGAAGTTGAACGACTGCAGCCAGTCTGAAGCGAACATTGAACGCGGTCACCGCAATGTCGACCGCGGCCAGCACCAACCCTTCGGACTTTTGCTTGTCCCCCGCTCGTCCCTCACAAAAGAAGTTCAGTGGTGCGTCCCCACACGTCTAACTTCGATCGGCAGCCGCAGTCAAGCTACCAGCGTCACAGCTGCGTTCACTGTGCACAGGCCATCGGGTGTTCCCAGCAGCCAAATAAGTAGGAGGCCCGCAGGCCGAGGGACATTCATGCAGGGGAGTGGCTGGTGGCCTGTGTACGCGCCTTGAACGACGAGCGACTCTAGACCACCTGCTTGTGCCGCTCGATGCAGACGTCCAGAGTCTCGCTACCAGGCCGCTGCCACCAGTCGAGATTCGAGAAGATCTCCACCTCGCTGAACCCGGCGAAGCCCGCGCCGTCCACCCAACCCCGGATCTTCTTCAGCTCGACCACGCCGTCGCCCATCATCCCGCGGTCGCTCAGCAGATCACGCGTGGGCGTGAGCCAGTCGCACACGTGGTAGGCCAGCAGGCGCTCGCGGCCGGCGCGGGCGATCTGCTGCTGCAGCTTCGGGTCCCACCACACGTGATAGATGTCGAGGGCCACGCCGAGCATGCCGCTCTTGCCGGCGTCGAGTTCATCGCAGAGGTCGAGCGCGTGTTCGAGCGTGTTGATGCACGCGCGGTCGGCCGCCTGCATCGGGTGCAGGGGCTCGATGGCGAGTGGCATGCCGACTTCGCGGGCGTATTCGAGCGATGCGGCGATGCCGTCGCGCACCTCGCCGCGTGCGCGGCCGATGTCCTTGTAGGCGACCTTGCCTTCGAGCGCGCCGGGCAGGGCGCCGACCACCAGCACGAGGCAGGGCGCGTCGAGCGTCTTCGCTTCGTCGATGGCGCGGCGGTTGTCGTCGAGCGCGGCCTTCAGGCCTGCTGCGTCGGGCGCGGGAAAGAAGCCGCCTCGGCAGTAGCCCGAGAGGCCGATGCCGTTCGCCTTCAGCTGCTTCGCCACCTTGTCGAGCCCGACGGACGCCACCTGATCGCGCCAGGGGCTGATGGCGCGGATGCCGCGTTCGGCGCACTGGTCGATGATGCGGTCCAGCGGCACCTCGGCGCCCGATTGCTTGCGCACCGTGGCGGTGTTGATCGACAGCCAGTCGTGGTTCTGCGAGAAATCGCGCATGGGTTGCTTCAGCCTTCCACGCCATGCAAAGCCAGCAGCGTCTTCATGCGCTGAACCGCCAGCTCCGGTTGCTCCAGCAGGTTGGCCATGTCGGCCAGCCGGAACAATTCGGCGAAGTGCTGCAGCGAGCGAGTGCTCTGCTGACCGCCCACCATCGTGAAATGCTTCTGGTGGCCGTTGAGCCAGGCCATGAACACCACACCGGTCTTGTAGAAGCGCGTGGGCGCCGCAAAGATGTGGCGCGACAGCGGCACCGTGGGGCCGAGGATGGCGTGGAACTTCTCGGTGTTGCCCTGTGCCAGCGCACCGAGGGCGGCGCTTGCGGCCGGCGCGATGGCGTCGAAGATGCCCAGCAGCGCATCGCTCTTGCCGTGCGTGGGCTCGCTGCCGAAGCCATCACCGGCAATGAGCTCGGCGTAGTTGAAGTCGTCGCCCGTGTACATGCGAACACCCGGCGGCAAGCGCCGGCGCATCGCAATTTCCTTGTCCTTGTCGAGCAGCGAAATCTTGATGCCGTCGACCTTCTCCGGGTGAGCCGCGATGATGTCCAGCGCCGTGTCCATAGCCGCATCGACATCCTTCGTGCCCCAGTAGCCCGCCAGGGCAGGGTCGAACATGTCGCCCAGCCAGTGCAGCACCACCGGCTGCTTCGCCTGGCTCAGGATGCGGTCGTACACGCGCTCGTAGTCGGCCGGGCTCTTGGCCACGCGGGCCAGCGCGCGGCTGGCCATCACGATCAGCTTGCCGCCGAGCGCCTCGATGGCGGCCATCTGCTCTTCGTAGCCGCGGATCACGTCGTCGACGCTCTTCACATCGTCGATGTTCAGGTGGTCGGTGCCGCAGCCCGAGGCGACCAGTGCGCCGGGCACGTCCTTCGCGGCGTCGAGCGAGCGGCGGATCAGCTCCAGCGATGTGGGCCAGTCCAGCCCCATGCCGCGCTGCGCGGTGTCCATCGCCTCGGCCACGCCCAGGCCCAGCGAGAACAGGTGGCGGCGGTAGGCGATGGTGGTGTCCCAGTCGACTGCGCTTTGCAGCCACGGATCGATGGCCGCCAGCGGATCGGCCACGACGTGTGCGGCCGAGTAGGCGATGCGGTTGAACTTGACGCCCGCATCGGGCTTCACCGGTGCGGTGCTGCGCAGCGCGTAGGGCGCGAGCGTGCCGCCGGCGGTGGGGAGGTTCAGCGAAAGTGCCATGCTGCCTGCCTCAGACCTTCAGCGCCGGCACATCGACCCAGCGGCGGTCCTTCCACGACGTGAGCGCGGCCTCCACCAGCTGCACGCCCTTGGCGCCTTCGGGCAGCGTCCACTTGTACGGCTCGTTCTCGACCACGTGGCGAATGAAGTGCTCCCACTGGATCTTGAAGCCGTTGTCGTAGACCTGCGAGTCCGGAATCTCCTGCCACTGGTCGAAGAAATTCATCATCTGCTTCTCGTCGGGGTTCCACACCGGGCGCGGCGTGGCCACGCGCGACTGGGCGCGGCAGCTCGACAAGCCCGCCACGGCCGAGCCGTCGGTGCCGTCGACGTGGAAGGTGACGAGGTCGTCGCGGCGCACGCGCGTGACCCAGCTCATGTTGATCTGCGCGATGACGGGTTCGCCGTTGTGGCCGGTCAGCTCGCAAGTGGCGTAGGCCGCGTCATCGGCGGTGGCTTCATACGGCTTGCCGGCTTCGTCCCAACGCTTGGGGATGTGGGTGGCGCCGATGCACGACACCGACTTCACTTCGCCGAACAGGTTGTCCAGCACGTAGCGCCAGTGGCACATCATGTCGAGGATCATGCCGCCGCCGTCTTCCTTGCGGTAGTTCCAGCTCGGGCGCTGAATGGGCTGCAGGTCGCCCTCGAACACCCAGTAGCCGAACTCCAGGCGCACGCTGAGCATGCGGCCGAAGAAGCCGGCGCGGCGCAGCATGTCGAGCTTGCGCAGGCCGGGCAGGAAGAGCTTGTCTTGCACTGCGCCGTGTTTCAGGCCAGAGCCTTCGGCGAGGCGCGCGATCTCCACCGCTTCGTTCAGGTTGGTGGCAATCGGCTTCTCGCAATACACGTGCTTGCCGGCGCGGATGGCCTTGGCCAGCAGCGTGGGGCGCATCTGCGTGGTGCCGGCGTCGAAGAAGATGGTGTCGTCCTTGTTCTCCAGTGCCTTGTCGAGGTCGGTGCCCCAGCGCGGGATGCTGTGGGCCTTGGCCAGCGCTTCCATCTTCTCGGCGTTGCGGCCGATGAGGATCGGGTCGGGCATGACCTTGTCGCCATTCGACAGCGTGACGCCGCCTTGCGCGCGGATGGCGCAGATAGAGCGGATTAGATGCTGGTTCATGCCCATGCGGCCGGTGACGCCGTGCATGATGATTCCTAGACGTTGGGTGGCCATCGTTTTCTTCCTTGAGATGCGAGAGAGATTGCAGATCGAAGCGGGGCTTCAGTAGACGGAACGCATGGCGTCCCACGAGATGCCGGCGCCGGGTTTGCCTGTGGCAAAGCCGGGCGCGGTGGCGAGCGAGGACAGGTCGAGCTGCCCGTCGCGGATGGCGAGGCGCACTGCGCCGTCGCTCAGTTCGTACAGGCCCGGGTGGGCGCGCAGCAGGGCCTGTTGTTCGGTTTCTGGGGCTGCGGCAAGGCCGTTGACGTAGTGGTGGCCGTTGCGCTCCACGTGCGAGAGGCCGAGCCAGGAGACCAGCGCCAGGTCTTGTTGCACGCCGAGGCCGGCCTGCATGGTGAGGTCTTCTCCGGAGAGGAAGTAGCGTGTGGTGTCGCCCGCGGCGTTCCACTGAGCGCAGCGTGCCGCGTTGATGACCGACTTGTAGAAGCCCTTGCAGCTCTTGCTCGACACGCCGGTATAGCCGAGCGCACGAGCCTGCACGAAGGTGTCGATCGTGGCGTCGGATTCGTCGATGAGCAGCGGAATGCGCTTGCCGAGCGCGGACACGTCGCGCTGCAGGGCCGCGTCGCGGCGAATCGGCTGCTCGACGAAGAATGTCTTCTGCGCGAGCTTCCACAGCACGGGCGTGGACAGCATGCGGTCGAGGAAGACGCCGAAGTCGTCCGCATCGGCGTACTGCTCGTTGCCGTCGAGCGTCACGAGCTGCGCGTGGCCGTCGATCACGCGGGCGATGCGTTGGAGGCGGTCGATGTCTTGCGCGGTGTTGCCGCACAGCTTGAGCTTGAAGTGCGTGAGGCCGTAGCGGCGCACTGCCGCTGCGAGAGTCGTGGGCAGGCCGTCGGTGGGGGCGTCGGGCATGGTGTCGTTGTCGTCGATCGCATCGGCCAGCCCGACCGTGTGGCGCGCCGCGATGCGCGTGCGCGGCGATTGCCTGGACAGGAAGCTGGACATGTCGAAACCAGCTAGGTCATCGGCCAGACCGCTGCCTGCGACGTCGATGCCGCTCAGGTTGCCGCTCATCGCTGCCGCGAAGCTCACGCCACTGTGCAGGCACAGCGCGTCGAGCAGGGAGCGGTCGATCAGCGCCGGGCCGTAGCTGGCCACCAGCGGCTGCAGACCCTTGGCTTTGGCCCGTGCCTGCAGCGATGCGTAGTTCGACGCGAAATGCGTCCACGCGGTCTGCGCATCTGGCTCCGCGGTGTAGGCCTCGCGCGCATCGCGCAAGGCGAAGCGCAGTTGCTCGAAGTTCTGCTCGTTGGTGAGGGCCGGGTTCTTGTCGAACCACTTGGGCACCATCATCTCGGCAGCGCATCCCTCTGCCGTGCGACCGTCCGCAAGGCGAATGCGGGCCTTCACGTAGACCTGCGGGCAGGCTGTGACGGTGGCGGCGCCGAAGCGGAACGGCAGCCGCAGCGTGACGTTGCGCTCGGCAAAGCGGATATCTTCGACGTGAAAGCGGATGGCATCCATGGCTGGCGCTTTCTTCAGTGGTCCAGGATGCCCTGCGAGAAGAAATGCGCGCGCACCAGCTTCGTGTACGCGCCGAACTCGGGCGAAGCCATCATGTCGAGCGTGCGCGGGCGCGGCAGGTCGATGTCGTACACCGCGGCAATGGAGCCGGGCCGCTCGCTCATCACGATCACGCGGTCCGACAGGAAGATGGCCTCCGGAATGCTGTGGGTGATGAGCATCACCGTCTTCTTCGACGCCATCCAGATGCGCTGCAGCTCCAGGTTCATCTTCTCGCGCGTCATTGCGTCGAGCGCGCCGAAGGGCTCGTCCATCAGCAGCACCGACGGGTCGTGCAGCAGCGCGCGGCAGATCGACGCGCGTTGCTGCATGCCGCCCGAGAGCTGCCAGGGGTACTTGCCCTCGAAGCCCTTCAGGCCGGCCATTTCCATGAGCTGACGCGCGCGGTCCTTCGAGGCGGCCTTGGGCAGATGGCGCATCTCGGCCTGCAGCAGGATGTTGTCTTCCACGCTGCGCCAGGGCAGCAGCACCGCGCTCTGGAACACGATGCCCACATCCTTCTGCGGACCCTTGATCGGCTTGCCGGCCAGCGTGAGGCTGCCGCCGCTGATGGGCAGCAGGCCCGCCACCATCTTCAGCAGCGTGCTCTTGCCGCAACCCGAGGGGCCGACGACGGAGACGAACTCACCTTCCTTGATGGCGAAGTCGAGCGGCTTGAGCGACTCGACCGGGCCGTCCTTGCTTTGGTAGATCTTCGAGACGCCGCGCGCTTCGATCAGGTTGACTTGGGACATTGAATGCGTGAGAGGTGGCGGTAGCGAAGAGCGCGCGGGTTCGAAGGCAGTGGCAGGTCAGGGCAGGAAGTCGAGCGTTACGTAGTCTTCCGGCTTGCCGCGCGTGGACGCATCCATGCCGCCGTACTGCACCAGCAGGTCGAGCGAGTCGCTCACGTTCTTCATCGCCACGCGGTAGGGACGCTGGTTGGCCGTTTCCTTCGTGTGATAGAGCGCCACGCTCTGCTTCATGCCGACGATCAGGGTGTCGCGCACGCCGGCCTTGGGGTTGGCCTTGAGCATCGCGTCGACTGCGGCCTCGGGGCTCTTCTCGGCGGCTTCGGCGGCCTTGGTGGAGGCGCGCATGAAGCGCTTCACCAGGTCGGGGTTCTCGGTCAGCAGGTTCTTGTTGGTGATGATCCCGGAGCTGATCTGGTTTACGCCCGAGTCGGCGAAGCGGATCGGCGTCACCGGCTTGCCGGTGGCGTCCTGCAGCTTGATGGCCTGGTCCATCACGTAGCCCAGCAGCAGGTCGGCCTGGCCGTTGGTCACGGCATTGAGCTTGGTCTGGCCGTCGCCCGAGACGATCTTCACCTGGTCGGCCGTGATGTTGTTGACCTTGAGGAAGAGGGGCCACATCTGCGACATCGAGTCGCCCGGCGTGACGGCCACGGTCTTGCCGATGATGTCCTTCGGCGTCTTGATGTTCTTCTCGGTGAAGCCCATCACCGACATCGGGCTCACCTGGAACAGCACGCCGGTCGACTTCAGCGGCGCGCCCTTGGCGGCGGCCTTGATCATGGTCGTGACGTCGATGTAGCCAAAGGTGGCCGACTTGGCGGCCACCGCCTGTGCGGTGACGGCGGAGCCGCGGCCTTCCTGGATGTCGAGGTCGATGCCCTCTTCAGCGTAGAAGCCCTTTTCCTTGCCGAGGAAGAAGGGCGCGTGCTCGCTGTACAGGTACCAGTTGAGCATCAGCGTGACCTTGTCCTTGGGTTTGTCGCCCTGGGCATGCACAGGAGCGATGGCAAAGGTGGCGAGCACTGCTGCAGCGAGCAGCGAGGGAAGCAGTTTCTTCATGGTCTTGTCTCCGGGAGTTGTTGGCTTTGCGAAGGAACTTGAAAGAGAAAACTCAGTTCGCGTGGCGCTGCGAGGCGTGCCAGGGAATCATCACGCGCTCGACCAGGTCGACGGCAACGAAAAGAATGACGCCGATGCTCGACAGCACCACCAGCGCGGCGAACATCAGCGGCAGATCGAAGTTGCCGTTGGCCACCTGCAGCACGTAGCCGATGCCCGAGTTGGAGCCGACGAATTCACCAACCACCGCGCCGACCACGGCCAGCGTGACCGATACCTTCAGGCCGCTGAAGATCGACGGCAGCGCCTGCGGCAGGCTGATCTTGAGAAAGGTCTGCAGGCGGCTCGCACCCATCGAGCGCGAGAGGTCGAGCATGTCGGGCTCGACCGACTTGAAGCCCATCACCGTCGACACCACCACAGGGAAGAAGCCCAGCAGGAAGGCGCTGATCACCTTCGGAAAGATGCCGAAGCCGAACCACACCACGAACAGCGGCGCGATCGCTACCTTCGGGATGCTCTGCGAGAACACCAGCAGGGGATAAACGTACGACTCGACCACGCGCGAGTAGGCGATGACCATGGCAATCGGAATGCCGATCAGGATCGTCAG
Source organism: Variovorax multivorans (assembly GCF_051216835.1). Lineage (NCBI taxonomy): Bacteria > Pseudomonadati > Pseudomonadota > Betaproteobacteria > Burkholderiales > Comamonadaceae > Variovorax > Variovorax multivorans. The sequence continues at coordinate 436,590 of NZ_JBPJZL010000007.1, forward strand.
GCCGAAGCCGCCCAGCGTGGCGAGCGTGGTCTTCCAGCTCTCGGCGAGCAGGCGCGGCCACTCGGCGACGAGTTGCTTCACGACCTCCCACGGCGGGGGAATCAGATAGGCCGGAATCTTGAAGAGGCGGATCGCCAGGTCCCACAGCACCAGCAGCAGCAAGATGAGGATGAAAGGGCGTAGGGCCGGAGAGAGCAGGAGCTTGCGGAACATGGCGAGGGCCGGGGCTTTCAGGGGGCTTGCTTACTGTTGAACCGAGAGCCCGGCTGCCTTCACGAGCTGCGCGTTGCTCGCGATCTCTTCCTTGATGTAGGCGTCGAACTGCTCGGGCTTGAGCGTCCACGCGTCCGCGCCGAGCTTGGCGAAGCGCTCCTTCACCTCGGGCGTGGCCAGCGCCTTCGCCACCTCGGCGTGCAGGCGCTCGACGATGTCGCGCGGCGTCTTGGCGGGCGCCATCATCCCGATCCAGAAGTTGAACTCGGAGCCGGGCACGCCGGCTTCGGTGGTGGTGGGCACGTCGGGCAGGGCGGCGGCGCGCTTGGGCGAGCCGACGGCCAGCGCCAGCAGCTGGCCTTCCTTGATCTGGCCGATGACCGGGGCGATGGGCGAGAAGTAGTAGTCGACGCGGCCCGAGAGCACTTCGGTCACAGCCTCGCCCGATCCTTTGAAGGGGATGTTGGTCGCGTCGATCTTCGCGGCCATCTTGAACTTCTCGGCGTTCAGGTGCGTCGCGCTGCCCTGGCCGGCTGAGGCGAAGTTCATGCTGCCGGGCTTGGCGCGCGCGGCGGCCAGCAGCTGGGGCAGCGTCTTGATGTTCTTGCTGGGCGAGATCACCAGCGCGTTGGGCAGCGACGAGATCGGCGTGACACCCGCGAAGTCGTGCACCGTGTCAAACGGCAGCTTGGCGAAGGTCGAAGGGCTCACCGTATGCGATGACGAATGGATCATCACTGTGTAGCCATCGGGCGCGGCCGTGGCCACCGCCTGCTGGCCGATGGTGCCGCTGGCGCCGCCGCGGTTGTCGACCACCAGCGTCTGGCCCATGCTGGCGCTCATCTTGTCGGTGATGGCGCGGGCAATGATGTCGGTGGTACTGCCGGCCGCGAAGGGAACGATCACGCGGATGGGCTTGGTCGGGTAGCCGTTCTGCGCGGCGGCCAGGCCGGGCAGCAGGGCCGCGATGCAGGTCAGCGAAGCAACGACGGTGGTGCGTGCAGTGCTGGCAAAGAGCTTCATGGATGTCTCCGCGCGGTCGGGCCGCTTTCTTGAATCGATCAATTCACCATTGAGTGAATTATCGATTGTAGGAACGGCTGCGCCGCAGCGTCAACGGCCGCTGCCTAGTAGATACCCGGAGGTGCGAAGGCGAGCCGACGAAGCTCAGTGCAGGACGTAGCCCAGCACGAGGTCGGTCATGTGCGAGAGGCGTTGCGCCATCGCTTTGGGCGCGCGCAGGTCGCGGCCGAAGATGGCCGAGAGCGTGTGGTTGTTCGAGAGGTAGAAGTAGCAGAGCGACGCGATGGAGATGTAGAGCTGCACCGGGTCCACGCCGGCGCGGAACAGGTTGTCGCGCCGGCCGCGTTCCAGCACGGTGTCTAGCAGTTGCACCAGCGGCGAATTCATCTCCTGGATGCGTTCGGAGCGCTTCAGGTGCGCCGCGCAATGCAGGTTCTCGCTGTTGAGCAGCGTGATGAACTCGGGGTGCTCGAGGTAGTAGTGCCAGGTGAACGAGACCAGCTGGCGGATGGCCTCGACCGGCTCGATCTCGTCGAGGTGCAGGCGCTGCTCGGCCTCGCGGATGTCGGCATAGGTGCGCTCCAGCACCGCGAGGAACAGGTCGTCCTTGCTGCCGAAGTAGTAGTAGATGAGGCGCTTGTTGAGGCCCGCGCGCTCGGCAATGCTGTCCATGCGCGCGCCAGCGAGGCCGCGCGCGGAGAACTCGTCGCGCGCCGACGCGAGGATGGCGAGCTGCGAACGGTCGGCGTCGCGCGAACGGGGTTCGATCACTTCGGCGGCGTCGGGTGAGGAGTCCTTGGAGGCCTTCATGGCGAGAATTTAACCAATTGGGGAATTAACGCAAGGCGTCTGGAGCGGGCGCACATAATTGCCGAAGACATTTGCAGCTGAGGTTCTACTTCTCATGAGTACATCACAACCCGCAGGCCACCTGATCGTCGAGTGCCTGGTCGAACAGGGAATGGAAATCGCGTTCGGCGTGCCGGGCGAGAGCTTCCTGGCGGTGCTCGACGGCTTCCATGCGTACCGCGATCGCACGCGCTTCATCGTCAACCGGCAGGAGGGCGGCGCGGCCTTCATGGCCGAGGCGCACGGCAAGCTCACGGGGCGGCCGGGCGTGTGCTTCGTCACGCGCGGGCCCGGCGCGACGAACGCATCGATCGGCGTGCACAACGCCTTCCAGGACTCGACGCCGATGGTGTTGTTCGTCGGCGACGTCGGCAGCGACTTCCGCGACCGCGAGGCTTTCCAGGAGGTCGACTACGGTAGCTTCTTCGGACCGAGCACCAAGGGCTTTGCCAAGCGCGTGGAGCGCATCGACGATGCGAACCGCATTCCTGAATACATCGCGCGCGCCTTCGCTACCGCGATGAACGGACGGCCGGGGCCGGTGGTGCTGGTGCTGCCCGAGGACATGCTGCGCAGCGAGACGGCGGCGCGGCCGCTGGCGCGCGTGGAGGCGGTCGAGCCCTGGAGCGACCCGGGCGCGCTACGCACCTTGCGCGAGCTGCTGCTGAAGTCGCAGCGCCCGCTGGTGATTGCCGGTGGTGGCGGCTGGACGCCGCAGGCCGCGCAGGCGCTGCAGCGCTTTGCGGAGAACTGGCGGCTGCCGGTGACGAACGCCTTCCGCTTTCAGGACACTTTCGACAACCACCATCCGCTGTATGCGGGCGACGTCGGCATTGCGATCAACCCGAAGCTCGCGCAGCGCGTGAAAGACGCCGACCTGATTCTGGCCATCGGCCCGCGCCTGGGCGAGATGACGACCGGCGGCTACACGCTGCTCGAAGCGCCCAAGGCGAAGCAGACGCTGGTGCATATCCATGCGAGCGCCGAAGAGCTCAACCGTGTCTACCAAGCCGACCTGGCCATCAACGCCGGCATGAGCGCGGCCGCGCGCAGCCTGGAAGTGCTGAGCGCGCCGCCGACGCTGCCGTGGGAAGAATGGACGCTGCAGGCCCATGCCGACTACGAGGCCAACCTCGTGCCGCAGGCGCTGGCCGGCATGCCCGCAGAGACGCCGCGCGGGCCGGTCGACATGGCGGAAGTTGTCGCGCTACTGCAGAAGCACCTGCCGGCGGACGCGGCCATCACCAACGGCGCGGGCAACTTTGCGAGCTGGGTGCATCGCTACTTCCGCTATCACGGGCTCGCGAAGGGCGCGAAGACGCAGCTGGCGCCGACCAGCGGGGCGATGGGCTATGGGGTGCCGGCTGGCATCGCAGCCAATCTTGCGACGGGGCGCGTGGCCTTCACCATCGCGGGCGACGGCGATTTTCTGATGACCGGGCAGGAGCTGGCGACGGCTGCGCAGCACGGCGGCAAGAGCATCGTCGTGCTGCTCAACAACGGCATGTTCGGCACCATCCGCATGCACCCCAGGAGCGCGAGTACCCCGAACGCACCAGCGGCACCGCGCTGCGCAACCCTGACTTCTGCGGCCTCGCGCGCGCCTACGGCTATGCGGCCGAGCGTGTGACGGAAACGGCGCAGTTCGAGGCAGCGCTGCTGCGCGCGCTGGCGGCCGACACCGGCACGCTGATCGAGATTCCGCTCGACCCCGAAGTGATCACCACCCGTGGCACGCTCGCGTCGATCACGCGTTCGGCGAAGCAGCAGCAGGCGCAGGGCTGAGCGCCGAGCGATGACGGGCCACCTCGTCGCGCAAGGACGGCGAGCGCAGTTCGAACACGTCGAACAGGCCGAGCGCGTCGAGGGCGGGGATCAGGGCGACAAGGTCTTGCTCGGCGGCGTGCCTGTCGGCGGTCGACGCGTCTGCATCTTCGAGGATTCGCACGTTGGCGAGGAAGGCGCCGACCGATCCCTTGCGCAGGGTGCGGCCGTTCACGACGGTGAAGTCTGCGCCGTCGGGCAATACGTCTTGGGCTTTCATGGATGTTCCTTGGATGGGTTGTTGAAGATGAACTCGATGCTAGGCAGCGGCGCGCGTTCGGGCTTGCGGCACGGGGCCAATCGATACCTCCGGCGGGCCAACCATGGCCGCTGAGGCTCCTGTGAAGCTCTGGATCAACGCCTACGAGGCGCCGCGCGTCACGGACTACCACGCGCATGAAACCGGCCAGTTGTTCGCACTGCGCGAGGGTTTGCAGGTCATCGAGACGCCTTCGGGCCGCTGGGTGCAGCCGCCGGGGTGGATCGGCTGGATCGCGCCGCGCTGCGCCCATGCGGCGCAGAGCTTTGGTGCGACGGCAGGCTGGAGCCTGCACATCGACGCGCTGATGGCGACTGCCTTGCCGGACGGGCCGCATGTGTTTGCCGTCACACCGCTGGTGCAGGGGCTGATCGATCGGCTGACGTCGATGGATGCCACCGAGCCCCTGCTGGAGCCGCGTCGTGCGCGCCTGGTCGGCGTGCTGATCGACGAGCTCGCGGCGAGCGCCAGGCCGTCGCTGCACCTGCCGATGCCGCAGGACAAGCGCCTTGCCGCGATGGCTGCGGCGCTGGCCAATGATCCGGCATTGCCGGACAGCATCGACGAATGGGCCGATCGCATCGGCATGGCGCGCAGGACGCTCACTCGCCGCTTCGCCGTGGAGACGGGCCTGAGCTTCGCGCAATGGCGCCAGCAGGCGCGGTTGCTGAAGGCCGTCGAGCTGCTGAGCCTGAAGGAGCCCGTGACGGCGGTGGCGCTGACGGTGGGCTACAGCTCGGTGAGCGCCTTCATCGAGGCCTTCCGCAAGCACTTCGGCCGCACGCCGTCGCGCTTCTTCGAAGAGGGCGTGGCCTTGCCGCAGGCGAAAAAAAAGCCCGCATGAAGCGGGCTTTTTGATTCAGGAGCGCGAGGCCCCTGAGCGCTTACTTGACGTGCTTGCCGATCAGCGCGGCCAGTTCGAACATCGACACTTGGGCCTTGCCGAAGATTTCCTTCAGCTTGGCGTCGGCGTTGATGTTGCGCTTGTTGGCCTTGTCTTGAAGGTTGTTCTTCTTGATGTAGTCCCACAGCTTGCTCACGACAGCGGTACGCGGCAGCGGCGTCGAGCCGACCACAGCGGCGAGTGCCGGGCTGGGGGTCAGGGCCTTCATGAACGCGGCGTTGGGCGTGCGCTTCTTGGCGGGAGCAGCCTTCTTTGCGGGAGCGGCCTTCTTGGCAGGAGCCTTCTTCGCCGGAGCAGCCTTCTTAGCAGGAGCAGCAGCCTTCTTGGCCGGTGCTGCCTTCTTCGCAGGAGCCGCCGCCTTCTTTGCGGGAGCGGCCTTCTTTGCCGGAGCTTTCTTGGCCGGAGCCTTCTTTGCAGTTGCCATGGTTGATTTCCTTTTTTGGTTGAACACTCACCAATGAAAAACTTGCGTCTCCAGTGGCAATGCGGATGCTAAATGAGAAAAAACGCGTTTCCAAGGGAAAAAGCGCTTTTTTCATTGGGAGTTGTTGTTTTTTCAGAGGGGAGAAGCCCTGTTTTTCACGTTCGGCGCCCAGGCCATGTCGCAAGCACCACGCCCGCGAGGGCAATGACGAACGCAACGAGCTGTGGCGAAGAGAGGTTTTCACCCAGCACGAGCACGCCAACGAGGGCTGCGCTCACGGGCAACATCACGGCGAAAACACCTGCTTGTGCGGCTGGTACGTGGCGAAGTCCGGTCATCCAGAGCCACACCGTCCAGATGCTTGCAGCGAGCGCGTAGACCACGAGCAGCGCCCAGGTGCCGAAGCGCACCGCGGTGAAGTCGAACTGCAGCGCGAACCAGATGCCGAAGGGCAGCGAGAGCACGAAGCCCCACAGGTTGATGAGCGAGGCGATGCGCTTGGGCCCCAGGCGTCCCGTGAGCGACTTGCCGATCACCGCATAGGCCGTCTCGCAGAGCACCGCGCAGAACACGAGCAGGTTGCCGAGCCAGGGCATCGATGCCGACGAAGCAGATGGCGATGCCGGTGCGTGCGCCGGCGACAGTGCCAGCAGACCGATGCCGAGCGCGGCGCAGGCGATGGCCAGGCCGATGCGCACGGTGATGCGCTCGCGCAGGAACAGCCAGCTCGCGACGGCCACGCACGCGGGGATCGACGCCATGATCACGCCCGCCGACACCGCGCTCGTGAGGCTCACGCCGAACAGCATGCAGATCGAGAACATGAAGTTGCCGAGGAACGACTCGAGGAACACCAGCCAGCGCGTGCGCGCGGTCATCGGCGGCTCGTCGGGTGTGCGCTTGAGCCAATGCGGCATGGCCAGCGCGGCGATGCCGAAGCGCAGCCATGCGAGCAGCAGCACCGGAAAGGCGGCAACGAGGGGCTTGGAGAGGGCGACGTAGCCGCCGACGAGCGACATGCTCAGGGCCAGGCAGCCGTAGGCCACGAGGCGGCCTGATGCGGGAGCAGCGGAGTTCAATAGACTGAAGTTCTGTAGTTGCTGGGAAGGCGGTTTCGATGATGCCCCACGTTTTTGTTTACGGCACGCTGCGCCGCGGCGGGCGCAACGACATCGCGCGCTACCGGCCCACGCCGGTGTTAGTGGGCGAGGCGAGCATTGCCGGCACGCTGTACGACCTGGGCGCCTATCCGGGTGTCGTGCTGGGTGGGGTGGGGCGCGTGAGGGGCGAGGTCTATGTTGTCGAGCCTGCGGTCGAGACAGCGCTCGATGTGCTCGAGGAAGTGGCCGACGACGACTCGGGGGAGTACATCAAGCGGCAGGTGCGCGTCGAGGTTGGCGGGCAATGGTTCGATTGCCTGGTCTACGAGATCCATCCGATGCGTATCGCGGGCCGTCGCGTGATCGAAAGCGGTGACTGGATCGCGCATGCGGCGCGAAGCGATGCCTCGTTTTCACAACCGAAAGGTTGATTGCGCATTGCGAAATCCCTGGCTGCTGCGCCGCAATATTTTTTCTCGATATGAGAAAAATAATTTTGCATTGAGAAATATCTCTATAAGTTGTTGATTTAATTGATTGAAAAATATGTCTTCTATAAGACATAAGAGTCTGCGGTCCGATTACAGTAACTCCACGGCCGCAGCGCCCAACCTTCAATCAACCTCACGGAGTGACCATGCCCCAGACCCTCACAGAACAACTCAGCCGCGAACAGCAGATTGCCGCCCTCGAAAAGGAATGGGCTACCGATCCGCGCTGGAAGGGCGTCAAGCGTGGCTACAGCGCGGCCGACGTGGTGCGCCTGCGCGGTTCGTTCCCCATCGAGCACACGCTGGCCAAGCGCGGCGCAGAGAAGCTCTGGGACAAGATCAACGGTGGCTCCAAGAAGGGCTACGTGAACGCGTTCGGCGCTATCTCCGCTGGTCAGGCCATGCAGCAAGCCAAGGCTGGCCTGGAAGCCGTGTACCTGTCGGGCTGGCAAGTCGCCGCCGACGGCAACAGCTCCGAGACGATGTACCCCGACCAGTCGCTGTACGCCTACGACTCGGTGCCGACGATGGTCCGCCGCATCAACAACACCTTCCGCCGCGCCGATGAAATCCAGTGGGGCCGCGGCGTCAACCCGGGCGACAAGGAGTTCATCGACTACTTCCTGCCCATCGTGGCCGACGCGGAAGCCGGTTTCGGCGGCGTGCTCAACGCCTTCGAACTGATGAAGAACATGATCACGGCAGGCGCGGCCGGCGTGCACTTCGAAGACCAGCTGGCTGCCGTGAAGAAGTGCGGCCACATGGGCGGCAAGGTGCTCGTGCCGACGCATGAAGCCTGCGAGAAGCTGATTGCCGCGCGTTTCGCAGCTGACGTGCTGGGTGTGTCGACCATCGTCCTGGCCCGCACCGACGCGGAAGCCGCGAACCTGATCACCTCCGACCACGACGCCAACGACAAGCCCTTCCTGACGGGCGAGCGCACGCAGGAAGGCTTCTACCGCGTGAAGAACGGCCTGGAGCAAGCCATCAGCCGCGGCGTGGCCTACGCACCCTACGCCGACCTGGTGTGGTGCGAAACCGGCGTGCCGGACATCGGCTTCGCCCGCGAATTCGCACAAGCCGTGCACGCCGCCTGCCCCGGCAAGCTGCTGTCGTACAACTGCTCGCCTTCCTTCAACTGGAAGAAGAACCTCGACGACAAGCAGATCGCCTCGTTCCAGGAAGACCTGTCGGCCCTGGGCTACAAGTACCAGTTCATCACGCTGGCCGGCATCCACGTCAACTGGTTCAACACCTTCCAGTTCGCCCACGCCTACGCTCGCGGCGAAGGCATGAAGCACTACGTCAACATGGTGCAGGAACCCGAGTTCGCCGCGCGCGACAAGGGCTACACCTTCGTGTCGCACCAACAGGAAGTTGGTGCCGGTTACTTCGACGACGTGACCACCGTGATCCAGGGCGGTTCGTCCAGCGTGAAGGCGCTGTCAGGCTCGACCGAGGAAGAGCAATTCCACTGATCGGGTGATCGATCCTCGCGGGTCGGTCTTTCGACGGACAGATATTTCGCTGTCACTTTCAGCCCGGCCGCGCGCCGGGCTTTTTTGCGTCCGTTGCGTGCTCAGGCTTCGAGGCGCACCTCGCGCACGCCGCGGCCCAGGCGTTGGCGCAGCAGGGTGCGCAGCGTGACTCCGTCGGCGTAGCCCACCATGCCGGCGATCTGCTCGAGGCTCTTGTCGCTGGTCTTGAGCAGATGCACCGCGCGTTCCACGCGCAGGTCCTGCACGTAGGAGAGTGGACTCTTGCCCAGCACCTGCTGCATGCGGCGGGCCAGCGTGCGCTTGCTGGCGCCGGCGGCTTGCGCGGCCTCGTCGAGCGAGAAGCCATCGGCCAGCCGTCCGCGCGCCCAGCGCTCGAAGCGCTCCACCAGCGGGTCGGAATGCGAGAGGTGGTCGGAGATCACGTAGGCCGACTGCGACGGCCGTGAATCGACGATCAGGTAGCGCGCGACCAGCGTGGCGAGTTCGGGGCTGGCCTGGCGCACGATCCACAGCGCCATGTCGACATGGCTCAGCGCCGCGCCGGCCGTGACCAGGTTGCCGGAGCTGACCAGCATGCGCGAGTCTTCCAGCTGCACGGCGGGGTAGCGCTGGCGGAACAACGTGGCCAGCCACCAGGTCGTGGTTGCCTTCTGGCGATCGAGCACGCCCGACTCGGCGAGCACGAAGGTGCCGATGCAGGCGGCGGCCAGGTTGGCACTTTTGCTTGCGCGCTCCTGAATTGCGGCGCAGGCGTCGCGCACGTCCGGGCGAAGCAAGGCGGGCTCCAGTGTTTCGGGCATCTTGCAGCCGAGCGCGGGAACGATCAGCCAATCCGCTGAGCCGGCGCCAAGCGCGCGAGCCACCGGAACGGTGAGGCCCTGCGAAGTTTTCACCCGCTTGCGAGCGCCCGTCACCGTGACTTCGAATGGCGCCACGTCGAGCTGCAGCATGGCCGCGAGTTCGTTGGCAGTGGTGAACACGTCGAGCACCGTGGACAGGCCGGTGTCGAACACGCCATCGAGAGCGAGTACGTCGAGTTTCATGGCCATAACGATATCAAAGATGTCAAAAATGCCAATAGCTCCAGAGGCGATGGCTGCCTAGAGTCCATACCAACGCCGCGCAATGTCGCGCGCCGTTCAACTCAGGAGATCACCCATGATCAAGTACGCACTGTTCGCCCGACTCGAAGCCAAGCCGGGCAAGGAAGGCGATGTAGAGAAGTTTCTCGAAGCCGGCCTTGCGATGGCGCGCGACGAGAAGACCACGCCGATCTGGTTTGCGCTGCGCCTGTCGCCGAACACTTTCGGCGTGTTCGACGCATTCGAAGACGAGGCCGGGCGCCAGGCCCATCTGACCGGCCCGATCGCCCAGGCGCTGATGGCGAAGGCTCCCGAGCTGTTCGCCAAGCCGCCGTCAATCGAGCCCATCGAAGTGCTGGGGCTCAAGAATGCGGCGCCCGCATCCTGAACGGGCAGCGGCTAGAATTACGGGCTCTGCACTCAACAAGAGCGAGAAAGGCACCTTGGTTATGACACCGCGAACTACTCCGCAAGGATTCAGCGGCTTTTTCTTCACTGAAGGAAAAGGCCGGTAGCCCCGCGCTCGCTGGTTTCTGCCAGCTTCACAACCAAGCAAAGCGCGGCACCCACCGCGCTTTTTTGTTTTTCTCCCCGAGGTTTTCTTCAAATGATCCAGATCACGCTCCCCGACAACTCGCGCCGCGAGTTCCCCGGCCCGGTTTCGGTGGCCGAAGTCGCTCAGTCCATCGGCCCCGGCCTGGCCAAGATGACGGTGGCCGGCAAGGTCGACGGCAGGCTCGTCGATGCCAGCGACGTTATCGACCATGACGCCAAGCTGCAGATCATCACGCCCAAGGACGACGAAGGCCTGGAAATCATCCGCCACTCGACGGCCCACCTGGTCGGCCATGCGGTGAAGCAGCTCTACCCGACGGCCAAGATGGTGATCGGGCCGGTGATCGACGAGGGCTTCTACTACGACATCTCGTACGAACGCCCGTTCACGCCCGAGGACATGGCCGCCATCGAGGCGCGCATGCGCGAGCTGATCGCGCAGGACTACGACGTGATCAAGAAGATGACGCCGCGTGCCGAAGTCATCGAAGTCTTCAAGTCGCGCGGCGAGGACTACAAGCTGCGCCTCGTCGAGGACATGCCCGACGAGCAGGCCATGGGCCTGTACTACCACCAGGAATACGTCGACATGTGCCGCGGCCCGCACGTGCCGAACACGCGTTTCCTGAAGGTCTTCAAGCTCACGAAGCTGGCCGGCGCCTACTGGCGCGGCGACGCCAAGAACGAGCAACTCCAGCGCATCTACGGCACGGCCTGGGCCGACAAGAAGCAGCTCGACCAGTACATCCAGCGCATCGAGGAAGCCGAGAAGCGCGACCACCGCAAGCTCGGCAAGGAGCTCGACCTGTTCCATATCGACGAAGTGGCGCCGGGCGTGGTGTTCTGGCACCCCAAGGGCTGGGCCGTGTGGCAGGCCGTGGAGCAGTACATGCGCGGCATCTACCGCGACACGGGCTATTGGGAAGTGAAGGGCCCGCAGATCCTCGACAAGAGCCTGTGGGAGAAAACGGGCCACTGGCAGAACTACCGCGACAACATGTTCACGACGGAGTCGGAGAAGCGCGAATATGCGCTGAAGCCGATGAACTGCCCGGGCCACGTGCTGATCTTCAAGAGCGACCTGCGCAGCTACCGTGACCTGCCGCTGCGCTACGGCGAGTTCGGCCAGTGTCACCGCAACGAGCCCAGCGGCGCGCTGCACGGCATCATGCGCGTGCGCGGCTTCACGCAGGACGACGGGCACATCTTCTGCACGGAAGACCAGATCCTCGACGAGTGCATCGCGTACACGGAGCAGCTGCAGAAGGTCTATGCCGACTTCGGCTTCACGGACATCCTCTACAAGGTTGCCACGCGGCCCGAGAACCGCGTCGGCTCCGACGAACTGTGGGACAAGGCCGAGCACGCGGTGATGGAATCGCTGCGCCGCTCGGGCGTCGAGTTCGTCATTGCACCGGGCGACGGCGCCTTCTATGGCCCCAAGATCGAATACACGCTGCGCGATGCCATCGGCCGTCAGTGGCAGTGCGGCACGATGCAGGTCGACTTCAACACGGCCGAGCGCCTGGGCGGCGAATACGTGACGGAGTCGAGTGGTCGTGCGCACCCCGTGATGCTGCACCGTGCGATCGTCGGCAGCCTCGAGCGCTTCATCGGCATGCTGATCGAACACCACTCGGGCGCGCTGCCCGCATGGCTCGCGCCGGTACAGGTGGCGGTGCTCAATATCAGCGAAGGACAGGCCGATTACGCCGCGCAAGTTGCGAAAGCGCTGCAAAATCAAGGGCTTAGGGTTCAGCTTGACCTGCACAACGAGAAGATTACGTATAAAATACGGAAGCATTCGTTGCAAAAGCTCCCTTATATCGTTGTCGTAGGCGACAAGGAAAAGGAAGCAGGTGCCGTCGCAGTGCGCGCCCGGGGCAATCAAGACCTCGGTGCAATGTCCCTCGAATCGTTCGTGCAACGGCTCGTCCAGGATATTGCCGACAAGCGTTGATTTGTCTTCGGAACACCCCATATGTTTCAAAGCCAAATCATGCCGTTTGTCCGCGAGGACTGACCGGTGTTCGCTACAGATTTTGTAGCAAATTTTGAAGGATTCTGACCATCGCTACTGCATTCCGCGACCGCCGCCACCGCGAGGAACGCCAACACCGCCTGAACCGGGAAATCATGGCCCCGGAAGTCCGCCTGATCGGCCCGGATAACGAGCAATTGGGTGTCGTGAGTCTTGCCGAGGCTCTGCGCCTTGCCGGTGAGCAGGACGTGGACCTGGTGGAGGTCGTTGCGGCGGCCAACCCGCCGGTATGCCGCCTGATCGAGTACGGCAAGTTCAAGTACCACGAGCAGAAGAAGGCAGCCGAGGCGAAGTCGAAGCAGAAGGTCATTGAGGTCAAGGAAATCAAGTTCCGGCCCGGTACCGACGATGGCGACTACAACATCAAGATGCGCAACATCAAGCGCTTTCTTGATGAGGGCGACAAATGCAAGATCACGCTGCGCTTCCGCGGCCGCGAGATCACGCACCAGGAGCTCGGTCTGGCATTGCTGCAGCGCATTCGCGACGAGCTGGGCGACCTGATCATGGTCGAGCAGTTCCCGAAGCTCGAAGGCCGGCAGATGATCATGATGATCGCGCCGGGCCGCAAGAAGGCTGGTGGCGCTGCGCCGAAGCCGGCAGCAGATGCCGCCGCACCGGCAGCGTCGCCCGCAACAGCCTGAATGTCAGGGTTGCAGTAGAGAAGAGAAGGTTCGAAGGGATTTCGCCTTTGCCAGCGCCTCGCGAGAGATGCCGGCAGGGGCGGGATAAAGAAGTGTCTCGGGGCCAACAAGTCCGTGGAGCATCCATGGCGCCTCACGAGCACAAACTAAAGGAGCATTCACATGCCCAAAATGAAGACCAAGAGCAGCGCGAAAAAACGTTTCCGCGTTCGTCCCGGTGGCACCGTCAAGCGCGGTCAAGCCTTCAAGCGTCACATCTTGACGAAGAAGACCACCAAGAACAAGCGTCACCTGCGTGGTGCAGTCGCAGTGCATGAGACCAACATGGTTTCTGTCGCCGCCATGCTGCCCGGCCGTGGCATTTAACTCAGACGAACAAGGAGTACACACATGCCTCGCGTCAAACGTGGTGTAACGGCTCGCGCCCGCCACAAGAAAGTTCTCGCACTCGCCAAGGGTTTCCGCGGTCGCCGCGGCAATGTCTTCCGCGTCGCCAAACAGGCGGTGATGAAGGCAGGCCAATACGCCTACCGTGACCGCCGTACCAAGAAGCGCGTGTTCCGTCAGCTGTGGATCGCGCGTATCAACGCCGCCTCGCGTGAACTGGGCCTGACCTACAGCCAGTTCGCCAACGGCATCCGCAAGGCCGGTATCGAGATCGACCGCAAGATGCTTGCGGACATCGCCGTGCACGACAAGGCCGCTTTTGCCGGCATCGTGGAGCAGGTCAAGGCCAAGCTGGCTGCTTGATTCTGCACAGCAGGGATGCTGCCTTCGGGTAGCTTCCTGCGCCCACGGCTCAAGGGCTGGCGCTTGAAAAGGCTCCAGCTCTTTTTTATTTCCCCTCGAAGATTTTTGTTGCTATGAACGAGTTGGACTCCCTGGTCGACACCGCACGCGCCGCCTTCGCCGAAGCGAAAACGCCCGCCGAGCTCGAAAACGCCAAGGCCCAGTTCCTCGGCAAGTCGGGCCGCATCACCGAGCTGATGAAGGGCATGGCCGCGCTGAGTGTCGAAGAGAAGAAGTCCCGCGGCGCCGCGATCAACGTCGCCAAGCAGGCCATCGAGGCCGCACTGACCGACCGCCGCCAGCAACTGGCCGACGAAGAACTCTCGCTGCAACTGCGCGCCGAAGCGCTCGATGTGAGCCTGCCCGGCCGTCGCCGGATTCCCGGCGGACTGCACCCCGTGAGCCGCACCCTTGAGCGCATCGAGGAAATCTTCTCGAGCATGGGCTTCGACGTGGCTGATGGCCCCGAGGTCGAGAGCGACTGGCACAGCTTCACCTCGCTGAACAACCCACCGAACCATCCGGCGCGTTCGATGCAGGACACCTTCTACGTCGACATCAACGGCGACGACGGCATTCCCTACAACCTGCGTCCGCACACCAGCCCGATGCAGGTGCGCTATGCGCATCAGCACATCAAGAAGTACGCCGCCGAGTTCGCGGCCGCTGCAGCCGACACCACCGGCACCGTGAAGGCGCCCGAGATCCGCGTGATCGCGCCCGGCCGCACCTACCGCGTCGACAGCGACGCCACCCACTCGCCCATGTTCCACCAATGCGAAGGCCTGTGGCTCGGCGAGAACGTGAGCTTCAAGGACCTGAAGGTGGTCTTCACCGACTTCTGCCGCACCTTCTTCGAGCGCGATGACCTCGTGCTGCGCTTCCGCCCGAGCTTCTTCCCGTTCACCGAACCGAGCGCCGAGATCGACATCCAGTTCGCGAGCGGGCCGCTGGCCGGCCGCTGGCTCGAGGTGTCGGGCTCGGGCCAAGTGCATCCGAACGTGGTGCGCAACATGGGGCTCGACCCCGAACGCTACATCGGCTTCGCCTTCGGCATGGGCCCCGACCGGCTCACGATGCTGCGCTACGGCGTGAACGACCTGCGCCTCTTCTTCGACGGCGACCTGCGTTTTCTCTCGCAGTTCCAGTAAGCACCCCTCCATAGAAAAACCAGATCGAGATCGAAGAGATGCAATTCCCGGAATCCTGGCTGCGCGAGTTCTCCAACCCGCCCCTCGACAGCGCCGCACTGGCCGAAACGCTCACCATGGGCGGCTTCGAGGTCGAAGAGCGCCGACCGGTGGCGCCGCCTTTCACGCGCATCGTGGTCGGCGAAATCAAGGAAGCCGAGCAGCACCCGAATGCCGATCGCCTGCGCGTGTGCCAGGTCGACGCGGGGCAGGGCGCCTTGCTCAATATCGTGTGCGGCGCGCCCAATGCGCGTGTCGGCATCAAGGTGCCGTGCGCACTCGTCGGCGCCGAATTGCCGCCGAGTGAAGACGGCAAGCCCTTCCTCATCAAGCTCGGCAAGCTGCGCGGCGTCGAGAGCCAGGGCATGCTGTGCTCGGCGCGTGAACTGGGTCTGAACGAAGACCACGGCGGCCTGCTCGAGCTCGATGCCAATGCGCCCATCGGTGCCGACGTACGCGACGTGCTCAAGCTCGACGACGCGCTGCTCACGCTCAAGCTCACCCCCAACCTGGCGCACGGCCTCAGCGTCTACGGCGTGGCGCGTGAACTCGCCGCGCTTACCGGTGCGCCGCTCAAGACCCCTGCTATCGCGCCGGTGGCGACGTCTTTCGCCGACGTGCTGCCCGTCAAGGTCGAAGCCCCCGAACTCTGCGGCCGCTTCTCGGGCCGCATCGTGCGCGGCGTCGACACCAAGGTCGCAACACCCGCCTGGATGGTCGAGCGCCTCGCTCGCTGCGGCCAGCGCAGCGTGACGCCGCTGGTCGACATCTCGAACTACGTGATGTTCGAGTACGGCCAGCCCAGCCACATCTTCGACCTCGACAAGATCCACGGCGGCCTCACGGTGCGCTGGGGCAAGGCGGGCGAACAGCTCAAGCTCCTCAACGGCACGACCATCACCGTCGACGAGAAGGTCGGCGTGATCGCCGACGACCGCGAAGTCGAATCGCTCGCCGGCATCATGGGGGGCGACGCCACCTCGGTGTCCGACGACACGCGCAACATCTATGTCGAGGCCGCGTTCTGGTGGCCCGAGGCTGTGCAAGGGCGTTCGCGTCGCTTCAACTTCTCGACCGATGCGGGCCACCGCTACGAGCGTGGCGTCGATCCGAGCCGCACTGTGCAGATCATCGAGCGCATCACGCAACTGATCGTCGAGATCTGCGGCGGCGAGGCCGGCAGGATGGACGACCAGACGCTGAGCGTGCCCGAGGCCGTACCCGTCACGCTGCGCGTCGAGCGTGCGGCGCGCGTGATCGGCATGCCGCTGACGCAAGCGCAATGCGCCGACGCGCTGAATCGCCTCGGCTTCGCGATCACTGAAGGCGAGGGCACGTTGACTGTGACCCCGCCGCCGCACCGCTTCGACCTGCTGATCGAAGAAGACCTGATCGAGGAAGTCGCGCGCCTCATCGGCTTCAACAACCTGCCGACCACCGCGCCGCTCGCTCCCATCACCGCCCGCGTGCGGCCCGAGGCGCAGCGCAGCCGCTTTGCGGTGCGCCGCAGCGTCGCGGGGCTGGGCTATCAGGAAACGATCAACTTCAGTTTCGTCGAAGCGCATTGGGAGCAGGACCTCGCAGGCAATGCGAACCCGATCAAGCTGCTGAACCCCATCGCCAGCCAGATGAGCGTGATGCGCTCGTCGCTGCTGGGCTCGCTGCTGCAGGTGCTCAAGTTCAACCTCGACCGCAAGGCGCCTCGCGTGCGCGTGTTCGAAGTGGGTCGTGTGTTCATGCGCGACGACAGCGTTGCCACCACCGACAGCACCGTGCGCGGCGTGAACCAGCCGATGCGCGTGGCGGGCCTCGCCTGGGGCGACGCCGACGAGTCGCGCTGGGACGGCAAGCCGCAGCGCGTCGACTTCTACGACGTCAAGGGCGACGTCGAAGCACTGCTCGCGCCGCTGGTGCCCAGCTTCGAAGTGGCCGAGCATCCGGCCCTGCACCCGGGCCGTTCGGCGCGTGTGCTGGTTGGCGGCAAGGCCATCGGCTTCGTCGGCGAACTGCATCCGCGCTGGCGCCAGAAGTGGGACTTCGCCCAAGCGCCCGTGTTGTTCGAACTCGACCTCGACGCCGTCACGGCGCGCCCCGTGCCGGTTGCTCAGCCAGTGCCCAAGCATCAGGCCGTAGAGCGTGACCTTGCCGTGGTCGTGGCTGAAGCCGTCACGCACGATGCACTGGTGCAGGCCATTCGCGCGACGACAGCTGCGCAGGGACTGCTGCGCGACGTAACGCTGTTCGACATCTATCGCCCGCAGCCGCTGCGCGATGGTGCCGTGGCTGCGCCGGGCGCGTTGGCGCAAGGCGAGAAGAGCATGGCGGTTCGCCTCAGTTTCCAGAGCGACAACGCCACCCTGACGGACGAGCAGGTCGAGCCCGCGGTCCGTGCAATCGTCGAACAACTGGACGCCAAGCTCGGCGGCCGCTTGAGGGGATGATGAGAATGAACGCTGCCGAATTCACGCTCGAGGCTCTCGAAACGCCTGCGCTCACCAAGGCGCATCTGGCCGACCTGCTGTTCGAGCAGATCGGCCTGAACAAGCGCGAGTCCAAGGACATGGTCGAGGCGTTCTTCGAGCTCGTGGCCAGCAGTCTCGTCGAAGGCACGGACGTGAAGATATCAGGCTTCGGCAACTTCCAGATCCGCGTGAAGGCGCCGCGGCCGGGCCGCAACCCGCGCACGGGCGAGGCCATTCCGATCGGCGAGCGGCGCGTGGCCACGTTCCATGCGAGCGCCAAGCTCAAGGAACAGATCCATGGAAGCATCGACCAGAACGGCGCATCCGAAGTCGAGTGGAGCCTGGGCGCCGAATAGTGCTTGGTGCTGCGCGCCTGCGTAGAGTAATCTCTAAGGTTTCCCGCGCACAGTCTTGATTTCAATGGAGAAAACGCTCCCTCCGATTCCCGTCAAACGCTACTTCACCATTGGTGAGGTCGGCGAACTGTGCGGCGTCAAGCCGCACGTGCTGCGTTATTGGGAGCAGGAGTTCACGCAGCTGCGGCCCATGAAGCGGCGCGGCAATCGCCGCTACTACCAGCACCACGAGGTGCTCATGATCCGCCGCATCCGCGATCTGCTCTACGACCAGGGCTTCACGATCAGCGGCGCGCGCAACAAGCTGCAAGAACTCGTGCAGGGTGAACGCGACCGTCGCAAGGCGGGCGAGGTGCCGCTCGAAGGCATGGAGGCCATCGAGATCGACCAGGAAGAATTCGATGCCGCCGTGGTGCAGGATTCGCCCTCGTCGTCTGCCGCGCAGACGGTCGACCTGTCGCAGTTGTTGCACCTGCGGCGCGAACTCTTTGAAATTCGTGAGTTGCTGACCCTCGGGCGCTGAATTTCAACCGCTATAATCGAGAGCTTCGGTGTGTGGCGCAGCCTGGTAGCGCACTTGCATGGGGTGCAAGGGGTCGAAGGTTCGAATCCTTTCACACCGACCAACATAACGTCCAAGGGCGTCCGGTTTCATCCACCGGACGCCCTTTTTCATTGGGGAACTGGGCGAATCGCGTCCGCCGGCATACACTGAAATCTGGTGACTGCCAGCCCCAAGTGGGGGTACAAAAGGGGGTACAAACCTCCTGAACCCCCTGGTACGGCGGTTTTGTACCCCCACCCCCTGGATGTACCCCATGCCGTTGACCGATGCCGCATGCCGCAACGCCTCCTGTCCACCTGACCGAAAGCAGGCACGCTACGCCGACGCGGGCGGCCTCTATCTGGAGGTTTCGGCCTCGGGTTCTCGTCGGTGGTTCTGGAAGTTCAGGATCGTGGGGGTCGAGAAAAAATTCGCCTTGGGCTCCTATCCCGACGTGAGCCTTGCGGCGGCGAGGAAGGCCCGTGACGCTGCCAAAGCCCAGAAGGCTTCCGGAATCAATCCCATACAGGCGCGCCAGGTCGTCAAGCTCAAGTCGGCTGTGAACACCGGCGACACCTTTCGAGAGACCGCGCTCGAATGGTTCGACAAGCACTATGCGCGGTGGAGCGGCCACTACGCGACACGCGAGAAGCGGAACCTGGAAAAGGATCTGTTTCCGTACTTCGCTGCTCGTCGCATCAGCGAAATCGAGGCCATCGAGTTGTTGGCAGCCCTGCGCCGTGTCGAGGAGCGTGGCGCTCTCGACGTGGCCGGCCGCGTGCTGATGACAGCACGCGCGGTGTGGCGCTACGCGGTCGCCACCGCGCGGGCGCCGCGCGATATCACGGCGGATCTCAAGGGGGCACTCACGCCCCACAAGAAGCGGCACTTCGCGGCGATCACCGATCCGGCCCAACTGGGGACGCTGATACGCGTCATCCGGGGTTACCAAGGCGGAGCGATCGTGCGTACGGCGCTTCAACTGGCGCCCATGCTTTTTCAACGCCCGAACGAACTGCGAGCGGCGGCCTGGGCCGAGATCGATCTCGACGGGGCGCTCTGGACCGTGCCCGCTGCGCGGATGAAGCGGCGCATCGACGGCAAGCAACATGGTGATCCGCACTTGGTGCCTCTGCCCAGGCAGGCTGTGGGGTTGCTGCGCAAGCTGCATCCCATTACGGGCCACAGCACGCTGGTCTTCCCGGGCGAGCGTAGTCATGAGCGGCCGATCTCGGACAACACTCTGCGTGCAGCGCTTCTGACCCTGGGGTACGGCCCGACCGTGCAGACGGTTCATGGCTTCCGGGCGACAGCCCGGACCCTGTTGGCGGAAGTGCTGGAGATCGATCCGCTGGTGATCGAAGCCCAATTGGCGCACGCCGTCAAGGATGCCAATGGGCGCGCCTACAACCGTACCCAGTACCTCAAGCAGCGCGCCGTGATGCTCCAGCGATGGGCGGACTATCTGGACGTGCTGGCTACCAAAGTGGGTTCTCCAGCGGTTGCGTTGAAAGCGGCCGCATGAGAACTGCCCCGTCGGGTGTTAGTACGGCCCTCCCGATCTGCTGTAGAGCGTCGCCGACGACCGCTCTTTGCCGAGGGCGTCGCGCGCCACCGCGGCCCTTCGCCAATCCGATCCAGGGGCGAGCATCAGCTTCCTGGCGTTGGAGAGAACGGGAAGTCCCGGGCCAGGAGCGGTATGCTAGCCGTGGTTAGCGGAAGGCCGCTTGAGACTGACTGCCGACGTTCAATTTCAAGCATCGAATGGCTGCTTGAACTCTGCGGATTCAACCGGTCGATGCAACACACTTAAAACTGAGTAAACAGAAGGAGTGTTGCAGATGAAGTATCGAACGCGGACCTACTACACAGACAGCCAGAAGGCCCTGATGTGGGAGCGCTGGAAAGCAGGTGACAGCCTTCAACAGATAGCCCAGTTGTTTGATCGATCGCATTCGTCGGTCGAAGGGATTCTGTCGCGAACAGGCGGAATACCGCCGCCAGAGCGGTGCCGGTCCTCCTTGGCACTGACCTTGGCCGAGCGCGAGGAGATCTCACGTGCTGTGGTGGCCGGCTTCTCAATTCGAGCGATCGCCAGCATCCTCGGGCGAGCGCCATCGACTGTGAGCCGGGAGATCAAGCGCAACGGTGGTCGAGAGGGCTACCGGGCTGCTCAGGCCGACCAGGCGGCGTGGGACCGCGGGCACCGTCCCAAGAGATGCAAACTGGCAAGGAACAGAGCCTTGGCGCGCATCGTGGCTGCCAAGCTCCAATCGCTGTGGGCGCCTGAGCAGATCGCGGGGTGGCTCAAGCATAGTTATCCTGGCGATGAGGACTTCCAGGTGTCACACGAGACCATCTATCGCAGCCTCTTCATCCAAGCCCGTGGGGCCTTGAAGAAGGAACTGCTGCAGCATCTGCGACGCACGCGGGTCATGCGCCGTTCGCGCCATCACACGCAGAAGACCGATAACCACGGAAGAATTGTCGACACGGTGTCGATCAGCGAGCGCCCGGCCACGGTGGAAGATCGGGCAGTGCCTGGTCATTGGGAAGGCGACCTGCTGTTCGGCGGCACGAGCAGTCAGATTGCCACCCTGGTCGAGCGTCAAACACGCTACGTGATGCTGGTGAAACTTTGGGGCACGGACACCGAGACCGTCGTCAAGGCGCTGATCAAGAACGCTCGCAAGCTGCCGCAGGAGCTGTACAAATCGCTGACCTGGGATCGAGGCAAGGAGATGGCGGCTCACAAGCGCTTCACCCTGGCGACCGACGTCCAAGTCTACTTCTGCGATCCGCACAATCCTTGGCAGCGCGGAACCAACGAGAACACGAACGGCTTGCTCAGGCAGTACTTCCCTAAAGGGATCGATCTCTCGAGCCATTCACAGGCCAAGCTGAATGCCGTTGCAAGACAATTGAACGAGCGACCAAGGAAGACCCTCGACTTCCACACACCGGCTGAGATGTTCAGCCAAATCGTTGCATCGACCGGTTGAATCCGCACTCATGAAGCGGAAGTTGCGCAGTGACGGGGAGATGTCGCCTGAGGCTGTGAGGACCCGGAGCTCACCCCGCCCCACCCCGACGCAATCTATTGGATGGAGCGAGCGTCGAACCCGTGGTCCAGCCGCAGGGGTTCACTCCATCCGAAATCTCTAACGCGTCATCCACTTCGATGCCCAGGTACCGGACTGTCGATTCGAGCTTCGAGCGGCCCAGCAGAAGCTGGACTGCGCGCAAGTTCTTCGTCCTTCGGTAGATCAGCGTTGCATTTGTCCGTCGCTCGGGTTGTGTGCCGTAGTCTGCATGCGTCAGGACCGAGCTCGACCACCTAGTGTTCAAGAACGCGGGCGTACTGACGGGTCCCAAGAAGCGGCGAGTTTTGGATCGGGCTTGGGAACAGGAAGTCCTCGGACTGCAGTCCAGCCAGCTTGATCCACTTCAGGAGGGCCCACGAGTACCGGCCGTGATTTCGAACTGCACGGGGTGCTGTGTCTTGTGCTGCTTGACGACTGTTCGAGAAGCGATCAGGTCACCCTGACTGACATCGCGCACCTTGAGTGAAACGAGATCGCCGTTCTTGAATGTGGTTTCCCCCACTTACGGTCTCTGACGGCGCGCTGCGCTTACGCCCAGATGCGACTCTCCTTCCACTGATCTCGCGCGATCGACTTCCGGGTGCGGCAGGTCAACTGCAAGAGTGATAAACGGCGATCAACTGCAGAGGGGCCTGACCGTCAGTTCGGCGTCTTACTGAGCAGACTTTCATTCGAGAACTGATCTAGAACGAATAACCAATGGTTATTCGCTGACCCACAACTCTTCATTTGCGGATGGAGCCTCCATGCCGAACAATCCGGCACAGTACCGACAACGAAGTCCACCACCGTCGAGGTAGGCAGGACGAAGAGAGACACCGAAATGAATCAGCGGAACCGCCGCACCTTCCTTTGCTCGCTGCGAGCCGCCGGCCTTGCCGCCCTCACCGCCAGCGTATGGATGTATTCCTCGACGGTGGCTCATGCGGCCGACGAGCCATGGCCCTCTCGGCCGATCCGTTTCGTCGTTCCCTTCGCCGCCGGCGGCGCAACCGACGCGATGGCGCGCCTGCTGGCGCAACGGATGGCGGCGGTCTGGAAGCAACCCGTCATCGTCGACAACAAGCCCGGCGCCGGCACGGTGCTCGGCACCGACGTCGTCGCCAAGGCCGCACCGGACGGCGCCACCTTCGGCATCGTCGTGTCGGCGCACGAGATCAATCCGAGCCTGCGGCCCAAGCTGCCCTACGACACGCTCAAGGATTTCGCGGCCGTCAGCGAAGTCGGCGTGCAGCACATGGTGATCGCGGCGCATCCGTCGTTCCCGGCCGACAACCTCGCGCAGCTGATCGCGCTCGCGAAGAAGGAGCCCGGCAAGATCAGCTATGCGAGTTCGGGCAGCGGCACCGCGCTGCATCTCGGCATGGAACTCCTGAAGACGCGGGCCGGGATCGACATGCTGCACGTGCCATACAAGGGCGGCGCGCCGGCCCAGCAGGACGTGATCGGCGGCCAGGTGCCGCTCTTGGTCGACATCTATCACAGCAGTTCGCCGTTCATCAAGGCGGGCAGGCTGAAGGCGATCGCGCTCTTCAGCCCGGAGCGGCCGAAGTCGATCGCGTCGATCCCGACCATCGCCGAGACCGTGCCCGGCGTCAGCGCCGTCAGCGTGCTGGGCGTGGTGGCGCCGGCCGCCACGCCGGCGGCCATCGTCGCCAAGGCCAGCGCCGACATGGCGACGGTGATCCGCTCACCCGAGTTCGCCGAGCAGCTGCAGGGCATGGGCGTCGAGGCCGTGGGTTCGACGCCGCAGGAATTCGATTCCATTATCCGCGCCGACATCCAGAAATGGGCGCCGGTGGTCAAGTCGTCCGGCGCGTTGCCGGACTGATCCTCTTCAACACACCAGGTCGCATCATGAGCAACGACTGTCTCCAACATCAATCGCAATCCTTCGCCTGGAAGGCCGCGTCCTTCCAGAGTTCGGCCGACTACAGCCTCAAGTTGAGCGACGCCGAACGCGCCGAGCTGCTCGCCGCCGTGCGTGCACTGCCCGACGTGCAGCGGCCACAGGGTTCCACCGCATCCGACTTCGCAATGGCTTCGCTCACGCCGCGCCTGAAGGCCGCGTACGAGGACGTGCGCAGCGGCCGCGGTTTCGTCGTGATCCGCGGCCTGCCGGTCGACAGCATGAGCAAGAACGAATTCGTCTCGGCCGTCTGGGGCATCGGCCAGCACTTCGGCGACGCGCTGTCGCAGAGCACCAGCGGTGACCTGATCGGCCACGTGGTCGACGCGACCGCCGAGGACGCGACGCCGCGCATGTACCGCAGCAACCTCGAATTGCGCCCGCACAACGACATCACCGCGATGATCTCGCTGGCCTGCTGGCACAAGTCTGAGACCGGCGGTGCGTCGGTGATCGTGAGCGCGGTCACGGTGCACGACGAACTGTGCAAGCACCACCCGGAAGTGCTGGCGCCGCTCTACCGCGGCTTCCATTACCACCAGGTCGGCGAAGAAGCGCCGGGCGAGCCGCCGGTCACGCGCCAGCGCGTGCCGCTCTTCGCGGTTCGCGACGGCCAGCTCAGTTCGCGCTATCTGCGCTCCAACCTGGTGGCCGGCCATCGCGCGCTCGACACGCCGCTGACTGAGGAGGACATCGCCGCGCTCAACACCTTCGATGCGGTCGCCACCGCGCCCGAGAACCGGCTGGCCTTCTTCCTCGAACGTGGCGACATGCTGGTGGTCAACAACTACACGGTCATGCATGCGCGCACCTCGTTCAAGAACTATCCGGAGCCCGAGCGCAAGCGTCATCTGGTGCGGCTGTGGATGGACGCCCCGGGCTTTCGCCAGGTGCCGGGCGAGTACATCTTCCATGAAGTCAACGGCGTGCCGAAGCGCGAAGGCAAGAGCGCGTCGCTCAACTTCAAGAAGCTCTACGCCGACGATCCGGTCGCGAGCGGCGGCGTGGCTGACCTCAAGGTGACGGACGAGATGGCGGCGAGCAACGGCTAGCCGCGGCCAGCGAAGGCTAGCAGGAAGCGCACAGCCTATCGGTTAGGGTTCGCCGCTCCTTCACCACCGATGAGACGACGACGTGAACCTGCGAGAGATGGAAGTGTTCCGTGCCGTGATGCTGAGCGGCACCGTCAAGGGCGCGGGCGCGCTCATGCACATCTCGCAGCCGGCCGCGAGCAAGCTGCTGGCGCTGGCCGAGCGGCATGCCGGCTTGCGCCTCTTCGAACGCGTGCGCGGCCGGCTCGTGCCGACGCCGGAAGCGCATCAGCTCTATCCCGAGATCGAGGCGGTCTGGAAGAGCATGGAAAAGGCGCGCTCGGTGTCGCGCGAACTCGCGGCGCCGCGCGGCGGCAGCCTGCGCATCGCGAGCACGGCGCGCTTCTGCACCTTCCTGTTGCCGCAGGCCGCGACCGCGCTCTACGCGGCGTTTCCCGAGCTGACGATCCACGTCGACATGGTCATGCCGCATCTGGTGAGCGACGCGGTCGCGCGCGGCATGTGCGACATCGGCATCGAGATGCTGCCGACTGCGCATCCCGAGCTCGAGATCGTCCGCACGCTGCAGTGCGGGCTGGTGTGCGTGGTGCCCGAAGACCATCACCTCGCGCGCAAGAAGGTCGTCAAGGCTGACGACCTGCGCGGCGAGCGGCTGATCGCGATCTCGCAGGCGCCACCCTTCGGCCATCTGCTGGAGCAGGTGTACGGCGGTCAGCTGCAAGGCATGCGGGTCGACCTGGAGGTGACGTCCGGCACGGTCGCCTGCTGGTTCGCGCAGGCCGGTGCTGGCATCGCGCTGCTCGATGCGCCGACGGCCGCAGGCGGCGCCTTCAAGGGCCTGGTCGTGCGGCCGTACGCGCCGAGCCCGCGCATTCCGGTGCAGATTCTGCGCGGCAAGCACCGGTCGATGACGCCGGCGGCGCGCGAATTCTGCGATGGCTTCGAGCGGCTGTGGAAGCAGCACGTCGTGCCGAAGCGAAGCTGAAAGGCAGGCCGGCCGAAGGCCAGGAGGTTGGCCGCGACAGGAGTCATTGGTTCGACCTTCGGGTTTCCCCTTTGTTGACGAATCATTTAATGCGAAATCACAATTGGCACCATGAAAGCCAGTGAACTCTTCAACGTCGAAGGACGCATCGTCGCCATCACCGGCGGTGCCGGCGGTATCGGTCTCGCCTATGCCGAAGTCATGGCCGCCAACGGCGCCAAGGTCAACCTCATCGACGTCGACCGCGCGTCGCTCGAAGCTGCCGTGGAGCGCCTCAAGGCCGAGGGTGGCGACGTGCACGGCGAGGTCGCTGACGTGACGAAGCCCGACACCGTGCGCCAGGCTTTCGCTCACATCGTCGGGCGCCATGGCCGGCTCGACATTGTCTTCGCCAATGCCGGCATCAGCGGCGGCCCGGGCTTCCTCAACGGCGCCGGAGAGCGCAATCCGGCCGGCGCGATCGAGAACCTCTCGCTCGAAGTGTGGGAGCGCGTCATCGCGACCAACACGACCTCGGTCTTCCTGACATTGCAGACCGTCGTGCCGTACATGAAGAAGCAGGGCGGCGGCCGCATCATCGTCACGAGCTCGATCTCGGCGTCGAAGACCGAGACGCTGGTCAGCTCGATCTATGCGACCTCGAAGGCGGCTGTCGGCTACCTCGTGCGGCAGGCCGCGCACGAGCTCGCCAAGTACGACATCCTTGTCAATGCGATCTCGCCCGGCCCGGTCATCACCAACATCGGCGGCGGCCGGCTCAAGGATGCCGACGCGCGCAAGCCCTTCGAACGCGCCGCACCGCTCGGCCGCATCGCGACGACGCAAGACCTGCAAGGCGCGGCCTTGTATCTCGCATCGCCGGCGTCCAGCCTGGTGACGGGCGCGCAGATCCTGATCGACGGCGGCACCGCGCTCGGCCCGGCGGATTGAGGGAAGACCCCATGACCCAGCCCGGCTTCATCAAGATCACTTCGCCCGACGGCCATGCCTTCGACTGCTGGTCGTCGCCCGCCGAAGGCCACTCGCGCGGCGCGGTCGTTGTGCTGCAGGAGATCTTCGGCGTCAACCCGCACATCCAGTCGGTCTGCGCACGGCTCGCGAAGGAAGGCTACGACGCCTACGCGCCCGCGCTCTTCGACCGGTTGCAGCCCGGCTTCACCTCAGGCTACAGCAAGGAAGAGGTCGCGGAAGCGCTCAAGCTGCTGCCGCGCATCGACTGGAAAGCGATGGTCGTCGACACGCTCGCGACGGCCGACCTTGCACGCCGCACGCAAGGCTCGGTCGCGCTGATGGGCTTCTGCCTCGGCGCTTCGGTCGCTTGGATGGCTGCTCAGTCGCGGCCCGGCATCGCGGCGGTGGTCGGCTACTACGGTGGCCAGATCGTCGAGCATCTCGAGCGCCCCGCGCAGAGCCCGACCTTGCTGCACTACGGCGAGACCGACCACACGATCCCGATGGTCGGCGTCGAGCGCACCCGCGCCGAGCGCCCCGAGGTCGAGCTGCACGTGTACCCCGCGGGCCACGGCTTCAACTGCGATGCACGCGCTTCGTACGAGCCGGCATCCGCCCAGCTCGCCTGGGAACGTTCGTTGCGCTGGCTCGCGGCGCACAGGGCGGCCTGACGATGGCTGGCAAGAGGGCGACTTCATCCGGCTCGGTCAGCAAGGCCAGCACGGCCGGCACGCCGTGCGATCGGGCTGCGGATCCACTGGCCTCGTTGGCCGCACCGATCGCGCCGCTGGCCGAGGAATACATCGCCGTGCTGGTGATGAGCCTGGCCGGCCGCCTGAACCGCGGCGCGTCGAGCCACTACCAGAAACACTTCGAACTGAGCATGGCCGACTACCGGATCGTGCTGGCGCTCGGGCTCGCCAAGAACCTGAACATCAGCGCGGTCGCGAGTTCGGCCGACGTCGACAAGGCCGCCGCCAGCCGCAGCCTGCGTGCGCTGGAACAGCGCGGCATCGTCGAGCTCGAGCAGACCGCCACGCGCGGCCGCGCCGCCATCGTCCACCTCACCGAAACGGGCCGCGAGCTCGAGCGGCAGATCAGGAAATCGTCGCGCCAGCGGGAGCGGCGCTTCATCGCCGCGCTGTCGGAAGACGAGCGCCAACAGGCCGTCGCGCTGCTGAAGAAGCTCATCGCCGGCGTGCCGCACATGAACAAGGATTGAACCGACCGTGACTGCCATCTACGACAACCCCCTCAAGTTCAAGCGGATCGACGTCCGCCCGATGAACAGCACCATCGGCGCAGAGATCCACGGCGTCGACCTGACGCGCCCGCTCGATGACGAGACCTGGCAGGAGGTGCGGCAAGCCTTCGCCGACTACCTTGTCGTCTACTTCCCGAACCAGCCGCTGACGCATGACCAGCACCTGGCTTTCAGCGAGCGCTTCGGCCCGCTGATGGCGATGCCGCAGCTGCTGTCGGTCGAAGGCCACGAGCAGATCCACATCATCAAGCGCGATGCCGACGACAACAGCCGCGTGATCGGCGAGAGCTGGCATGCCGACAGCACCTACTTCGAGTCGCCGCCGGCCGCCGTGATCATGAAGTCGGTGACGGTGCCGGAGTTCGGCGGCGACACCGGCTTCCTCAGCATGTACGCCGCGTACGAGACGCTGTCGCCCAAGCTGCGCGAGATCCTGGACGGGCTCAACGTCGTGCACAGCGCGACGCGCATCTACGGCTCGGCCTACCACGCGCAGAAGAAGAAGTTCAGCTCGGTCAATGCGCGCACCGATCTCGACATCGAGGCCGGCGACCGCGAGCAGCTGCATCCGGCGGTGTGCACGCATCCGGTGTCGGGCCGGCGCTTCCTGTACCTGAACCAGGTCTACGTGCAGCGCTTCGAAGGCATGACCGAGGCCGAGAGCCTGCCGCTGCTGCGCTTCCTGTACGAGCACTGCGCCCGCTTCGAGAACACCTGCCGCGTGCGCTGGCAGAAGGACCAGGTGCTGATCTGGGATAACCGCTGCGCGATGCACAAGGCCATCCCGGACTACATCGGCCGCGCCCGCTTCATGACGCGCACGACCATCGTCGGCGAACCGCCGCGCTGAACCCCATTCACCGATCCAGCCAGCCAGCAACCAACGAGGAGACATCATGAAAGCCAGCATCTTCCGCAGAACCTTCACCAGCGCGGCCGCCCTTGCCGTCGCAGCCGTCCTGACCGGCACCAGCCTGCTGTCGGCCGGCCCCGCGATGGCGCAGGCCGCGCCCGCGCTCACCACCGTCAACGCCGGCTTCGTGCCGGTGACCGACGTGGCCGCGCTCTACCTCGGCGAGGAGGTCGGCATATGGAAGAAGCACGGCCTGCAGTTGAAGGCCAACATTGCCTCGACCGGCGCCGTGCCGGCCGTGATGAGCGGCGAATACCACTTCGGCTTCACCGCGCTGGTCAACGTGCTGCAGGCGCGCGACAAGGGCCTGCCGCTCAAGATCATCTCGGCCGGGTCGAGCTCGACCGGCGTCAAGGGCGCGGACGTGACGATGATCCACGCCGGCCCGGCCAGCAGCATCAAGTCGGCCAAGGACCTCGAAGGCAAGACCGTCAGCGTGAACGCGCTCAACGGCCTGCTGCAGATGATGGGCAAGGCGGCCGTCAAGTCCGACGGCGGCGATCCGGCCAAGGTGCGCTTCATCGAGCTCGGCTTCGCCGAAGCGCTGGCCGCGCTGCAGGCCGGCAAGATCGACGCGATGGTCGGCGCCGAGCCCTTCGGAACGGCCGCCATCGCCGCGGGCTTTCCGCCGATCGCGTCGCCGTACCAGGCGATGTCGACCAAGAGCATGCTGACCTCGTCGTACTTCACGAGCGAGCCGCAGCTGAAGGCCAACCCTGAGCTGTTCAAGAAGATCCGCACCGCCATCAACGAATCGCTGGAATACGCGCAGGGCCATCCGGACGAAGTGCGGAAGCAGCTGCCCAAGTTCACCAAGCTCGGCCCCGACGTCGCGGCCAAGCTGATCCTGCCGAAGTACCTGGTCGACATCCCGCGCGAGTCGGTCGACATGTTCTCCAAGTCGGGCAACGAGTTCGGCATGCTGACCAAGCCGGCCGTGTACGACGTCGTCGTCTGGACCGAAGGCAAGTGATCGTGGCCGCGAGCAACGGACTGGTGGGCAGGGCGGTGCGCACGACCCCGGCCACCCGCACCTTCGACGCGTCCGCCATCGCAAGATGGCTGGGCAGGATGGTCGGCATCCTGCTGCTCGCGGCCCTCTGGGAAGCCGCGCCGCGCGCCGGCTGGGTCAACCGCGACTTCTTCCCGCCGCTGTCGGTCGTGCTCGGGCGCCTGTCGGTGCTCGTCACCACCGGGGAGTTCTGGGGATTCGTCGCCTGCACGGTGCGCACCTGCGTGCTGGGCCTCGCGATCGCGACGGTGGCCGGCGTGCTCGTCGGCCTGGCCGTCGGGCTCACGCCCGGCGCGCGCAAGTACACGCACTCGACCATCGAGTTCCTGCGGCCGATTCCGTCGGTCGCGCTGATTCCCGGCGTGATCCTGCTCTTCGGTTCGCGCTACCACTCGGGCGTGGTGCTCATCACTTATGCCGCTTTCTGGCAGGTGCTGCTGCAGATGCTCTATGGACTGAACGACATCGACAGCGTCGCGCGCGACACCGCACGCACCTTCCGCTTCAGCCGCTTCGGCTATGTGCGGCATGTGGCGTGGCCGACCTTGCTGCCCTATCTGTTCACCGGCGTGCGGCTCGCGGCGGCGATAGCGCTGGTGCTGGCCGTGACGGCCGAGATGGTGATCGGCAGCCAGGGCGTCGGCCGCGGCATCGTGGTGGCCCAGGCCTCCAACGCGACGCCAGAGGCCTACGCCTACGTGCTCGTGGCCGGGCTGATGGGCGTGGCGATCAACATGGCCGCGCGCCTGCTCGAACGCCGGCTTCTCAAATGGCATCCGAGCGTTCGCAATGCCGGAGGTACACGTTGATTCCGTCCTTCGCCCGCAAGCTGGTGGTCGAGTTGGCGCTGCCGCTGATCCTGTTCGGCCTGCTCTATGCGCTGAGCGCCGACTCGACCAACTTCTACTTCCCGTCGCTCGCGGCGGTGCTCGACAAGTTCAACGGCCTGTGGCTCGGCCCGCGCTTCTTCACCGACGTGATACCGAGCTTCCAGCGCCTGATGGCCGGCTACGTGCTCGCGACGATTCTCGGCACCGCCATCGGCATCGTCATCGGCAGCCATGCCGGCGTGCGCCGCGCGGCCGAGCCGGTGCTGGAGTTCTTCCGCGCCGTGCCGCCGGTGGCGCTGATCCCGCTGCTGATCGTGAGCATGGGTTTCGGCGACGCGATGAAGATCACGGTCATCGTGGCCGGCGCGGTCTGGCCGATCCTGCTGAACACGGTCGAAGGCGTGAAGGCCGTCGACTCCGTGCTCGACGACACCTGCCGCACCTACCAGATCAAGGGCTTCGCGCGCCTCTGGCACTTCATCCTGCCGGCCGCGTCGCCGCAGATCATCGTCGGCATGCGGCTGGGCCTGTCGATCGGCATCGTGCTGATGGTGATCAGCGAGATGTTCGCCGCGCTCGACGGGCTGGGCTCGGCCATCATCTATTTCCAGCGCAGCTACGAGATCCCGCAGATGTGGAGCGGCGTGCTGATGCTCGGCCTCTTCGGCTTCGCGCTGTCGATGGTCTTCAGGCTGTTCGAGCATCACGTGCTCGGCTGGTACTACGGAATGCGCGATCTCGAAAGAAAGAGCTGAACCATGAGCGCTGTCATGAACAACGAACAATCTTCCACCCAGCCGGTGGTGTCGGTCCAGCATCTGCAAAAGGTTTACGAGTCGAAGGAACGGCGTGTCGAGGCCATCGGCGACCTGAGCTTCGACGTGCGGCACGGCGACTTCACCTGCATTGTCGGCCCTTCAGGAGCCGGCAAAACGACCCTGCTCAAGTGCCTGTCGGGCCTGCTGGCGCCCACGCGCGGCATCATCCACGTGAACCGGCACGACGTGACGTCGCCGCCCGAGGAGATGGCGATCGTGTTCCAGGAATACGGCCGCAGCTTGTTCCCGTGGAAGACCGTGCGCGAGAACG
The DNA here is from genome assembly GCF_051216835.1 of Variovorax multivorans. Taxonomy (NCBI): domain Bacteria; kingdom Pseudomonadati; phylum Pseudomonadota; class Betaproteobacteria; order Burkholderiales; family Comamonadaceae; genus Variovorax; species Variovorax multivorans. Next base: position 467,948 of record NZ_JBPJZL010000007.1, read on the forward strand.
TCGAGCTGCCCTTGCGTGAGCGCAAGGTGCCCAAGGACAAGCGCAAGAACATGGTCGATGCGGCGCTCGAAGCCGTGGCGCTGGCCGGCGTCGGCGACTCGTATTCGTGGCAGCTCTCGGGTGGCATGCAGCAGCGCGTGGCCATCGCGCGCGCCGTCGCGTACCAACCCAAGGTGATGGTGCTCGACGAGCCGTTCGCCGCGGTCGATGCGCAGACGCGCGCCGACCTCGAAGACCTGATGCTGCGCCTCTGGAGCGAGCTCGACCTGACCGTGATCTTCGTCACGCACGACATCGACGAGGCCGTGTACTTGGGCCAGCGCGTGCTCGTGTTGTCGTCGTCGCCCACAAGAGTGCTCGACGACGTGCCAGTCGACATCCCGGGCCCGCGCACACAAGCTTTGACGCGCGTCGAGCCTTTGTTCGCTGAACTGCGAACGCGCGTCTACAGGGGCATCCAGGCCGCGAAGGCCGCCAAGACTGTGGCGGTGCAGCCATGAAGCGGCGGACGCTGCTCGAGATGATGGGCGTCGTGGCGTTGTCGATGTCGAGCGCCGCCAGCGCGTGGGCGCAGACAGCCGTCTTCCCCAAGCCCGGCAAAGTGGTCCGCATCATCGTCGGCTTCGCGCCCGGCGGCCCGACCGACACGCAGGCGCGCGTGCTGGCGCTCGAGATGTCGAAGTCGCTCGGCACCTCGGTCATCGTCGAAAACAAGCCGGGCGCGAGCGGCGGCATCGGCGCCATGGAAGTGGCACGCGCCGAGCCCGACGGCCATACGTTGATGTACATCTCCGACGGTGTCGTCACGCAGAACCCGCACACGCTGAAGTCGGTGCAGTACGACACCTTCAAGGACTTCACGCCCATCGCGCAGACCACCGCCGGCGGCGTGGTCCTGGTGATGGCGCCGACGCTACCGGTGTCGAACGTCAAGGAACTGATCGCCTACGGCAAGGCGCACCCGGGCACGCTGGCCTATGCCTCGTTCGGCACCGGTACCGTCTCGCACATCTACGGCGAAGTGCTGCGGCAGACCACGGGCATGGACCTTGTCCACGTCCCGTACAAGGGCAGCGCCGACGCGCTGAAGGACCTGCTCACCGGCCGCGTGCAGCTGATGTTCGACTCGCCCTCGACCGCGGCGCAGTACGCCAAGGACGGCCGCCTCAAGATCCTCGGCAGCGCCGGCGAGAAGCGGCGCGCGCTGATGCCCGACATCCCCACCTTGCTCGAGCTCGGCCTGCCGGGCTTCGAGATCCGCGGCTGGAATGGGCTCTTCGGACCAGCGAAGCTGAGCGACGCCGTGCTGCGACCGCTGTACGCCGGTGTCGCGACGGCGATCCGCACCAAGGCCTTCCAGGACACCTTGCTAACGATGGCCTTTGACCCAGTCAACGAGACGCCGGCGCAGTTCGCCAATGTCGTGAAGCGCGATCACGACCGTTGGGGCGTCTATGTGCGACAGGCGAAGATCGCGCGCGAGTAGACCTCTCCCCGATCCGGCAGCCTGTGGACGGCTTCTCCGTACACGTTGCCTGAAAATCGGCGGTATCGGACGTCATCGGGACCCTCATGAAAGTCAATGTGCGGGCATGTCCATGTTTGGATGGCGCCGGCAACGCGAGCGTCGGCGACGGGCTATGTCTGCACCACCCTGGACCAGTCGTCGATTTCGAGATCCTCGTCGCACCTGAATGACCGCAACCGGCATTGCAGCGTGAGTTCCCCGAGCGGTCGGGAAGGACGGCAAACGTGCTGCAGTGCTGACGTTCAGGCTGTCGAGATGAAGGCCTGCTTTGGGTCGGCAGCACCAATTCCCTGCGAGGAGGAGCAGTCGCCGGGAGGGGCCTGTCCGCTGGTGTGAAGGATGCGCTGTCCTAACCGCTTGCCAAGAGCAGGTTCGCGCCGTCCGGGCGGCTCGGTTCGGCTTATCGAATCAAGTCGTGCGCCCGTTCATGCGCTCCGCGATCCACGATTGCACGGTGCTCTCCGGCCATGCCGCAGTGCGCTGTCCAGCTTTCACCGAGCGCGGAAAGATGCCCCTGCGCATTTGTTCGTAGATGGCTGACCTGCGCAGGCCGGTGAGGCGCTCGACTTCAGGCAGTCTCAGAAGCCTGTCGGGGGCGCGCCTGATTGTCTGCGCCAGCGGCATCGTTGAGTCGGAGCAAAGGAGCGTGAGCGCCTCCTGCAGCAGACGAGCCGCCTGCATGGCTCGTTGAGCGGTAGGGTCTGCGGCGACAAACGCGCTCGATTCATGGTTGGTTTGGGCTCGCATGGGTATTGCCTTTCGGTTCTTCCGCAGCGCATCCAATGCTGTTGCGGGACGTCCATAGGTTGCCGGGGATGTCTGCTGAGACCAACTCGCTGTAGCAATGCGAAGCGTACTGGAGCGGGACGTGCGAATCGGAAAGGGCGTTCAGCACATGCCGAACCTTCGTGCACTCTGAACCAAAGTGGGTGTGGGCCGATACCCTTCAATTTCCTCCCTTCTTTCTTTGCAGCAGAAACGCCTTGCGTTCGGCTCGTGCTTCGGCGGCTTGCTTCAGTTCAGTGTAGGACTTTGCGTCGATAACCGCTCCGCTGGGATTCTTCGCAGTCGGGTTCAAGACCACGGCGAAGTAGCCGGGCGGCGATTTTTGCCCAGCCTCGCGATAAATCTGAACCTGCATGCCGCTGTGCATGTACTCTTCGACGACCTGATCATGGTCCGAGGGTTCCGAGTGTGGAATCTGTGCCTTCACATGACGCGCTCCATCTACCGCGGCGATCGGATAGACGTTCAACTCCAGAACCTGGGCATTCAACCCCACCTGAATTGCCGATCGCAGTGCGGCCTTGGTGGCCTCCGCGCCCTGGCCCGCGAGCGGGTTCATCTCGATGAGAACGTGCGCAAGGATTCGGCGGTTTTCGGCCATGTCGGGTTCCGATCGTTTCTGCGAAGGTTGATGAAGATGTGGTCTGGGTCGCGCCTCATTCCGGCCACCAAAGCGGCCGCGTTGGTTGCGCCGCTTCGGCACGCAACGCGTCGGCCAGTTCATGCACGGAGTCCTTGAGACCGCTTCGCACGAGTGCGACCCATGTACGCAATGCGTCATCCTCGGGTTGATCGCCGGCGATCCCCTCCTCCAGGCGCGACAGGACGTCCAGGACACCGTGATAGGTCGTCAGGGATTGGCCGACCTCCACGGCGCGAGGCAGCTGATTCGCCCGCGCCTCCCGGCGCTGCGCATGCGCCTGCGCTGCGGCCTTCGCGATGTTGTGTGCCCGGGCTGCTTCCTGCTCTTGCTTTCGTCGGATAGCGGCTTCCTCGGCCAGCAGCTTGGACCTGAGTGCTTCGGCTTCCGGGAATGCGATCAGAGCGCGCGTGATCTCCGGGAGTTGCTGCTCCAGTTGTTCGCGGCTGCCTGTCCACTGGCGGGCGATGACGTGCCAGTCTCTCTCCAACTTCAGCTTGTAGCCATCGAGGGCCCTGTACTCATCTCGATGAAAGAGGAAATCCTGACGCTTGGGTTGAGCAATCTTCTCCACCTGTTCGGAGAAGTTCAGCCTGATGGCGCCGCCCGCGCGCCGGATCTCAACCGTGTTCGATGCGTCTCCCCGGCCAGTGACAACCTGGCAGCCTCCGGCAAGCAGTCCCCGGATGAGCGCTTCGTGGAAACGGAGAATCCAGTCGATGTGGGTCAGCGTTGCGGTGATGCGCAGGCAGCCGCTGCCGGAGGTGTACCGGCCCGAGGTCATTCTGTGGCTCGACATGGCGCCGAAAAAGGGCTTGCGCAGTCGTCTGGCTTCTTCCGCCTCCACCGCCAACTTCGCCTCATCGCGCTCGATGGACTGGAAGAAGCGGGCGGTCTTCGCCACCAGTGGGGGGCAGTGGTCGAGTGAGGGCGGTACATCGATGGGCTGCAGCACAACGGCATCCCTGGCCCGGGAAAGCGCTTGCTGGACCTGCTGGATCCTCGTGGCGTCGGAAGAGCGGGCCGCCGTGGTGTCTTTCTCCGGCAAGTGGACTTCGTGATCGACGTCGGAAGGCGGCAGCGGGGTCTGCACGCAGATCTTGCCGACCGCGAGACGGGTCCAATAGCCGACGGGTGGAACAGGGATGTTGTATCGGCGGCAGAGCTTGGAGAGTCCGACATCGGACAGGCCGAGATTCGGCCCCAAATGGCGAAGCGGTGTTTGCCAGACCAACGCGTACAGTTCGGATCGCTTCACGTACATCTCCACGGTCAAGTAAAAAGAAGGCTCAGGTCAAGCGCGGCTTGGGTATCTCGAAGAGCTATGCGGCGTGTTCCGCAACAACCTTCATGATTCCTCTTCCAAAAAAGCATCCTCTGGGCTCGAATAAGAAACTGCGCGCCGCCACTGCCGAAAATCTGGGAGGAGGCGGACATCGAGTCCAGGCTCCGCTACAGTTTTTCGGCCGCACAGCCCGCTACCGATTCAAACTTCGAGGGATTGGGTTTTCAAGTCAGCCTCTATGCAAATACTAAGATATTTGCGTTTCCTCTTCCCGGCTGCGCACCGTGCGACATCTGAGAGCACCGTCAACTCGTGGCCAGAATCCGTCGGTTCTAGCACTGCGCATGCTCCCCCGGTATCGAGTCTGCCGGGCGTGGATACTCCAGCTACGTACTGGCCGGCATCTCTCATGCACCTCGCCCTCCCATACGATAAGCCGGGAGCCGAGTACGTCACGATCGGTGAAATCTCAGACGCAACCATCGGAGGGTTCGCCGGGTACAAGAAGGTCAACGCCGCGCTTGTTCCTCTTTCCATGCTGACGGAAGTCTTGCAATCCACCGCGCCCACGGGGCACGAGGTCCAATCGCACGGCCCTTTGCCAATCGTGGGCGATGAAGGGCCGGCACATCGCAGTGGATTCTGGATCGAGGGAATTGAACGCGAGACCCAATTTGAGCCCTTGGTCAACAACTGGCACGGTAGTGACACAGAGGTCGTCGTTCCCGACAACAGCCTGCTGATGGTGTTCGGACTCGTGCCTCGGCAGACCGGAGAGTCGGAGTTGTCGTGGGATGACCCTCACGGCCCCGTGTACGACGTGGTGCGTGTGTCGGCGGTATGGGACCATCAACGACCGAAGGAGGCGCGCCCGGGCGCTTTCGTCGAGGTCCAGCGTGACTATTTGCTCGAGTATTGCCGCATCAAGCAGGCCGCCGTCGTCGCCTTTTACTATGAACAACGATGGTCCACGGTGACGCGTCGTTCGACCGCGTGATGGCGCACCGGGATGGCGAAGACTTTCATCTACCGGGCCGACTGCTCAATCTCCAAGTTCATCGTGATGACGTGGATGGTCGTGGCCACCAATTCGCGCAGGTCTGGGGTCGTAGAGTCGTCTTGGCTCGAGGTGAGCGCCGCGTGATCGCAGTCGATAAGCCCGCACTGATCTGGCCCGACTACACCGGATCGATGACGATGCAGCGTGCGGGCCGTGAGCATCTGATGGCTTACCTGAGTGATCAGGTCTTGCGCGACTACGAGGGCCGGCCGGAGTTTCAAGTTCATCCACCATCCGGCGGCGTTTCATACCGAGGCCAATGGTCAGTAAGCTACTGCCATCGCGTAGGACGAAGCCATATTGCGGTCGAGATTGCAAAGCTCTATGAAGGCAGTCCACCTGCCGTCATTGAGCACTGGCACCGATTTGCAGTTCCGCAGGCGATGGCTTACGCCGATCGGGACAGCAGTGGCGGGAGGAACATAGCGCTTCGCGCGCAGGAGCTCGTGGAAGCACATCTCGCGATGACACGCACGTTAACGCAACTGGCCGAGCGCCTCGGTCTCAGCTTCCTCCAATCCGAGATCGGTGGCTACGACAGCGCAGACGTCGAGCATCGCGGATGGTGGCGCATCGAGGGGCTCTCGTCGCTTGCCAACGTGGTGCCATTGAGCATCACGCTCGACGTCTTCCTCGATCGCGCAGTCGACCTGGTGATTCTGTGGGAGTCCGTTCAGCAACCGCCGCTGCGAAACATGGTCCTCAAGATGGGCGTCGACAGAAAGCAACTGGCAGAACTCAAGAGTATGAAGTTGCTCGGCGCCTTGTGCCAGCTAGCGACTCTCTGCAAGGGCGCGGGCCACCGATGGCCCGAAGATTCCATGCACATCGTCGCTGAGTGGGACAAGGACGTACGCATTCCGGCACTACGGCGGTTGTTCGCGGTGAATCAACTTCGGCAGAAGGCTGCGCATCGGACAGGAGCTGGTTTTTCCGCGTCGCTTGCGACTGATCTGGATGCGTTTGGCATCCAGGCTGCAGCGCACGTTGCCGGCTGGGGAGCGGCCGTGGACCGTCTCTACGACGGTTTGATCGAGGACTTCAACATCATCTCGGCCTTGCTAACTCCGGGCGAGTGATCACTGTCGCCTGCCGTCGCGATGGTCATTGCTGACAGGGAACGACCCATCGGATGTTGGGCCGGTCTCATTCTGGTCATCAAAGCGGATTCTTCAGCAGGCCACTTCGGCGTGCAACGCATTCTGCAAGCTCATGCACGGGGTCGTTGATACTGCTTCGAAGGAAGGGTGACCCACGTGTGATGTGTCCTTGCCGGACTTTTCGCTGGAGCTACCCGCCAGGCAGCAACGCACATTTCATGCGCGCGGTCCGTCGGCTTCTGCTGCACCCTCGGCCTTGGGCAGCAGGCTTACCGACCAGTGGCCGCCTTCCTCCTGCTGTGGTGTCAGTAGGTCGTAGGTCTTGACCATGTTCAGCAGTCCCGAGTGGCCGTAGGTCTGGGGTGAGAAGGCAGGGTCGGTGCGCTTGAGGTACTGGCCCAAGACCCCCAGGCCCACCTTGCCTTCGGACGTGTCGCTGGCCAGCAGCGCCACGGCTTCGACCAGGAAGCGTGGCCGGCGCTTCGGCGCCGGCCTGGGTGGTTCCAGCTTCGGCGGCTCGGCCTTGACCAGTTCCGCTTTCGCGGTGGTCTTCGGTGCAGCCTCGATGGCTGCTTCCGCTGGCGGCTCGGGACGCGCCCATTCGAAGAATTGGTCGCTGGCGTTGCGCAGCGCGTCGGGGGTCTTGGGCTCGCCGACGATGCAGACCGTGGCGCCGCGCTCGCGTAGCTTGCGGCACAGGTAGGCGAAGTCGGAGTCGCTGGTGACCAGGCAGAAGGTGTCGGCCCGTTGGTCGAAGAGCGCTTCCAGCGCGTCCAGCGCCAGAGCGATGTCGGCGGTGTTCTTGCCGGCGGCGTACTGGTACTGCAGACAGGGGGTGAAGGCCAAGCGCACCAAAGCGTCCTGCCATTTGTTGGCCAGCGTGCTCTGGTTGCCGTAGCCGCGGCGCAGAACGACGCGGCCAAATTGCGCCACCATGCGCAGCGCATGTTCGAGGATGTCGGGCGGCACGTTGTCGCAGTCGACCAGGACGGCCACGCGTGTCTCTGTTGTCGTTAAGGCGGTGCTCATCCGGAGTTCTGTCTTTTTGGGTTGAACGGTCCCTCACAGTAGCCGATTCCGGGCGTCTCCGGCCAAGCGGACATGGCCGGCCGCGTGCGCATCGAGCCGCCCTTGGCGTCTCGCCCCATCCGGGCCTCCATCGTTCCCTCGCTCCGCTCGGCTGACGCCTACGACCCGGCTCTTTGATCCGGGCCTGCGCGCTTCGCTTGCGTGGGGTCGGCGAAGAAGGCGGCAGTTGCCTGTCCAGCCATCTTTCCTTCTCTCATCACCTTGTCCGCGACCGTAGCCCGCACCCGGGCACCGTCAAGGCGCGCCAGGCCGTGTCCTCGCCTGTGGCTGCGGGCCGCACCACCCCTGGCGCTTCTTCCTTGACGGCGCCCGGGCGCGCGCTCCTGTTGGCCGCGGGCGATGAACTCAGGAAAGACGGTGGCAACGAGGCCAACCGGGTTCTTCGTGCCGACCCCACCGGAAGACCCGAAGAGGGCTCCGAATCTAGGAATCCGGTGGGGGTTGTTCAACAGCCAACCTTGTCAGGAGAAAGACCATGCAACTTGCATCCCGTTTCGCCAACCACTCGCCGGCGCTGCGCTCGGAACATCCCTTGTCGGATGAGCAGATACGGACCGTGGCCCCGTCCATCTTCGCGCAGGCTCCGCACGGCAGCCGCTCGGAGCGCTACAGCTACATCCCCACGGCCACCGTGCTGCGGGAGCTGAGAGGGGAAGGCTTCCAGCCTTTCATGGTGTGCCAGACCCGCGTGCGGCAGGAGGGGCGGCGCGACTTCACCAAGCACTTGATCCGGCTGCGCCATGCGAGCCAGATCAACGGCCGCGAGGCCAACGAAATCATCCTGCTGAACTCCCATGACGGGACCAGCAGCTACCAGATGCTGGCGGGTATGTTCCGCTTCGTCTGCCAGAACGGGCTGGTGTGCGGCGACACCGTGGCGGACGTGCGCGTACCCCACAAGGGCGATGTGGCGGGCCACGTCATCGAAGGCGCCTATGAAGTCTTGAGCGGCTTCGACCGGGCGCAGGAGTCGCGCGAAGTCATGCAGACGGTCACGCTGGACGCCGGAGAGTCGGAGGTGTTCGCCCGCGCCGCGCTGACCCTCAAGTACGACGACCCGGACAGGCCCGCACCCGTCACGGAAACCCAAATCCTGATGTCGCGCCGCACGGACGACGCCCGCAGCGACCTGTGGAGCGTGTTCAACCGCACGCAGGAAAACCTCATCAAGGGCGGCCTGCGCGCCCGCGCCGCCAACGGTCGCCGCCAGAGCACGCGACCCGTGCAGGGTATCGACCAGAACCTCCGGCTGAACCGCGCCCTGTGGTTGCTGGCCGATGGCATGCGCCAGCTCAAGGCCTGAGCCCCAAGTCCGGAGGGCGCGCAGTCCCTCCATCCATTCCCCATTTTCTTCATCTTGTCCCGATAGGAGCTACACCATGAACACCGCTACCTTTCAAGAAACCAATGCCATCGACGCAGCCGCCTCCATCGCTGCGGGCGCTGCCACCGTCGCGGCTTCGCAGGAACTTCTGCTGATCCCGCTGTCCAAGCTGCGGCCTTCGAGTCGCAACGTGCGCAAGAGCGGCGGCACCTCGATTCGCGAACTGGCCGCGAGCATCGCGCGCGTGGGACTGCTGCAAAACCTCACCGTGGTGGCCGCGTCCGACGGCGAGCACTACGACGTGGTGGCCGGGCGGCGGCGTCTGGCCGCGTTGAAGCTGCTGGTCAAGCGCCGCAAGCTGGCAAAGGACCATGAGGTGCATTGCCTGCTGGTGCAGGACGATGCGGCCCGCACCGTCAGCCTGACGGAAAACGTGCAGCGCGAGGCCATGTCGCCCATCGAGGAACTGTTCGCCTGGAAAGACCTCGTGGCCGAAGGCCGACCCGTGGACGACATTGCCGCCGATTTCGGCGTGACGCCCTTGGTGGTACAGCGGCGCCTGAAGCTCGCCAACGTCTCGCCGCGCCTGTTGGCAGACTTCGAAACGCAGGTCGTGACGCTGGAGCAGTTGATGGCGCTGGCCATCACCGACGACCATGCGGCGCAGGAAGTAGCGTTCTACGAATCGCCGCAATGGCAGCGCAGCCCGGAGGCGCTGCGCGAACACCTGACGAGTGACGAGATCGACGCAGGCCGCGATGCGGTGGCGCGCTTCGTCGGGCTGGAGGTCTACGAGCAGGCGGGCGGCGGTGTGCGCCGCGACCTGTTCGCGGACGAGCAGAACGGCATCTTCCTGACCGATGGTGCGCTACTGGAAGCGCTGGCGCGGGACAAGCTCGCGCCGGTGGCCGAGCAGGTGCGGGCCGAGGGCTGGGCATGGGTGGATGCCGCGCCGCGCGCCACGTCCTCCGACCTGTATCAGTTCCAGCGGGCGCGCAGCACGCGCCGTGAACCCGGCAAGGCCGAGGCCAAGCGCATCGCCAAGCTGGAAGACCAGCAGGCGAAGCTGCAGGACCGGCTGGACGACGAGAACGAGGACACGACCGATGAGCAGGCGCAGGCGCTGCAGGCGGAGATGGACGACCTCGGCAACGAACTGGAAGCCATCGAACGCAGGCTGGTCGAATACCCTCCCGCTGTGGTGGCGCTGGCCGGGGCCGTGGTGTCGGTCGATCACATGGGCGGCGTGGTCGTGTATCGTGGTTTGCTGCGCGAGGAGCAGGCCAAGGCGTTGCGGGAACAGGCGCGGCAGGAGGAGGGCGGGGAGGGCTGCAGCCCGGACGCCGGCGCCGACGAGCGCGCCAAGCCCGGTATTTCGGAGAAGCTGGCGAAGCGCTTGAGCGCGCACCGCACGGCGGCCTTGCAGGCCGAGGTGGCGCGGCACCCGCAGGTCGCGCTGGTGGCATTGGTGCATCGCCTCGCGCTGCGCGTGATCGTGGACAGCTATGGCTCGGGCGGCTCGCCTGTCGATATCAGCGCCACGCCGCAGGATGGGCTCGGGCTGCATGCGCCGGACATGGGCGAGGCAGCGGCGGCAGTGGGCATGCGCAAGGTTCGGAAGGCGTGGGCCGACCGCCTGCCCCAAGACCCGGATGCGTTGTTCGCCGAAATGCTGGCCTTCCCGCAGCAGGAACTGCTGTCGCTGCTGGCAGTGTGCGTAGCCTCGACGGTCAGCGTGCTGGCCTCGCATGAAGAGGAAGTACCCGCCGCTGCACTGGCGCGGGCGGTGAACCTCGACATGCACGACTGGTGGACGCCGACCGCTGCGGGCTATTTCGAGCATGTTTCGAAAGCCAAGGCACTGCAAGCGGTGCAGGCGTTCGCGCCCGATCAGGTGAACCGGCTGGGCAAGCTCAAGAAGGCCGAGATCGCGAGCGAGGCCGAGCGGCTGGCGGCGGGGACGGGGTGGCTGCCTGTGATGTTCAGGGGCGAGGCAGAGCCGAGCCCTGAAACGCCAAGATCGTCGGGGACCGTAGCAGCGGAAGAGGCAGGGGTGGGCGAACTCACGGCCGAGGTCGAGGACCGCAAGGAACTCGCGGCAGCCGCATAGGCATGAGGCCCCGGTGAAGCCGGGGCCTTGGGTTGCGAGCCAAAAAACGCGCGCGGCAGGTGTGCCGCGCGCGTTATTGTTTGCGACGAGGAGAGGGCGATGGACGCGCAGTGGTGGCGCATGTGTCTCAAGCAATCGGGATCGGCTACGCCGTGGTACGCCCCGGTATGCCGCGTTCGGTTGGCAGCGCCAGCACATCGCGTGAGCATCGTGAGAGCTCCGATCCAGATGCGTACGCATCTCTCTCGGGTTCGGAGAGCTCGACGATTTCACCTCTCACATCCTCATGAATCAACAAGGCGTCAGCGAAATCTGCTTCGAAGAAACCTACGCGGTGCCGAAGGAGCAGACAGCGCGATCACTGTTTGCGAGACTGCCGCATGGCAGTGACTACGCGCAGACGCTGATCGAATGCCTGGCGACCGGGTACCTGGTCGCGGTTGTCGAATCCATCTGCATCCGCGAGATGCAGCTGCATGTCGACTCGATGGTGGAGGTGGTCGTGGGCCGCACCGTGCATATCGAGCATCGCGACCCCGTTCCACCGACGACACGCTTGCGCCTGCGGGGATGGGTCGAGGGCCTGGGTGAACGCAGTGCGACGTTCCATGTCCAGGCCCATGACGATCACGAACGCGTGTTCGACGGGACCGTCACGCTGGTGGCGGCGCATCGGGCCAGCATCGAATCGCGTATCGCAACGAAGGTCGATGCGCTTGAGACGGCCCGCGGCGCCGGGCAGCGGGTCTGACGGTCGGGAACGACGGGTCATCCAGCGTCACGGATCAGTCCCTCGCCGCGGATGTCTGACTTTCTTCTGTGCCGCCTATGCCAATCACGTCTGCGGCCTCGATGCAGTGGGGCGTTCCGGCGGCGCTTTCCTGGCCAGCCGGCTTGGACCTGGACTGCGTCCGGGTCCATGCCGGAAAGCCGTTGCTGCGGGATCAGTGCCTGGGCCACGTGTCCTTTCGGGATCAGGTTCACGCCCACGGCCTTGTATTTGTCGTGAATCCTGGCGCGGGCACGGCGGCGCTTCTCTTCGTTGCGCTTCGCCTCGGGCTTCATCGCCGCAACCGTCCGGCCCGACAAATTTCCCCGACCTGCGGTCTTCCTCGCGAGGCAAATTTCTCGGGCCTTACGGTCCTCCACTCGCGTTGCGGCCTTCGGTGCGACGCGCCCGGACCCGCGCCGACCGGATCACGCCAAGACCGCGATGGGCGCGGACCTGGTCAACTTCGAAAGGACTTCATCATGGCCAACATCGGCACTTTTGCCGCACAGAACAACGGCTTCATCGGCACGGTTCGCACCCTGACGCTCAACGTCAAGGTCAAGATCGCGCCCAGCGACAAGGAAAGCGAGAACGCCCCGGACTACCGCATCGTGGCGGGCACCGGCTACGAGATCGGTGCGGCATGGAAGAAGGTCAGCAAGGCGGACCGGCCCTACCTGTCGGTGACGCTGGACGACCCGTCGTTCCCGGCGACCATCTATGCCCGCCTGGTCGAGGGCGACGATGGCGCGCACAACCTGATCTGGTCGCGCAGCAAGGGCGACTGATCGTCGCCCGGCGCCCCGCCGGCTGGCGGGGCGCTTTACCCTTGGATTCCATCAATGGCCCGCGCTCTGTCGCGGGCCGTTTCATATCTGCGTGCGCGCACTGAGTGGCGGAAGTACGGATTGGCGTCAATCCGTACTTCCTGATTTCCTGATGCGTGGGTAATCGCAGTTCGGCTTTTTCGGTTCTACGGATGTACGGATGTACGGGTAGCCGTGGATGTGCACAGGTGGTTCTGCGAATTCGCGGGTTTGTGCAAAGACGGGTCGCAGGTTGTGCGAATCGGCGTGCATACGGTTCGGCGTCGAAGAAATGCGTGCGTCTCCCGGCGGTGCCGGGCCGGGCTGTCGTGCGGCGCATCGAGCCGCCGGTGGCGTCTCGCCCCTTCGGGCTTCCATCCCTGACGCCTGCGCGCTTCGCTTGCCTCAGGGCGGGGGAGGGGCTTGCTGTTCCCTTCATCGTTGCACGAGGTTCTCGCCATCAAGGTCTGCGCGCACGTTGTGCGTGCGCTTGCGGCCGGAGGCCGTCTGCGAACCCTGACGGCTGCGCTGCGTCGTGCGGCTTCGGTCTCGGGCAATCCCGCCCTGCATCCTCTTCAAGGAGAGACCATGACGAACCTTCTGACCGACCACCAACGCGTACAGTTGCTGGCCAACGGGCGGCAATCCATCGAGAACCCCAACTTCGACCCGCTGCCCGTGGTCAAGCTGTTCACGCCCAATGCGGGCGCGACCTGGTTGCTCACCGAACTCGATTCGGAAGAAATCGCGTTCGGACTCTGCGATCTTGGGCAAGGCTTTCCCGAACTCGGCTATGTGAGCCTGGCGGACCTGGAAGGCTTGCGCGGGAGATGGGGCCTGCCGATCGAGCGCGATCTCCATTTCGTCGCCGACAAGCCGCTGAGCGGTTACGCGCGCGAAGCACGGCTGGCAGGGCGCATCGTGGCGTAGCGACGAAGGCGCGGCCAACCGGCCGCGCTTTCACTCTGTTTGCGCGTCTTGGATTTCGGCCAACTCGCGCCGTACACGCTCGAAGAGCTTGTCTCTGGCCTTGTCGTTGCCGCCGTAAGCGAGCGTCAGCAACGTGAGTGGATGCACGTCCATGACCTCGCACAGCTCGCTCACCTTGCTGAGGGTCGGGCTCTTCAGGCCGCGCTCGAGCGAACTCAAGTACGTGCGACTCGACACATCGGAAAACGCTTCCTGACTCAAGCCACGGGCTTTCCGGACAGCCTTGAGAGCTGCGGGGAAAGAGTGTGTGGTGGAGGTCATTCGATCGTTCGTCGGGGAACGGCGATGACACCCTATCGACCTCTATAGAGCTACAATCTATAGTGTTCAAAAGCGCATTCTTATCAAGGCGTTGGCTTTGCGTCGGCGCAGAAGGCGTTGCCGAACGAGATCCCGCGGTTGGACATCGTGCAAGCTTTGAGTCGCATGAAGTCGCCAATTTGACTTACAAGTCCTCGTCCGTCGCACTAGCATTCCAAGGTCTCTTCTCGAAGCCATGGCATTCCTCACTGAACAGCAGCGTGACCAGATGCTGGCCAACGGCGTGGCGCGCGCCAGTGGGCAGGTCGTCGACCTCTATCCCGTCGTCAAGCTGTACACGCTGGACGCCCCTGCCTGCTGGCTGCTCACTGAACTCGACGCCGACGGCGATCGCGCCTATGGGCTGACCGATGCCGGCACGGGCTTTCCCGAACTCGGCCACGTGAGCCTGACCGCGCTCGAGGGCGTGCGCGGTCCCCAGGGGCTGCGCATCGTGGCCGATCCGCACTTCAGGGCGCGCCAGCCGCTGTCCGGCTATGTGGCCGAAGCGCAGCGCGACGGATCGATCAACGACTGATCCTCATTGGCGGGCGTACGGAATCGTCGCCGCGCGCGCGAGAGCGCATCGCCGCAAAAGCCAGCCATGCCGGCCGTGCCTATGGCAGCCTTCGCGCAAGCAAAGGAGTGAGTTCTGCCATGACCGACCGCAAGGCCGAAGGCCTGCCGAGCGCGCCCTGGGGCGCGTCGGCGGCCTACCTCTACACGCTCGATCTCGACGGCCCCGCACTCGCGTGGGAGTACCTGCGCCGCCATCCGCCGTACCAGGCGGACTGGGCGCGGCGCGCCGCATCGCTCGACCGGTGGGGGTTGCGACAGCGCCGAAGACCCCCGTCTCGATGCGCGCGAAGCGCGGCCATTCTGGATCTCGGCGACTGACGAGTTGCTGCACGTGCGTGCCTTGCGCGCGCATGGTGCGTCGACCCAACCGACCTTCGACCTCTGGCGCGTGCCAGGCCGCAAGCACTTGGCGCCCGGTGGTGTCGGCCTGATGCTGCTGACCGACGTATCCGCGCAGCGCATCCGCATGTCACTGGCCGATGACCTCGGCGACGGTGCGGCCTACACCTGCACCGTCCCGCTCGGCCCTGGCCTGCGCGGCCAATTGGATGTGTTCAACGCCCAGGCACGGGTACTTCGAGGTCACGCGCCGGCATCGGCGCATGCGCGGCCCGTCGGCCGGGCCGCGCTGCTGCATCTTCGCGCCCTGCAGGCGCTCGATGGCGCGCAGTCCGGGGCGTCGCACCGCGAGATTGCCCAGGCCCTGTTCGGTCTCGACGCCATGGGGCGCTGGCACGCCGATGGCGAGCTTCGCGCCCAGGTCCGGCACCTGTTGCGGCGTGCCGAGGCGTACATGCGCGGTGGCTACCTGGCGCTCGCGGGCATACGGCGCACCGCAGCCGATCGCCCCGGAGACGAACTGATGCACTGAATCTCTCCCTGCGCAGGAAGACATTTACTCCTGAGACTGCCTCCATCGGGCTGCGAATGGTTCGCGGCCCCGCGACAACGATGGAGGCTGTCATGGCAAGCGCCAGTTCCCGGTTTCCCGTCCGCGCTGCGGCGACTGCGCCGCAGCCCCTTTCAGCACCTGATGCGCCCGCCACCCCCGAGTTCCTGACCACCGACGAGGCCGGCGCCTTCCTGCGGCTGTCGCCGCGCACGCTCGAAAAGCACCGCGTGCTGGGCGGTGGTCCGCGCTTTCGGAAGTTCGGCGCGCGTGTGGTCTACGCGGTCGAGGATCTGCGGGCCTGGGCGAACAGCCGGGCCTATGAGATGACGTCCGATCCCGGCTACGTGCAGCGCGGCTCGGTCCGCTGATCGGCGCGCAGGGCAGGGAGCACCCCCATGTCGAAGCGTTCGAGCGAACGCGAACAGCTGTCGCTGTTCCGCGCGCTGCCGGCAGGCGACATGGCGCTGCGCGACGCGCAGGACCTGATGGCCTATCCGTTCTTCTCGCTGGCCAAATCGCCGCGCACGGTGCCGATCCGCTTCGAGGCCGGCGGCGTGTCGCTCACTGTCGAGGGCGTGCCGGAGCACGGCATCGCGACGATCTGGGATGCCGACGTCCTGATCTGGGCCGCGAGCCAGATCGTCCAAGCCAAGAAGGAAGGCATCGCGCCTTCGCGCCTGATGGTGGCCACGCCCTACGAGATCCTGCGCTTCACGCGGCGCGGGACCGGCCGCAGCGACTACCAGGCGCTGCGCGCCGCGCTCGACCGTCTGCAGTCCACCACCATCGCCACCACGCTGCGCCAGCGCGAGCGTCCGAACGGCGCCATGCGCGTGCACCGCTTCTCTTGGATCAACGAGTGGAAGGAGTACGTCCGGCCCGACGGGCGTTCCGACGGCATCGAGCTGATCCTGGCCGACTGGTTCTTCTCCGGCGTGATGGAGGAGACCCTGGTCCTCACGCTCGATCCCACCTACTTCCGGCTTTCCGGAGGCATCGAGCGCTGGCTGTACCGGCTGGTGCGCAAGCACGGCGGACGCCAGCCCGCGGGCTGGCGCTTCGAGATGCGCCACCTGTACCTGAAGTCCGGGAGCCTGCAGCGCTACCGCGACTTCGCCGCGCACGTGCGCCGCCTTGCCTTGCGCCAAGCGCTGCCGGGTTATGGCCTCGTCATCGAGCGCCGTGGCGGCAGCGAATGGCTGGCGTTTCGCCACTGCCCGGACGGCGTCGCAACACCTGACTTATCCACAGATTCTGTTGAAGAACCTGTGGATGGCGTGGGGATGGGCTCGGTGGATCACCGTCGGGCGACTCGGTGGATCACCGGCGCAACTGTCGGTGGATCACCGGCGCCAAACAGCCCGCAAGCCGCGCCCCGCAACGGTTTCGGGGCTCCCTAAACATCTAAAGGGATACATAAATGGAAGTCACGCGCGCGCGAGCCGAAGGTGCTCAAAGAATGGGCAGCGCCTCTTTCGAGGCAATCCAAGCAAGCCGGCCAGCCGGAAACCACTCGCCAGGCAGCGAGCCCCTCTCGGGCAAAGTGATCGCGCTGCTGAACCAGAAAGGCGGTGCAGGCAAGACGACGCTCGCCACGCATCTGGCCGGCGAGCTGGCGATGCAGGGTCGGCGCGTCACGCTGCTCGACGCCGATCCGCAGGGGTCGGCTCTGGACTGGGCGCAGCGTCGTCTCCAGAACGGCCAGGAGCGGCTTTACGGCGTCTTCGGGCTGGCGAGGGACTCGCTGCACCAGGAAGCGCCGCAGATCGCCTCGCAGGCCGACTACGTGGTCATCGATGGTCCGCCCCGGGTCGCGGCGCTTGCGCGCTCCGCGCTGCTGGCCGCCGACTTGGTGCTGATCCCGGTGCAGCCCAGCGCCTACGACGTGTGGGCCAGCCACGAGATGGTGCAGCTCGTCACCGAAGCGAGGGTGTTCCGGCCGCAACTGCGCGCGGCCTTTGTGATCAACCGGCGCGTGGTGGGGACGGTCATCGGGCGCGAGGCGCGTGGGGCGCTGGCCGATCAGCCGTTCGCTGCGCTGCGCGCCGAAGTCTCGCAGCGCATCGTGTTCGCCGACAGTGTCGCCGCCGGCCGGCTCGCCTGCGAAGCGGCGCCGACGTGCGCAGCCGCGCGCGAGATCGCCGCGCTGACGCAGGCCGTGCGGGAGATGCTGCGATGACGTCGCGCGCGACATCCACCGCGCAGAAGCGCGCGCCGATCGGCCGCAGGCCGGCTGCCGATGCTGCGTCGGCCTGGGTGCGGCGCGCCGACGAACCGACGACTGCACCCAAGGCGTCGATTTACACCGCGCGCCTGACCATTGATGTGACGCCCGCGCTGCGGGGGCGCATCAAGATCGTGGCGTTCAAGCGCAGTACCACGGCGGCCGAGATGCTGCGCGAAGTGCTGCAGCGCGAGTACCCGGAGGACACGCCATGACCGCACGGGTTTCGCATTTGACGCCGGCCATCGTGCAGACCTGGCCGCAGGCTGCATTGCCACAGCGGCCAGCGAACATGCAGGTTTCGCTCGCTTTCGTCCAGCAACGCGTGAACGTCTGGCTGCGCTTCGGTCGGCGCGATGCGCGAGACCATCCTCGACCGCTGGCGGCGCGTCGCGACCTTCGAGCCGGGCGCGATCTGCTGCCGCATCAAGTGGATCGGCAACGACCATGGCACGGCACTGTGGCAGCTCATGGTGCTGCAGGCGCCCTCGCTGTTCGAGGGCGCGCAGCGCGTTGCCGGCGTGCAACCGGGCGCGCGGATTTTGCTGCGCGCCGATGGCGAGGCGCAGGTCAAGGCGTGCTTGAAGTGATCGATGCCATCAAGGCGCTGGGCATCGATCCGTGCGCGGTGGCTGTCACGTACTGGCGCACGGTCGGCAACCGGTTGGCTGCACGCCAGCCGCTGCCGACGTACACCGCCGAAAGGCATGCGACGCATCTGGCGCGTGAGGCGCTGCGATGACGCCGCGCCTGCTCTTCGCCTGGATGGGCGTTGGCTTGGCTGCGCTGTACGCGCCAGCGGTCGCGCCGATGGCGACACGCGACCACGTGTTCGTGGTCTACAACCCGAGCGACAGCGTACCGCGCGGCTGGTACCGCATCGCGCGCATTGAAAGCGCAGCCTCACTGCGCGTTGGCAGCATCGTGCTGGCACGGCTTCCCGCCGGCGTGGCCGCCTTCGCGGCCCAGCGCGGCTACCTGCCGAGCGGCGTGCCGATCCTCAAGCGCATCGGCGCGCTCGCGCCGCAATCGGTGTGTGTCCGAAAGCAGCTTGTGCACATCGACGGCACCGTGGTGGCGAGCGTGCGAACGCATGATGGCGCGCTTCGTCCGCTGCAAGCCTGGGCGCAGTGCCGCGCCCTTGCTATGGGCGAGCTGTTCTTGATCGGCGACACGAATCCGACGTCGTTCGACAGTCGGTATTTCGGGCCCATTTCCGCGTCAGCCGTGCTCGGCGTCGCGCGGCCTTTGTGGATATGGAGTGCGCAATGAACTTCGTCGTATCCGGCGTCCGAGCATGCCGCCGGACTGCAGCCGGCCGCGCGTCCGCTCTGCACTCCATCGTGCAGAGAGTCCGCCGCCAGCGTGCAGCGCGAGCTGCACCGCCGCTGCCCCTCGGGCAGCGTTGCGCACCCCGTGCGCGGCTGGCGGTAGGTCGGAGCCGGGAGCGGATGCGGGAGGTGGAGACTGGGGGCCAGATAAAAGGGGCGGCACGCCGCCACCCGCGGAACCAATCTGCACGTGGGTTGGGCGCGGCACTGCACCAGTCGGTGTCGGTGCCGCGCCCATGCGCAATGCAGCATCGCCGCGGCATTGCGCGCGTGCCGCTTCCGATCCCTTGCGCCTGGTTGCGTTGGAGTGCTCGCCATGGCTTCGCGTAAGGAATCGGATGGCGAGCGCTTTCGCGTCCGGCCGGCGGCCCCGAAATCCCGCGTAGGACCTCGCCCAGAGCGCTTCGTGTCCCGGGTGCTCAAGGAAGTCTCAAAGGCCGGCGTCAAAGCTCCCGGCCAGCGGGCAGGGCGGCCCGCATCGACCTTCGGTCGGGGCCGCGTCGCAGCCGGCATGGCGGGCGCTCGCTTGAGCTCGCATGCCCGGCGCGTCGTCATCAAGGCGCGCTTCGTGGTGCTCCGGAAAGTCGGCGCGAACTCGGTATCCACGCACTTGCGCTACATCGAGCGCGATGGGGTGACACGCGACGGGCAGCGCGGCCAGGCCTACGGGCCCGAAACCGATACCGCAGACCTCAAGGCCTTCGAAGAACGCGGGCGAGACGACCGGCACCAGTTCCGCTTCATCGTCTCGGCGGAGGATGCGGTTGTCTTGCAAGATCTGAGCGGCTTCACGCGGCAACTGATGCAGCGCATGGCGGTAGATCTGGAAACGCCGCTGGACTGGGTGGCGGTCGATCACTGGGACACCGACAACCCGCATACCCACGTTGTGCTGAACGGCCGGACCGCCGGCAAGGAAGACCTCGTGATCGCGCCGGGCTACATCGCCCAGGGCATGCGCATGCGCGCTAGTGAGATCGCCACCGAGTGGCTGGGCCCGCGCACCGAGGTCGAGATCCGGCAAGGCTTGCAGCGCGAAGTCGAGCAACAACGGTTGACCGGCCTGGACCGGGCCTTGTTGTGCCGGGGTGTGGCGAATGTCGTGGACCTGACTGGCCGGCCCGAAGACCACCAACGCCATAACCTGCTGCGGACACGGCTGCAACGGCTCGAAGCCATGGCGCTGGCCGAGCGGATTGATGCCAACCGATGGCATCTGGCGCCGGACATGGCGTGCACATTGACCGCGATGGGTGAGCGCCAGGATGCGTTGGGCATCATGCGCCGGGCACTCAAGGGGCAGCAGCGCGAATACGTTCTGGATGGCGCGTCGACCGCTCCCGTCATTGGCCGCATCGCGGACAAGGGCCTGGTCGATGAACTGCACGATCGCGGCTATTTAGTGGTCGATGGCATCGATGGTCGGGCGCACTACCTGAAACTACAGGCCGACGCCGATCTGTCAGTGCTGCCGGTGGACGGTATCGTCGAAGCAAAGCCGCCGGGGCGAAAGCGGACCGTGGACCGCACCATCGCGGCAATCGCCAAGGACGGTATCTACGAGACTGCCGACCACCTGACCCGACTAGAACAGGCGGCAGATCGCGATCCGCAGGCTACGGTCGATGTCCACGTGCGCCGGCTCGAGGCGCTGCGCCGCGCTGGCATCGTGGTGCGCGTGGCTGATGGCGTCTGGCGGGTACCGCCGGACCTGGTGTGGAAGGCGCAGCAGCATGATGCGCAGAGAGGCACGGGCCTGACCATCGAATTGTGCTCGCATCTTCCCATCGACCAACAGGTGCGCGCCATCGGTGCGACCTGGTTGGACAGGCAATTGATCGAGGAGGGTAGCGAGTTGGCAGCGCGGGGCTTTGGCTCGCAGGTACGCGACTCGATGCGCGGCCGCGCGGACTTCTTGATTGAGCAGGGTTTGGCCGAGCGACCAAGTGTGCACGTGGTTCTCGCGCGAAACCTATTGTCCACCTTGCGTGACCGCGAATTGACGGCTGTGGGGAAGTCTCTACAAGACCAAACTGGCAAGACTTATCTGCCGATGCAGGATGGAGGGCGCGCCAGCGGCGTCTACCATCGTTCCGTCCAACTCGCCAGCGGTCGCTTCGCCATACTCGACGACGGCATGGGTTTCAGCCTGGTGCCTTGGCGGCCGGTGATCGAGCAGCGGCTGGGCCAGCAGATGGCGGCTATCGTGCGCGGCGGGTCCGTGACTTGGCAACTTGGGCGCCAGCAGGGCATATCCATTTGAGCCGCGCACCACGAAATTCGGGGCAACGGCTTAGACAGAGCGTGCTTGAAGAGACTTCGCCAAGAACGTGCCGATGTGAAACTGACCCGCAGCTGGGTCAATTTCGGCGCGAATCAACACGCGGGGCGCAAGCCATCGGCATCGCTACGACATGCAGCGAAACGGTGCGGTCCGATCACGGTTTGATGGGTGGCTGGGGCAGGAACCCGGCGACAAACATTTGATCCACCGTTGGTGGTGTCCCGGGAACGGTGACGTTCTGGCTGATGAACTCGACCGTGCGCGTCAGCTTCTCACGCGACAGCGTTCCGAAACCGCGCGCCTCGACGTCCGGCGTGATCGCAATGCGTCGAAGGATTTTCAACTCCTCAACGATGATTGCCGGATCCAGGGCCTTGAGGTACTGAGTCTGAATCTTCGCTGCTTCCTCGGGGTTGGCGAGAGCGTATTTCCATCCTCGGAGAGCCGCTTTGACAAAACCACGCACGGCGGCCGGATTCTTCTTCAGAAAATCCTCGCGTACGCCAATGCTGTTGGCATAGATGTCCAGGCCATGATCTGCCAGTAGCAGGCAGGTCGGCTGTGCACCGTTCGTCGCGGCGCGGCGGATCGATGGCTCTCCCATCAGGAACTGATCGATCGCCTGCACCTTGTTGCTGACGAGCATTGGCACGCGGGCCGAACCGTCGATGTTCACAATCTTAAGCGTCGATGGGTCGAGGTTGTTCAGCTTCATGAACGCACTGAAGATGCGCGGCATGAATGATGCGCTGCTGGAACCCATCTCCAGACCGACCATGCCTGCGGGCGACGTGACGTTCGCCCCTGGGTTCATGCTGAAGACGCAATAAGGCGCGCGTTGATAGATGCCCGCAACAATCCGAACGGAAGAGCCTCCACTGCCACTCGCGACGAGGCTGGGAATGTCGACGAATCCAAACTCGGTCAAGCCCGTCTCAATGTACCGAATCGCATCAGCTGTGCCCTTCGTGGGCAAGATCGAGACGTTGAGTTTCTCTTCCTTGAAGTATCCCTTGGACAAGGCCACGTACCACGGTGCATGCCGACCCAGCGGTATGAAATCGAGCGCAAATTTGACGTCCTCCTCATTGGGCGCGGCCTGCGCCGGCGCCGGAGTCAGCGCGGTAGAGGTAATGGCCAAGATGGCCAAAGCCGCTGATACAAGTTGAGCGGGCGACTTCATGATGCAGTTCCTTTTCTAGGGTGGGGGAAACCATACATAGAGTGGAATCTGCAGCCGCACCGAATGGCAGGGGTCAGAGATTCGACGCTTTTAAGATTCGGTTGTGCAGCGATGTCAGATGCGCGTGCATCGCTTTCCACGCACCTTCCGAATCGCGCTCGACGATTGCCTTGAGCACCGCTTCATGCTCCTGTTGGGTCACTTTGAGGCCGTCGGCGGGCATGATGCGAAGATGCCAGATCAGGTCAGAGCGCTCATGCAGAGGGCGCAACGTATCGGTCAGTATCTTGTTGCAGGCCGCGTCGGCTACGACGCCATGAAATGCTCTGTCAATGGCACTGAATGACTCCCTTTGACGCTGGTGCACCAGAGAGGCGGACTGTTTGAGGAGTCGCCGCAGTTCTGCGATCTGATCGTTGTGGATTCGCTGGGCCGCCAGCGCGACGATGTTTGGTTCGATGGCCAGGCGCGCCTCAATCAGGAGGAGGATGTCCTGCAACGAGTCCGAACGGATCACGAGACCCTTGCGCGGAATGACCTCGATCAACCCGTCAGCCTGAAGCTTATGAATGGCTTGGTGCACAGGCATGCGGCCAAGTCCTGTCATCTCACACAGTGCGGCCTCGTTCAGAAAGAGGCCCGGGCGCAACTCCATCGACAGGATGCTGTTCTTGATCTGGTCGTAGGCCCGTTGCGTGAGTGAGGGTGCCTTTGGCTCGGAGCGCTTAGGCGCGATCGGCGCGCGCGCCACTACCACTTTTGCTTGCGGTAAAGAGCTCATTGATAGACGTGCCATGTTTGGTAATATATCATGTGGTTTTAGAAACAAAAACCCGCTTGGTGGCCGCGGACTGCCGGAGGCGGCACTGCAATCCTACCTACAGCGGTCGACGGAAAAAATGAAATGACATTTGGAGTCATCAATGCCGCGCGCAAGGTGTTCCCTGCCGCAGAACTGGGGCCATCCGCGAAGGAAGATCTCGTCGCGCTCGAGGACGCGACCTTCTTCTTTGACGAGGGTGAACTGGTCACACTCCTCGGGCCGAGCGGCTGCGGCAAGACCACGCTGCTGCGCATCGTTGCTGGGCTAGTCGACCGGACCGGCGGCGAGGTGACCATCGGCGGCAGGGATGTTCAGGGTCCATATCCCGACTACGGGTTCGTATTTCAGGCGCCTGGGCTGATGCCCTGGCGCACGGTCCTGGACAACGTGCTCTTTCCCATGGAAGTCTTGCGGCGGCGAGACGCAAAAGCGGAGCGCCGTGCGCGCGACCTGCTTGGGATGGTGGGGTTGGACGGGTTCGAGGGCTCGCGCCCGCACCAGCTGTCGGGAGGCATGCAGCAGCGCGTTTCATTGTGTCGGGCGCTGATTCATCAGCCGAAGCTGCTATTAATGGATGAGCCTTTTGGCGCGCTCGACGAACTGACACGACTCGATATGAACGATCTGCTGCTCGATGTGCGCAGAGAGACCGGCGCGGCCGTGCTCTTCGTCACACACTCCATCTCCGAGGCCGTGTATCTCGCCGACAAGGTCCTGGTGTTCAGCCGGAGGCCGGCTCGCGTGGTTTGCCAGATCGAGCCTGCACTGGGCAACCCGCGCCACCGTAGCATGCGGTTCGAGACAGCCTTCACGCAAGCGGAGCGAGCGGCGGGAGAGGCGCTGGGCGTGATCCATCCGTCGGTGTCGGCGCAGCAACTCAGCGTCGAAGGAGGCGTGCAATGACGGGTCGTGCCGTGGCCGCGGGGGGGCGTCTTTCCTATCCGATCGCTGGAGTCATTCTGTTACTGGCCTTGTGGCAGCTGGTTTGCATGATTTGGGCGGTACCCACTGCGGTGTTGCCGACCCCGGTCAAGGTGGCGCACGCCTTTGCCGAGCACTGGCAAGCGATTGTGGAGGAAGGGTGGGTCACGCTCAAAGCGACGCTCTACGGCTTTGCACTTTCACTGGTGCTCGGCATTCCCCTGGCCGTGGCCGTCACCAGCTTCCGCTGGGTCAACCTGACGTTCTACCCGTTGCTCGTGGCCTTGCAGTCGGTGCCGAAGGTCGCTCTTGCGCCGATCTTGCTAGTCTGGCTGGGCACGGGGATGTCATCGAAGCTCGCCCTGGCCTGGTTGGTGGCCTTCTTTCCGGTTGTGGTGGACACGGCCGCGGGCTTGCAGTCGACGCCGAAGGAATTGCTCGAACTCGCGCGAAGTCTGCGTGCGTCGCGCTGGCAAGTGTTCCGGATGGTCCGGTTTCCTGCAGCGTTGCCATTCGTCATTACAGGCGCCAAGGTGGCCGTGACGCTGTCGCTCATCGGGGCAGTGATTGGAGAGTTCGTTGGCGCGGGCGAAGGGCTCGGATTCCTGCTGCTGAGCGCGACCTCGCAGATCAACACACCACTTGCATTCGCTGCGCTTTTCGGACTTTCTTTCATGGGGATGGCGGTGTACCTCTTGGTGGTGTTGGGCGAGCAGGTGCTTTCGGCCTGGTTGCCGCCTCCGTCGAGTCACTAGTGCCTCCCTTCGATCAACCTACCGAGGAAATATCCTATGTCGTCTACAACTACACTCGCTGAAGCCGCAGGCGGCGAGGCCCCCGATCTTGTCGAAATCCTCATCGCGACCCAGACCATGGAATGGCGTGAGAAGTCCCTCAAGGGCGTCTTTGAGAAAATGCTCTGGCGTGACGAAGCAACCGGTGCATCCATCGCACTGATCAAGTTCGCCAAGGGCACCAGCATTCCCAAGCCCCATAGCCACGCCTCCAACCAGTTCATGTACTGCCTGAGTGGCAAGTACGAATACACGGCGACCGGAGTTACGCTTTTGCCCGGCTCGTTCTATTGCAACCCGAAGGGGAAAGTGCATGGGCCCACCCTCGCGCACGAGGAGTCGGTGGTGGTCGAGATCTACGATGGTCCGCACTATCCGAAGGTGCCCGACTGGTACACGGATGCCCGCGACGCAACCTGACGCGCGTGAGGTGGCGAGCGGGCCGAGCCTTATGCATGCGATCGACCCGGAGAGCTTGTCAGGCGCAGAGATCTACAAGCTCATGACAGGCGCAGTGGTCCCGCGTCCGGTTGCTTGGGTCGGCACAAGGTCTCCCCAGGGCGTGATGAATCTGGCACCTTTCTCCTCCTTCACTTTTGTGTGCCACGATCCACCCATGCTCGCCATCGGGATCGATGCACGCCGCGCGGCATTCGACGGGCTCAAGGACACGGCACGCAACATCCTGGATACGGGGGAGTTTGTGGTCCACATGGCTGATCACAGTCTGCTCGCAGCGGTGCACGCGAGCGCGCAGGACGTTGGTGCCGACGTCAGCGAGGCCGCGTTGCTCGGCCTTGCGACAGTGGCGAGCGTTCGGATTGCGACGCCGCGTCTGGCGGCCGCGCCGGTGGCCATGGAGTGCGTGCTTCACCAGTGCATCGAACTGGGAAATCAACCCAACCGGTTGATGATCGGTCGGGTGTTGCAGTACCACGTGCGCGAATCGGTGCTGCAGGAGGGGCGCATTGATTCGGCCCTGTTGGACCCGATCTGCCGACTAGGCGGTTCCTGGTACGGCAGGCTGGGCGAAATTTTGCCTGCACCCCTTCTCGTGGGCTCTTCCTGAAACTGCCGCGCGCTTCAGAGGTCAAGCACCAGCCGTGGACCTTTTGCGCGGGATACGCAGATCTGCATGACCTTACCGCTGGCCTTCTCCGCCTCGGTGAGCACGTAATCACGGTGATCGATCTCGCCTTCGAGGACGGTGGCGGCGCAGATGCCGCATTCGCCGCGTTTGCAGTCGGCAAGCACGTCGCACCCGTTGTCGAGGAGGCAGTCCAGGATCGATTGATCGGAAGACACGGTGAGCGTCTTGCCGCTTTGCTTGAGCAAGACCTCGAAGGCGCGGTCACCCGTCTGAGCCTCGGGTGCGGAGAAGAGTTCGAACCGGATACGGTCGGACGGCCAGGCTCGGGATTGGGCCTCAGAGAGGATCGCGTCCAGCATGATCTTCGGACCGCAGACGTAGAGGACTTCACCCGCGTCGCAGCCATCAAGCAGTCGTGCAATGTCCAGCGGGGCATTGGCTTCTTCGTCGACGTGGAGCTCCAGCGAGTCCGCGAGCAGCGTACGGAGTTCGGGCACGAATGCCATGAGCTCTCGCATGCGGCCCGCGTACACCATGCGCGCCGCACGGTTCACGCGCTTGAGCTCGGTCGCCATGGAGGCAAGTGGCGTGACGCCGATGCCGCCGGCGACCAAAACGGCCGCTGCCTCGTGATCACGGAGGGGAAAGTCATTCTTGGGCGCCTGCACAGTAACGGAGTCGCCAGCCTTGAGCTGATGCATGTGCTTGGATCCGCCTCGGCCCACATCTTCTCGCCGCACCGCGATGGTGTAGTCGCGGGGAGCAAGCGTCGAGGAACCGGTCGGGTCGAAGCTGATGAGCGAGTAGTGACGCCAGTCGCTTAGGCCAACGCCGAGCTGCACCTGCACCTGGATGTGAGCCCCGGCGCTGAAACTTGGCAGGAGGCCGCCATCCGGCGCTTGAAGGACGATGCGACGAATGAGGGAGTTGAGTTCCTCGGTCGTGGCGACCAAGAGCTGGAGAGTCGAAGGATCGGTCATGGCAGGGTCGGCGCTGAGGGTCGGTAGGTCAATGTCTCGAAGGGAAAGTGCAGCGCGGCGCCTTCGAATGGGGGCAAGCGATGGAAATCCTGGCGCAGCAGGCCGCGCACCGGAGTTTGCATCGCGTGGCTCATGGCCTGCGCGCTGTCGAACACGGTCTTGTTGCGCTGAAGGCAGGGCCGCTCTGGCAGCGGTAGCCCGCACACCAGCGCGGCGGGGGTGTAGATTTCGATCGCGCGGATGCCAGGGAACTGGGAAAGCAGCAACGGGTGGCGGCGCATGTACGCCTCGTGCCACTTGTTGGGATTGGCAGCAGGGCCCGCGTACTCGACCCAGTAGCTCACGCTTTCGGCATGTGCGCTGCGAATGCCGGGCTCGGCGACCGGATAGTACCGTGCGAGCATGCCCTGTTGCGTGGCTTGGGCGCCTGCCAGGCTTGGCAGGAAATCCGGGTCGGCAAGGGGTGCGAGGTAGCCGCCTGGACCAAGATGCTGTTCCAGCACACACGGGTGGAAGAAGTCGAGTTGCACCACCAGCGAAGGCGACCCCTCGCGGTCCGGATAGAAAGGATCGTCTGCCGATGTCGGCAGCATCACGTGCGCTGCCTGTGTTCCTGGGCAGCCGTTCACCAGTGCGCGCAACGCGTTGCGTTCGTATGGAGCCAAAGGCAAAACCTGGTCGGCCACCCACACGCAGAACCAAGTCAGCGGTGCGTCCTTGGGGCGTTCAATGCCGGTCATGCGTTGCTCTGGCGACGAGGTTGGCTGGCGCCTGGACGTTCCCAAGTGGTCGCGGTCACTCCCGTGTCGCGCAACTTGAATTTCTGGACCTTGCCGTTTTCCGTGCGCGGCAAGTCGGTGACCACATCGAAGTAGCGTGGCACAGCGAAGTGGGGCAGGCGGCACTCGCAGTGCGTGACGAGCTTGGATAGCTCGATGCGGCTGGCCGCATGCAGAACGACCGAGACCATCACCTCGTCCTCGCCGAGCTCGGACTGCACTGGGAAAGCCGCAGCCTGGGCGATGTCGGGATGAGTGAGCAATGCTTGCTCCACCTCGTAGGAGGAGATGTTCTCGCCACGGCGGCGGATCGCATCCTTCATTCTGTCGACGAACCGGAAACTACCGTCGGTCTCGCGCACGACGCGGTCGCCGGTATGGAACCACAGGTTGCGCCACGCCTCCACGGTCTTGTCAGGCATGTTGAAATAGCCGCTCGCGAACGCGAAGGGCTCGTCCGCGCGCAACAGGAGCTCGCCTGCCTCCCCGAGCGGTACCTCCAGATCGAATGCATCGGCCACGCGGGCCTGGAAGCCTTCATTGAGCCACCCCATCGCTCCAAGCCCGGCCACGCCCGGCGGGGTCGAGATCACCACAGAGGTTTCGGTCGAGGCGTAGCCGTCGACGAGAAGTACGCCCGTGCGATTCTTGAAGTCCTCTGCCGTCGTGCCCGGGGCGCCTCCACCGAGGCCTATACGCACATTGTGAGACCGCTCGTCCTCGGAGATGGGTTGAGCCAGAAGCATGGGAATCATGGCGCCGAGCAGATAGATCACCGTCGCGCCGCAAGCCCGGGAGGTGGGCCAAAAGCCTGACGCGGAGAACTTCTCGTGAATGACGACCTGGCAACCCGTGATGCTCGCTTGCGCAAACGTGTTGAGGGCGTTGATATGGAACAGCGGAAGGGTGGTGCTGAGCACGTCACTGCCAGTGACGCCGAGCATGCGTACGCTATTGAAACCGAACATGTAGTAGTGTCCGTGAGAGCAGATGACGCCCTTGGCGGGACCGGTTGTCCCCGACGTATACAGAATCGCCAAGGTATCTGACGACTCCATGTCCTCGGCCGACACGGGGGGGCCGGCCACAGGGTAGGCCACGACACGGGCGCCGTTCACGTGTGATCGGTCTTGTGCGCCGCATGCGGGGCTCGGAATCACCCAGATCGTCTCGAGAGCGGTTTGCGAGAAATCGACATCTTCGAGTCGTTCGAGAAAAGCAGCCTCAATGACAAGCAGCTTCGCGCCGCTGTTCTCGACGTAGTACTGGATCTGAGGTCCCTTGGCCGCCGTGTTGATAGGTACCGCCACCGCGCCGATCCAGCCGCAACCGGTGAAGACCTCAATCGCCTCGATGCGATTGCCGCACATCGAGGCCACGCGATCGGACTTAGTGACGCCTGCGGCGTGAAGGGCAGCGCCGCGCGCGCCGGCGGCCCTAAGGGCGTCGGCGTGGGTCCAATGCTTCGATCCCATCGTCAGGAATCGGGCGTCAGGTTGCCGCGCGGCCTGACGTTGCAGCATCCGGGGCAACGTGCGGTTCTGGACGGATTGGGGCTGGAGTGGCAACAGGGACGTCATGGTGGGCGTGGGGTGATATCAGAGGCCGCGAACTTCTGCATGGAAGAGGCCGTGGCGAAGATGAATCCTGACCTGGGTACCTACGGGGAGCATGCGATCCACAGTCACAAATAGAGAGAGCTGCGCCGCTGTCTTCACGCTGGCAATATGGACGGGCAAGGCAGCGGTCCACGCTGGATCGAAGGTGCGATGCAGCCGCGTGGTGGACAGGACGATTGCGTCACCACTGTCGGGCACATACTCGATCTCGGGGGCCAGGCAGTGCGGACAGAAGGACTGAGGCGGATAGAAGCGATGCCCGCACGCTCCGCACCGCGGCACTGCGAAGCCGGTGGCCTGTGCGGCGTCGATCAGCGCCTTCATTGCGTTCGATGAGGTGGTCACCATGCGCCCTCCAGCAACGTTGCGCCGCTGCCGAGGCAGCGGTCGTAGACGGCCATGCCGTAGCCGCTGACGACGCCCCGTCGAGCGCCCCGGACTTGCCGTCCAGGCGCCTGATGCGACACTTGGCGAAGTACCTCCACGAGGCCGAGATAGCCTCCCGCCGCTCCTGCCTGACCACAGCCGAGTTGGCCGCCGCTGGTATTCATGGGGAAGTCCCCTCCAAGTCGCAAGTCCCGATCTCGCACGAGATGGCGGGCTTGCCCTTGCGCACAGAATCCGAGACCTTCGAGCTGCATTAAGACGATGGCGGGACAGTCGTCGTAGGTTGCAACCACGTCGATGTCATTTGGCCGGCATCCCGCCGTCGCGTACAGGCGTTCACACTCGAGAAGCCAGCCCCCGCGCAACACCGGATGTTCGTTGGGGTAGGCATTGTGGCGCTCGACCACGCTGAGGATGCGGGCGTAGGGGATCTGGAGAGCCTTGGCATGCGCTTCGCGCAAGACGAGGAAGCCCTCGGCGCCGGCGCAGGGCATCACCAAGTCGAGCTTGTGAAACGGCTCGCTGATTGCAGGCGCAGACAGGTAGTCATCGAGGGTGATCGGCTTGCGCAGTAGCGCATGCTCGCAGAGGCTGGCGTTGTCGCGCTGGGCTACGCACAGACGACCGAAGTCATCGCGAGAGGTGCCGGTGGCGTCCATGTACTGCCGCGTAATGTGGGCGAATGGCATTGTGGGGCCGCCCGCGCCATAGGGGAACACCGCGTCGTTGGATGCGACCGAGAAGCCGCTGATGATGTCCTTGAAGCCATCCGCGGGATTGCTGTCGGCTCCAATGCAAGCTACGACGGATGCGTCGCCTGCCTGAACGGCGCGAGCAGCCCGGCGCAGCGCCATGACGGCGCTTGCGCCCCCAAAAGGCACTGCCTCCAGCCAACCGGGCGAGATGCCCAGCGACAGGGTAAGCGATGCGACTGGATTCGGCGCCAAGGTGAAGCTCGAGGCGGCCAGCCCGTCGATCTCCGCCTTGTCCAGGCCGGATGCGCCCAGCATGGCACGCAGGCACTGCGCGAAGTACCAGTCAGCCGGCTCACTGCTGTAGCGCGCGTAGGCGACCGACACGGGAGCTGCGATGACAACCCCGCCGAAATCAGAACTGGGTTTGGAAGACACGCGCGGTCTCTGGTCGAAGAGAGGTGGTCGTTGATCGATTCGCCAAGGCGTGTTCAGTCGGCACTGATCTTTGCGTCCTTGATGACCTTGCCCCAGCGCTGTGCGTCCGCTTGGATTCGTGCCGAGAGCTCGGCCGGAGAACTGTGGATAGGTTCGAGGCCGATGGGCAAGGTGGCATCCTGCAGAGCTTGTGACTGGACAATCTTGGTGAACTCCGCGTTCAGCTTGTTGACGATGGCATCGGGTGTGCCCGTGCGCGCAAACATGCCGAACCAGAACAACAGCTCGATGCCCTGGTAACCGAGCTCGGCCAGCGTCGGGATATCCGGAACCTGAGGCAGCCGCTTGGACGACGCGACGGCGAGCACGCGCAACCGACCTTCCTTCACGTAGGGAAGGCTGGTGCTGACGGAGTCGAAAAAGAAATCCACGCGATTCGAAAGCAGGTCTAGCAAAGCGGGTGCCGAGCCTTTGTAAGGGACATGCGTGCCCTCGATGCCAGTGCGCGCCTTGAACATTTCTGCGAGCAGTTGTCCGCCAGTGCCGACGCCTTGGGAAGCGAACGTCAGCCCCCCGGGCTTACTCTTGGATTGCGCGATCAGGTCGGCAACCGATCGCAGCGGGCTGTCGCGGTGCACGACGAGCCAATGAGGCGTTTGCACGACCGGCGTGATCGGCGCGAAGTCGCCGGGCGCATAGCCGAGCTTGGAGAAGAGGAATGGATTGAGCGCCTGGGATCCCATGTTGCCCATGAACAGCGTGTAGCCGTCGGCTGGCTGATTCTTGACGGCGGAGATTGCGACTTGGCCGGCGGCGCCCGGCCTGTTGTCGATGATGACCGGCTGGCCTAGGGATTCGCTCAACTTCTGCCCTACGAGGCGGGCGATGGGGTCTGCGATGCCGCCCGGCGGAAACGGAACGATGATGGTAATGGGCTTCCTGGGGTAGTCCTGCGCCCGTGCGGGCAGCGCAAGTGCGGATGCGGCCAGGAGGCATGCGGTGCTGAGCAAATCGCGGCGGGTGTGTGTCATCGTAGAGCTCCAGGGGTGTATGGGATGAGGGGCGCAGAAGAACTCGCTTAGGAAACTGTGGCTGGCGTGCCCTGCTGCATCCATTGCGCCCAGGCCCGGAACTGATTGCGCATCAGGATTTCGCTTGTAGCGCTGTGATCGACGGCGAGGTCTGTGCTTTCGTCGGCGCGGTGAAGACGGTGCAGGCTGACCCAGGGGTTGGCACGGGAGTGCAGTGCGCGTTGCATGCCCTCGAACACGTGCACGTCATCGTGGGCCACTGGCGACATTGGCGAATAAACCAACCGGTTGTAGTGCATGGTGCGCGCTGCCAGTTCGGCAGGCGCACCTCTTAGTTGCAATGCCCAGGCCTCGACGACGATCCGATCCACGCCGAGGGGCCTCACCACCCGCAGGAGTTGGGGCGAGCACTTCAGGGCAAGGCTTGGAAACAGAATGGCGTTCTGTGGTGCGAAGGAAAGAATCTGTCGTGCTTTGTCGGGTCCATGCACGTGCGCGAGTGATGCCTCATACTCGTTCAACGCGTGATATCCGGTGTGCAGGCTCGCCTTTGTGCCGAGGATGCTGTGACCATTGTTCAAAATGCGCGCACCTATGCCGCGGACGAAATCAAGCCCTGAACCAAACGGCAGAAGCTGCTCGACCGCCATTGGGGTGGCAGATCGGTCGACCTCTGCATCCCATGCATTCTTCGCTGTCACGACAACCGATTCGTGTGTGGAAATCGCGTGGACGGCGTCGTTCACATTCTCGAGGTACATCTTCCAATTGCAACGAATGGTCGATCGGATGCAGCCACCCACTACAGAGACGTCGCCTTCGGGCGATCTGTCAATGAGGTTGTCGATCACCTCCAGCATTCCACCGGCGTACGTCTCGAAGTCCGGGCCCTCGGGTGAGAGTCTCACGAAGACGAAGCCACGATAGTTGCGTATCGCAGGCTTCGAGAGACCCTCACTTGCGGGGCAGGCGCGCACGTTGGTGTACTCGTACTCCGCACGAAGAGGCATGGAGATCAGCGAGCCATCGAGCTTGTACGTCCATGCGTGATAGGGACAGCGAATGACCTTGCCCGCGTTGCCGCTGGGCTCCGAGAACAGCGTTGCCCCCTTGTGGGCACATCGGTTATGCAATACGGACACCGATGCATCGGCTTGCCGGATCATCATGAGTTGCTGACCCGCGATCGTCACCGTGTAGAAGTCGCCGGTGTTCGGAATTTGGCTGGCATGCCCGACGTACTGCCACGTGCGTACAAATAGCATCTCCTGCTCCAGCGCGAAGAGCTCTGGATCAATGTAGAGGTCCGCATGGACCTGATCGGTTCGGATCAGATCGGCGATGGCCGCTTGGTTGTTGCGATATCTGCTCACGTGGGCTCCGTCGTGGCTGCCTAGCCTCCGAATCGAAGACCAGGTTTATGAGTATTCTCTGGAAATATTCTATGTGACATATCACAAGATAGTCAATATGGCGCAGCGAGAGTCTGGCGCGACGCTGCGCGAATGGCGGCCGCTATGCGACGCGCACATGTCAGTTAGAACATCTGCGTCCGGGACGATCTCTGTGAGACCGACTGACGCTATCGACTGCCGGCTAGGCGCTGCCGCGACGTCAATGGCGCTGGATCGCGCCGAGGGAGTGAGGCGGTGCTGCCAAGTTCGCGCCCTTCACGGGGCGTATCAGGCGCGGCCCATGCAGGCCAAGCGCCAAAGCGGGTCTGACTCACGGCCAGCGTTCAGAACGCTGCATTGGGGGTGCTGCCCACGGTGTCGCGTCCGCGATGTCTCGCAGCCGTTGATTCCGAGAGGAGACCGTGAGTGCACGGCATCGTGCTGACGGCGGTCGCAAAGCTGCTGCGTGCAAGTCGGCGCAAGGCGCGCGCTGCGCATCCGGGACGTGCACTGCTGTAAGCCGAGGATTCTTTCAGGACGGATTGCCTTCAAAGGGCGTGTCGACGGCCAGTAGCAGCTTGCGCAGCCCGGTGGAGATGGCGCTCAGGTCTTGCGCGGAAAGCGAGTCGGCCAATGCATGCAGTCGGCGCACTCGCATCTCTAGCGCAGCGTCGATGACGTTGCGGCCCGCATCCGTGAGGGCCAGCAAGATGCCTCTTCGGTCTTCGGGGTGGCGCTGGCGGCGGACGAACTGGCGCTCCTCCAGGCGGTCCACCAGAGACGTCATGGACCCCGAGGTCAGGATGGCGATGCGGCTGAGTTGGGAAAGCGATTGTGGCTCCGGATCGTGACGGCGCAGGGCCGCGAGCACCTGAAACTGCGCGCTCGTGATGTCCTGCATTTTGGCGATCCGGGAGAGTTCTTTCTCGAGCAGGTTCGAGAGCCGAAGAACGCGCATGAGAGGCGAGAGACGGTGAATCTGAAGATCTGGGCGGTGCCGATCCCACTCCATCACAAAGTGATCTACGTAATCGGCCGTTTCCAAGTCCGCGCCAGTGGAGGCCGGCGCTTTCGGTTTGCGGGAGGCGGTGAGGGTCTGTGTCATTCCTCCTAGTTTACGCGGTTCAAGTATTCCTCAATCAAGTATCTTGACATCAAGTTTTATCGATTTATGATCGTCATGTCTTGGTCTCAATCACGGTCCGGTCTCTCAGGGGAGGTCGCCGTTCCTGCGGAGCTTCTTATCTTGAATGCAACCATTTCCTCATTCCCGAACGCGGACGGCCGCCCGGTGGCCATCATTGGTGCAGGGCCAATCGGTCTGCTCACAGCACTGGGGCTTGCCCGCTACGGCATTCCTGTGCAGGTCTACGAGGAGGATGGGCAGTTATCGATGGAAATCAAAGCCGGCACCATCCTTACGCGGACGTTGGAGGTGCTGCGCCGGTATGGCGCCGTGGATAAAGTTCTGGCGTCCTCGTTGCGCATTGACGAGATCGGCGAGGTGGACCGTCGCACGCAGACCGCCCAGTTCCCAGTTCCTCTTCACCTGCTTGGCGATGAGACGCGATTCCCGTTCGTCATCAACATTCCGCAGCACGACTTCGAGCCGGTTCTCGCAGAGGAGTTGAGTACGCGAGAGACCGCAAGCCTCCATCTGGGGCACAAGCTGGTCGGCTTCGAAGACCGGGATGACCATGTGCTGCTGAAGCTCGACACGCCCGAAGGCGCCAAGACCGTCGAGTGTGCTTGGATGCTGGCGTGCGATGGTGGCCGGAGCATGGTGCGCACGAAGTTGGGCATAGAGGCCGAGGGCTACTCGCTCGATGAAAAGTACGCGCTGGTGGATCTCAAGCTGGACCTGGATATCGGCAACCCGCGCGACTATCCCTACCTGGCCTATTTTTCGGACCCCGAGCAGTGGATGATTCTGGTGCGGCATCCGAAGTGCTGGCGCTTCCTGTATCCACTTTTACCGGGCCAGGACTCGCCGACGGACGCTGAGTTGCTGGAAAAGTCGTTGTCCTTCATCGGCCAAGTGGACAACGTCGAGGTGATCAGCAAGGTCATCTACAACGTGCATCATCGCGTTGCAAGCCGCTGGCGCAGCGGCCGCGTCCTGCTGATGGGCGACGCCGCCCACCTCATCACGCCCATGTGGGGTCTCGGTATCACCACCGGTGCACTGGATGCGTCGAATCTTCCCTGGCGCCTCAACTGGGTGCTTCGAGGGTGGGCCGACGAGAGCCTCATCGATGGCTATGAGCGCGAGCAGCGGCCCATGGCAATCAATGGATCGGGCCAGGTGGCAGAGGCGGCGCGCCTGTACATGGCCCGTCGCAAGGACAGCGCCATCGCAATGACCGACAACAGCTGGGCGAACGCCTACACCCGGGGCTTGCTCGGCGTGAAGTTGGATCTGGAGGGGCATGGCGGCGGAAGCCTTTTCAAGCGCAGTACCCGCCCGGCGATCGAAGTGGGGGATCGTCTGCCCGACCATCCCCTGCATGGCAGCGATGGGCGCGTGCTGCGTGCGCATGACCTCTGTCAGGATCGATTTGTCGCGCTGTACTTCACCGATGCACGCCGCCGCCCCTCGTTGCCGGCGCACGATTCACCGGCCCTCGCGCACCGCGTCGTCTCGCGCTGGGATGCTCCACACGATAGCGGCCTGCGCGATCGCGCGGTGCTCGATCCGGGGGATGCATTCATGAAACGGTTGGATGTCCAGCCCAACACCCTGGTGCTCGTTCGGCCGGACGAGCATGTCGCGGCCATCGTTTCGATGGATGGGGCAGACGCCGAAGCGCTCTACACGAAGATCACGGGCGTGCTCCCGCCAAAGGGAGCTTGACGATGAAAGTCTCCTATGACTTCAGCGGGCACACGGTGCTCGTCGTGGGTGCTGCTTCGGGCATCGGCCGCGAGACAGCCCTGGCAGTTGCCGGATGCGGGGCCAAAGTCTGGGCGGTGGACATCGACGAAAAGGCGCTCCACGCGCTCGCTTCGGTTGCTCGTATCGAGGTCGCCACTCTCGACATAGCGGACTCGCATGGCTGCCAGCAGTTGGTCGACCGCATTCTGGCTGCGGACGGACGCGTCGATGCGGCGGTGCTGACCTCGGCGATTCAGGAACGCTCAAGCATCGAGGACACAACAGATGTGCAATGGCAGCGCCATCTCGACGTCAATCTATCGGGGGTTTTCTATCTGTTGCGGGCACTCCTGCCAGCGATGAAACGCCAGCGCCGCGGCTCCGTCGTTGCGTTCACGTCGGGTTTGGCCAGCAATGGCTGGCCCGGCGCTGCGGCGTATGCCGCGACGAAAGCGGGAATCATCGGGCTCGTCAAATGCGCTGCGCTCGAGGCTCGCGAATTCGGCGTTCGCGTGAATGCACTCTCGCCCGGGCTCGTTGCGACACCCGTCTTCCTCAAATCGGCCAGCGCGGAGGAGCTCGCGGGCTACGAGCGCACTTTGGGCGTCTCCCAGCCTTCGGCCGTAGTTCCCACGTTGCTTCATCTGATCTCGGATGGCGCCAGCACGATTTCCGGGAACGTGGTCGAGCGCAGATTGATCCCCGCGTCTTGAAGGGCTCCTTATGAATAACACCAAAAATCTGAGCGTGGCACCCGGTCGTCTGATCGAATGGGCAGCGCAAATCCTTGAATCCTGCGAGGTGCCGGCTGCCGATGCGCAACACACCGCGGCAGCACTCGTCGAGGCCGATCTGCAGGGCGTGGCGTCTCATGGCTGCATGCTGCTGCCGATGTATGTGGAGCGCCTGCGTGCCGGCAGCGTCAAAGCCAAGCCGGTGTCCAACGTCGTTGAAGACCGTGCTTCGTTGCTGGTTCTGGATGCCGACCATGCGCTCGGCCAAGTCTCTTCAGTACTGGCGACGGATCTGGCGATCCAGCGAGCACGTCAGACGGGCGTGGCCGTTGTCGCGGTACGGCATGCGTTTCACTTCGGAACGGCAGCGTACTGGAGTGCGCGGATTGCAGAAGCTGGCCTGATTGGCGCAGCGATGTCCAACACGCGTCCGCTGATGCCGGCGCCCGGCGGCGCGGAGCGTGTGGTCGGCAACAACCCACTGTCGTTCGCATTCCCGGCGCTGGCGGGCCGACCCATCGTCATCGATATGGCGACCAGCAATTCAGCCATGGGAAAGATCCGCAACGCAGAGCGCGAGGGCGGGACCATCCCGCCAGGCTGGGCAACTGACAAGGGCGGGCGGCCGACGACGTCCCCGAGCGAGGCGATTGCAGGGATGCTTCTGCCAGCCGCTGGTCCAAAGGGTTTTGGGCTCGCGGTCATGGTCGATCTTCTGTGTGGTGGGCTCTCCGGCGGGTCTATGGCTGCGGAGGTTCAGCCTCTTTATGGCGCCTCCGATCGTCCCTACGACTGCGCACACTGGTTTCTTGCCATTGATGCGGGGGCGGGCATGCCCGCGCGAGCCGAAGCGTTTGCCGAACGCATTCGCAATTCGGTGCGCGCGCCCGAGGTGGCTGCCGTCTACGCCCCGGGCGATCTTGAGCGCGAACGCCGTGCACACAACCAGCACGCGTTGAAGCTCTCGCCAGAGCTTGTCGCCCAGTTTGACAGCCTCGCGCAATCCGCTCGCGTGGCGCCCCTCGGCGCGACGTCGACCCTTTGATCCAACCACAGAGAGAAAACCATCATGAGCACGAAGAAGCAACACTCCCCCGCGTCGCTGGCGACGCCGAACGGACACTTTTCGGCCGCCATCAGCGTCAAGCCTGCGGGCCGCATGGCCTTCATTTCGGGAATGACCGCGCGGAAGGCGGATGGAACCATCGCCGGCATCGGTGACATCGAAGCGCAAACCCGCCAGGTCTGTGAAAACCTGAAGGCCGCGGTGGAGGACGCGGGCGGCACGCTGCGCGACATCTGTCGTGTCGATGTCTACGTTCGCAACATCGAGTACTTCGACATCATCCACAAGGTGCGCCGTGAGTTCTTCGAGGCCCCTGCGCCGGCGTCGACCATGGTCGAGGTCAGCAAGATGGTCAAGCCGGAGTACCTGATCGAGATCAGCGCGATCGCTGTCATCGAGGACTGAGACCATGGCACTTCGACTCGGAACTGTTTTGCTGCGCGGAGCTGAGCGCGCGGCCTGCCTGGACGACGAGGGACGCGTTCGCCTTCTGCCTCTGGAGCTGGGCGATGTGCTGGACATCGTCTCGCGTGGGCCGGAGTTTGCGCAAGAGCTGAAGGTTCATGCCGCGAACTCGATCGACGTCGTCGCCCTGGAGGATGTGAAGGTGCTGTCGCCGCTCAGAAGGTTCCGGCGTGACGTGCTCTGCACCGGCTGGAACTACTGGGACCATTTCTACGAGAGTGAGGGCAAGCGCGAAGGCCAGGACGTGCCCAAACCTGACGCTCCCACATTCTTCACGAAGGCGCCAGCGACCGTGATCGCGCCCTGCGATCCGATCGCCTTCGATAGCAAACTTTCGGCCAAATGGGACTACGAGGCCGAGGTCGTCGTCGTCCTGGGAAAGCGCGGTCGCAGCATTTCGATTGCGAAAGCAATGGACCATGTCTGGGGTTACTGCCTGGCCAATGACGTTTCGCAACGCGACCTGCAACGCCGTCACGGGGGACAGTGGCTCAAGGGGAAGAGCATCGACGCGACGATGCCACTTGGGCCCTGGATCGTTCACCGTGATGACGTCGCGCTTGAAGCGCTTGCCATTGAGTGCGAGTTGAATGGCAGGACCATGCAGAGCGCCACTGTTAGCGACATGGCGTTCCCGATCCCAGAACTCATCGCTGAGCTTTCCTCCGGCATGACGATCGAGGCGGGTGACGTCCTCCTCACCGGCACCCCGAGCGGTATCGGCAATGCACGCGTGCCTCCGGTTTTCCTGGCCGATGGCGACCGCGTGATTGTTCGAGCCACGGGGCTGGGCGAGTTGGACAACAAGGTAACGGCCACCGACCTCACGTCCTATCGAGAAGGAGACTTTTGATGTCTTCCGCACGCGTGCATTCACTTGCAGGATATGGATTTGAAGTGCCTGACGTCGAGGTAGCGCGCAGCTTCTACACTGCGTTCGGTCTGCAACCCAAGGCGCATGAGGGCGCGCTCGCGTTGGGATGTGCCGATGTGGCAGCGCCGAGCGTGCTGGTACTCCAAGGCCCACCGGGCTCCATCAAGCGCCTGCACCACCTCTCCTTCTTCGTGGAGGCGGCCTACTTGCCGCGCTTCGAAGAGCGGCTGAAGGCGCTGGGCACACCGGCAGCAGCGCCGCCGTTTGCCGGTCTTCGCCCGGGACTTTGGTTTCAGGATCCGTGGGGGACATGGTTCAACCTCACCCCGCGCACGCCTGCCGATGAAGTCGTCATCGAGCCGTTCGTCGTGGATCACAAGCGGGTGGACCGACATCTTTGGACGGAACTGCCCAAGCAAGTCCTGCCCAAGAAATTGGGACATATGCTGCTTTTCACCCAGGATTTCGCAAAGGCGGAGGCTTACCTGAGCGAGGCATTGGGTCTGCGCACGACGGACCGTGCCGTGGGCAAGGTTTCGTTCATGGCGGGCGGCGAAGGCGTTCGAGATCACCACTGTTTCGGTCTCATCAACAGTACGCATCGCGGATTCCAACACGCGAGCTTCTACGTGGACTCGTTTGACCAGCTCGGCTTTGGCGGCTGGCAGATGCGAGAAGCGGGGTTCGCCGATCAGTTCGGGCTGGGGCGCCATGCCCTGGCTTCGAATTTGTTCCTCTACATCCGGGATCCCTGGGGCAGCTGGGTCGAGTACTACAGCGATATGGACAAGATCAGTGAAGCCTGGGTCACGAGGGACTGGAACCAGCTCCCCTATGTCTGGGGACCGAAATGGTCGCCGGAGTTCTGGGGCAACGAAATGAACGCGAATCTTGAGCCGCGCTGAAAACGGCCCGGACCGCCCATGAATCCCATTGCTCTCGATGTTCACGCGCATCTGGTGCCCTTCGCAGCCGAGCGCTTGGCGGGTCTTCCGGGCGTTGTGTGGCATTCCGAACCGCCCAAGCTGACCGTCGACGGCCATGCCATCGGTATTGCGAATCTGTATTTCCCCGAGCGTCTGCTGGCTTGGATGGAGGAACACTCCGTGGACAGGGCGCTGGTTTCCGTGCCTCCGCCCCTGTATCGCCAGCAGCTCGATGAGCGCGCGGCCGAACTCTGGGCTCGAGCCTTGAACGATGGGCTGCTCGAGTTGACCGCGGCGCATGACCAGCGACTTTCTGCGCTTCTTCATCTGCCCATGGAACATCCTGCGCTGGCGCTGCGACTGCTCAGGCACTATGAGGGACACCAGTTCGAGGGTGTCGCGCTCGCCGCGGGCGGCGACCCGCGAATCCTTTTTTCAGATGCGGCCTACGAACCACTTTGGAAGATCCTCGACGACAAGGGCGCATTCGTCTTCCTGCATCCGGGTGCATGTGCCGACGGCCGGCTCGCTTCCTTCTATCTGGAGAATCTCATTGGCAATCCCATGGAAACCGGGGTGGCTGCCGCACATCTGGTGATGGCGGGCGTGCCCGCCAGATATCCGAGGGGGCGATTCTGTCTCGCCCATGCAGGTGGCGTCTTCACATCGCTGGTCGGGCGCATGGAGCGCGGATTCGAGACCCGCCGCCCCGGCGTGGATCACGAGGTGGAGAGGCCGTTGCAGGCGGCAAGGCGCTTCTACGCGGACTGCATCGCGCACCATCCCGGCGTCCTCAGCCTGGCGAGAGACGTATTCGGACCTACCCACATCCTATTCGGCTCTGACTGGCCCTTCCCAATGGGCCTGCCCGACGGAATGCCTGCAGAGCAGGAAACAACAAATCAGTTCATCGCTTCCAAAGGACGAACATGAGTAACGTCAATCGGTATCGCAACGATGCCAAGGCCATCGCTGCGCTGATCAAGGTCGACCAAGTACATCGTGATGTGTACGTGGATCCGGAAATCTTCGACTTGGAAATGGAACGCCTGTGGCGGCGCGCCTGGATTTACGTGGGGCATGAGAGCCAGGTGCCCGAGCCGGGCGATTACCTGACCGCCGATCTTGGCAATCAACCGGTCCTTCTCGTGCGACAGCCGGATCATAGCGTCCGCGTACTTCTCAATCGCTGTGCCCACAAGGGCGCCAAACTCGTCACGGCCCCGACAGGCAACACCGGTCGCCAGTTCCGTTGCCCCTACCATGCCTGGATCTACCGAACTGACGGAAGCCTGGCGGGTGTTCCTCTTCGCAGCGGCTATGAAGGCACAGAGTTCGCACAGGCGCCGGCCAGCGGCGGCATGTGCCGCATTCAGAACGTTGCCTCACGGCGCGGCTTCGTCTTCGCCCGCCTGTCTGACACCGGACCCGGTTTTGAGGAGTACTTCGGCGACTCCTTGAGTTCCATCGACAACATGGCCGATCGTTCGGCCGAAGGCGAACTCGAGGTTGTGGGCGGTTGTTTGCGGTACACGCACAACTGCAACTGGAAGATGTTCATCGAGAATCTCAACGACACGATGCATCCGATGGTGGCCCACGAATCCTCGGCAGGTACAGCGAAATCCCTGTGGAAGGATGAGCCCTCGGACAAAGTCAAGCCGATGGCCATCGAGGTCATGGTCCCCTTCACTGAAAACTACCAGTTCTCTGATGCGATGGGTGTGCGCGTGTTTGCAGGCGGGCACAGCTACACGGGTACCGAATCGATCTCGCTGCATTCGAGCTATTCGCAGGTGCCGGCATACGAGGAACAGCTCGTTGCGGCTTATGGCGAAGAGCGCACGCGCGCGATTCTCGGGACTGTGCGTCACAACACTGTCTATTACCCGAGCCTGACCGTCAAGGGAGCCATCCAGGCAATACGCGTGATCCGGCCAATCGCGGTGGACAAGACCGTCGTTGAGTCGTGGACCCTGCGTCTGAAGGGGGCGCCCGATGCGCTCCTGCAACGCACCATGATGTACAGCCGTCTGATCAATTCACCGATGTCGGTGGTCGGCCATGACGACCTGCATTGCTACCGGTCCATCCAGGAGGGATTGGCTGCCAATGGCAATCCATGGATCAGTCTTCATCGCAATCATGTCAGTGACGAAGAGAAGGCCCGTGACCTCACAGTCAATGGAACGAGCGAGATATCCGTGCGCAATCAGTTTCGTGCATGGTCGTCGATGATGGGAGAAGAGGAATGATCGAAGTTGCCAAAGAAATCAGTCAAAACGACCTCGTCGCTTTCGTCGTTGGCGAGGCGCGGCTGCTCGATGAGCGGCGCTACGGTGACTGGTACGAGCTTTTCGCCGACGATGGCGTGTACTGGATTCCTCTGCAACACGACCAGGTCGATGCAGTCAGCCACAACTCGCTCATGCATGAGGATAAGCTGCTGCTACGGCTTCGCGTCGAACGGCTTGGTCATGCGCGCGCGTTTTCCCAGCAACCTGTGAGTCGTGGATTGCACGTTCTTCAGCAGCCCACGGTAGAGCGCTTTGATCCCGAGCGCAACGACTACCTGGTTCGGACTTCTTACACCTATCTCGAGGCGCGCGGTGAAGAGCAGTTTGTCCTGGGCGCCGTCTCTTGGCACACCTTGGCGGTTGACGCAAAAGGCAAGCTTCGAATCCGAACTAAGCGGGTCAACCTACTCAATTGCGACGCTGCGCTGCCTTCGGTGCAACTTTTCCCATGAGTAGCGGTGACATCTTTACGGGTCGCCGTGCACTGGTGACTGGCGGTAGCGCCGGGATCGGCGCGGCTGTGTGCCATGCACTCCTAAGTCAGGGCGCGGAAGTCGTTTCCCTGTCTCGCGACAAAGGCTCCTTATCTCACGCCGCTTTCGCGCAGCATGAGGTCGATTTGAGTGACATCCGTTCGACGCGAACAATGTCGCTGGATCTCGCGAAGCAAGCGCCTTTCGACATCTTGATCAACAACGCGGGTGTCGTGCGAAACACGAGGCTCGAAGATGTGGCGGATGAGGAGTTTGAACTCCTCGTGGACCTTCATCTGCGGGCCGCGGTGGTGTTGGCGCAAGCTCTCACGCCCGGCATGCGCGAGCGCGGTTTTGG
Organism: Variovorax multivorans; assembly: GCF_051216835.1. Taxonomy (NCBI): domain Bacteria; kingdom Pseudomonadati; phylum Pseudomonadota; class Betaproteobacteria; order Burkholderiales; family Comamonadaceae; genus Variovorax; species Variovorax multivorans. The sequence continues at coordinate 511,247 of NZ_JBPJZL010000007.1, forward strand.
CCGGATTGTGAACCTGTCGTCGCGCGCGCTGGTCGGAATGGCGGGGCGCACCGTTTATTCTGCGACGAAGGCTGCGCTGGTGGCGATGACGCGTACGTGGGCGCTGGAGTTGGGCCCGTATGGGATCACCGTCAACGCCGTGGCACCCGGACCGACCGTCACGCCGATGCTCGTGGCTGACATTCCGGCTCAGAGCCAGAAAGCCCGTGACCTTGCGGCTGCATTGCCGATGCGTCGCCTTGGAGAGCCCGAGGATGTCGCGCGCGCGGTCCTTTTCTTTGCCGACCCGCGCAACAGCTGGGTGACAGGGCAGAACCTTTTCGTGTGCGGCGGCGCCAGCGTCGGCACTGCCATTCCAATCTGAACCGCATATGTTGAACGCCCCCAGCTCCGTTTATCAAGCCTTTCGTCAAACCGCGGATCGCACTCCTCAGGCTCCGTTCGTTCACATTCCAGCCACCGCCGCTGCTAGCTACGCCCGCGGTCCACTGGATCTGACCTATGGTGAGGCCGCGCGCTTGACCGAGTCGCTAGTCCCCTCTTATCGCGAGAGCGGCCTGCGAACGGGCCATCGTGTGGCTCTGCTGCTGGACAATCGGGCGGATTTCTTCGTGCATTGGCTGGCGCTCAATGCGCTGGGCATCTCGATCGTGCCACTCAATGCGGAAGGCAGCACTGCGGACATGGCTCATGTCGTGCGCGACAGCGGTGTGGCCATGGCCGTGGCCTTGCCCGAGCGACGCGCCCTGCTCGAGGCCGCGGCTCCGACTCTTCCAGTGCATGTGATCGATAGCGATCCGCCGCATTGCCTGCAGGCGTCACCAAATTCCGGGCGCGACGAGTGCTCGCTCGTTTATACGTCCGGCAGCACCGGTGCGCCCAAGGGGTGCATGTTGTCGAACCGCTATTTCCTGGCCTTCGGCACGTGGTACATAAACGTCGGCGGGCTGTGCCACGTTCGCAACGGAGAGGAGCGGCTGATCACGCCGTTGCCGCTCACGCACATGAACGCTCTGGCCTGCTCGACCATGGCCATGGTGCTGTCGGGCGGCTGCATCGTACAGCTGGATCGCTTTCACCCTCGATCATGGTGGCAGGTCGTAGCCGAGAGCCGCGCGACGATCGTTCACTATCTGGGTGTCATGCCTGCCATGCTCCTGCAAATCCCGCAGGGAGAGCACGAGCGACGTCACGCGCTGCGTTTCGGATTTGGTGCGGGCGTTCATCCATCCCACCACAAGGCCTTCGAGGAGCGTTTCGGTTTTCCGCTGCTCGAATCTTGGTCGATGACTGAGGTGGGGGCGGGTGCAGCCATGGTAGCAAGCGAGGAGCCGCGCCATGTGGGGACTCGGTGTTTCGGCCGGCCCACCAATGCAATGGAATATCGCTTGGTAACACCCGACGGCAATCAGGTCCTCAAGGGCGCGACTGGCGAATTGCAGGTGCGCGCCGCTGGCGAGGATGCGCGAGGGGGATTCTTCAGCGGCTACGCAGGTCAGTCCGTGTTGACGGAGGAGGCTTGGTCCGATGGATGGTTCCGCACTGGCGACATGGTGCGCGAAGGCGATGACGGGTCGTTGCACTTCGTGGATCGTAGCAAGAGCATTGTTCGTCGCAGCGGAGAAAACATTGCGTCGCTGGAAGTGGAGGGCGTGTTGAACCAGATCGCCGGGGTGCGAGCCGTTGGTGTGGGGCCAGTCGATGACGAGTTGCGAGGCGAAGAGGTGATGGCTTGCATTGAACTGGCCGAGGGGGTCGCGCCGACGATCGACACCGCTCGGCAGATATTCGACTCTGCGGGTAAGAAGTTGACCTACTTCAAGGTTCCGGGTTACATCGCTTTTGTTGCAGCGTTGCCCCTGACAACATCGCAGAAATTGCAACGCGGGGAGCTCAAAACGATGGCGCGCTTGCTGGTACAAAGCGGGAATGTTTTTGACCTGAGGTATTTGAAGAAGCGGTCGTCGAGGGGCCAGCACTGACGGAGATCAGCTCACTGGCTGCCACCGGAGCGGCAGGGGGTCGTCGCAGCGATAGTCGGATGAAGAATCCCTGAGATGCTTGGGTCTGAGGTTCGGTGGCGCGTCGGTTGCACCGGCAGTGACTCCGGGCATCGGCGCCACACCCATAGGAGCTTGGCTGAGCTCACGCCGGCGAGAGCCCAGAAGCTGGCGTGCCAGCCGCCCGCCTGAAGCAACCACCCGCCGATGATCGGTACAACGATGCCCCACGAGCTTTTCGCAGTTCAGCCGTGACGGCGACGCGCGTCTCAGCTCGCGTTGTTTACTTGCATACCCCGATGTGCATGGCTCCATCCGTTCGTCAGAAACCTGTGGTGTGGACCGCGCAAACGCTTCACCACGCGTCGCAAAACTAGAAGGTCCATGCACCTCGTAACGAGCCTGAGATCAGGCGACCGTTGGGCGAACGCCTTAGGAACATGGCTGGATCGCGGTGCCAAGCCGCCGAGCGTCAGGCCGTCCCCCGTCCACGGGATCGCCTTCGACGTATCAGGGGTAGCCGGGGTGCTTTTCAAGCGTTGTTGAAAAGGTCGCGGACGATGATGCCGCTCGCCAGGAATCCGCCATCGACGGGCAGGGTGTGGCCAGTTAGGTAGCTGGCGCCGGTGGAGGCAAGGAACGACACGGCGTGGGCGATCTCCTCCATGGAGCCGTAACGTCCCATTGGGATCATGCTCTTGTAGATGTCGGCCGTGCTGCCACCATGGTTCTCGCCGGTCAGCGACGTCTGGACCGGGCCGGGCGCGACCGCGTTGACCGTGATGCCATCTTGTGCCACCTCGACCGAGAACTGGCGCGTCATGGCGTTGAGCGCTGCTTTGGACGTGCCATAGGCGAGGCGGCCGGTTCCTGCTAGATCGGCGCTGACAGACGAGATGTTCACGATGCGTCCCCATCGATGCTCGCGCATGGTGGCGATGCACAGTTGGGAAAGGCGCATGGCTGCCGTCACGTTGATGTCCATGCTCTTGCGCCAGTTGTTAATGTTGAAAGTGGCAGCAGCTTCCACCGATGCGAAGCCGGCGCAGTTGATCAAAATCTGCGGGCCGCCCACGGCGGCGACCAGATCCGAGAAAACGCGCTCGATGGCGGCGATGTTGGACAAGTCCACCGCGTAGGGATGGACCGTTCCCCCTGACGCGCGGACCGACTCCGCCACAGCGTGGGCGCTCTCGGCATTGCGATCGAGCAAGCACACCGTCGCCTTCTCCTCAAGCGCAAATTTCTCTACGATGCAACGCCCGATGCCACTGGCACCCCCGGTCACGATGCAAACACGATCTTGGTGATTCATGGCGAATCCTTGTTGAGATGGCGATGGGCCCGCTCAGGGGCGGGCGCCCGCCCCCTGAACGCCCGCAGACGCGAACGGCGAGGTGGAAGCCTTATAGCCAGTTCTTGATGCTGGCCATCATGGCCTTGCGTGAGATGCCGTACCGATCCTGAAGGACTGGCAAGGATCCCGCGTGCAGAAACGCATCTGGCAAGGCAATCTGGTGGAACGAGCACGACACGCGTGCGCGCATCAGCGTGCCCGCAACCGCTTCGCCCAATCCGCCAATGGTCGTGTGGTTCTCCGCCACCACGACCAGGCGGCCGCCCTTGCTGGCTTCCGCAATGATCGTCGCTTCGTCCAGCGGCTTGACGGTGGGCACGTGCACAACGCTCACGTCGATGCCATCTTTCTCCAGCTCCTTGGCCGAATCCAACGCCCGCATCGTCATGAACCCGGTCGCGATGATGACAACGTCACGGCCGCCTCGCAGGACCTTGGCCTTGCCGAGCTCGAACTTGTAGTCGTACTCGTCAAGGACCAATGGCACATTGCCGCGCAGCACTCGCATGTAGACGGGGCCGGGATAGGCTGCGATGGCAGGCACGATTTGTTCGATGTCCAGCGCGTCGCACGGATCTATCACGACCAGGTTCGGCATCGCGCGAAAAATGGCGAGGTCGTCTGTCGCCTGGTGGCTTGGGCCGTAGCCTGTGGTCAAGCCAGGCAGGCCGCCGATCAGCTTGACGTTGGCGTTTTGCTCCGCGACAGCTTGCGACATGAAGTCATAGCAGCGGCGCGATGCGAAAGTCGCATAGGTCGAAGCAAAAGGGACGAAGCCTTCCTTTGCCAATCCTCCCGCCGCCGTTGCCATCAGCTGCTCGGCCATCCCGACTTGGTAGAAGCGGTCCGGGAAGGCCTGCGCGAAGATGTGCATGTCGGTGTATTTGGCCAGGTCTGCGCTCATGCCCACGATGCGCGGATCCGATTCGGCCAGGGCGACCAGTGCCTTGCCGAAGGGCGTGGCGCGGACGCGATGCCCTTCTTCGACGTTCGAAGCGATTTGCGCCATGGGCTTCGGCGCTTGGACTGTTGTTTGTTCCATCACGGTGCTGTTGTTCATGCTACTTCTTTCCTCAATGCGCCAAGGCGCTCGTACGCTGACGACCACTCAGGTTTTTCCAGGCGGATGAAATGGTTTTTCTCGCGCTTCTCCAAGAAGTCCACACCCTTGCCCATCTTCGTGTCGCAGATGATGATTCGAGGCACGACGTCTTTCAGATTACGCGCCATTTCAAACGCATCGACGAGGGCCTCCAGGTCGTTCCCGTCCACGCGTTGTACGTGGAAGCCGAAAGCGCGGAACTTGTCGGTCAGTGGTTCCGTCTTGAATATCTGGGTACTCGGGCCATCGGCTTGGACGCCATTGAAGTCAACGATGCCGATGATGTTGTCCAGCGCGAAGTGCGACGCGGCGGCCGCTGCTTCCCAGGTCGGACCCTCGGCCATCTCTCCGTCGCCCATGAACGTGTAGACGAACGCCTTGTTATTCTTGCGTTTCAGTCCAAGACCCATGCCTACCGCCATTGGTAAGCCGAGGCCAATGGAGCCCCCGGACATTTCTGCGCCGGGGGTATAGCCCGACATGCCCGACATCGGGAGACGGCTGTCGTCGCATCCGTACGTGTCGAGTTCATCTTCGCTGATGTATCCGGCCTCAGCCAGGATCGCGTAGTGGGCGATGCCGTAGTGTCCGACCGACAGGAGGAAGCGATCGCGGTCCTCCCATTTCGGCTCTTGTGGCCGAGTCTGCATCGAGTCGAGGTACGTGACGGCTAGCAGATCGGCCACGCCCAGCGCCTGGGCGATGTAGCCCTGGCCGTGGATCTCTGCCATGCGTAGCGCGTTGATTCGAACCTTGTACGCTCGCGCTGCCAAGTCGCGCAACCGCTCTGTCTTGGGGAGTTTCATGAATACCTTCCTTTTAGGGTTGTGATGTGGCGAGGAAGCCGATCGAGATCCAGGGCACCGCTGCGACGACGACCACGCCGATAAACAGCGCCACCATGTAACCAACGATCGGGCGGATGCCTTCGTCGGGATGGATCTTGCTGATTGCGCATGCGGCGTAGTAGCCCACGCCGAAAGGCGGAGCGAAGAGGCCGAGGCCCATGGAGAGCACGACCACCATCGCGTAGTGCACTTCGTGGATCCCCACGGCCTTGGCGATGGGAAAGAGAAGGGGGCCGAAAAGCACCACAGCCGGAATTCCCTCGAGCACGCTTCCCAACACAATGAAGGCGACGATGGACACCGCCATGAAGACGGGCGCACCACCGGGCAAGCTGGACATGTATTGCGCGAGCGACGCGGAAAAGCCGGACTGCGTCAACGCCCATGCCATGGCGGTGGCCGCGCCGATGATGAGCAGGATGGCCCCGGTCAGGGACGCGGTGTCTACCAGCATCGGGAACAGCCGCGACAGCTTGAACTGGCGGTACACGAGAATGCCCATCAGGCAGGCGTAAACGATCCCAATCGTCGAGACTTCCGTGGCGGTTGCCACGCCCTCTACCACTGCGGCCCGGATGATGAAGGGCAGGGCCATCGCCGGCAGCGCGACCAGGAAGGCCTTCCATATCTCGCGTTTGGTGGCGCGTTGCACGTCGTCGAGGTTCTCGCCGCGATAGCGCCACCAAACCAGCGCGCATAGCGCCACTCCGAGCACCACGCCCGGCAGCAATCCGCCTGTGAAAAGCGCCGCGATGGAAACCCCCGTCACAGAGCCGATCGTGATCAACACCAAGCTGGGCGGAATTGTTTCCGTCTGTGCGCCGGTTGCTGAGAGCAGCGCCACGAGGTCGCCCGGTTTGGCGCCCCTCTTCTTCATTTCGGGAAACAACACTGGGGCGATGGCCGCCATGTCCGCGGCCTTCGATCCTGAAATGCCCGATACAAGGTACATCGCGGCGATCAGCACGTAGTTGAGTCCGCCGCGAACGTGGCCGAGCAGGCTGGCCAGAAAGCCGATCATGGCCTTGGCCATGCCCGTCATTTCAATCAGAAGACCGAGAAACACAAACATTGGGACGGCCAATAGGATTAGATGTCCCATGCCTTCATCCATACGACCTACCACGATGACGGTCGGTGTCGCCGTAGTAAGACCGAGGTAGGCGAAGGTGGCAAGCCCAAACGCGAATGCAATCGGGACGCCCGTCAAGACCATCACGGCGACCAATCCCACGAAGAAGATCAACAGGTTGGCGCTGCCGAGTTTCGCGAAGACGGGCTGCAGCAACCAGAACGCGGCGACGATGATTGCCACGGTGGCGACCGCCTTGACGAGGTGGCGCACACTGGTCACCTGGGCCAGTTTGAGGAATGCGACCACCGTCATAAGCGCAAAACCGGCCGGCAGTGCGGCCGCGCGCCACGCGTTCGACACCTCCAGAGCGGGAGTAGTCATCATCACCTCGTCGGAAGCGAACTCGTACGAAGGGTGAAGCACCAGGAGCAGGAACGTGATCGGCACAACGATGGCGATCACGTCAACGAAAGCTCGCGTGTTGGGTTTGAGTTTCCCTACAAGCGCAGTCATGCGCATGTGCTCGCCGCGCTGGAAGGCGGCGACGGAACCGAGCATGGCGAGCCAAAGAAAGACCATCGCGGCAAGCTCGTCTGACCAAACCAGTGGGCTGTGGAACACGTACCGGCTGGCCACGCCGATGGACAGTACGACGATATCTATCACCACGAGCAGAGCGCACGGGACTTCGATCAGGGGACGCATCCTTGCATCGAGGCTGGCCGCGAAGCGTGAGAGCCCTGTGGGGTGACCAATGGGAATGGGAATGGCTGTTTTCATCGCAACATCCTTGATGAGTACGCGGATGGAAGCCCGCCACGGCGGGCTTCATGAGTTTTAGAGCGAAGCGCCAGCGCTTTTTTCCAACAAGGCCCACAACGGGTCGCCCAGCCGGGTCTGCCACTCTTTGTAGAAACCAGCTGACTTGAGCTTCGCCTGGAACGGCGTGCTGTCCACGCTGTTGATGGCGAGACCGCTGTCGGCAACGTGTTTTTCGAGCGACACGTTCTGCGAGATGACGTCTTCGCGCTGCAGCAGGCAGCAGCGGTTCACATGCTTTTCGATGACCTGGCGCACGTCCGCCGGCAGCTTGTTCCAAGTCTTGCCACTTGCTAGGAACCAAAATCCGTCCCACATGTGGTTGGTCTTTGACAGGAACTTCTGGACTTCGTATAGCTTGGCCGAATCGATGGTCACAAGCGGGTTTTCCTGCGCGTCAGCGATCTTGGTCTGCAGTGAGGAATAGACCTCGGCAAAGTTGATCGACAGTGGTGCCGCATCGAAGCTCTTGAACATCGACGTCCACAGGGGCGCAGGTGGGACGCGGATCTTGAGATTCTTAAGATCAGCCGGTTGATGGATCGCGCGCGTGGACGTCGTGATTTGCCGGAAGCCGTTGTTGAAAATCTTTTCGAAGGGATGCAGGCCGGTTTTGCTGATCTCTGCACGCACGAACGCGCCAAGCTCGCCGTCCATCGCGCTGAACACTTTCTGGTAGTCCGAGAACGCGAACCCGATGCCGCTTATGGCCGCTTTGGGCACCATGGACGAAAGGATCAGGGGTGAAAGCGTGAAGAAATCCAAGCCACCCGCACGCAATTGGGCGAGCATGTCGGTGTCGCCGCCAAGCTGGCTATTGAAGTACACCTGCAGGTCCACTTTGCCATTGGTCTCAGCGCGGATGGCTTCCGCGGCTTCCTTCATGCGGACCGTGAGGGGGTGGGCTGCGGGCGCGTTGTTGGCGTACTTCAATGTGAAATCCGCAGCGTGTGCCGGACGCGACTGGCCCCAGCCAGCCAAGCCCAGTGCTGTGCCGGTTGCGACGCCAAACATCTTGCGACGTGAGAGTTGATACATGACATGTCTCCTTGTGAAAATGGTGAAAGGCAAAGCCGTCAGATGCCGCTGTCATCCGCCCGGTCGGCAAAGGCGGGCAGTTCGAAGGCGGTCACTGGCGGCGGCTCGCCGGTGAAGCGCTCCAATTGAACGAGGCACGATTGGGCAGCGCAGCCTTGCGACAGTCCTGAGGCCGGAACGTCGTTCGTCAGGACGTTGGGATTGCCATGCTTGTCGAGTCCAGTGTCTGGATCGGGGTCGTACCAGGAGCCTGTGGAGATACGGCACACGCCTGACATCACGTCGGCCGAAACGGTGGCGATGGCCAGGCAGGCGCCTCGGTCATTGAATACGCGCACCAGATCACCGTGTTGGATGCCTCTAGCGCCCGCGTCGTCGGCACTCAGGTAAACAGGTTCGCGGCCGTGTACCTTCGAGGCCATGCTGTGCGGGCTCGCATCCAGCTGGCTGTGCAACTTGTTGCGGGGCTGGTCCGTCAACAGATGCAATGGGTACTTGCCCGTCAGATCTGATCCCAACCATTCGGTCGGGGCAAGCCAGGCCGCGTGACCGACGCAATCGCTCAATTGGAACGATTCGATATCGCGGCAAGTGATCTCAATCAAGCCAGAGCGCGTCTTGAGAGGGTGGGTTAGCGGGTCTTCGCGAAAGGCGCTGAACATGACGTGACTGGACCCGGATGCGTCCAGATCGATCAGTCCCAGTTCCTTGAACGCTTCGAAGTCCGGAAGCGCGATGCCGACGCGGTCGTACTTGGGCACCAGATCTTCGTACATGACCCTCAGCCATGCGTCGGCCGAGCGTCCTTCGGTGAACACGTCGGCGCACCCCAGCTTGCTGGCAATCCCGGCGAAGATGTCGTAGTCGCTGAGCGCATAGCCCACGGCCTCAGTCGTTTTTGACATCCAGACCAGCACGCCCTCTTGCGATGCATAACCGATGTCGTCACGTTCCAGGGAGGTCGTCGCGGGCAGCACAATGTCTGAAAACTTCGCAGCGGCGGTCCAGTATTGTTCGTGGAACACGATCGTTTCAGGCCGTTGCCATGCCTTCACCAGCCGATTCAGATCCTGATGATGATGAAACGGGTTGCCGCCGGCCCAGTACACCATTCGGATGTCAGGGTACGTGTAGGTGGTCCCGTTGTAAGTGAAGGCTTCGGTCGGGTGAATCAGCAGGTCTGCAATCCGCGCCACTGGGATGAACTGCGTCACGGGGTTGAAGCCTTGCGACAGGGTGGGGCCACCGATCTTGCGATGGGGTGTTCCCATTGTGTTGGCAGGTCCGTAGCCTGCGCCGAACCCGCCTCCGGGCAGCCCGATCTGACCCAACATGCAAGCCAGAGTCACCACACCCCAGAAGGGCTGCTCGCCCCGTTCGGCACGCTGCAGCGACCACGCCACATTGAGCATGGTCCGGTTTTTGGCCATGTCGCGGGCCAATTGGTACGTTACTTCGGCGGGAACGCCGGTGATGGTCGCAGCCCATTGCGGCGTCTTCGCAATGCCATCCGTGGCGCCCAGTAGGTACGCCTCGAAATTGATATACCCCACGCAGTACCGACTCAAGAAATCGACGTCGTGCAGTTTCTCGTCGCGCAGCACCCAGCACAGCGCCATCATCATCGCGACGTCGGTGTTGGGCCGCAACTGGATCCATTCGATCGGGCCGCCCGTCTCGATGTTGTCGTTGACGGGCCCCAAGTTGACGATTCGCACGGCGGCTCGGTGCAAAGACGCGAGCCCGTCGCGAACCCTGTGGCGTCCCACGCCGCCGGGAGATGACTGGGCGTTCTTGCGGGGCACGCCGCCAAAGGTCACAAGCAGTTTGGTATGTTCAGCGAGAACATCCCACGTGTGGTGGATGCTGATGAGCTCGTCCATGCCTGCTACCACGTGCGGCATGATCACGTGCGCCGCCCCAAGGCTGTACGAGTCCTTGTGGCGCACATAACCGCCTGCGGCGTTTAGGAAGCGGTGGATTTGACTCTGGGCATGGTGAAAGCGCCCGGCGCTGGCCCAGCCATAAGACCCGCCGAAGATTGCCGAATTGCCGTGGGTCGTGCGCACGCGCTCGATCTCGGCGGCCACCAAACTGAAGGCCTCTTCCCATTCGACTTCGACGAACGGTTCCCGACCTCTGAGTTCGGGGTTGGCGCCAGGCCCGTTCTCAAGCCAGCTTCTGCGCACCGCTGGTTTGCGGACACGAAGCCGGGAAAGTTCGGGCGCAAATTGGTGCAGTCCGATGGCCGATGGATCTGGATCGTGCCGGTACGCGGCGATGGACGGCTCTCCAGCGGCCGTCTTCTCGACCTCGTACAGGCCCCAGTGGGAAAGGGTATATCGAGCCACTGTCAGACCTCAACGAGGACCAGTTCGAAGCAGATCAAAACGGCGTTTTCCCCGCGGGCGAGATCTCCGAAATGGACATCGCCTCTGGGGTCAATCAGTGCGATGCGCAACTGAGCGCATGGCCCCTCGGCATCGGGCTCCACGTGCCCAGAGATCACAAGGATCTCGGTGGCGATGTCCGATACCCTTCGGCCATCGGTGAACGTTGCACCAACCACACTGCCCACGCTGCCAGCGACGCGCGCCCGGTGGATCCCGTAGCGCTCGCAAGCGCGTTCAATGCTGATTAGCAAATCCTCGTTTGGACGGACTTTTGCGATCACGCAGCGCGACGCGTTCCGGGGCGGTGGGAGCCGCTCCTGCACCGCGCGGGGGCGGAACAAGCTGAAGTTTGTCTCCGCATCGAATTCAACTGACATTGCGGCATTGCCCAGACCCCAAGCTGTCGCTGGCGTGTCTTCGCACACCCGCACGCAGTCGTTATGCAGGTGGCCGCCTTTGACCCTGCCTTCGTCATCCGTCCACAGCGCGTGGCAATGCACGAATGGCTGGCCATCCTTCTCACCGAAAGTCGCCACCGCCAACAGGACGCGGACCGGTGCGTCGATGCGGTGGGTCGCGCTGTAGAACGCCACGTGCTCGTCGTCGTCCGTCTCGGTCGGCCGAACATAGTGCAGGGCGTGCACATCGAAGTCCGCCATCCGAAGCGTCCCACTGCGAATGCCTGCGTGATGCATCCCCTGGCTGATTCCTGCAAGCAGAGTTGCCCCAGCGGCAACGTTGAAGCGGACGCTGTGCAGCGGGCCCTCTATGGATTCCAGTCGCTGGGTCTCGGGAGTTCCTGGTTGTACGAGGGTGGTGAGCATGGTTGTCGGGTGAGGAGCAATTAGGGCCGTGAGCTAAAGCTTGGGTGCTTGACTAGTGAAACCATATTGTGGACTTTTAAATGTTATTTAAAGTCCATAATATGGATTCTTGATTTGCTGCTGCGCATCTGCCAAGAACCGACTTTATTCCTAGAAAACAGCTAGGAATCTCGGGGTTTACCATGGGTTTTCATTTCAAATCACTTGGCAAGCAAGAAAATAATTTATATATAAATCCATAATATGGACTTTTATTGATCATCTTTCACATGGTCAAAACTGGTTTTTGGACTCAGGTCGGAGCGGCTCCATGTGACTGGCCGCCGAGCCGCCGAGGGGTGGAGTCGGGCGAGCTCGTTTAGCTGTGCGCGTTGTCGACCGCATTGGAGAAATTCGCCTGCCCGTCACCACCAAAGGCGATCGCGTGGGCGGTCCTTGCGATCAACAAGCTGAGCTTCGGATGTCGCCCGGTGGCGTGATCAACCCATGACCCACCGCCACGGATCAGCGGCTCACGTTGGCGTGGCGATGCGTCGCGCGCGTGGACATGCCAGCTGGTGTTGGCCCGCGCTGGGCGGGTGCAAGGGTCGACGAACGTGCAACCCCTCTGCCAGGTGTCGCCTCGACTGGGGTTTCGTGAATGGGTGGTGTCAGCCCAGAGGAGCGGTGGCGCAACTTTGACCGCCATCGACCGGAAGGCAGACACCGGTGATGAACTTGGCTTGGTCTGACGCCAGAAACACGGACGCGTTAGCGATGTCCCATGGATCGCCCATGTGTCCCAGTGGCACCATTCGATTGCGCGCAGCCAGCATCTCTTCAATCGATGTGTACTGCGAAGCGATTTGCTGGTAGATGAGGGGCGTGTCGATCGCGCCGGGAATGATGCAATTGGCTCGTATGCCTTGTCTCGCGTACTGCATGGCGATTGCGACCGTCGCTTGGTTGACGGCCGCTTTGGATGCCGAGTACACGAAGTACGGGTAGCCAGTCCATCGCAAGGCTGCCAATGAAGAGATGTTGACGATGACGCCGCTGCCTTGTTTGAGCATGTGCGGCACGGCTGCCTTGACCGTGCGAAACACCGAACCCAGGTTCAGATCCAGCGACAACTGGAAGGTGCTTTCATCCAATTCCACGGGGCCGCCCATGTGGGTCACACCGACGTTATTGTGAAGGATGTCCAGGGTCCCCGAGAACGCCAGCGCAGAGCGCGTGGCGGCTTCGACCGATGCCGAGTCCCTCACGTCGCTATGAACGGCGATGGCCCGATGGCCTTCGCTGGCGATGACCGCCGCGGTGGCCTTTGCCGCGGCAAGGTCGATGTCCGCGCACGCTACGCAAGCGCCCGCGCGCGCATAGCCAACCGCCGTGGCCTTTCCATTGCTCCAGCCGTCACCCTTGAATCCAGCGCCGAATACAAGGGCTGTTTTGCCCTTAAGGGTTTGCGTCATGTTGGAAGTCCAAGTCAAATTGGCTAAGGCGCGTAAAGTCCATATAATGGACTAAATATAAATTCTTGATGTCGACCATACTGGGACTTCGTGCGGTTGACGTAGGCGTTAACCCTAAATTCCCTTGGGGGCAGGTCGAAAATCGGCCTGATAGCAGAAAATTGGCAAAGTTGGAATATCCATAATATGGATCAAAAAATCTCACGGAGAAAAGATGGAGAACCAGGAAAGACGAGCCCGAACTGCTGCAGGCGGCGCTGCCCCCGATGGGGCTCAGGCTATCGACCGGGCCATCGCCGTCCTGTTGCACGTGTCCAAGCTGCACGCGGCAGGCGCTTCACTCGGTCAACTCGTGACGGAGAGCGGGCTCAAGCAGCCGACGGTACACAGATTGCTGCTGGCGTTGATTCGCGGTGGACTGGTCGAGCAGGACATCGCAACCAAGCGTTACCACCTGGGTTATGAGAGCTACGTGCTCGGAGAACTCGCGAAGGATCGGTTCGGCATCCATCAACTCGCGCAGAGCAGCGTCGCGCGTCTTGCCCAAGTGTCTCAAGACACAGCGTTCTTGACCGTTCGCCGAGGACACTTCACCGTCTGCATGCACCGTGAAGAGGGCGACTATCCCATTCGCGCTCATGTGCTGTCGGTTGGCGACCGGCACCCTTTGGGTGTGGGTGCAGGGAGTATCGCCATCCTGGCTGCATTGCCAGATGAAGAAGTTGATTCGATCCTTGCCGACAACGCCCTCATCTATAAAGAAAAGTATCCGGCCATATCTGTGGACAGCCTGAAGACGCTCGTGGTCGAAACCCGGGCGAGGGGATTTGCAGCACACCGCGGTCTGGTGCACCCTGGTTCTTGGGGCATCGGCGTCGTTGTTTATGACCAGTTCGGTCAACCCAATGCGGCGCTCTCCATCGGCGCGATCGACACCCGGTTGCCCGAAGCGCGCCAGGAGTCTCTGGTACCGCTCATGCGAGAGGAAGCGGAGAAGCTGCGCAGGAAATTGATGGCGAGAACGAAGCCCACGGTCGCCGACGAGAAAAAGGTGCCGACTCGTGCCGAACAGGCAAGAAAGCCATATCGCTGACGACGTTTTGCGGCCTGTCTCGACAGCGCAGCGTACGCCAGCCAAGTCAAAGATTCTTCACTGATTCGCATGAGCCGTCGGGCGCAACGCGGTCATGTTTCAGCCCACCGGAGACCCTATGAAACTGGAAACCATCACCATCCACGGCGGCTACAGCCCCGACCCGACGACGAAGTCCGTCGCCGTGCCCATCTATCAGACGGCCGCTTACGCGTTCGACGACACGCAACATGGTGCGGATCTGTTTGACCTGAAGGTCGCGGGCAACATCTACACGCGCATCATGAATCCGACCAACGACGTGCTCGAGAAACGAGTCGCTGCATTGGAAGGGGGTGTTGGCGCATTGGCCGTTGCATCCGGCATGGCGGCGATCACGTACGCGATTCAAACGGTCGCTGAAGCCGGTGACAACATCATCTCGGTTGCAAAGCTCTATGGAGGCACGTACAACTTGTTCGCGCACACCCTCCCGCGTTTCGGCATCACGACACGTTTTGCAGGCCACGACGATGTGGCGGGCATCGAGGCGTTGATCGATGCAAGGACAAAAGCAGTGTTCTGCGAATCCATCGGCAACCCCGCAGGCAACATCGTGGACATCCGAGCCTTGGCCGACGTGGCGCACAAGCACGGCGTCCCGCTCATCGTCGACAACACCGTGGCCACGCCGATGCTGTGCAGACCGTTCGAACACGGCGCAGACATCGTGGTGCACTCCCTCACGAAATACATGGGCGGTCATGGCACCAGCATCGGTGGCATCGTTGTCGACTCGGGTTCCTTTCCCTGGCGCGAGAACGCAGCCCGATTTTCCATGTTGAACACACCCGACCCGTCATACCACGGCGTCACCTACACGGAAGCATTTGGAGTTGCCGCGTTCATTGGAAGGTGCCGTGTCGTGCCGTTGCGCAATACCGGGGCCGCGCTGTCGCCGTTCAATGCGTTTCTGATCTTGCAGGGTTTGGAAACGCTTGCGCTACGGATGGAGCGTCACACTGAGAATGCTTTGAAGGTTGCTACGTTCTTGCGTGAGCATCCCGCGGTGTCATGGGTAAAGTACGCTGGACTGACTGACCACCCCGAGCATGAATTGGCCAAACGCTACATGGGGGGGCGGCCGGCCTCGATCTTGTCGTTCGGGGTAAAGGGAGGGCACGAAGCCGGCGCGCGTTTTATTGATGCTCTGAAATTGTTCGTCCGCCTGGTGAACATCGGCGATGCCAAGTCCCTGGCCTGTCATCCGGCTTCAACAACTCACCGCCAACTCGACGAGAAAGAGCTTGAAGAGGCGGGGGTTCCACGGGACATGGTTCGACTGTCTGTTGGGATTGAGCACTGCGACGATATTTTGGACGATCTCACACAGGCGTTGGCTGCTGCCGCCGACTAGCAAACATCGGCACGCGTCCCTCGACGAGCAGACAGTTTTACGGTCTCCATCCAAGAGAATAGCGCAGTCTGCGCTGTGAACCGAAACACACGGGAGGACCTATGGTGGGCATCTGATGAGTTCGGCGGTTGCGGCTGCGACGCCTCATCTGCTGGTCCTAGGTGATAGGCCGTCTTTAAGGCGCACGTCAGCGCTGCTGTCCCGCGGGCAGGCGCCTTAGAACCTGCTCCGATTCGGTCGGCGAAGATCCGAACCGACTCCCTAAACTGACGCAGGTTCCCGAGAGCTTTCACCAGACCCTTGACCCTATGGGCGGTAAGGCCGTGCATCCTTATCCGCACTTTCGCATTCGCGCAGTTGCGATTCAACTGGCGCGACTGGGCCTCGTCGGGCCCCTTTCGCTGCTGGCTGCACGTCCAGCCCGGCATGGCGAAAGACGATCCGAGCGGGGCAGCGGGCGCTGGCTACCTGCCGACCTGGTGGCTCGACTTCTGCGTGGCGGCCCCTCTGATCGTCTCCTCAGTACCCTCTGTTTTCGCTGATCGAGGGTGTGCAGTATTGACTGGTCGTTGCGCACTTCGATCGCGTGCATCATGAACTTGATCGACGCAGAGGAGGGTTAAACATTGCCGGTTATAGCTCAAGCGACGCAAAGCCGTACTCATTCGGCGCTGGACAGACGCGGCCCGGTATAGGAGTCAGTGACGGCCGGCGTTGACGTATCGATCTCACCGTCCCAACCGCCACCCAGAGCCTTGTTCAGCGCAATGTACTGGGTGGTGATCAGCACCCGACTCTGGATCAACGCATCTTGCGACGTGTAAAGCGAACGCTGGGCCGTCAGCACATCAAGGAAGCCCGTGGAGCCGGCCTGATAGAGGAGCTGGGAAAGGCTCGCCGCTTGGCGGTAGGCATCGACCGAGGCCTCCAGATTCTGGACACGCGCCGTCTCCTGGGACAGGCCGACTGCAGCGTTCTCCACATCTTTCAGCGCGGCCAATACAGAGGACTGGTAGGCGATGAAATACTGATCACGCTGGGCCCGGGTGATATCCACCGTAGCCTTCAGCTTGCTGCCATTGAAAAGCGGAAGTGTCACGGACGGACCGAATGACCAACCGATCGAAGAGTGCTTCGCCAAGTCGCCGACCTGTTTGCCAGAGGTCGACAGACTGCCGGTCAGGCTGACGCTCGGGTAGCGCGCCGCTTCTGCCTGGCCGATCTTGGCCGTGTATTGGGCGTATTGGCGTTCAGCCAGCAGAACGTCCGGACGGGCGAGCAGCACGTTCGCAGGAATGCCGAGCGCGATTGGCAACGGTGGCGTGGGGATCGGCTCAACCGCCTGCAGACGCTGCATCAGCGCAGCCGGTGCCTGGCCCGTCAGGACAGACAGGCTATGCACGGTCTGTGCGTAGGAGCTTTCCAACGTTGGAATCGCCGCCTTGGTGGTTTGCGCCTGGCCTGTAGCATTGGCCGCATCCAGGCCGGAAGATGCGCCTGCGTCAAACTTGACTTGCGTGATCCGTGCTGTCTCTTCTTGCGATGAGACGGTGTCGCGAGCCAATGCCAGACGAGTCTGGTAGCCGCGCGCCTGAATGTAGTTGGACGTGATATCGCCGATCAGGGTGAGCAGCGTCGAACGCAGACTCCACTGGGCGGCGTCCACGCCATATCCCGCCGCTTCGACCGCGCGCCTGTTGGCGCCAAAAAGGTCCAACTCCCAACTCGCATCGAACCCCGCCTTGAACGTATTGCCGCCTGAGGAGGTCGTGAGACCGGTAGATGTCGTGCCGGTTGTCCCGCCGGACGCAACGCCGTTGCTGACGGACCGCGTTGCGGACGCTGTGCTCGTCAACGATGGGACCAACGAGCCGGCCGCCTGGTTGTAAGTGGCCCGAGCCTCACGAATCTTGGCACTCGCGGTAGCCACATCCAAATTGCCGGCTACTGCCTCGTCCACAAGCGCATTCAAAAGCGGATCGTCCAGACGCGTCCACCATCGGGATAGGTCCGGTGCGGCGGACGACAGTGTGCGATCTTGCGTCGTGGCCCATTGGACGGGCAATGTGACCGGCGGTGCGTGATAGTCAGGGCCCACGGCGCAGCCGGCCACAAGGAACATGCTGACCAGCAACGTCATGACGGGTGCGCAGCGTTGGGGCAGGGAGTGGGGGGGGCGGGCGAGACCATGCGTCGCCGTCGCCTTCGTGCTGATCATTTTCCGTTTGCTCATATTGGGTTCGTCACATCACCGGCGGCAGGATTCTTCGCAGGCAATCCGTTGTCTGGTTCAAGATCGGGAGACGACTGCCGTTTGAAAATAGCGCGCACGCCTACAAAGAGCAGTGGCACGAAGAAGATCCCCAGCACGGTGGCGGCGATCATGCCGCCCATCACCCCAATGCCGATCGACCGTTGCGCGCCGGAGCCAGCGCCGGTGGCCAGGGCCAGCGGTGCGACGCCCAGGATGAAGGCAAACGAGGTCATCAAAATGGGGCGCAAACGCTGCTTGGCAGCTTCCAGCGTGGCTTCGACCAATCCCGCGCCGCGCGCTTGGCGCTCCAGCGCGAACTCCACGATCAGAATCGCGTTCTTCGCCGCCAAGCCGATCGTCGTCAGCAGGCCGACCTTGAAGTACACGTCATTGGACTGGTCGAAGAGCAGGGCTCCCAAAAGTGCCCCGGCGATCCCGATTGGCACCGATAGCATCACGGCGAAGGGAATAGACCAGCTCTCATACAGTGCGGCCAAGCACAGGAAAACCACCAGCACTGAGATCGCGTAAAGCGACGTGGCCTGACTGCCCGACATGCGCTCCTGGTACGACAGCCCCGTCCATTCATGGCTATAGCCTTTGGGCAGCTTTGCGACGAGTCGATCAATCGCGCTCATGGCTGTGCCCGAGCTCACGCCCGCAGCGGCTTCCCCTTGAATCTGGAGGGCAGGCAAACCGTTGTATCGCTCCAGTCGAGCAGGACCAAAGGTCCAATGGCCGCTAGCAAACGATGCAAACGGCACCATGGCGTTGCTGGAATTGCGTACATGCCAGTTGTCCAAATCTTTGGGTTGCATCCGGAAATCGGCATCGGATTGCACGTACACCTTCTTGACGCGCCCCCGATCAATGAAGTCGTTGACATAGTTGCTACCCCAAGCCGTCGACAACGTAGTGTTCACGTCGGCCAGGCTCACGCCCAGCGCACTCGCTTTCGCCGGGTCGATATCGATGGCGTACTGTGGCGTGCCTTCCTGCCCGTTCTGGCGGGTGTTGCGCAAGCTCGCATCCTTGGCTGTGGCGCTGAGCAACTGATCGCGGACGGTGCTGAGTTGTTCGCGGCCCAACCCACCAGCGTCCTGCAAGTAGAAGTCGAATCCGTTGGACGAACCAAGGCCTTCGATGGCAGGTGGCAAAAGGACGAATACCTGGGCATCCTTTGTCGTGGCGAACGCCGTGGTGGCGCGTGCAGCGAGCGCGCTTGCGGACAAGCTCGCCGACTTGCGCTGGCCGAAGTCCTTCAGGCGAACGAAGACGATGCCAACGTTCTGGCCCGCGCCGCCGAACCCGAAGCCCGAGACTGCCATGACGCCGTCGACGGCATCCTTTTCCTGCTGGAGGTAGTAGTCCGTGACCTGGTCCAGCACCTTTCGCGTTCTGTCCTGCATCGCCCCAGCCGGCAGCTGTACGGACGTGATCAGAATGCCTTGGTCTTCAGAGGGCAGGAATGAACTGGGCAGGCGCGCGAACATCCACGCCATGACAAGCACAATACCTACGAAGGCAATGAAAAAGCGCTTCCGGCGGGTCAAAATCTTCTCTACGCCGCTACGATAGCGCTGCGAGCCGCGCTCGAACGTACGATTGAACCAGCCAAAGAATCCGCGTTGCGGGCCATGAGGCTTCGGGGGTTTTAGGACCGATGCGCACAGCGCCGGCGTCAGGATCAAGGCAACCATGAGCGACAGCACCATGGCTGAGACAATCGTGACCGAGAACTGGCGATAAATGATGCCGGTCGAGCCTGCGAAGAATGCCATCGGCACAAATACGGCTGACAGCACGACTGCGATACCCAGCAGTGCACCGGTGATTTCCTTCATTGACTTGCGCGTCGCTTCGCGCGCCGAGAGGTTCTCTTCGGCCATGATGCGTTCAACGTTTTCCACCACTACGATGGCGTCATCGACGAGCAGGCCGATAGCGAGCACCATCGCGAACATCGTCAGCGTGTTGATTGAGTACCCGAAGATGGACAAGACCCCGAAGGTTCCAAGAAGAACCACTGGAATGGCCAGGGTAGGGATGAGCGTAGCGCGTACGTTCTGAAGAAACACAAGCATCACGACGAACACGAGCACGATGGCCTCTACCAACGTTTTGGCCACCTCTTTGATAGAGAGCGTCACAAATGGCGTCGTCTCGTAGGGATAGACGACCTCCACGCCAGCGGGTAAAGTTGTTGCGAGCCCGCTGATCGCGGCCTTGACAGCCTTGGCGGTGGTGATGGTGTTCGCGCCGGTTGCGAGGTTGACGCCGAGGCCCGACGTCGGCTTGCCGTTGTAGGTCGCGCTGCCGGTGTAGCTTTCGGCACCAATCTCGATGCGGGCAACATCTCGAAGAAGAACAACCGACCCATCGGTAGCGCTTTTGAGAATGATGTTGCCAAATTGCTCGACCGTCTGCAGACGGCTCTGGGCTGTAACCGTCGCGTTGAGTTGTTGCCCCTGGCGCGCGGGTTGCGCGCCGAGCTGGCCGGCCGATACCTGGGTGTTTTGCGCCTTGATGGCAGTCTCGACATCGCCGGGCATCAGCGCATGCTGCGCGAGACGCTCGGCGTTGAGCCAGATCCGCATGGCATAGCCGGAGCCGAACAACTGCGTCTTGCCGACCCCGGGTACCCGTTTGATCGTCTCGTTCAACGTGCTGTTGACGTAATCGTCCAAGTCGGTCGCAGTGAGCTTGCCATTCGTCGAGACGAAACCGATCACCATGAGGAAGCTGGACGACGACTTGGTCACCGTCAGCCCCGTGCTCTGCACAATAGACGGCAGCAAAGAGGTGACGAGCTGGAGTTTGTTCTGCACCTGCATCTGGGCTACATCTGCATTCGCCGCGTTGCTGAAGGTCAGCGAGATTTCCACCGACCCTGCGGAGTCGGAGGACGCAGACATGTACTGAAGATTGTCGAGACCCGTCATGCCCTGCTCGATGATTCGGGTGACCGAGTTTTCGACGGTCTGGGCATCCGCACCGGGATAGCTTGCGTTGATCGATATGGTGGTGGGCGCGATCTCCGGGTACTGCGATATCGAAAGCATGCGGAGTGCCATCAGGCCTCCCAGCATGACGACGATGGCGAGGACCCAGGCGAAGACCGGTCGTTTGATAAAGAATTCCGACATTACTGGCCCCGGCTCGCCGTATCGCGTTGATTGGAGGTCGCCAATGCGGCAGAGCTGGTGAGGGCTTGAGCATCGCTCAATCCCGCCGGCGCCTGCTGACTGTGGGAGCCGCCCTGGTTAGCTTGACGGATCTGGCCCGTCGCCTCATCTATCGCCACGCTGACCGATGTGACCGCATCTCCTTCACGGACACCCTGACTGCCTTCCACAATCACTTGGTCACCGTCGGTCACGCTGTTTTCGACCACCCATGCGTTGCCGATAGAGCGACCGGCAGTCAGCACGCGCTGCTCCACCTTGCCGTTCTTGAGAAAGAGCGCCGTTGCTTCGCCGCGCGCATTGCGGCTGACGGCGCGCTGAGGAACGAGAAAGGCCTGCGGCGCCGCCCCCTTGTCGACGACGGCGCGCACATACATGCCGGGCAGCAGCAGGCGGTCCGGGTTGGCAAAAGTCGCGCGCAGCGTATAGGAGCCTGTTGTGGTGCTCACGCTGGACTCGGCGAACGCCAATTTGCCTGTCAGTGGATAGACCGTGCCGTTTTCTAGCTTGAGCGTCACGTCGATGTGTGCGCCGGAGGCCTTGATGCGTCCGGCCTTGATCGCCTGGCGCAGATTGAGCAAACTGGAGCTGGTCTGGGTCAAGTCAATGTTGATGGGGTCGAGCTGGTGGATGGTCGCAAGCGCAGTTGCCTGGCCCGCGGTGACAAGCGCACCAGGAGTCAGTGACGATTTGCCGATGCGCCCGGAAATAGGCGCGGTCATCGTGGTGTAGTCGAGGTTGATCTTCGCCGTCTGTACAGCGGCCTGGGCTGCGGAAACACCGGCCCGGGCCTGTGCCAAGGCCTCGACCGCTGCTTCGTAGTCCTGCGTGCTGATCGCCTTCTGGCTGACCAGGTCCTTATTGCGATCGGCTTTGGCCTGTGCGCTGGGTACAGCGGCTTGGGCTTTCAAGAGCGCAGCGACGGCACTGTCGTAGGTGGCCTGATAGGTGGCCGGATCGATTTTGTACAGGGCTGCGCCCGCCTTGACCTCGCCGCCCTCTGTGAATAGGCGCGTCTGAATGATGCCGCCGACCTGAGGACGGACCTCCGCCTCCAACGACGCGACAACGCGCCCGGCCAATTCCTCCGTGAGCGGAACCGACTGCGCATGCAGAGTCACGACGCTGACAGTAGGCCTTTCTTGCGAAACGGAGGCGCCGTCGTCGGCTTGCTTGCATGCTGCAAGGGCGAGAAGCAGCAATGCCGCTGCGGTGGTCCTGACTGTCGTGCTGCTGTTCATTCCTGCGCCAAAATTTTTCCGTGATAAGTCTTTTTGCCGTCTTGGGTCCGGGTAGCGTCCCATGCGGCCTGCGCATCCTCGGTGGGATGGACTCAGGAAGTGTTGGGGAATCGTGGAGAGTTGGTGGAGGCAAGTCGTCCAACCTCGACGCGGCGCCGTCCGTAGTCCGACAATGTTGGTACTGAGGCCCAACCGTGAACAACTCGCTCATCCTTATCGCTGAAGACGAACCAGAAATCGCCGAGATACTCGATGCTTATCTGACGCGGGAGGGTTTTCGTACCTACCGGGTCAACGACGGTCAAACAGCCATCGAGGTTCATCGAGTGCTGAAGCCAGACTTGGTGTTGTTGGACGTCAAGATGCCGAAGATGGACGGATGGGCTGTGCTGGCCGAATTGCGTCGGCGCGGCCACACGCCGGTGATCATGCTTACCGCCTTGGACCAGGA
The DNA here is from genome assembly GCF_051216835.1 of Variovorax multivorans. Taxonomy (NCBI): domain Bacteria; kingdom Pseudomonadati; phylum Pseudomonadota; class Betaproteobacteria; order Burkholderiales; family Comamonadaceae; genus Variovorax; species Variovorax multivorans. The sequence goes on from NZ_JBPJZL010000007.1 coordinate 533,777, forward strand.
CATCGATCGCTTGCAGGGCTTGCGCTTCGGCGCAGACGACTACATCGTCAAGCCTTTCAATCCTGTGGAAGTTGTCGCGCGCACCCAGGCGGTGTTGCGCCGCGCCGGGGGAGTCATTTCCGTGAGCGTGATCCGGTTGGGTCGGTTAGAAATCGATCTGGAGGGCTATGCGGCGCGCGTGATACACGAAACAGGCGACGTCCCTCTTGGTTTGACGCTGACCGAATTCCGGCTGCTGGCGCACATGGGCAAATCACCGAGCCGTGTTTTCAGTCGAAGCGAGCTGGTCGACGCCTGCCTGCCCGGGGGTGATGCGCTGGAGCGGACCGTAGACAGCCACGTCAGCAACCTACGCAAGAAGCTCGACCAGGCCGGAGCGCATGGAATGATGATGGGTACGCGCGGTGTGGGCTACCGACTGACGGAGGCCTGATGTCCGGCCGACTTAGCCGCCAGATCGTGCTGTCGATGAGTCTTGTATCGGCAATCACGACAATCATCGGATTTGTTGGCTCGTTCATCGCCTACGCGCTGCTTTTCCGGTTTCTTCCCCCACCTCCGGGACCTCCGGAGACCTTTCTTCCGCAAGGCCCCGACTACCTGATTGTTGCGATGTTCCTGATGCTGGGATTGATCGCGGCCGTGGTCATCGCGCTGCGATTGACTCGGCGCATCCTCACCCCGCTTAATTCTTTGGCGGAGAGCGCTCGCAGTATTGCGGCGGGGGATCTTGCGGTCCGGGCAAACCCCGGTGACAGGTCGCTTGGTGAAACGGCCCATCTCGTCGATGACTTCAACGTCATGGCGGCAAAACTGCAGGACATGGCCGCGAGCATGGCTTCGTGGAATGCGGCCATCGCTCACGAATTGAGAACGCCACTGACGATCTTGCGGGGCCGATTGCAGGGCGTCAAAGATGGCGTCTTTCCGCCGAGTGAAGAACTGATCCACGGCCTCTTGGCTCAAGTGGAAGGCTTGTCGCGGCTCGTTGACGATTTGCGCATCGTCACCTTGCAGGACAGTGGCCACCTGGAAATGCGCATCGAACCGGTACACGTCGGCGCCGAGGTTCAGCGCACGGTCGATTCCATGAGCCCTGCACTCTTTGAGGCCGGCCTGGCGGTCGAGGTGACTCAATCGGACATCGTGCTGCGCTGCGACGGCGCACGGCTGCGACAAGCCCTCATGGCGCTTCTCGACAATGCGCGACGTTATGCCCAACCCGGTAAGCTCAAGGTCGAGCTTGAGGCGACCGCCAGCCATGTGGTGCTGAGGGTAGAAGACGAAGGCCCGGGTCTCGCGCCTGAATTCGCACGCCAGGCATTCGATCCCTTCATGCGCGATGAGCCGTCACGTCTGCGGCAATACGGGGGATCGGGGCTCGGATTGGCAGTTGTCCGGGCGATTGTCTTGGCTCACTCAGGCGAAGTGCAATATCGAAGATCTCCCGTGGGCGGGTCCATCTTTGAGATGAAACTCCCGTACGCGGTCGGAAAGCCGGCACAGTTTCGCGCATTCAAGGTTCCACCGTGAATGGCGATCAGCCTGTTCATTGAAAATCGGCTGTTCTCGCTTTGCTCAGGCTCAACGGCATTGGACAGCGTGCCCAGATCAAACACCCTGCGACCGGGCACCGATTGGGAGCTGTCTGTCAGGCGACACGAGAAACTGACCCCCGGGGGGTCAGTTCCTGATGTCGCTTGACACTGTCGGCAATCGCCCCGGCGTTGCGGTCCATTCCGTCGTGAAAATACGGTACGTGAGCCGCAGACTGCGGGTATGAAATCTCTGTGGCCGCCGGTGCCTGCGCGGCGGCGGATCCGCAGGTACATCGAGGCGCGCTGAGAAGCGTGGCGCTGATCGAGTCCATCACGCCGTAAGCAGTCAATAAACCACGCCCTTGCGCGTGGTGTCAGAGCCGATGCGCGCAGGACGGCCTACGCGCCGCCGAGTTCAAGGTTCCAGGGCAGCAGCGCCTCGTAGTCGTCGACCGTCTGCGCCAGCGGCAGCTTCTTGAACAGCGCGACGAGATACCGATAGGGCTCGATGTTGTTGGCCTTGGCGGTCTCGATCAGCGAATAGAGATTGGCGCTCGCGTTGGCACCGCGCACGGTGTCGGCGAACAACCAGCTGCGCCCGACGACGAAGGGCCGGATCGCGTTCTCCACCGGGTTGGAGTCCAACGGCCAGGAGCCGTTGTCCACGAACCGCACGAGTTTGGGCCATTGCCCATGCAGGTAGTGCAGTGCCTCGCCCAGCAAGCTCGATGGTGCAACGGCGTGCAGGTGCGTGAGCAACAGTTGCTCGATCTCGCGCACGACTGCGGCGCTGTAGCGCGAACGCAGCCGCAGCCGGCGCGCGGGCGCCCAGTCCCTGGCCAGTGCTTCTGCGCGGTACAGCTTGCCAATGAGCCGCACGAACCGGGGCGCGATCTGATCGGGCGAGCGGGCTGCCTTCGGGATGGCCTCCTCGGCCTTGATGAACGGTCGACGCGCGTGAACCCAGCACCCGAGATGCGTGAGGCTGCCGGCCCTCGCAATGCCGTTGTAGACCTCGTAGCCGTCGCTCATGAGCGTGGTGCCGGGGCGGATGCCGGCATACAGCTTCTCGGCGTGCACGGCGCCACGTCCTGGCGCATAGGCGAACAGCCGCACCGGTGCCGTTCATTTGCGCCCACATGTAGTTCTTGGTCTGCGCCTTGCGTCCCGGTTCCTTGAGCACCTGAACCGTGGTCTCGTCGCCGTAGATCAGGTCCGAGTCCAGCAAGTGGTCGCGCAGCAGGTTGATGACCGGCTGTACAGCCTGGCCGATGCGCACGATGCCGGAAGCCAGCGTATTGCTCGCGATGTCGCCACCGAAGCGGCGCAGCAATACGGCCGTTCGGTACAGCGGCATGCCGAACTGGTACTTGCCGGTGATGACCCAGGCCTGGGCCTGCTCGGTGAGCAGCCCGCGCGGGATGATGCGCGCCGGCGTCGGTGCAACCTTCAGGCTCTGATCGCAGCAGGGACAGGCGTACTTGATGCGGTGGTGCTGCAGCACGCGCACCTGTTCGGGGATGACATCCATCTGCTCGCTGACCTCGGCGCCGATCTCCACCAGCGCGTGCCCGTCATGCGCGCACACACGCTCGGCCTCGGGCAGTTCGTGGCGCACGATCTCGCGCGGCAGCGCAGGGTCCAGCGGCTTGCGTCCGCGTTTCTTGCGTTGATGGCCCGCGACCGGTGTCGACTCCTCTTCGTCGGTCTCGGCTTGCGGCGTCTGATCTGTGGGCGCGAGCGCCTCGGCCTCGTTGAGGAACAGGTCCTTCTGATCGGTGCCGCGGGCTTCGCTCTTGGCCGCAAACAGCTGGCGCTGCAGCGCCTTCAGCCGCTCCAGTGCGAGGTCCCGCTCGGTGGTCGCTACTCGAAGCGCGCCGGCCAGCGCATCGCGCTCGGCGATGAGCGCGGCGAGTTCTTCAGCGGTGATGGTGGCGGGCGACGACACGCCCGCTTGGATCGGCATGCGCCATCATTGTTCCTTCAGGCCACGCTGGAGTAGCGCAGGCGCGAGTGGCGTTGCACCACCGCGATGTCGATGCCCTCCAGCAACCAGTGCAGCTGTTCGGCCGTCAGCGTGGGAACCGCATCGGCCGAGGGCCAGATGAACCTGTCCTTCTCCAGCCGCTTGAGCAACAGCCAGAAGCCGTTGCGCTCCCAACCCAGGATCTTCACCCGGTCGCGCCGGCGGTTGCTGAACACGTACGCGCACGAGGCGAACGGGTCCAGGCCCAGCGCCTGCTCCACCAGCACGGCCAGGCCGTTGATGTTCAACCGGAAGTCCACCGGCTCGCGGTGCAGGTAGACCTTCAGCCCTTCGTCGAAGCGGAACATGGAAGTCGGCTCAACATCTGCACCAGCGTCGGCAATTGCTGCAAGCTCGTCTCGCCTAGATCGAGCTGCACGCCGTTGGGCAGGCGCACCTGCAACCCGACCATCGGGGTCGGTGCCGTCAAGGAGTTCTCATTCGGGATCACCGCCACTGCCGTAGCAGGTGCATGGGCCATCGCGGGCGCCGCCACCGCACACTCGCGCTGAGGCATTCGCTGAGGCTGATCTTGTTCACCCTCTACGCGCACGGCAACGAATGCCGCATCTTGCATTCGCGCGATGTCGCCCGCTGGCACCTGGGCGCTTCGCCGCTGGTAAGCCGCGATCCACGTCCTCAGCAGGTTCGTGTTGACACCGTGCTCCATCGCCATTCGTGCCACCGACACTCCTTGCTTGAGGCACGCAACGATCAACTCCCTCTTGGCGGCTTCGTCGTAGACGCCGCGACCGTCACTCTTACGCCCCACAACCAACCGGCCTCGCAACTCTGCGTACTGCTCTGTCATGTCTACGTGTCCATGTTGCTATACATGGGCACGTAGCCTCACAGCTCATCGCTCCCTGAACAAGGGCGTGGTTAATTGACGGCTTACATCACGCCGGTGACCAAGAGGCAGTCATCCCACCGTGGACTCACGGCAGCAAACAACAATGAGAGTATCGAGCGAGGAGGATGCTGCCGTGTGGCTCATCTCGATCACTCAAGACAAGGCGGGTTTAGCGCTCAGCTCTTCTCTCTCTCTCTCGACATGGTGCACAGCAGGCAACGCCCCGGTCTGGTGGAAGGAAGTCATTCCGCCCGTGCCCCCGAGCGCTGTACCACATCGCGCCATCTGATCGTTTCAGTTTGAATAAGTCGGGCAAATGCGTCTGGCGATTCGCTCGCTCGTTCCACACCCATCTGCGCGAACCGAGCCTGCGTCGCTGGCGCGTCGAGAATGTCTTTGACCGCACGGTAGATCTCGTTCACAACGCTGGCCGGAGTTCCCGCCGTCGTGACGAGGCCAAACCAAGGGGTCGCTTCAAAGCCCTGCACGCCAGACTCAGAAATGGTCGGGATGCCCGGCATACTGCCGACGCGCTTCGTTTCCGCGACGGCGAGTGCGCGTAGCGCGCCGCTCTGCACGTGCGGATAGCTCGACGAGATGTTGTCGAACATCATCGTGACATGACCGGCGAGCAGATCGTTGAGCGCAGGCGTGCTGCCCTTGTAAGGCACGTGTACCGCCGACAGTCCGGTTCGAGATTTGAGCAACTCCATGGCCAGATGACCACTGGATCCATTCCCCTGGGAACCATACGAAATCGCCGTCGGATGGGCCTTGGCATACGCCAACAGTTCGGCAAGGTTGTGGATCGGAAGGGCTGACGGAACCACGAGCAGCAATGGGGCGACTGCTACCCGAATGATCGGTGCGAAGGCCTTCGCGGGGTCGAAGGGAAGCGAGGCATACAAACTCGCATTGACGGCAAGTGGACCGGGCGCAGTGATGAGCAATGTGTGTCCGTCGGATGCGCTCTTGGCCACGATATCAGCGCCGATGTTGCCATTGGCCCCGGGACGGTTTTCGACAACGACAGGCTGAGAGAAGCGCTTGGACAGATCATTTGCGACCAGACGTGCCAACAAATCCGCGGTGCCTCCCGGCGGATAGCTGACGATCAACCTGAGGCTTCGGGTGGGGAAGGCGGGAAGTGCAGACTTCGGCTGGGCATGCAGTGCCGCGGTGAACGCGCTCACACCCAGTCCTAGGACAAGCTGCCGACGTGTGAAGGGCGAGGGGAAGGCAGAGACTGTGTTTTCGGGCATGGAAGTATCAGAGGATTTGGGAGGTCTGGCGCGCGCGCGGTGCGTTCAATCTAGTTTGGCACCCGAGAATTTCACGGCCTCCGCATATCTTTGTGATTCGGCAGCCATGAAGGCTGCGAACTCGGTGCTGCTCGAGCCAATTGGCTCCATGCCGGCTTCTGCCAGCTTGAGCCGGACCGCTGGCTCGTGCAGCGCGCTCACGAACACTGCGTTGAGCCTCGCCACTGCATCGGGCGGTGTGCCGGCGCGTACGAGCAGCCCGAACCAGGATTTGGACGTGAAGCCTGGTAAGCCCGCTTCCGTAAACGTCGGTACCTCCTCCAGAAGGGGTGTCCTGCCCTCGCTAGCAACCGCGATGGCCTTCAGTTTTCCAGCGCGGATCAATGGAACGACTTGCGCGAGGTCCGTCAACATGGCATCAACTTGACCACCGAGCAGATCGTTCGTTGCCGGAGCGACGCCCTTGTACGGCACGTGCAGCATGTTGAGTTGAGCCGCCTTCTTGAACAACTCGAATCCGAGATGACCGGATGATCCATTGCCGAAGGACGCATAGCTGGCCGCGCCGTTCTTCGCGCGCGCCCAGGCGATGAAACCGTTCAGATCCTGCACGGATAGGTTCGGACGAACAACAAGAATGTGGGGGTTCGACGCGAGCAGGGTCACCGGAGCGAAATCCTTGTGGATGTCGTACGCGAGACGAGGCATCAGATGCGGATTGATGACAGAACTCGCAGTGTTCATCACCAAGGTCTGCCCGCTGGCAGGCGCGGCAAAGACTGCCTGTGTCCCGATCGTCGTGCTTGCTCCCGCGCGGTTGTCTACGATGACAGGTTGATTCATCGCACGGTGGACCGGCTCGGCCAAGGCCCTGGCGAGCGCGTCGCTCGTTCCTCCCGGGGCAAAGGGCACGATGATTGTGATCGCAGTCTTAGCTGGACCTTGCGCCGTGGATGCAAGCGGAATCACCAGAGCGATGAGGACGAGGCCGCTGAGCCATTGCCGGACCACGCGCTGCATTTGCGCTCCAATCTGACGCACGTGGGACTTATCGAGGTTCATGACGCCGCGCCGCGATGCGGTAGATCGATCCTCTTCAATAAAGGTGCGGCGACGTTGGGCGACAGCGGTGGTGAACACGAAAGCCTCGGTGTGATGGGGGATGTCACGGCAAAAGATATATGATAAGATATATCACGATGGATGGCAAGGGTTGCCGATCGGCAGGTAACGTTATCCAGCACCGGCGAAGGTTCGAGCGAGCTGTTACTGGTCGACTCTGGGCATGCTCGACCCAACGGCGTGGTCGATCAAGTACAACCAACTACCATCTGCCTGCTGCCGAAGAACCTCGGCTGAAGAGCCTTCGGCCAGGACGGTTCCGTTGTTGTTGTCGAGAATGCGCCAATCGGCGCGCAGCAGAGCTAGGCCGGACGCCGCCAGAGTGAAATTGTTCACTGATTCCATCGTGCCCTGGATCTTGAGGAGTTCGCGAAGTGATCGCTCAATAGCAAGGATTCCGTCATCGGCTTCGCCGGTGACGGTGTTCTGGTGCATGGCCTGCGGCTCGTACAGGCTGAGGAGGCCTTCCAAATCGCGCGCGTTGAACAGTGCGCCGAAGGTTTCATTCATCGTTTGCGGGTCTGAGATTCGCGGCATTTGAATCCTTTTTCTCTACGGGGATGGAATAGTGGAACCGACATCTTCGAAGATCTCCAAACGGAAAGGTGCAGCGCACCATGACACGTCGGGCGGTCCGCGCAGGGAAGGGCAAGTAACGTCAGTCGTTCACGCCACAGCCTGCCCTGTCGAGCAGTGGCTCGGATTTCTCGGGCACCGCTGGAACGCAGTTATCTTGTGGCATTTGGGTGATGGCGCACTCCATCACTCAGAGTTGATCCTCCGCTTGCCGGGAATCCGACCGAAGGCGCTCGTCGAGCGGTTGATCGCGTTGACGGCACAGGGCCTGATCTCTCGGAGCAGGATTGCTGGATTCCCCACGCGGGTCAGCTACGCGTTGACCAGCGAGGGGAGCGACTTGTTGCTGATACTCGATCAATTGGCGATCTGGGCGGATGCCAAGCGCACTGCCCCATAGAGCTGAAGCTCGAGTCGCATCTCACCGAACATTTGCGCGCAAACTAAGTGTCATCGCTTCGGATCTCCGAGACGGCCTAGGACTGGACGTACCAATCATGCTGAGTCTCGGACCCTACAACGCGACCGTAACGGCCTTTTCCTCCAAGTACGCGTCTAGCGCCTTGCTTGAGAGATCCCGGCCAAGGCCGCTATCCTTCAAGCCTCCCCACGGCAGCCGTGCGTCCAATGGGCTCCAGCAGTTGATCGCCACGGCTCCCACGTCGAGTCGGGCGGCCACGCGGTGCGCCGTGGACAGGTCCTGAGTCCAGATGGACGCCGACAATCCGAAGTTGCTCTGGTTGCATAGTCGGATCGCTTCTTGTTCGCTGTCGAACGGGATAAGCATGCCAACCGGCCCAAAGATCTCCTCCTGTGCGATACGCATGTCATTGCGTACATTCGAGAAAACCGTCGGCCGAACGAAATAGCCTTCGGCCGGCAAGGGCTCGTCGCCCGCGAGCATCACAGCGCCTTCTGACATGCCAAGTGCAATGTAGCTGCGGACTCTCTCCATATGACGGTGATTGATCAGCGCACCCATCTGCATTCCTGGTTCAGAGGGGGGCCCAAGCCGCATCGATTTGGCTGCATTTGTGAGGGCCTGCTCGAATCGCGTTAGGATGGATCGATGTACCAGGACGCGTGAGCCCGCCGCGCAGGTCTGCCCCTGATTGACGAACAGTCCCATAGTCACGCCCATGACTGCTTGATCGATGTCTGCGTCGGCGAAGACGAGTTGCGCGGCCTTTCCACCGAGTTCCAGAGTGACGCGCTTGAAAGTCGTCGCCGCCTGTATCGCAATGGTGCGACCGACCCCGGTACTGCCGGTAAAGCTGATTTTGCGTACCAGAGGGTGGCCGACAAGCGCTTCGCCGGCGACCGCACCGCCATTGATGATGTTGACGACGCCGGCGGGGAAACCCGCCTCGTTTAACAGGCTCGCCAGTCTCGATATTGCGAGGGGTGCATCCTCCGGCGTCTTGATGACAACACTACATCCTGCTGCAAGCGCAGGCGCGAGCTTCCAGATGCAGATCATCAGTGGCGCATTCCACGGAATGATCAATGCCGCCACGCCGATCGGAGTGCGACTGGAATAGTTCAAGGTTGCCCTGCCCATGAAGCCGCTCGTGGGGATCAGGCGTCCCTCGAGCTTGTCGGCCCAGCCGGCGAAATAACGCAGCGTGTCGGCGCACATGGGCAGGTCCATCATCGCCATCTCATGTTTGGGACGTCCTTGCTCTTCGGCCAAGATGTGGACGAACAGGTGTGCGTCACGCTCCAGCAGGTCTGCCAAGCGCTGCAGAAGGCGTGCCCGCTGCGCACCCGGCGTGTCTCGCCAGACATGTTCGAAGGCCCTGGCGGCCGCCTCGACCGCCGCACTTACATCTTGAACGGTGGAGTTTGCTACCCGCGCGAGGAGTGCACCGGTGGCGGGTGCCAGCTTGTCAAAGCGTGCGTCGTCCTGCGCGCTCGTAAGCTGGCCATCGACAAAATTCTCTACGAGTTGGATGGGTGGATTCGATTGGGACAAAGAGATGCTCCTTGGATTGAGGGGAAGCCGAGCGCCGATGCACCAAGCGGGCGGGCGCGTATAGGGATTGCATGGATTCCTTTCCGGGGAAAAGCTGCAATCATCTTCAGATGAAGTTACTTGGTATCAAGATGAAATGCTCATTTGATGATCGGGACCCGGGTCTGTGGAGCCGCCCGGAAGGGAATGGCGCAAGGAGTGCAAGATGCTGACGTCCATCGATCGGTTCAAAGACATTCACTTGCACGCGGCGTCGGTGCGTGATTGGAAACAGACGTACAACCAGCTGTCGCCAGGGCCGCTGTGCAGTTCGCTCATGCAGTTCTCCGTCGGTGCCTTCCACGTCTTTCGGGAGTACATCAACCAAAGGGTCGTCCAGCAGGGCGGTTCGCCGCGTGGCAAGGTGTGCTTTGCTGTTCCGCTCACTTTGCCGGGTACGGCATGCATGCAAGGGCGTGAGACCGACGGCAATAGCATCTTTCCGTTGCGGGGCGGCGAGGAGTTCATGTTCCATATGCCGCAAGGCACAGACATGCTGGTCCTGACTTTCGACGCTGACAGAGTCGAACAGATGTTCGATCGCGTCGGGGCGGCTTATACGCTGAGCATTGTGTTCAAGCAGCCGGTGCTGCGGGTGGAGCCCGGCAAGCTTGGCGAATTTCGCGCCGCTCTGATGGCTGTCTTCTGCAACGCGATCACGACGCCGCACTTGTACGAGTGTGCCGACACCGCACGGGCACTGGAGGCCTGTCTGTTGGATGCTCTTCTGACGTTGTTGTCGAGCACAGACTGCAATCCTCGTAATCGGCTGAGCAGCTCGCCGCACAGTTTTATCGTCGAGAAGTGCCACAACCGTACGGTGAGCGACATGGGTCGAAAGCCGGATGTGCTGGACCTTTGCACCCAACTGCGTATCAGTCGCCGTACGCTGCAGAACAGCTTTCGAAGCGTGGCGCACATGACGCCGGTGAACTACATCCGTTGCCTTCGCCTGAACGGCGTCCGTCGACAGCTGATGTCGACGGACGTGCGCACGGTCACGATCGCGGACGCCGCCGCGGGATGGGGTTTTACACAGTTGAGCCACTTCGCCTCTGAGTACAAAGAGTTGTTCGGAGAATTGCCCTCACAGACCCGGCGCGACTGCATTGCGACCGGCGCACTGAAAGAATGGAATCACGAGTCGCCTAGCGACAAGGCCTCATTGCGCGAATACGCTTGAATGGTGACATGCAGGGGGGGCGCCTGATGCGACAAGCGTCAGCGAGTCGATGCGATGGCTTCGCGCAGGACCCGTGCGATCACGCCCGCCTCCTCGAGCGTCAGCGTCAACGGTGGGGACAGGATGATCTTGTTGCCGACTGGTCGCACCAATACGCCGGCAAGGCGGGCTGCCTCCGCGATACGCGCTGGCTGACCAAGTTGCGGGTCGAGGGGCTGGCGAGTCTCCTTGTCCGCAACGAGGTCGAGCGCGACCATCAGCCCCTTGCCACGAACTTCACCGACGACATCGAACTGCTCGCTCAGCGGGCGAAGGCTCTCGATCAGGGCCGCTCCCACGCTGGCGGCATTGCCAGGCAGGTCTTCCTTCTCGACGATGTCCAATACGGCCAGGGAGGCGGCACATGCAGTGGGATGCCCACTGTAGGTGTACCCGTGCATGACCACGCTCGAAAATCCTGACGCGTTCTCGATTGACCGTACCACGCGTTCGTTGAACATCGTCGCGCCCAAAGGGATGTACCCCGCGGAAATCCCTTTGGCAAGACACAGAATGTCCGGTGCGACCCCCCAGCCGCGACTGCCCAGCATCGAACCCGAACGACCAAATCCCGTGACGACCTCGTCGGCAATCAGAAGGATACCGTGGCGGTCACAAACCTCCCTGAGCCGTTTCCAGTAAGTGTCTGGGGGAACGATGACCCCCCCCGCGCCTTGCACCGGCTCGGCAATCATGGCTGCAATCGTGTCTGCGCCGAGAAAGGCGATCTGGTCTTCCATCTGGCGGATGCAATGATCGACCAACTGGCCCGGGTCACGGCAATCCCAGGGGTTGCGATAAAGCCAGGGCGTATCGAGGAGGTAGCAGCCGTCGAGCAGTGGGCCATGATTGTGGTGGTAGACCCCGTTGCCACCGACGGAGGTGCCACCCACATGGACGCCGTGATACCCGCTGCGCAGCGAGAGAAATCTCGTGCGGCTGGGATGGCCCTCGGTGATCCAGTACTGCCGCGCCATTTTCAGGGCGGTTTCGACGGCGTCGGAGCCGCCGCTGCTGAACAGAACGCGCTGCATGTCTTCTGAGGCGAACATGCTTGTCAAACGTTCCGACAGATCGTAGACCCGCGGGTGTGCGATGCCGTCGAAGGTCTGGTAGTAGGCCAACTCGTCCAGTTGCCTGGCGATCGCCGCCTTGACCTCGGCGCGGTTGTGACCGACGTTGACGTTCCAGAGTCCGCCAACGCCATCGATCATGCGATGCCCGTCAACGTCAGTGATGTAGTTGCCATCACCGCTCGCGATGATCAAGGTGCTGGACGTATTGAGCGGATTGGCCGACCGCATCGGGTGCCAGAACTTCTTCTCGGCAGTCTTGTATTTTCTGTACATGGTTTTGTGATCCTTGATAAGTTTTCGACAACGTCAGCGCCTGAACGTCAGATCTTGTTGCTGCCGAGGGTGAGGAATCGCTGTGGTGATGTCCGTCGCAAGCGGGAAGCGCAAACGACACCGGTGATCACAGCCAGCAAGATGATCGAGCACAGTCCATAAGAAAGGGCCTTGCTTGCTCCAGTTAGAACTTCGAAGTTCAACATCGCAATGCATAAGACAAACAGGAGCGCAGCGCTTGCAAAGGCCGGCAGTATTCGTACACGCCAGATTCCCATTCTTTTGCCGAGATCCGGACGACGGTGGTAGTACGCAAGAACTGCCAACGAAGTCAGCGCCATCAGCAGAATCACGCAGAGCGTTGCCAAGTTCGAAAGCCACGAGAAAAGCTGCAAGATCGGATCGGCGTCGAAAGCTGCGAAGGTCAGGACGACGACCGCAGCAATCAGACTTTGTGTTGCTGATCCAGCGTGTGGGCTCTGATGCACGCGATGCGTTGTGCCAAGCCAAGCGAGCAAAAGCCCATCTCGACCGATGGCGTAAAAGTAGCGCGCCGCAGCGTTGTGGAAGGCCAGCAGCCCTGCATAGGTACTGACGACGAACAGAAACCGGATCGCTGCGGTCAGCCTTGGTCCGGCGAAATGGTCGGACACCCCATAAATGAAGGTCGTCGGGTCCTTCAGAGATTGCAGGAGCGGAACGATCTTGTCGGCTCCAACCCCGATGATCAGCGACCATAACGTCAGGGCATAGAACCCACCGATGAGCAGCACCGAGACGTAGGTGGCCAGCGGGATGGTGCGTTCGGGATTCCTTGCCTCCTCTCCATAGATCGTTGTCGCCTCGAAGCCGATGAATGCCGCGAAGCAGAACAGCAGTCCGATCGATGGCGTGCCGCTGAAAACGTTCGATGGTTTGAAGGAATCGAGGTTGATACCGCTGTCGCCACCGGTCTTGAGGATCGCTATATCCAGGGCGAAAATGACCAAGTATTCAGCAATCACCATGAACGAAAGCAATCGCGCGGAGAGGTCGATGTTGCGGTAGCCAAGGATCGCGATGCTCAACATGGCGAGCATCGAATAGACCCACCAGGGTGCCTGAATGCCGAAAGTATCTGCCACGGTGGCAGCCATCACCGCGCCAAACATTCCGTAGAGGCCGATCTGCAGGATGTTGTAGGCAAACATGGCCAAGACACCAGCGGCCCCACCGGCGAGCCCTCCGAGGCCTGCCGCAGAAAAGGCGTAGAAGCCCCCGGCGTTCGTCACGTGGCGGGCCATCGTGGTATAGCCAACGGAGAAGCAAAGTAGGACAACGAGCGCTGCAAGCAGCAGCGCGGGCATGCCTGCGCCGTTGCCAAGCATGATCCCGATCGGAAAGCCTCCGGCGATCACACTCAGTGGGCTTGCCGCCGAGACCACGAAGAAGATGATGAAGTAGACACCCAGCGCATTGCGCCTGAGAGACGTCGAGTTGGCGGTTGGCAAAACGGAACTCATTATTCTTTCCTAGTGTGGCGACTCGATCGGGCTGCACGATGCGGGAGCGCAATTTCTCTGGATCGGAAGATCCTTCGGGCCAGATCAGAGAGGCGACTGTATGGGCGATGCAGCACGGCGCGGTAGCCCGAATCGGCAACGCTTGCGTAGGAGTTCGAGTTCGCAGCAGGCTTCGGGTGGTCCCGGAAGCAGGGAGCGGCAATGGCAGTTCTTGCCACGTCATGGAACGGGAAGCGCTGCGAAGGCCTTGGAGCGCCACTGCGTTTGAAGGGACGCGAGCACGGCGCATCGACGATGCGGTTCAACGCTCTTGGCTACGCGCGGCGCGCGATCTCCAAGTACGGCGATCAGGAGCAAAGTCGGCTCAGTGCAGCTACCGGGAGGCGCAACCCCTCGTTCTTACCTGCGCACAGTGCATTCGCCCAGGAGGCCTGGCTATGACACTGATTGATCCGATCTCGTCGATCGAAGCTGATTGACAGGCAACATGCCCTTAGTGACGAATCCTTGCCGGCAACCACCGCAGCGTCCCCGTGTCGGAGGTCTTCCTGCCGCGCTGTGCCGCCGTTTCTCTTCCACACGAATACTATCGGGACATTGAAGATCAAGTTCGTTGCCCTTGACTGCACTTCGGCGACCTTCTGGTAGATGGTTCTTCCGGGGCCGTTGCATATCGCCGCTCTGCAGAACGCCGCAGGCGCGCAGCCTGCCCAGTTCCCCGACTTCGTACATAACGAAGAGCGTGCCCCCTCTGCGATCTCGAACTTGCCGTTCCTGTCCTGCATCGCGACGGTGATCGTGCCACGCATGCGGCCGAGAACTTGCTGTCGGCTAGCGTCTCGGGCAGCGCCGCGCAGCTCACACCTGCACCGGGTGCTGATCGCACTGCCGCGACCCCGCATGCAGGCGCAGAGCGACACTCAAGTCCTTTGCCCGCGCAGATTCGGCCTTCCTGGTGGATGGAAATATGGTCCTTATCACCCAGCGCGAATGAACGACATGCACGTTCGACCGGAAGATGAGCGATCTGCTCGGCCGAACTGTCGCAGCAGGCCGAAGGGCCGATGGCACCGTCCGCTGCCGCATGGACCGCAGTTGACTGGTGGAGCCTGGCACGCGCCGCCCGACTTTCTACCCGCTGGGCCAAGCCATCGCTGCCCTAGCGCCGTGTGCCTGCACAGGCTTTGGGCCGGCAACGCCTGCTCACTCAAGTCACTCCAGTATCCCGTTTTGGCAAATGCGCATACGACGTTCCCGCGATCGGGAACAAGCTGCCGATTTGGGCTACCTCCGGCTTAAGGCATCTTCTTAGCATCGCTCCGGCTCACCAAATCTGACTGGAGAAATGAATGAGTGCGATCTTGCACAACGGGGCCGCTCCACGGCGCTGCGAAAAGAAGCTGTCGGCGTGGGCTTCATCATCCTCTTCGCCATCCCGGCGGCTAGCCCGCTGGGCATGATCACCGGGCTTTTCACAAGCACTGACAACAAAGAGTCTCCTCACCATGCGACATTCCAACGGTTTCCTGTCTTTGATCGCTTCAGCCGCGGCGATCGTGCTGGCCGTACCGGCCGGTGCCTATGAGCTATACAACGAGGGCAATGCGCAACTGAACGCCGATGTGACGGCGGTTTTTGGGCTGATGCGCAGCCGGTACAACTACGACGGCGCTTCTGGAGGCTCCCACTGGCGAGAGGGTTTCGCAAAGTATGGCCTGAGCGGACAGACGGGCCGGCTAGGCGCAGGCACGGCTTATGGAGGCTTCTCCGTGGTGAGTTCGGGCACCTGGGGCGATGGTGATCCCGGCGGCATGACGGATGGCAGCGAACGCCGGACCAACATGGAGGAGGCCTATCTGGGCTGGCGCTCGGGCGACCTGTTCCCGGCGCTGGGCAGTGACGGCGTGGACCTCTCGGCGGGGCGTCAAGTGATCAAGGTTGGCCGTGGCTTTCTAATCACCGACGACGGACTCAACTCCGGCAATGCCTTGGGCGGCGGAGGCTTGAGCCGGGGCGGGGCCTACTACATCGGCGCGCGCCATGCCTTTGCCCGCACGGCAGTGGTGCGACTAGGCGGCCAGCAGGGCTTGCATGGCAGTGCGATGTGGCTCAGGTCGGACAACCTCGCCCAGGCAAAGACGGAACTGGCTGTCGGCACATTGGACTACACCGGTGCTGCAGGCACTCTAGGCCTGACCTACATCCGTGGGCTCGACGTGGATGCGCGCTACGCCAGTCCGGCGCAGGCTTTGCGCAAAGGCATGGACGTGTATAGCCTACGCGGCGAAGGCAACGCAGGCATCCAGAATGCGGATTTCGCTTTCGAGTATGCAAGCCAGCGCAAGAGCTCGGGGACGGATACTGCCTGGCATGTCCAGGCGAGCTATGAGTTTCCCGATGTGTCATGGTCGCCCAAACTCACCTATCGGCATGTTCGCTATGGAAAGAACTGGGATTCGCTCTTCACAGGCGGCTACATGGGCTGGCTGCAAGGGGAGGTGGCGAGCAACTATGCCGGTCCCTTTAACACCAATACGCGCATCCATCACGTCGCGCTGACCGCTAAGCCTATCGAAACAGTGACAGTGGGTGCTCTCTTTTTCGACTTCAAGACGCTGCACGACCGTGCATTGCTCAATCGCGACGGGCGCGAACTCGATCTGTACGTCGAATGGGCCGCGCACAAGCACCTGATTGTGTCGCCGCTGATCGGCATCTACAGGCCGAGCGCACATGCGGGCAACGGTGGCACGCAGAGTGGCAAGGGCACCAATGTGTACGCACAGCTGCTGCTCATCGTGCCGTTCTGAACCGGATTGCGACCGTTCGAATCAACGCCTTGTGAGGCTCCGGCATAAGCGCCTTGCTTCAGGGGGCGAACGTGATCGAGCGGCGACTGAGTCCTCGCTCGGCACCGGGATGATGCGTTCGGACGGGCGCCTTGATGTGTTGCTTTAAATCGCGTGCAACTGCAGCCTGAAACGTATTCTCATTTCCATATTGACCGCGAAGATGATCGAATTGCGCCACTTACGCTACTTCGTCGCCGTCGCAGAGGAGCTGAACTTTCGCCGCGCCTCAGAGCGCGTGCACGTCGACCAAACGCCGCTTTCACGCACCATCCGCGACCTAGAAGACAAGCTTGGCGTCGTGCTGTTCGTGCGATCGTCGCGGAAGCTACAGCTAACGCCTGCCGGTGCCAAGCTGCTGGAACAGGCTCACGGCCTCTTTGTCCGGCTGCGGCGCATCAATCGCGTGGTGCGCGAAACAGATGCCCGCTATCGAGAGCCGCTTCGCGTCGGCGTGGCCGACGGTATCGCTCAGCCCCGGCTTTCCGAATGCCTCGTCCGCTGGCGTGTACTGGCACCCGACATCCCGCTGGAAGTCACGGAGATGCGTGCGATCGAGTTATTGGCCGCGCTGCGACGCGAGGAGGTGGATGTTGGTTTCTCTTTCGGAGTGCCAGACGACGAGACTATTGTTCGGGAAATGGCTTGGACCTATCCGCTGGTGGCGCTTCTCTCGCCGGATCACGAACTGACAACACGCGACGTACTGTCAGTGTCCGAACTTCTCGCCTTCCCCATTATTGCCTGCCACCTCGGCCATCTTCCGGGGCTGCGCAAGCAGATGGATGCCATGCGCCAGCAGTATGCGCCGAGACCCGTCATCGCCGGCGAAGCTTGCACTCTGGCGGGCTACGTCACCCGTGTCGCGGCTGGCTTGGGTGTTGGGGTGGCTGACGCAGGGCACATGGAGACCCTGTGTCGCACTGACGTGGTAGCCATGCCGCTGGCTGAGGACATCGGTATCACGACATACGTGCTGCACAAGCGCCAGGTGCGCGGCTTGAAAGACGCGCTGCGACGCTTTCTCGTTCACACCAAAACCTTGCACTGATTGCTATTCGTGCGCGGCGCGGTCCTGCCTCGCGCCACCGGCCATAGACAGGCCTCGCATCTCTTGGGATGCTGATCGCCGCCTGACGGGGCCGCGATCCTTCGCGCGCAGCTTCTGCCAAGCCTGAAGCCACTACACGTCCGCCTGCATGCGCCACGCCAAGCTCCGATGAGTGTGCGCGCTGCTGAGCGTCGATTTCAGACTCAAAGGAGCGGTGCCAGATCGGTACGCGCGTAAAAAGAACGCGGAAGTGGTCTATACCGAGAGGAGCAAGCGCCAGCTGTTCGGACAAATCATGGTGGTGCTGAGCGTCACGCTCGGGGGGGGGCTACGACGCAGTGGATGGCGTATGCGTTCGATTATCAGGCACGGCCCGACCCGATGCCAGGACGGCACATGCCGCCAGCACCGGTGCATCGGAGGCGCGCCCGTCCATGGCTCAATCCGCCTTGAAGCCGGTGGCAGCGACCACCTTGCCCCAGCTCGCAGTGTCGGCAGCGATCACGCGAGTGAATTCCTGGGACGTGGTGCCCGTGACGCCGAAGCCCGCATCCTCCAGTTTCGCCTTGCCTTCGGCCGACTGCACGGCCTTACGGATGTCGGTCTCCAGCCGAGCGATGACCTCGGGCGGTGTGCGGGCTGGCGCGACGATGCCGAACCACGAGTTAAAGGCCAACTGTGGGTAGCCCTGTTCGCGGAAGGTCGGGACGTCGGGCAGACTGGCGCTGCGCGTATCCCCGCTGGAGGCCAGCGCCAGCAGTTTGCCCGCTTTCACGTTGGCGGCAGTCAGACCCACACTCGCGAAGGCGCCCGCCACGTCGCCGCTGAACAAGCCGCCCAGCGCATCGCCGGTGGTCTTGTAGTGCACCGGCTCCGGTTTGAGGCCGACGGCATCGCCGAACAGGAAGGCACCGAAGTGGCCTGGCGTGCCGGCACCGAAAGTGCCCATGAACAGGTCTTTTTGCCCGCGACTCCAATCCACGAATTGCTTCATGTCACGCGCCGGCACCTTCGCGGGGTTGATCACCAGCATGAAGTTGGACGTGACCACCTGGCTCACGGGCACGAAGTCCTTCCTCGGGTCGTAGGGCAGCTTGTTGTAGCTGCTGGGCGCGATGGCCAATTGGCCTGTCTCACCCAGCATGAGCGTGTAGCCGTCGGGCTGTGCACGGGCCACTTCCGACGCGGCGATCAGCCCCCCGGCGCCCGGCTTGTTGTCGACGATGGCGCCGAGATTCCCCCACCCCTCGGACAGCTTCTGGGCCAGCAGGCGCGCCACGATGTCCGGGCCGCTGCCAGCCGGGAACCCGACGACGAGGCGTACAGGCCGGCTGGGATAGGCGGAGGCCGCCTGGGCGGGCGCCTGGGACGCCCAGGACATGCTCCCGGGTCCGACCAGCGCAGTGGCGGCGATGAGCGCGCGGCGGCGCGTGGCGGTGGTTTGGGCGGTCGTCATGGAGGTCTCCTGTCGGTGTTGAAACGGGGGGCGCGGCGCTGGCGCCATGGATCACTGCAGCGCGAAGAAGCGCATCACGACCTGGGCGGGGTGGCGCACGCCGACCCCGACGAACAGGCGCTCGGTGATCCAGTGCAGAGCCTCGCTGCGCGTCTCGAAAGAGGGTGCACAACGAAAATAGACCTGCGCCGGGTCAACGGGGGCGCCGCGCAGCAACTGCGCCATCACGTCGGCAGGCGCGGTGCGCATCGCACGGTTGCGCACGTAGATGCGGTCGCCGGCATCTGTCTCCAGACCGTAGCGGGCGTCGAGCTGCGAGACCGTGTCGCTTGCGATGCGCTGGAAATCGGCACCACCCGGCAGCACCCGCCCGCTCCAGCCATCGCCCTTGACATGGCCGCCCACGATGGGCACCACGCGGCGTAGTCCCTGGGCGCCGTCGCCCAGCACCAGCGGCTCGCCGACTTCGACGGATACATCGGCAAACCAGGTCAGGCGCGGCGCGGCAAGCGGATCGTTCTCTTGAAGGGTGGAAGTCATGCCTTAGCGTAAGTCCGGTGGCGGGGCGACGCTGTCATCCTGGAAGATGACGGGATTCCCCGTATTGCCCCATGCACACCT
This sequence comes from Variovorax multivorans, assembly GCF_051216835.1. Lineage (NCBI taxonomy): Bacteria > Pseudomonadati > Pseudomonadota > Betaproteobacteria > Burkholderiales > Comamonadaceae > Variovorax > Variovorax multivorans. Next base: position 553,218 of record NZ_JBPJZL010000007.1, read on the forward strand.
GGATTCCCGATCTGCCCGCCGAGAGTGCCGAAGCGTCATTGGCGCAATGCCTGCCGGTGGTGGTGCGTGCGCTGGGCGAGCCGACGTTTGGCGTTTGCCTGCTCAAGGCCATGGCGTCGGCCCTGCCGGTGGGGTCGTTCTCGGTCTACCGCACGGGGTCGCGACCGGCCATCTTTCTGAGCGGCAGCCGGGGCATGCCCGACACCACCCGTGACTGTTGGCGCGCTTACCTCTCGGGTCCGATCCAAGGGGACCACACCTTGCGCGAAGCGAGCGCGCCGCAGCTGCGTGTGTGCCACATCACTGCGCGGGAGGTGCCGCCGGAACACCGTGCCAAGGTGTACGACGCCCATGGCGTGATGGAGCGTGTGTCTGTGGTTGAAGAGGAGCCTTCTGCTTGCGACGACGCGCTGTTCGCGGTCAATTTCTATAGGCACACCCATCAGCGCCCGCTGAGCGATGCGCAACTGGCCGACTTCGGCTCCGCCGGGCGCTTGCTGATGGCGCTTGCGCGCAAGCACGTGGCGCTCACGAACGTCGACATGGCGGACGACCTCGGCGCCCGGTTGCTGGCGTGCTGTCCGGCGCTGACTGCGCAGGAACTCAACGTGTGCCTGCGGCTGCTGCGCGGCATGACCCAGGATGGGATCGCCTCGGACATGGGCCTCGCGTTGCCCACCGTCAAGACCTATAGGAACCGCGCTTTCGGGCGGCTCGGGATCCACTTCCGCAACCAGTTGTTTGCGCTCATGCTGCCGGAACATGGGTCACCCAATGCCTGCTGACTGCAGGGGCAATACGGCATCCGATCGGATCGGGCGAGTTCTGGTAACCCTTGCACCGTTGAAACTTCATCTCATGGCTGTGGATGAGAGAGATTCCGCGCCTACTGCAACTCACCGCGGCGCGAGAGAATGGCGTCTTCGCTGTGTGCGGCTGTTTGACAGGTTCAAGTTAGAGCGACTGCGAGTCAGTACTCGTCACGGTATTTTCGAACTGAGGGCGTGTGCCATCTTCTCAATCTCAACGCTCAACTCTTCCCCGATGTTCGCGTCGACGTAGACCGCCCGTTCATTGGAGGATCTCGAGGGTGGCGTAGCAATCTCCAGACTGGGAATGCTGTGGGATTGCTTACGCAAATACCCCGGATGCATGGGCTGCCTGTGCTGAACTGGGGCGTTCTCGACACCTACGGATTTCGATCCTTGCCTTGGCGCGTACGATCCTCGCACGTGTGGGATGCCATGTGGACGCGGTAACCCGCGTCAACAAGTGCAGGCACTGACGGCCATGGGCGTGACGCTCAAGTGGCCAGCAGGAGACGGGACGCACCGTTCAGTTCAAGCTGCCCCTGCAAGATTCGCGTTCGAATTGCGCTCCGACATCAGAATGAAGAAATACGACTGCATGATGCTCATAGCCTGACACGCGAGGCTATCGGTCATTGCGGAACTCCAGGACGTACCCCTGGCGGTGCACCGTGTGAATCAGCTTCAGATCGAACGGATCATCCAGCCTCTGGCGAAGTCTCAGGATGGCGACGGTGACAATGTTGTCGTGCCGATGATTGGCACCCGATCCCCAGACAGCCTTGATGAGCCTTGCGCGCGACATCACCTGGCCCCTGTGAGCCACCAGCACATCCAGAAGCTCGAACAGCGTGGCACTGAGGCGGAGGTCCATGCCTTGACGAATTGCCTTGCCGCGCTTCCGGTCGATGGCCAGGTCCGCCAGGCGGAGCAATGCGGCGTCCGGACTCTCGTCGCGGGATGTCAGCGCCCAGGCGCGCGTCAGCAAATCGTCCATGCGCAAGGCCCGGCCAGGTACTCGATGGCGCCCGGCGCAAGTCCTTCGACGCGGTCCGCCAACTGGCCTCGCCCGGTCAGCACCAGCAAGGGGGCGCTGGTCATGCGCCGAACCGAACCTATCGTCGCCTGGGTTGCTTCTGGTGGTGCAACGTCGAGAAGAATCAACGCGTACGGTTTGCCGGTGGAAAGCCGCAATTCGGCATCGCCGGGGTCGGCCACGTCGACTGCAAAGCCGGATCGCCAGAGCGCACTGCCGAGTTTGCTGCGCGTTTGATTTTCAGCCCCGAGAAGCAGGATGTTCATCAGCAGGCGCTCCTTGCCGTCGGCGCTCTCCGTTGGACGTCGAGAAGCGTCGAAGACGGCGCCGACGGAACATCCGGCGCCGCCAGCGTGCAGCGGCGATCGGTCCTGTTCACGTGGCCGTCGATCAGAAAGGCGCCAACCACAAGCGCGAGCACGGCAGCGTGTGCAATCGGAAAGCTGGAGAGGTGTTTCACTTCTTGTCGTCCGGTTTGCCGCGCAGCAGCGACTCGGGGTGGCGTTCGAGGTAGTCGGTCAGCACGTGCACCGACGCGGCTGCGCGCGTGAGCTCCTGCAGCGTCTGTCGCGCGTCCTGCTGCAGCGGCGAGTCCTGCGCGAGCGTGCGTTCGACCGCGCTCATAGTCTTGCGCGCATCCTTCATCGCCGCGATGGCTTCCGGCGCTACGTCGTTGTTCAGCGTCGTTGTCAGTTGCTCGGCGCTGGTCAGCGTCTTGTCGAGGCTCGCGAGCGTGGTGCGCAGGTCGTTGCCGATCTGCGCGAAGGGCACCTTGTTGACCTTGGACACGATCTCTTCCACCTGCGACTGCAGCGTATCGAGGCCGTTGGGAATGGTCGGCAGCTCGAGCGGTTCCCTGGTCACATCGATCGTGACGGCCGGCGCCTTC